>NZ_FNQK01000039.1 GCF_900107625.1 Bizionia paragorgiae
ATGTAGTCTTTCCCAAAAACTGCTTCATAATATGCCATGCTTTGGTCTAATTTCACATGCTTGTCATTATAAAATAATTTTTCCTCTCTAAACTCTAGTCTATGCATTTGCTTATTAAATTTTTCTATTTGCGATTTCATGCCTGTTGATTTTGCTTTCATTTGTTGGCCGTTACATTGAGTTAGAAGCCCAATTATGAATATGTAAGCTATAAGTTTTGCCATTAATAATTTTATTTTTTGTTTAATATAATCAATAGATTCATTTATTGTGTCTGATATTTCTAAATCTTTTTCCATATCCTTTGCTTTTTCGTAGAATTTTTTTAACTCTCCAATGCTTTCAGATATTTTTTCTAAAAACTCATGCGCATTTTCATTTAAGCCTTCTTTATGTTCATGATGCTTTTTCTGAAAAGCTTCTAAAAAGCCTTTGTTTTCTGCGTTATTAATACTACCAATATAAGTACTTGCCCATTTCATGGTAGTAACATCCATCCAATTAACATCAGCAGGATGCGATAAGTATTCTTTTGCTAAATCTATAACTTCAATTTCTGAAGTTCTTCCTAATTTTGCTTGGGTAAATTGTTTTCCAATATCTGCCACTGCTATACGGGCAAGATTACCTGCTAATAAATGCAAAGGATTTTCCATATCGTCTTTTGCAATTTGCGTATGCGTTGGGTTGGTGTCTGATTTTTGTAAGTTTTGCGATTCTCTAATACCCATTGCTACACCATGAATAATAAATTGCATAACTTTTTTTATAACATTCATTAATGCTTTTTCTAAACTATTAATAAATATGATTTGGATGATGAATTACCTTAGCATTAATGCTTTTAGAGGCTCAGGAGTATTACTTCCAATAATTACGTTGTTTTCTCCAGAAACAAGAACTCCACCATGAGCAGTCATATCTCCAACTGTTGCTATGGGTATTCCGTTAATTAAAACTGTTGCATTTCCAGTAGCAATGACATCTGGTGGACCAACACAAGTACACATATCTCCCATTCTTGCAACAGATTTCCCATTTATAAAAACATTTGGAGACCCCTGAATAACAGGTCCTCCAACATGTGGTATTGTACCGCTACACATTAAGCAAGTATGGTTGCTCCCTATAGTTACTGCCGGTTTTCCTGACATATCCTTTGCTTTTCAGTTTGTTTTTGTTCCATTCAACCTCTTGAGTAAGCAAATTGAGTAAAACGAACTCTATGTCATCTAATATACTATATTATTAAATTTAATCACTTGATAAACAACAGTTTTCAACCTTTACTGCAAAAAATCACACTCTTTCTTAACATTGGAAATAGCCAAAACATAATTAATCATTAGCTATACTCTTTGAAGTGTTTTAGTGAGAAGTTCATGTGATATAATTTACTTTTTCCCACGGTAGTTTGTTGGAAATTGAAAATATATCTTCAATTTAATGTCTAGATAGTTTATTTTTTATTTCTTGCAAAATGCCCTTCTTTTTTTAACATTAAGTAGGTCCAAGCGCCCCCTAAAAAGTCTATTACAGAGATTATTATTATTCTCGGAGGCACTAATTCTAGCAACACAAATGCAGTAAAGAAAACAATTACTGTAAATCGAATAAAAGCTATTGTCTTTAAGATCACAATAAGCTCATATTTGGCACCAATGAAATAGTAGACAGCAGTTGATAGTAATAAAACGCCTTCAAATCTAATCCAAACTTCACTAGTAGACTCTATATCAAATAAGTTAAGTAACACATTTGGAACAAATAAGAGCATTAATCCAATAAACGCCAGATAGATACCGTAAATAAAAACACTTATTGCTGATTGACTCATCTTTTATTTAATTTTATATTTTATTAGTACTATCGGCCTTACAACACATGTATAATGAGGATGTAATAAAAATGACCCGTCCTTTATTTATCTAGTGGCACATACCTTTCTTCTAGAATGTTAAGGTGATGAATTTGATGTGCCGTTATTGTCAGACCAATGGCGTAAAGAGGCATTTCATATTCAAAAAATTTGCAGTTTGTTTTCAGTATTTTTTTATTAAAAGATTCAAACATCATTAGTGTTGATTGGCGTACAATTCGAAGTTCATTTACCAATTGCTCAATTGATAATTGGTCTGCATTTGAATTTTCACCCATTATTTCTTGGTCATGTGCATCCGGTATGGACTAGCAACAAAAACCTGGACAATTAGTTGAATGACTAAGCTGCTAGTTCATGATTATACATATCTAATTCAAATTCTTTGATAGTTTTGTTCCCTAAAAAGGAATGTCT
>NZ_FNQK01000036.1 GCF_900107625.1 Bizionia paragorgiae
TTCGATCGTTTGGTCGTTGCTCTTTTGCTAGCTTCTGATTTTCCTGCGGAAAATCCTCGCGTACAAAATCGCAACGTTCCTTACACAAAACCGTTAGCAGTAATTAAACAGAGCCTGCTAGAATTCAATAATCCTGTTGGTTTTTTAAATAGCATAAATATCTCTTTAGTTAGAGAGTGAAAATCTAAAAACATATGATAATTAAGGTTAACAGCAAAAAAATAGCATTAACAATTATTTTATCCATAGCTATTATAATTATATTTAAATACATTAAACCAAAGTACTACGTAGAAAATACAAAAGCTAAAAATCTACCTTGTAAAATTAGACCATATAGAGATAGCATTTATGTATACATTCCATATCAATTAACAATTTATAACAATAGATTAAGCGCTTTAAAAATTTCTAGTATTTATGAAGGAAAATCTAATGGTTCTAATTATGGAAAGTATCTTTTATATAATCTTGAAAATTTAGAATTGAATGATTTTTGGAATCCGAGTAAAAAATTAAAAACAGAAAACAACTATCAGAAAAATGGAGATAATGCTTATTGGCGTATTCAACCTATCATTAAGTATAGAAATCATATTTTTCCATTTATGACACGAGACTTTTATTATTACAAAAGACACACTTTAAGTAATAAAAATAACAGATTCAATGTTAAACAAATAAATGAAGACAGTATTCAAAAACAATTATATACTCTAGATTATAACATCGCTACAGATATAAGTAAATCTATTACCGACAGCCTTTATAAAGCTACTAACAATAAACGGTTTAATGTCAATTTTAAATCTGAATTGTTAATAAGAAAAAGCATAAGAGCAAAAATTAATAATGAAGAACAAGAAATGATATATCTAAATTTCTACGACTCTATCAAAGGAATGAATAAAGAAGAAAAGATAAAATATTTACGAAAACAGATGAAATTAAAACCCGGAGATATGTTTTAATAATAAAATACCGAAAACCAAATAACTACTGCCAACACCGTGTCCTATGAAAAGCACTTATCCCGTTCTTCAAATATAATATTTATTTTCTAATTATCTCATAATGATGATTGTGTGGTGTTGAAATGTTGATAATACCTTTAGGTTTATCAATATTTCAATGCCTTTAAATAACTTGCTCCGCATCCTATGTGTGGTCCAGCGTGAAGCGCGGCCACCAGCATCTTTATGATTGTAAGTTATAATAACCCGGTCACTGTTTATAAAAGTGATCCTTCCGCCTTGGGCGAAGGTCACAAACGGTGTTTTGTAATCCGGGAAATAGTATTTATGTGAGCTCTGTTATTGTTAATATTCCTTTTTTATTTATTGTATCACGCCCGCTTGATAGGGAATTCCCGTCTTTATTACGGCCAATGTCCTGCTTGCCAATTTGCGTGCAATTTTTATAATGATTGTCTTGGAGTCCTTGGGCAGATGTTTTCTGTAATAGGCCTGCATAATTGGGTCTGCGCGTATGGCCTGCCACGATGCCTCCACAAAATAACTGCGCATAATTTTGTTTGCCCTTTTTGTAATCCCCGTATCTCGAGAGTTATCACCACTCTGGTATATACCAGGAGCAAGACCCAGATAGCCTGCAAGATGTTTAATGGTGCTAAAGCGGCGTAGATCGCCAAGCTCGCTTAAAATACCACAGGCAACAATCCCCGCAATACCGGGAACACTGCGCAATAGGTTATAGTCGGTTTTGTAATGTTTACGGCAATAGGCACGAAGTTCGTTAGAAACCTCTCTTTTTTCCTTGTCCAGAAACCTGAAGGTGCGCATCCTGCCCTCAAGCGTAGACTTGGCAGTTGGATGGGCGAAGTCCACGCCAGCCACCCAGTTCCTGAAGTTATGGCTCCAGTTGTCTTTGTCAAACTCTTCGGGAATCGTAATGCCAAAATAAAGGAGTTGCATTTTGATTCTGCTTTTATTGCGCCGTATGTCCTTAACGATATCGTTGCGCCTCCTGAAAAGGCTGCGAAGTGCCTCACGCTGGACATCGGGCACCTTTATGGAGTTGAGCCAATCATCCTTGAGTTCCCTCGCGATAAGCTGGGCATCGATACGGTCGGTCTTAGAGTATTTTTCCTTTCCTCGACGGTGTATATCGGCGGGATTGGCAACGACAGAACGCCATCCGAACGCCTCGAAGATGCGATGGGCGGAAAAGCCGCAGCAGCCAGCTTCGTAGGCGGTGGAAACTTCATAGCCCGCAAAGTTTTTCTGCACATAATCGTAGAGGACCTTTGGATCGGGCGGCATGGAAAAAGATTTGCCGATGAAAAAATCGGTCGCACAGTGCACTTTCCAGCTACGCTTGTGAATGTCGATGCCAATGTGTAATTTTGGGTGAGCAGTGGGTTCAGTTTTCATATCTAATTGTTTTGATGAACTTTAAAGATACGAGACTCGCTGCTTTTTCATGAATGCTATAAGTTATGGCTGGGTCTGTGTCTACTTGGAAAATCCTGCGGATTTTCCACAGGCAGTTGACCGTTTGGAATTGTCCGTTATTAGTCCACGCCACAACTCATACACATAAACGTTGGGTTTAATGCGGAAACGCCTGTTACCAATCCAAAGTTCCGGCTTAAATTCAATTCTTATACTGAAAAACAACAGCCGATTTTTAGCAGGTTTGCGGAATCAAAATATTGAACAACTAACCTTGACTATTTTAGATCGTTTGCAGAATCTGAATTAAAACTTAACCAAACTATAAGCGGAATGTAGCAAGTTAAGGAATCGCTCACTCGCCATCTGAATTAAATATATTGCGGAATTTGAGCAAGTTTGCGGAATAAAAACACAATCGATAAAAGAGTAATCTGAACAAAATACCCAGTGGATAAAAAGCACTAAAACCCAACACCGTGTAAAAAACATTGCTTATTTTAGTTCGATCGTTTGGTCGTTGCTCTTTTGCTAGCTTCTGATTTTCCTGCGGAAAATCCTCGCGTACAAAATCGCAACGTTCCTTACACAAAACCGTT
>NZ_FNQK01000035.1 GCF_900107625.1 Bizionia paragorgiae
CCAACAGTATTAGGTGTTTGTGACGATGGAACTCCAGATGGTTTTACAGAAATTGATTTAAGTATCAAGAATAATGAAATCTCAGGAGGTAATCCCAACTACTCCGTAACGTATTACTTAACACAAGCTGATGCCGATGCGCAAGTAAATCCGTTACCAATACCTTATACAAACATCTCTAACCCACAAACGGTTTATGTCAACGTAAGAGACATAACGACGCAATGTTTTGATACGACGACCTTAGACTTACAAGTTGAAGATGCTCCAATAGCTTATACTCCAGCGCCATTAGAGTATTGTGATCCGGATAGCGATGGATTTGGAGTGTTCACTTTAGAGGATGCCGAGTTAGAAATAAATGGAGGTGATAATACATTAGTTGTAACCTATCACGAAACTTTAGCCGATTCTCAAAACGATGTAAACCCTTTAACGAGTCCGTATAACAACATCGTTGTTGATACGCAAACGATTTATGTGCGTATCGAGAGTCCGACAATCTCTACAAACTGTGCAAGTTATGTAGAACTACAATTGATAGTAAACCCAACACCTGAGATTATCGACCCAACCCCATTGGAGGTTTGTGATGATAATGATGATGGGTATGCTATTTTTGATTTACCAACTAAAAACACAGAGATCCTAAACGGGTTGGACCCAACCTTATACACGGTAACTTTTTATGAGTTAGAAGCTGATGCTATGGTACCAAATAACGCTATAGCATCACCAAATGCTTATGTAAATATCGTTCAAGATATGCAAACGCTTTGGGTACGTGTAGAGGACAATGCCACAGGATGTTTCTCAATAACGACTTTAGACCTTATTGTTAATCCGTTACCAGTATTAGTACAACCAACACCATTAACACTTTGTGATGCTGTAACTTTAAACGATGGGCAAGAAGCTTTTAATTTAGAAGCTGCAAACGCACAAATTTTAAACGGACAAACGGGAATTACTCTGAGTTACCATTCAACTCAAGTTGGAGCCGATACGGATACCGACGAGATTTTTAGTCCGTATGTAAACACGAGCAATCCGCAAACAATTTATATCCGTGCAGAGAATGATGTTACTGGATGTGTAAGTACAATCACTTTAGATTTACGTGTAACGCCACTACCATCACCAGTGGCTAACCCAGATCCTTTAGAAGTTTGTGATGAAGAGAATGATGGTTTTGCATTATTCGATTTATCAAGTCAAACAGCAATCATCTTAAACGGAGAAGCCGGAGTAACTCTTAGTTACCACGAAACGTATGCCGATGCAGAAGCAGGAACAAACGCTTTAGCGAGTCCGTATAACAATATTGTTGCCAACTTACAAACCATTTATGTACGAGCAGAAAACACGGGCGTTACGCCAACACCAGGAACAGGTTGTTATACAATTGTAGAGCTAGACTTAGTGGTGTTACCATCACCAGTAGTACCGTTAGATATAGCAGACTATATTGTTTGTGATAGCGATGATGATGGTTATGCACAGTTTGATTTTGATACTGTAGTGGCTCCAGAAATTTACGGAACACAAGCAGTAGGAGATTTTACTTTAACATACCACCTAAATCAAGCCGATGCTGATTCAGGGAATAACCCAATAGTAAACACTGCAAACTACACCAACGCAACAACGCCTCAACAAACAATTTATGTGCGTTTAGAAAGTGTTGCCAATGGATGTGTAAGCACAGGATCGTTTGTTATAGAAGTGGCATTACCACCGGTAATCAACCCGAATTACGATCATACTTTATCACAATGTGATGATTTAGACGCCGATTACCATGAAGATAATGACGGATTTACAGCTTTCGATTTAACGGTTGAAGATTCTGAAATAGTAAATGGTAACCCAAGTTGGACAGTAGAGTACTACACGACATTAGCCGATGCGCAAGCAGGAACAAATGTTATTGCAGACCCAACAAACTATACTAATGAGGTGATGGGGCCACAAACCTTATTTGTAAGAGTTACCGATTTAGATACCGGATGCTATTCATTTACAACAGTTACTATTCGCGTGTTAAATAACCCATCGCCAGGAGAAGATCCAGCCGATCTTATTTTATGCGACGATAACGCAACAGGAGACATGATAGAAGTCTTTGACTTAACAGTTAATGCGGCTTATATCATAAACGGAGAAGATGCAAGTAACCCAATTCACCTAAGTTACTATACAAGTGAAGAGGATGCTGTAACAGGAACCAATGCAATTGCAGACCCAACACAACACAGTAACGAAGATCCTAATAACGTAGGTGTTGCTATTAACCCACAAACAATCTATGTGCGTGTCACTAATGGAGACGACGAAACAGGATTAAACGGAACAGGATGTTATAGTTTAGAAGACTTTGATTTAATCGTCAACCCATTACCAGAAGTGGTGCCAGTAAGCGATTATATTATCTGTGAATTAAATACGGATGGCTTTGCACAATTTGATTTTTCAACAAAGACTGATGAGATTTTAAACGGACAAGATCCAACACTATTTAATGTAACGTACCACGAAACAGTAACAGAAGCAGAACAAGGTATCAATGCATTAACAACATTGTACACCAACACGACAAATCCGCAAGTGATTTATGTAAACATAATTAATACGGATACCGGTTGTGATATTGCAACAGTAAGCTTTAATATAGCCGTTCATGAAGCAGCACAAGCCAATCCAGATTTAGTACCAATTGTTTATGAGGTCTGTGATGATGAAATGGACTTTGATGGAGATACAACAAATAATAGTGCACAGTTTGATTTAGCAACGCAAAATGAATTTGTGTTAGACGGACAAGATCCAGTAAACTACACGGTGACGTATTACGATAATCAAGCAGATGCTGATGCGGGAACAAACCCATTACCATTCTTATACGAAAACACAGTAAACCCACAGGTTATCATTGTGCGTGTAGATAACGATACGATGGTGGATGACGGTACCGGAAACATGGTAGATAGTTCTGAGTGTTACGAAACAGCAGAGCTTACATTGCAAGTAAACATGTTGCCATCTTTCGATTTAGACGACACGTATTTATTATGTGT
>NZ_FNQK01000040.1 GCF_900107625.1 Bizionia paragorgiae
TTCCATACCTTAAGATACAAATAACCAAGGCAGCATCTAAAGAGAGTGCAATGAGTTTTCAACAAACTTATTAAGTTTTGAGACAGTCTGACGGTTTTGTGTATGGTTAGTTGCGCGGTTTGGCAACTAATTTAGCAAAAATTGACCGAACCCGAGAAAATTCCAGCGGAATTTTCGCACGTAATCTAAAAAAAGCAATTAATTATACACGTTGTTAGCTTTTAGTGCTTTTTTATCTGCTTAATAATTCATTCCGATTTATGTTTTTTTGCTAATTTTTGTTTTCAAAGTTAGAGTAAATTCCGCAGTTTTCAATTCCGTAAACTTGCTCAAATTCCGCAATATTTAAATTCAGATTAGAGTAAGCAATTCCGCAACTCGCTAAATTCCGATTGCGTGAGATTCCGAGTTTCTAATTCAGTTTCCAATTCAGTTTTCGATTCCGCAAACGAGCTAAAAAGTCAGACGCAATTCAATTCAGAGTTTGAGTGAGCAATTCCGCAGTTGTATTTCATTCTACATATGAGTGATAATTCCGAAAATTTTTGAAATTCGACACACCGTTTTTCTGATTTATCTTACTTAAAATTCTAAAAAAAAATCGAAAAATAAACCAGGCTTTTTTCAAACCGCAAACTTGCTCCAGCATTAAAGCTAACGTTGTTGTGTATGATTAGTGGCGTTGATTAAGCACTAAAGTTAGTAAATAAAACACAGATAGAAAGTCCGCGAGGACTTTCGTAAGTAGGCAAGAACCAGCCATTAATTATACACGTTGTTAGCCACTGGTTTTATTCCGTTTTTTTATTATTCCGCTTATTATATTAATCGGATAAATTATTTGTCCGAAAATTGCAATTAAAGCTATTAAATAAATTGCTAAAGTCAGATTATTATTGAAATTATATTCCATTATTGATTCTCGGAAAAGTTGTGCCAAAATCCATATGAGTAAAATTCCGCCAAAAGTCAGCGCAATGTGAATCAGATTCAGCCTTTTGGATAGCTTTCTGTTTGCTTTTAGCATAAACCAATATCCAATTCCAATTATTCCGAAAAGAATTGAAATCAGCGTTGCTAAATGGTAATATGCAATTATGTAATAAGTGTCGTGGACATTTATATCCAATACGGCATCATCACTCAAAATTCCAATCAGCATTATAATCGGAATTGCGAGTAAAAAAATCAGATGCGGTTTGTTAATCAGAAATTTCATTTTTCAGTTTAAGTTATATATTCGGATTGAAATTCGTTTATTAAAAATCTAAAAATTAGAATTTATCACTAATTTTCGTTGGTCTGGTCAACTTGTGGCTAACGGTTTTGTGTATGATTAGTGGCGTGTTTAAGCACCTAATTTAGCAAATAAAAACCGAATGGAAAATGGAGTGCACCCAAAAGGCTAGACAAATTTATAATTAATTTTGATAATAATGAGCTCGATATTCAATCGGGCTCATTCCTTTTAAATTTAGTTTA
>NZ_FNQK01000032.1 GCF_900107625.1 Bizionia paragorgiae
AAATATTATTCGCCCAATATCCCGATATAAAGGTCGCTTTCGACCTAGTAAAGGGGCTCAGAAATATATTCAATAAGACAACTTCTATACAAATAGCATACACAAAAATGGCACATTGGTACAAAGACGTTGAAAACACGGGCTTCAGCTCATTCAATACAATTGCCAACACTATATCCCTCAATTATAAATCGATCCTAAACTATTTTATAAATAGAAGCACAAACGCATCCGCTGAATCATTTAATGCTAAAATAAAAGCTTTTAGAGCTCAGTTTAGAGGTGTGAAAAATGTAGAATTCTTCCTTTATAGACTGACCACAATTTTTGCATAAACACAACATTTAGGAATGATCCTAAATTAGCCTTTAAGTAAAGAAATTTAGATGCTCTAGTCGGTAGTAAAAGAAACAAAAAAACCACTCTAAAAAGAGTGGTTTTTAACTTTGAGCCGATGGAGGGACTCGAACCCACGACCTGCTGATTACAAATCAGCTGCTCTAGCCAGCTGAGCTACATCGGCAAAGCGAGTGCAAATATAATATTGAATTTCATATCTGCAAACTTTTTTTCAAGATTTTTATCCTAAATTATTAATTTTTTCAATTAGCGCACGCCCCTTTTCTTCAAGCTCTGTGTTAATAGCCTTAAAATGAGCTTTTTTGTTCTCAACTTTTCTATCGTTAACTTTTTCAATTAATTCATCAAAAGTTACGATTGCCTCGTCTATAATTGCTTCACTAGCTTTAGGATCTTTGTCAGAGTTAGTATATTGCCATACGTAAACTGCTTCGATAATATCTCCTAATACGTAGTTTATATCTTTTTTAAGGTCTCTTTTGTTTGCCATAATATTTTTTAATTTAATTTGAGTGCAAAATTACACATAAACTTCTAATAGTTTACCTTTTTTCGAGGTAATTTCAAATTCTTGTAGGGCTGCCGGCAATAACACAGTTTCTCCTTTAACTAATTTTGTTTTTTCATTGTGATAAACAATAGTGGCCTCACCATCTACACACATATATACAATAAAAGAGTCATAAGTATTTTTCTTGACTATAGTTTCGTCTTCTAAGTGAATATAATTTGTGGTAAAGTAACTACAGCTTACAATTCTATTGGTTTCATTTTTAGATTTGGAATAGGGTAACTTAAAATCATTACTCATATTAAAATCAATAGCCTCTAAAGCCCATTCTGTATGAAGCTCTCTAGGCTTTCCCTGTTCGTCTACTCGATCCCAATCATATATACGATAAGTAATGTCGCTTGTTTGTTGTATTTCGGCTAACATCACCCCTGCTCCTATGGCATGAACACGCCCCACTCCAATAAAATAAGCATCACCTTCTTTAACGCTTTCAGTATTGAGAATTTGGGTCAAGGTTTTATCTTTAACGTGTTTTTGAAATAATGCCTTATCAACCTTTTGATTAAAACCGACGATTAAGTTCGCATCATCATTAGCTTGTAAAACGTACCACATTTCGGTTTTCCCAAAGGAATTATGACGTTTTGTCGCAAGAGCATCATTAGGATGAAGCTGAATAGACAAATCTCTTTTAGCATCTATAAATTTAATAAGCAGTGGAAACTTCTCACCAAAAACAGTATAATTTTTATGTCCTACAAGGTCCCCTTTTAAAGTGTTTTGAAGTGTATTTAAAGAAACACCTTTATACTCTCCATTACTTACTAAGGAAGTATCATCCTTAACGCCACTAATTTCCCAACTTTCTCCAATATTTGGAAGATTACTTTTTCGATTAAGAAGTGTTTTTAATTTTGTTCCTCCCCAAATTTTTTCTTTTAAAATAGGAGTAAATTTAAGCGGATAAAAGGTTTTCGCCATAGTAACTATTTATTCCCCGGCGTAACTAACAAAGTTACGGGGCGTCTCGTAAAGTGTGACTTCTAAATCCAAGCCTTCTTTAAGTTTATTTTTTATTTTATTGTGTATCACCACTACAATATTCTCAGCGGTTGGGATTACATTTTTAAATTCAGGAACGTCTAAATTTAGATTTTTATGATCGAAAGCATCTTCAACCTCAAGTTTGATAATGTTTTTTAATGTTTTAATATCTATGACATAGCCGGTTTCTTCATCAATATTCCCTGTAACACTAGCTATAATTTCATAATTATGACCATGATAATTTGGATTGTTACACAAACCATAGACAGCCTTATTTTTCTCATCAGACCATGCTTTGTTATGCAATCTATGTGCTGCGTTAAAATGTGCTTTTCTACTTACGGTAACTCTCATTTTCAATATTTATAAAGTCATAAAATTTTTCAAATATAATTTTAAACCATGCGGTATAAAGCTCTGGATTACGTTTCATGTCTGTTTTAACGTCTTCTAACAGCATCCACTTATAGGCTTCAACTTCTTCTGGGTTTATTTGAGGCTCGTCATTAAAATAACCGACCATAATATGGTCGAATTCATGTTCGGTTAGTCCGTTATCAAACGGTGCCTTATAAATAAAAGACGTGCGTTCTTCAAGCTCGGTTACAAATCCCATCTCTTCTTGCAATCGACGTTTTCCAGCTTCTAAATTACTTTCGCCTTCACGTTGGTGACTACAACAAGTATTTGTCCATAATCCAGGAGTGTGGTATTTAGATAATGCACGTTGTTGTAATAGTAATTCATTTTTATCATTAAACACAAATACAGAAAAAGCGCGATGGAGTAACGCTTTCTCATGCGCTTCCATCTTAGCCATTAATCCGATTTGTTCGTCCTTTTCATTAACTAAAATAACCTGTTCTTCCAGCATATTGATTTTTAATATGAGTTTTTTCAAATTTACAAAATAGCCCTTATTAATCACCCTTTTTAATTAATTTTTAAGGATTACCATACAAATCAAAAAAGCACCTCCCATAGGAAGGTGCTTTTTTATTAAAATATCTTCTATTACGCTATTATTTATTAGCTGAAATTATAAACATACTTCTACGGTTTTTTTGATGTTCTTCTTCTGTACAACTTACTGTTCCATCACAAGTATTTACCAATTGGCTTTCTCCATAACCTTTACCCGATATACGGTTGCTAGAAATGTCTCCTTTTTCAATTAGCCATTGCTTAGTCGCACGATTTCTACGTTCTGAAAGCGCCATATTATAGCCCTTAGTACCTCGAGAATCGGTATGCGATTGTACATCTAATTTCACTTCTGGATGCGCTATTAAATAACGAATAACTTTATCTAGTTCTTTCTGAGCATCCAAACGAATGTGTGATTTATCGAAATCAAAGTAAATTGGATCTAAATCTAATAAATCGGTTAAATCCGTTCCTATAGGAGCTGCTTCTTCTTTGACTAATGGGAAGGTTGGCGTTAGGTTAAACACTAAATTTATATCATTAGGATTGTTTGGATCTACAAGATAAAATAGTGTTTCTGGCTCAAAACCTTCTTTCGTCGCCACTGCTTTATACTTGTCCTCTCTACAATTAGAATTATAGCTAAACGTACCGTTTTTATCCGATTCAAAGCGATATACTTCTTCATTAGTTTCTATATCATAGATAACAATTTCTGCTGCAACAATTTCTTGATTAATTCTATTGTCTACAAGTGATCCTGAAATAAGTTGGTTACAAGCTTCTCTTTTAAATTTATAAATATCATCATCTCCTTGGCCTCCTTTACGATTGGACGTTAAATATCCTGTATTTTTAAACTCATCGATTATAAATTCAAAATCATCTGCCGGGCTATTAATAGTTTTCCCTAAATTTAAGACTTGTGGGGTTTTACTTTCAATATTCGCATAAAATATATCCAAGCCCCCTAAACCTAAATGACCATCGGATGAAAAATAGAGCGTACCGTTATTACTTATATAGGGAAAGTTTTCTCTTCCTTCGGTATTAATAATATCTCCCAAATTTTTAGGGATTCCAAAGCTCCCATCTTCATTAATATCTACAACATAAAGATCCGATCCTCCTATAGACCCTTCCATATCTGAAGCAAAATAGAGTTTTTTCTCGTCAAGACTAAGCGCTGGATGTGCTACATTATAGTTGTCATTATTAAAAGGGAGACTTTCAATATTACGCCATTCTCCGTCTTCTAAAGTGGCTCTATAAATTTTAAGACCTATGACTTTACGTTCACTTTTTTTAGTTTCTCCTTGATAATAATTATTTCGAGTAAAATACATGGTTTTACCATCCTTAGTAAACGTTGTTGATGACTCGTGATATCTCGTATTAATTTTATCAGAAAAGAGCTCGGCCACCTGAGAGGTATCTGCTTTAAAGTAAAGATCTAAAAATGGTTGATCGTTCCATTTATACAATTTACCTTCACCTCTAGACGATGCAAAAACAATTCCATCATTAAAATAAGAGGTTCCAAAATCAGAATATTTTGTATTTGTTGACAAATTTTCCACATAGAAATTTCCTGACAATTTATCAATTGTTGTTAAATAATCTGGTGAATTTGAAAATTTAACAGCTCGCGAATCCGTTGGGTTTAATGTCGCAAATTTTTTCATGTACTTATTTCCCATCTCGTATTTACCTGTTGACTTCAAAGCCATTGCATACCTGTAATAATACTCCGTATCGATGTCAACATCTTTTTGAATCAGCAATTCGTACCATTTGGAAGCCTCTTCCATATTGGCGTTAAAGTAATAGGAATTACCCAACCTAGCTAGCACTTGAGGGGTTGCCTCATTTTTTTCTACATATTTTTCCAAGTCTTTAATAACCTCCATATATGATTGATTATTATAATCTCTATCGACCCGGGTATTCTTTTTTCCGCGCTCTTGTCCTACTACTGCATTCAGGCTCAGCATTAAGGTTAAAAGAATGAGTTGTATTTTAGTTTTCATAGTAAAGTTTTAATTCTGTAATTAAAAGAATCTTGGTGATAGGATTGTTGAATTTTTAAATAATTCAAAACGTAAAAAGAATTCAAAAGATCCCTTTTCATACTTAGTCTTTCCTAAATCTGTTACTTCTTTATCATAAGCGACACCTAGCATTAAGTCTGGAGTTAACTGATAACCTAATAACCCACTAAATGCAGCACTCCATCTATAAGCGACACCTAGAGTTAGTTTTTCTTTTAACAAGGCATTCACTGATACATCTGCTTGTAAAGGGGCGCCTTGCACACCTTTAAATAACATAGCAGGTTTTAATTTTAAATCTGGATTCACATCAAACACATAACCACCAATTAAATAATAATGAATTTGTTCGGAAGCTACCGAATAAATTTGATCTTCATTATTTCCAAAATGATCTGTTTCCAATATGTTAGGAGCCGATAATCCGACATACCATTTATCACCATTTCGATAATAAAAACCAATCCCTACATTAGGCTCAAATCTATTTTCAATATTATATTGTAATAATACATCATTAGGATTATACTTATTAAGTTTATTATAATCTACATCCATTAAATGACCACCGGCTTTTAAACCGAACGAAAAACGACCTTCGTAAGAGGTATGAATAGTATATGAAAAATCGATATCAAAATGCGTTTCCTTTGTCGGTCCGATTTCATCATTTATAATTGATAGACCTAAACCTAAGCGTCCGTCATAATCTAAGGGCGCATGCACATTCAGCGTTTGTGTTTTAGGAGCTCCTTCTAATCCTACCCACTGCGATCTATGCAAAAGTAACGCACTAAAAGTTTCTCTCTGACCTGCATAAGCTGGGTTAACACTCATTGTATTATACATATACTGTGTGTACTGAGCGTCCTGCTGTGCTTTAGTTTCAGACAAAAAACTGAGGCTTGTAAGGAGTACAATAATTAATAATCTGTTTTTCATTTTTCTAAAATTATAATTATAGGAGATGATGGTTAGTCATCTCCTTTATTAAGTTTTATTAACGTTGAATATATAAATATCCTGCTTTAGACTTATCCTCTCCAGTCTCGTCTATTTTATATTCTAGGATATAGAAGTAAGTCCCTACAGGTAATTGTTTTTCTTTTGAAATAGTTACTCTACCCTCAGACTCTCCTCTGAAATAGTTATCATTTTGACCATAACCACTAGTTTCATAAACAAGTACGCCCCATCTGTTATAGATTTTAAGTGTATTGTTTGGGTAAAGATTTATATTACCAATTACCATTTCATCGTTGTCACCATCACCATTTGGAGTAATCACATTAAATACTTCAAGACTACCAACACCTAATACCCCGGTATTATTCACTTCTAAGTAATCTGGTAAACCATTACCATTACTATCTACTGCATCACCTCCGAAACCGATACCATCACCGTTAGGGTCTGCACCTTCTAAGATAGTAGGAATACCATCACCATCATCATCCGGATCTAAATAATCTGGAACACCATCACCATCTGTATCATCATCAGTTGGATCACCGTTCCCTGTTGGATCTACAACACCATCGGAAAGATCGGTATCAGTATAGTCTTCGTTTATCGTATCTACACCATCTCCATCATCATCTGGATCTAAATAATTAGGTATACCATCACCATCTGTATCTCCGTAAGGGAACTCTTCACCATTAGGGACATTATCTTGGTCACAGTCGCCATTATACCATTCTTCAGATTGCTCTACTGTAACATCTTCCATATTTAAATCACATGGATCATTAAAGTCTGTAGGAGTTCCGCCATTAATTGGGCTAACTTCATCTCCATTAACAACACCATCTCCATCACAGTCTAATGCATTCCAAGCTGTTAAATCTGCATTAGGGTCTTGATTTCCGATTACTACATCACACGGATCATTAGGATCTGTACCACTAGCAATTTCATCTTCATTAGAAACACCATCATTATCACAATCACCATCAGGATACGACAGACAATCTTGAATGGTAACGGTTCCTACTGGATTTGTATTGGTTGTATTTCCGCTGGTTACAGTTCCTTCTACAGTAAATGTTTCATCCCCTTCAGAAATATCGTCTTCTGTAATTGGAATCACAACTTCTGTCGCTGTACTTCCGGCTGGAATAGTCACCGTAACGATTGTTTCGGTATAATCATCCGTTCCTGCTGTTCCTGTTACGGTAATGATATCTATTACTATATCTTCTGAGCTTACCACATCGATAGTTACAGGTACCGTTACTGTTCCTGCCCCTTCATCCACTGTTACATCACCAATAGTAACTGTAGGGGTACCGTCATTGTCTAATATGGTTACAGTTCCTACTGGATCTGTATTGGTTGTGTTTCCACTTGTTACAGTTCCTTCAACAGTAAACTCTTCAGTTGGCTCATCGATATTGTCATCGGTAATCGGAATTACTACATCTACCGATATACTTCCAGCTGGAATTGTCACTGTTATTGTTGTTTCCGTATAGTCATCTGTTCCTGCTGTTCCTGCTACGGTAATAATATCTATTACTACATCTTCAATTGTTGGCACATCAAGTGTCACTGGAACCGTAACTGTCCCTGCTCCCTCATCTACTGTCACGTCACCGATAGTAACTTCTGGTAGTTGATAAACAGTTACTGATACTGTAGTAGATTCCGTAGTTGTTGAGCCATCTGCATGGGTAACTGTTACAGTATAGTGGAAGGTATCGGTACCTACAAAACCTCCATCTGGTGTATACGTTACCGTTCCGTCTGGATTAATCACAGCCGTTCCGTTTGCCGGACTTGTAACCCCTGTTACTTCTACTGTAGTAGAAGGATCAAAAGTATCATTCGCTAAGACATCAATTACGACAGCTATATCTTCCAAAGTAACTGCAGAATCTTCTTCTACGTCTACTATAGGACTAACAATTATTGTAACAGTAGCAACTTCAGTCCCAACCGTACCATCTGGCAATGTGAAGGTGACAGTATAATCAAACGTATCCGTTCCGTTAAAGTCAGGGTCTGG
>NZ_FNQK01000031.1 GCF_900107625.1 Bizionia paragorgiae
GATTTTGTACGCGAGGATTTTCCGCAGGAAAATCAGAAGCTAGCAAAAGAGCAACGACCAAACGATCGAACTAAAATAAGCAATGTTTTTTACACTTTGTGCCTGTTGCACAACTCTGTTGATAAATTTAATACAAAGGTTATAAACGCGCAATATAAATTATTAACTTAATGATATGCAAGGAAAAAAGATATATCAGGAGAAGCTGTTTACAGAATTTTTATTGAGCGAACGTGTACCAGAGTACAACTTTTATCGACAGCTTAAAAGCGTATTAGATTTAAGTTATTTATACAAATTAACCGAGCCGTTTTACGGTGTTACAGGTCAAAAGAGTATTGATCCTGTGGTTTTTTTTTAAACTGTGTTTGGTTGGTTACTTGGAGAACATCATCAGCGATAGGAAATTAATCCAACATAGTAGTATGCGTTTGGATATTCTATTTTTTATTGATTATGATTTGGATGATGAATTACCTTGGCATTCTACCATTAGCCGAACACGGCAGCTTTTTCCAGAAAGTATATTTGAAGAAGTTTTTACTAATGTGCTGCACATGTGTATTGAAAAAGGTATGGTTAGTGGCCATACACAAGCTATAGATTCAGCACCTATAAAAGCGAATGCTTCCATGGATAGTTTAGAACTTAAAGTACCTGAAGAGGATCTAGCTTCACATTTACAGAAAATAAGGCACATTAGTGCCATGGGTAAAGAAGTTCCGTTACGAAAAAGCAAAGAAAATAAGGCCAGTAAAGATCAACAAACTATTAGTGCTAATAAGCAGGAACTTGGAGCAATAAAGAGCAGAAATAAAAAATGGGCAAAAGACCAAGATAAGCGTCAAGGAGCAGGAAATAAAGGCAGTAAATATACGAGTAATAAAACCCATTACAGTCCCACTGATCCAGATGCACGCATTAGTGTTAAACCAGGAAAAGCTAGAAAGCTTAATTACATGAGCCAATTAAGTGTAGATACGGGACACCATGTTATAACGGATATTCGGGCTTACCATGCCGATAAAAGAGATAATCAGTTTTTACAAGATATAGTAGGGCGTTTAAAGCCGAGGTTAAACCGTTTCGGATTACTTTGGCATAATTGCGTGGCTGATACGGGCTACAGTAGCGGAGAGAATTATGCTTTTTTGGAGCAGATTAACTTACAAAGTTTTATTCCACCTCACGGCACCTACAAAGGCGGTCCAGATAACTTTCATCATAATAGAGATCAAGACCATTATGTTTGTCCTCAAGGCGAGATTATCCCTTTTAAAAAAGTGTTTAACGATTACCGTACTGGAACCTTAAAAAAGGAATATCGCGGCACGACCCATCAATGTAAGGACTGCCCCATAAAGTTGAGCTGTTTGGGTAAAACTGCCAAAGAGAAAAAGTTTTCTGTAACGTATTACAAAGCAGAATATGAACGTAATATAAAACGTGTAAACAGTCCGAAAGGCAGCTATATGAAAGGCAAACGGCAAAGTACGGTAGAACCCGTTTTTGGAACACTCACCCAATTTATGGGCTTACGAAAAATAAATACCATAGGGATAAAACAAGCAAATAAAGTTATGCATTTAGCTGCCATGGCATACAATCTTAAAAAGTACTTGAAGTTTACACAGAAACTGTCAAAAACCAAGGCAAAAGCACTTGGTCTTATATTTTCTAAATTAAATGGACTCCAAAACCTAATAATCTTCAATTTCCACCAACCAAATTTTAATTAAATGACAGTTTAAGAAAATTAAAAAAGCCCTAAAAAGGGCTTAAATATCTTTCGATCATAAATTTTTAGAGCGTTGTGCAACGGTTACTGGTGTTGGCACAAGTATTTTACAATTTATATTGCCATTTATGAGTTTCATTGTCAAAAGAGATATTAAAACCTCTCATACTAGTCACAGGAATATTCGATTCGTTATGTCGTTTTATTTCCCATTTCGTAATTTTACTTACTAATTCTATGGCATCTTTTTGAAATTCGGTAAGAGGTTTACTAATTGATACTTCGAATTTAGTGGGAAGATTGAAATTAGAATCGATTTCTAATTTATAACCTCTATTGGTTGTTACATAGATAAGGTTTCCGTTTTCGTCAATAAGTAGTCTTAAAAAAGAATGAGGTTTTTCATATTTCTTTATTTTCCCAAGTTTTAAAATCGAATCTACATTTGTGATTGGTTGAGGATAATTAAAGTTGTTCTCTACAAAATAAATATAATTATCAAGTTTAAAAGAATTTCCATTGTCTAATACTTTTTGTTCTTTTTCTGAAAAAGTTCTTTTGTCAATTGGTCTTGAGTTTGAACAATAATATCCAAAAGTCAATTTATCTTTCCTAAAACGTGCATAAACAAGCCAATTTTCACCTATTTCCACATTCCAGTCACAAGATGTTATTTGTCCAGTATATTCTCCTTCAGATTTTAAAGTAAAATCCAATGTTTTCGGATTGTCACCATTTTTATAATGTTTCAAAATATCAAAAGAAATTGTATAAGTAAGAGAATCGGAAGCATATACTTTAGAAACCGCTCTTCCTTCAAATACATATTCGGCTGAATAAAATTCAAGAGCAGGTTTAGGCACCTCACAACTACAAGCAAATGTTTTTGTAAAAAATAGTATGAGAATTAATGTAGTTATGATTTTTTTCATATTTGTGCCAACGTGTCTGTATATGAAACGTAGCGTATAAAAAGACGCTGACCTTTCGGATTAAACACGAGCCGAATTTTTAAATTTTTCTTTTTATCTTAATTTTACTAAAAGCCAAATTTAAAAATTTGGCGGTCTTTGCAAATGCACACGAACCTTTGATAGAGCCTATAATAGCTATGTTTTATATACATTGTTGGCAACTGGACTTTATTCACAAACCTAATTTTTTATATGTTTTTCTAAAAATTAACCAGTTAAATACTATTGAGACAATTAAACTAGGAATGATAAATATTATAGTATTATTTGTCTTTGGATAGCCTAACATTATATCATTTTGGAAGTTAAAAAACAACCAGAAATAATTTGTTAAATATGCAAGACAAATTGACATCACATAAGCTAAAAACCATTTCTTTTGAAATTTTATTTTTATTAAAATTAGCATAAGTAATGATGGAATTATAAAAAATAAAGGAAGTTGTTTTATAGGCCAACCGATTAACCCACCTATGAACCCAAATAATACAGTATAAAATTCGTTATAATCATTGTTTGCTATTTTGTATAAACACATAAAAATAAGATAATAAACGAATAAATGTAAAACCCAAATTAACAAGAATAGATTTGTTTTATTTAGCTTCATAATTTTCTATTATTTTTTTGTAATGTTCCAATAAATATCCATTTTCATCTATTTTATCTTCAAAGTTTTTTCCAGTAGGTTTATGTCTATCCAACCAAAGCATTAGCATAGGTAAATCTATTCTAAATTGCTTATCTGTTACTTCTCCTTTCCAAGGGTCGTCAAATTCTGGTAAAACACTTAATGGGGTTTTATCCATAAACCAACTACCTAAACCGTGAGAGCCTTTAGCGTCTTGGTCTGCCATATCTTGATATTTTTCAATGGTAAGTTTGTCTGTTTTGTTATAAATAGGAACAGCTACTACACCTTGTTCGTGTTGTACAAAAGCTAAATCCCACTCATAGGCATCTTGTCGTTTTTCGAGTGGATTGTCTTTATATTTACCGTAAAAGAGTTCGTGAAACTGTGTAATGGCATAATCGCAAATACCAATATTTAGTTCATTTAATATAGTTTCTACATCATTAGTGATTCCTGTACCAGCAATACCATCTAAAATTTTTAAAGAGCTAACCAATTTTTTAGCACCTTTTAACCAGCGTGTTTTATGTTTAGTGTCGTTTGTTATTTTATCATCGAGCAAAGTGTAAAAATCTGCTATCTGGGCAAAAGGAGCTAAAACGCCTTGTAATTTATGTTCTAAAATATACATACAAGCATTTTTCCAAGTATCATCGTTAGCGTCACGGTTTTTGTTAAGCCAACAACCATCTTTTAGTTCGGTTTCTCCTGTGGCTAATGTATAAGTTTCTAAATCTGGAAATTCGCCGTGAGTTGCTGCGGTTTCTGTTTTTGTACCATTAGTTAAAAAATCTATTAATAAATTCTTGTAGTCAATACCAATTTCGGTATTTTGGGGAAGATATAATCTAATATTATCGTTATCTATACTTATATATTCATTAGAAAAGGCTTTGTCTTCTTCAAAAAGTCCTTCAAACATCAATTTTAGTTCAGTTCCAGAAACCGATTTTGTTTTAATTTTAGAGGTCGAGCAATCTATATCTTCTCCGCTATATGATATACTCATTACAGGAAATATTTTACCTGCTATATATATGCGCTCTCTAATATAGAGTCTGTTTGGTCCTGAAAAGGTTTTGTATTCTAACTTTTTATTATCTCTATTTGCTTTTCTAATTTTATATAAATATTTTACAAAACCAGTTTCTACTTCATTTAAGCCTTCTGCTTTTTTAGATGAAGAAATATTCTCTTCCTTTATAAAATGAAACCCATCTTCCATAAAAGGCATTAGAGCCACACCAATATTCATATGCGCATCGGCTTCTATTACGTTTGGGAAATCTATATGCATTGTGTTTCCTCTACCGCATTCAAAAGAAGCGATACCGTAATTATTATTGTTGTCTTCTGGCATAATATTATTGTTTTATGGCTGTTAGTGGTACTCTTGTTTCTTCATCGTTAATTTTAACACCTTTTAAAATATCGTTTTCTAAAATTTCTCCATTGTGTTTAAAATCTAATCTTGAATTATTTAAGTTTACTTTTATAGTCGTGCCGTTTGCATTTTCTGTTGTAATTACCAATTCTATTTCTTGATTGCCTTTAATGTCTTTTTCTTCTATTACTTCTCCGTTTTTGTTTTCAAAATGGTATTCAACAAGTTTTGGTTCAATTTCTTCTAAAATTGTAGCTTCAACATTATCTTTCTTAAAAGTTTCTCTCCAATATGCAGAATATACACCTGCTGAAGTAGAATCTTCAACTCCAGCGCAAGTAATATCTAAAGTTTCAGACATTGGGTTTGAACCTGTTGCCGTAAAATCATTTTTCCAACTCACAAGATGACAATCATAAAAATATAGTTTACGAGTTTTTCCACCCATAATGATTGGGTAAATATGTAATTCTATTTGTTTTTTTTCGTTTGGCGAAAATGACCATTCTGCAAGATTAAGGTCTTTTCGTGTTTCTATGATTAATTTTAGTCCAACAAACCTTGGTCTTTGTGAAGGTCGTCCGCTTATGTCTGCACCTTGATTGAAACCGAAAGTAAACCACAAAATGTTTACTTCCATATCATCTATTATTAATTTTGCTTTTACGCTCATACTTTTGTTATATTCAGAAAAATAAAAATCACTGGTTTTTGGGTTAATCTACTACTTTATTAGGATTTGATCTTGGAATACGTATATGGAAAGTTGCGTGTTTGCGTGCGAGGATTTTCCGAAGGAAAATCAGAAGCTAGCAAACGAGCAACTAACATTGGTTAAGCTAAAAATAGCGATTTTTTATATGCTGTGTTGTGTACAGGCTTTTTATTCAGTTTTTAATTAGTGTTGCAATTTGAAAAACAAAAATCATTATATAAACAACATAAAAAATTAGAATATCGTACCATTTAAATAGCAAGTCATCTCGCTCTTTATTATTTATTTGAATCGTAAACCAAATAGCAATTCTACTTCCATAGTGAAAAATAATAAGAGCTAAACTAAATCCTAGTAAAATCAGAAACAATTTATTCGGAATAGCATTGTCAAAAGGGTTAATAAAATGCATTAGTCCAAATAATCCGAGAACACATATCAGTCCGATTTTTAATCCAGAGTGAATATTATTTTTTTTTGTCAGATGCGAAAAAATCAGGAGATTAAGAGTTCCGAAAAGGAGTATGTAAATTATTGTCATTTACTAGTTTAGAGTGGTTTTTAGCTTGTACACAACGTTGATGTATATGGAAAGTAGCTGATTTGTAGGCACTAATTTTCAGTTTGAAACAAAGATAGCAGAAAAGAAGCAAACTTAAAGTTTAGCTCTTAACTGCTATTTTTTATATACTTGGTTGTAGGCAGTATTTTTTAATCAGAACATGGAAATCTAATTTTTACTAAACTCCAATTATCAACGTCTTCAAACTCTTTGCTACATTCAGCATATTGTTCATAATAAGCAATATTGTGCCTAGTTTCTTTATTTGGATGATAAAACAAATAATAGCTGCATTTAATTTTTGAAGGCATATCAAATGTGTTATCTACTTTTTTTTCGAAAAAATTCGATTCATCATCGTATTGAAATCTAAAAACTATAACTTCTTTTATTTTAGAAATACTTTTGAAGTATAATTCATCTAGAATTTTATAATCTTTGTTTTCTGTTTTTTGTTTTATAAAACTATTATCTAAATATTTGGTTTCTTGATTTAAGAAGTTTTCATTGATTACAATATCCTTAACTCTTTCTATGGTTGATAAATTATGTTTATAGTCTGAAACATTTAAATTATCGCAAGGACTACAACTCGTAATAAATACGACACCTAATAAAACGAATTTACCTGTCAAATTTCTCATGAGCTACTTTTATATTAATTTGTTGATTTATTGGTCTTTCGCAAAACTTTTGCTTATGAAGTTCTTTTAATTCGTTTCCTAGTAGAGGAGAGTATGTAAAATTTTGAGGGTAATGTTTATTAACTATGTGTGGAATAAAATCAAAATTTGGAGCATCTTCTGGTTCTATACAACTAATTTCATTTAGCGCAGTTTCAACTGCTTGATACCAAGTAATACTACCATTTTCTAAATCATCACCAAAACGAATGAACATTGCAACACCTAATAAATTTGAAGGTAAATCTTCATAGCTATAAGCACTTTCATTATCTTTCACACTTTGAATTAATTCTCCCATATCTCCACCAACTATACCAAGAAATGGTCCATTTTGGTTAGCCCATTCAAAAATTTTAAAAACATGATGAAAATCAATCCAGCCACCAACTTCTGAATAAACATATCTGTTAATATCTAGGCTTATTGGCAAATAGTCATTTGAGTTATTTATTGTGTAATTATTAGGTGCTAATGGATTTAAATTTTCTATTTGAACAAGATTACCTGTATTTTCATCTCTTTTATACATTAAATTGTATTCAAAATAATTTGCTAATGCTGTTATTTGTTGCTCATAAGTCAAACCATAAAGACCTGAAATATTGCTTATTTCATCTAATATTTCTTGCTTATTTGCTAACTGTCCCCATTTTGGTTCTTCATTTTCTTCGGGATTATCTGCCCATGCACTTTCATCACCAGTTAAATTACATGTTATATTTATAATAAAATCAATGATGTTTTCAGCTTCTATGCAAGCAGTAGAAGTATTATCTTGCCCACAATTAATAAGTATATAAGTCATTAATTCTTGTATGACATCATCATCCTGTTTGTTTGCCCAAAATTCCTGTTCTGGAGTCAGGTCAATAAACAATTCTAATTTTTCAGCATTGGAAAGAATAGTTGGTTCTGTGACATTCGTATTGTCTGTTCCATCTGGATTCTCACCATGGTTAGTACCTGAACTAGTGTTTGTTTGAGTTCCAGTTTCACCATTAGTATCTGTATTGGTTGAAGCCGTATCTGCACCAGGTGGGCAGAAGCCAGAAATTGCTTCAATAGAAACTGTGAATGAAGTTTGCACACAGTCACCAGATGCTACATCGACGGGCGAGTGGTTATTGCCAGCTGCACAAGTCCAATGACTGGCATATCCTGCAATACAATCAGAAGAAAATCTGTTGTCTAAATCAGTCATTTCTATTTGGTCCTCAATACCGATGACCTCTTTTCCGCTTTTTAGGTCTTCTTTCTGCTGTTCGGTCAGATTATAGGATACCAAAAAAGCGCGGTATGTGCCGTCCCTTTGTAGTGAAAGTAACAGGTTTTCCAAAAGGTTGTTTCCTGTATTTCTGTAGATAGGAAATGTATAGGAATGATATTCACCATCAATACTCTCAATGTATTTTGCATGGTTTGTATCTATCATAAAATCGTAAGTACTGTTGTACTCACCTTTATTCTGTGCTTGTTGATTGCTTTTTGAAAGTTTCTTTTGTAAGGTTTGCACTCTTGATGTTAAGAGCTCATTTTGAGAAATTTTGTCAAATGATATTTTAGAAGATTTAAAAGAAGCTTCTTCACCAATCTCTTGCTTGGTTAGATTACTTGTGATGTCATCTTGTTGGCAGTTAGTTAGTGATATTGAAATCGCAAATAGTAGGATTCCAATTTTGGTTAATTTTGTTAGTTTTCGTTTCATTTTTTTTCCGTTGTTTTAAATTTTAGTAATTTAGTTTGTTGTTTTGGCAATATTGCCTACAACGGTTACGTATAAGAATAGTGCGGTTTTTGTGGAGTGCACCCAAAAGGCTAGACAAATTTATAATTAATTTTGATAATAATGAGCTCGATATTCAATCGGGCTCATTCCTTTTAAATTTAGTTTAATTCTTTCATTATTATAATATTCTATGTACACTTTAATGTCTTTTTTCAATTGAGATATCGACTTATATTTATTTAGATAAAACAATTCAGATTTTAGAATACCAAAGAAATTTTCTATTACCGCGTTGTCTAAACAATTTCCTTTACGAGACATGCTTTGAGTGATTCCTTTATCCTTTAATAATCTTTGATACTGTCTCATTTGATATTGCCAGCCTTGATCTGAATGTAATATTAAGTTGGTTTGATTAGGAATCTTTTTAAAAGACTTTTTAAGCATCGTAACCACTTGTTTAAAATTTGGTTTTTCAGATAACTCATAACTTATTATTTCTCCGTTAAATAAATCAATTATTGGTGATAAATATAATTTGTTTCCAGAGACTTTAAATTCGGTTATATCGGTAGCCCATTTATTATTTGGTATTTTAGTTTTGAAATTACGCTGTAATATATT
>NZ_FNQK01000030.1 GCF_900107625.1 Bizionia paragorgiae
TGCTCAAAATATTTTAATTATGAGCAGCCGCCAATTCCATTGAATTTCGGACCAACGGGCCAAGCCTAGAAAAATAAAAAAAAACGTCCTTTTGAATGTTCAAAAGGACGTTTTCAATTGTAATAAAATTTAACTATTTAAAATTAATTTTTAAATTGGTTTTATCTATATCGCTCAAAAATCGACCGATTTTAAAATAGTTTTAAATGTGATTTAAACTTTTTGAATGGTATACTATAAGTTAGCGTTTAAAACGGCCTAAAAAGACTTGAAACATGGTTTTTGTTAATTAAATTCCGATGTGAAATGGAATTTAATGCTTGGGTACTTTTGTTGGGTCATTTGTAAAGAAAATGACGAATCGGCTAAAAATACTAACTGACCATCTTTATCTTTTGCTAAATAACGGTGTTTTACTCTTAAAAACTCCTTGTATTCTTCATTTTTACGATCTGTAGGTTCTACCCAACACGCCTTAAAAACATTCAAATTCTCGTAGGTACATTTAGCGCCATATTCGTGTTCCAATCGGTACTGAATAACCTCATACTGTAACGCACCAACCGTACCAATAACTTTTCTTCCGTTAATCTCTAAAGTGAATAGCTGTGCTACCCCTTCATCCATTAGTTGATCGATACCTTTATATAATTGTTTAGATTTTAAAGGATCGGCATTGTTAATATATCTAAAGTGTTCTGGAGAAAAACTCGGAACACCTTTATAATTAAGGATTTCACCTTCAGTTAGGGTATCTCCAATTTTAAAAGTTCCGGTGTCTTGTAAGCCTACAATATCACCAGGGTAGGAGATGTCTACAATCTCTTTCTTTTCAGCAAAAAAAGCATTCGGACTCGAAAACTTTACTTTTTTGTTATGTCTTACATGTAAGTAAGTGGTGTTTCTTTTAAACTCTCCAGAAACAATTTTTATAAATGCCAATCGGTTTCTATGGTTAGGATCCATATTGGCATGTATTTTAAACACAAAGCCTGTAAATTTATCCTCGTTAGGTTCTACCCATCGCTCTTCACTTTTCTTAGGTCTTGGTTTAGGTGCGATATCTACGAAACAATCTAAAAGCTCGCGAATTCCAAAACTGTTTAGAGCTGAGCCGAAAAATACAGGTTGTAATTTACTGTCTAAATACTCCTGTTTATCAAATTTCGGGTAAATCCCTTCAACTAATTCTAGTTCTTCTCGAAGTGTTTCAGCAGGTTTGTCACCAATTAACGTGTTTAATTCCGACGAATTTATATCCGAAATCTCTATGGTTTCTTCAATGTTCTTACGGCTATCACCGCTAAACAAATTAATGTTTTTCTCCCAAATATTGTATATACCTTTAAAATCGTACCCCATTCCAATAGGGAAACTTAGCGGCGTAACATTAAGGTTTAATTTTTGTTCAATTTCGTCAAGTAGTTCAAACGCATCTTTACCCTCGCGGTCCATTTTATTAACGAACACAATCATAGGAATGTTACGCATTCTACAAACTTCAACTAGTTTTTCAGTTTGTTCCTCGACCCCTTTTGCAACGTCAATAACTACAATTACACTATCTACAGCAGTTAGCGTTCTAAACGTATCTTCGGCAAAATCCTTATGTCCAGGCGTATCTAAAATGTTGATTTTAATACCATCATATTCAAAAGCTAAAACAGAAGTCGCTACACTAATCCCACGCTGACGTTCTATTTCCATAAAATCACTCGTCGCGCCCTTTTTTATTTTATTGCTTTTTACTGCTCCCGCTTCTTGAATAGCACCACCAAATAAAAGTAATTTTTCGGTTAATGTTGTTTTACCGGCATCGGGGTGAGCAATAATACCAAAGGTTCGTCGTCTGTTGATTTCGTCTTGAAATTTCATAATCATAAATTTGGGCAAATATAATGCAGTAATTCTGAAATCTCTAAAGTGGATGGCATTTCTTTCATGTGTTAATCTCTAAGCTGGAATTGTTTTGATTTTAACCTCTAGTTTACATGCTTAATGTAATGCTTATGCCTTTACTGTTTATACTATAAATTAAAATGCATCGTTTTCAAGCAAACACGTGTACCTCCCAAGAATGAGTGGAGGTCGGTTTAGTTATTGTATCCAGCCTTAACGCTTTTACCATTGGCACTAACGACAAAATCGGCTATAACACAAGCGAAGATCAAGATAATATTTCTGCCACTTTTGTAGTGGATGGAGCTGATGATTGGGTAGCTAAAGTAGATTTATCAAATGACCAGGTAACACCTGTATTTCAAAACTAGATTAGATTCAGATGGTTTAGCATTTGATAGTAATGGAAATTTATTTACATCAACTTGTAGTGTTTAAAAATCAACCTTGCGATGCAACGGCTTCAGTTAAATATTTATGGCCGGATGGTTTAATCTATAAGTTTGGAATTTCTAATCTTCCTAATGGTAAATCTTTTAGTGCAAATGCAGCAAGGGTAGGTGCTCAATTAGTATAACTGTGGCTAGTGGTACTTCTCAAAAGCTAGTAATCGCAGTAAATGTTAGGATGTAGGTGTGGTATTATTTTTTATTTTGCAGCAAAAGCAACAGCAAAAGCAACAGCAACAGCAGCAGAGGACGACGGAGAAGAAATCGTAGAGACGAGTGCGAGATCAGACTGCGATTCAACTCTTGGGAGTAGTTGTAACTAGTTATAAAATAAAAGATAGGTTATTCGCATTGGTCTGATTTTTTTAGGTAAGAAAGAAGTTTAAATACAAAACAATGTTTAGACTATGTGTTATACAGGTTGTTTGTCATTAATCTTATGCATATTAACGATATATATATATATATATATATATTGGTATAGTATGATTTTTTTTATCATATTTGTGCTCTGATTTATATACCCAAAATAATTTATCAAAATCTAGTTAGCTTAGCCGAAATTATAATTATTAATTAATTGCATCTCTTAATATAGCGCCCGATGTATTTTGTTTTAATGTTCGACATTATTTTGGATTTTAATAAATGCGTTTTTTAATAACATTATTATGTTTCATATGACTAGTATTATTACCTCTTTTTCAAGTGCATTTATCAAAAAAAAATGCTTTACACTACTTTTTTTTATTTTTAAGTTTTTCTCTTTTCAGTCAGACCTCTATTTCGGGAATTGTAAATTCCTATGCTGCTGTTACCGATATCACAGTAAGTAACTGTGAACCGTGTGAAGCAGATTGTGGGGATGTTATTACGGTTACAAGCACTAGTGGGTTTTCTGCAGGTGATAAAGCCTTGATTATTCAGATGAAAGGAGCTACTTTAAATACTTCAAATTCTAGCGAAGGTGGGACAATAACTTCAATTAATCAAGCAGGTAACTATGAATTTTTTCAAATAGCAGAAGTTGTAGGTTCAACAATTCGTATTCAATATCCTTTAATTAGATCATATGACATTGATGGTGTAATTCAAATTGTGAAAATACCACAATATAATTCTGTTGATATTGTTGGTGATCTAACAGCACCAGCATGGAACTCTGCTACAAGTACAGGGGGGATCGTGGCTTTATCAGCTGAACAAATTATTTTTAATGCGAATATTAATGTAAAAGGAAAGGGGTTTAAAGGCTTAGAAATGTCGGTAAATGGAACTCCGGATAACTGTAGTGTAAATCCAAATACGCAATATGTACTCCCTAATACCAATAATTCATCATTTGATAGAGGAGAAGGTATTGCCGTTCCTGTAGCAGCAACCAATAGAGGTCGTGCCCCACGAGCTAATGGTGGTGGTGCCGGTGTATCAGGTGATTCTGGTGGTGGTGGAGGTTCTAATTTCGGTGCCGGAGGTATTGGAGGGAAACGCTGGTGTAATGCCGATGAAAATGGAAATACCGGGATTGTTGCTGGAGGTATTGGTGGTTTTAGCATGGAGCCATATTTAATTCAAAATAAAGCCTTTTTAGGTGGAGGTGGAGGCCCTGGTTTTATTACGTCTAGCAACTTTTCTTTAGTGCCAAATGGTGGTGGGATAGTTATATTATTTGCAGACACTATTGAAGGGAATGGTTATGTAATTGATGCTGATGGAATATCTCCTACACCTATTGAACCTACAGGTCCAGCTGACGGTGGGGCCGGAGGAGGAGGAGGAGGTACGGTCCTTATAAAATCGGATAATATTAACTCTAATCTTACCGTTAACATCCGAGGAGGTGATGGACAAGATATTCTAGATTCAGATCTTCACGGGCCTGGTGGTGGTGGTGGTGGTGGTGTGCTATTGTATTCAACACCTACATTGTCTCCCTTTGTATCTCTTAATAATTCTGGAGGTGCCGCAGGGATCCACTATACGAAAAATCCGAAGACTGCAATTATAGGTAGTGAAAATGGGGCAGAGCCAGGAGGGCCGGGAGGAAAAAGATCCCTTTATAATGTGATCGAAAACACAAGTTATAGCGCCGATTTTGATGGAGATGGCGTTGCTGCGGGTTGTGATTTAGACTCTGATAATGATGGTATTTTAGATAGTGAAGAAGGCTGTGGTCCAGATGGTATTGGAGACCTTAATATCATATCTAATTTAGTAGAAGGAAACGAAAATAATACTGATAATGGAACTTATCCAACGACTATTTCAGGGTTAAATGCAACTTATACATTTGAAGAAAATGGTTCTGATATTAAGGTTGTTAATTTGTCTGCTGCAGGTCAGCAAGGGCCAGTATTTAAGTTTACCGGAAAGAAGAATGAAACGGCTGCTATTGACATCGTGTTTTCTGAGTATGTTTTAGGCAGTAGCTTTAAGTTAACTGATTTTGATGAAAATGAAGAGGTTACAGTGAATGTTTATGATCAAAATGGAACTTTAATAAGCTTAGCTGCAAGCCCATATGTTGCTTCGCGTGGTTCACAAGTTTCTCAAGCGAATAATATGTTTTCTACCTATTCTAACCCTAGTGATATAAACGGTGACCTTGTGTCTTCTGATGCTGTCGGGTCTGTATCTTTTAATTTTAGAGGTTTGTTAATTTCTAGGATTAATGTGGCTATTAAACATGTAAGGGAAAATAATTCTTCTATTCGATTCACCCAGGTCAATCAGTTCTGTATACCTTTGGACAGCGATTTAGATGGTATTCCTAATTATTTAGATACCGATAGCGATAACGACGGCTGTCCAGATGCTATGGAAGCAGCAGGGAATATTACTGCAGTTCAATTGGATACTAATGGTATGATAACAGGTGGTGTAGACGGAGATGGTGTTCCTACAGAAGTAAATGGAGGGCAAGACACAACAGCTGCCGTAACTATAAACGAAACAGTGACTATAAATAGTATTACTTCAGATGTTAGTGGAGCTATTTGCTCTGGAACAACTATTACCTATACGGCAAACGCAACAGGTACACGAGTTATCGACTTTTCAACAAACCCGTATTCTACTGAAGCTTTAGACCCTTCGGAAATAAATAATTACCAATGGTACGAAAGTACAGATGGCGGTACTACCTTTACTATTTTAAGCGGAGAAACAACTAATACTTTGACATTAACAAATGTTCAGGTGGCAGACCCTGTTAAGCAGTTTAAGGTGCTAGCATCATCTGCCAACAATAGTTGTGGTACAGAAGATACAATAAATTTAACGGTGGTAAATGAGGCTGACTTAAGCTTGGTTAAAACGGTTCATGCCAATCAAAATGCTACTGGATCAGAGATTACACAGGCTAATATAGGTGATACCATTTACTATAAAATTGTACTAACTAACAGCGGGCCTTGTGATGCTACGGCTTCAGTAAAAGATGTGTTGCCTGCAGGAGTGAGTTATATAGCAACAAGTTCTACTGTACCAACAGGTACCTTTGTAGTTGATGACTCTTCAAATATTGGGACATGGGACACTGTTACCGTAGAAAGTGGAAGTGCACAGACCTTAATCATAGCGGTGCTTATAGGACCAAATTGTGGTGATATTACCAATTTTGTAGAAGTAGAAACGAGTACTAGGCCTGACCCAGATTCAACGCCCGGTAATGCGCAATAAGAGATGCTAGAATAAATACATGGTGATGAACTGTTAAAAATGAATAGAGGCAAGAGATATATTTATTGCCAAAATAAAGTTGTTAAACGATGAAAGAGTGTGGATTAACGAAATATCAACGAACTTCGCTTAAAATACCTCATATTTGTAAATAATTGAATGTAAACTTAAATAATTAATAGCTAAAAATTACGTTGTACCCCACCCAAGTACCGAGCCTAGCCATAGTAATCAAGACGTTATGTAGAATAACGCAACCTTTTAATGGTGTAAAAAAACGCAATTCACGACATGATGTTAGTGCTTTGCTTTTTGTGTTTGACTGTTTTTTATTGTCTTTAAAAAACAGTTGTAATGGTGTATCTCTTTCTTTTAAATCAAATGTTTTTCGGTCTTATTTATATATTAGAATTGAAGGATATGGCTGTTTTTATTTAATTAATAATCAGTGAATACTATGACATAGGTCCTGTTATAAATCAATGCTTATTTGTAAATTGAATAGAATAACTAATATGAAAACAGATATGAGTTTCCCAAATCTAACCAATTCCGTGAAAATGGTACTGGCTTTTATGCTTTGTGTTTTTATGAGTGTGGGCTCTGTTGTTGCTCAAGATGCCTATGCGGTTTCGGTGTTTAGCTCAACAAATATTGAAAATCCTGATAATGCTTTAGGTGCTCCCGATTGTAAGGTGGCAAAAATGGAAATAAAAGATAAAAGTGAAATTATTTTAAAGCTCGGTGGTACAGTTAAGCCGGGTACAAATATCATATTCCGATTTAGAAGTGATAATAATGGAAATGGTAATGGGTTTGGTTTTATCAACGCATCAACTTCGCCAACTTTTTCGTCAACTAACGCTATCAGCGTAAAAGCTAATTCTACCTCATTTCAAACAGAAAATTTCCCTGTGTCAGCAACGCAATCCGGAATACAGTATGTTAAGATTAGCGGTGATAAAAAATTTCAATTGGAATCGGTTACTTTTACCAGAGAGATGAACCGACCAAGTGGTCCCCAATGTACTGCTGGTGCTATAGTAGGCACGCCGACGGCAGGAGATTCAGATGGTGATGGTGTAAATGATATTTGTGATTTAGATTCAGATAACGATGGCATTTTAGATGCCATTGAAAAACGATGTGATCAGCCTACTGTGGCTAACTCGATTTCAGGTTCAGGAGTTTATCAAGAGCAATTATATATTTTTAATTGGACTAGTGCAGTATTTAATAATGGAATTCAGAACGGAGATAGCCAAACATTTACTTTACCTGATGGATTAACAATTACAGCAACATTTTCTAATGTTGTTAACGGTAATTCTTACCGACCAACAGATATGAATACTTGGAGTGGTTCTAAACTTTGGCAAATGTATAATACGGGTAGTAATGCAGAAGCTTTTTATGGAGGTGAAAATGGAGATGCCTCTTTTACAATACAATTTACTGCTACAAAAAACGGTTTACCATTTGAGCTAGATCTTCTTGCTTTAGATGCTGAGGCAACCAATAATGGGAATGAAAGTATTACGTTTTTAACAAACGGAGGGAATTGGACGTTTTTAGATTCAATTGGTGGTGGCGGTGTGTGGACAGGTATTGGAACACAAACTATAATTACAACTGATACAGAACAGTCGGGAGGGAATTCTATATTTTATTCTGAAGGAGCTTCCTCTTTGAATATTAATGTAAATGCAGGGGGGCGCCAAGCTTTTGCATTAGGTATATATTTAATTTGTGATACCGATCAGGATGGAATTCCAAACTACTTAGACTTAGACAGTGATGGTGATGGTTGTCCAGATGCTATAGAAGGTGGAGGGAACTTCTCACACGGCGATTTAATAGAAAGTAATATGAATGGTGGTAATGCTGGTGGTGCTTTTAATGGTACTTCGCCAAGTCCAGTTGTTTATAATTTAGGAGTAGGACCAGTAAATAACGATGGTGTTTTAGATACAGTAGGAGCAGGGCAAGCAGAAGGAACCTCTAAAGATCCTTCTACAAACAACTGTGCAACAGATTTACGACTGACAAAAACTGTTGCTAACGCAGCAGGTACAATCATAACCGAAGCGAATGTTGGGAAAACCATTTATTATACAATAACAGTTTTTAATGAAAGTCCTTACACTATTCCGGTAACAGACATAATAGTAAAAGACTATCTGCCAGCGGGAGTCACCTATAATTCGGGTGCCTCAATAATTCCAGTAGGTACAACATTCTCGGTAACAGGTACAACAGGTACTTGGGATTTAGCTAGTACACTCCTAGCACAAGGCGCTAGTATAGCAATAACAATTGCGGTAGACATCGGTCCTAATTGCGACGATATAACCAATACAGCAGAAATATTTTCAGCAACTCCAAGTGAAGACATTGATTCTACACCCGGAAACTTGCAACAACCATAATAAGAATTGACTAGACCATAGATTTTATATCTATAGAATAAATAAGTATGAAACAACACTACATAACCCCTGTATCAAAGCATTTACAAAAATTTTTATTTTTTGTAGTGCTTTCATTGTTTACAGTATTTAACGCACAAGCGCAAACGCCGTCTGAGGATGATGAATATGCGGTGAAGATTAAAGTAGTGGATACAACTGTCCCTACAATATCAGCGCCATCACCTATCGACCTGGAAGGTTGTTCTACAGGTCAGCTAACAGCAGGCTCAATAGCACATTATGATTATAGTGCTACTGAGGTAACAGTAGACTTGGCAACATTTAATGGGTTTACGGATTATTCAGCTGCCGATGCCGCTAATAATATTGATACAGTTACCTATATAGATACTGTTTCAGGTACAGATCCAAATATTACTGTAACAAGAACGTGGACAGTAACAGATACATGTGGTAATACGTCGTCGACAACACAGGAAATTACAATAACAAATAGTTTATCTGTTGTAACCACAACAGTAACACAACCAAATTGTTTTGGTGAAACAGGAACTATAGATATTACTGCGTCAGGAGGAAGCCCAATTATTGGCGGGTATACGTATTCTTGGGTGAAAGATACTGGGGCAACAGAATATTCTACAAGTGAAGATTTAAACAATTTAGAGCCGGGTAGTTATCAAGTAACAGTTACCGATGTAAATGGGTGTACTGTTAGTTTATCAGATCCTGTAATAATCAATGCAGCACCAAATGTAATAAATGCAACAGAAACAACATCAGCTCATCAAGATGTTACTTGTAATGGAGTAACTGACGGTGCATTTACAGTGGTAGCAACAGGCGGAGCAGGAACACCATATACTTATAGTCTTGCTGCCGATTTTAGTAATAGCAATACAACCGGAGAGTTTACAGGTTTAATTGCAGGAGATTACACTGTTTATGTTAAGGATGCAAATGGATGTGAAGATCCATCACCAATAGTTGTAACTATACAGCAACCAGATGCATTGACGGCAGTAGTTAGTGGAACGAGTACTATTTGTAGTGGAAGTACAGCAACTATAACTGTTGAGTTATCAGGAGGAACGCAACCATGGGCTGTTACATTGCTTGGTCAAACTTCAGCAACATCGGTAACAGATACTGATAGTACAGATGATAATTCATTTAGCTATACATATACTACTGAAGCATTAATTAGCGATACGACTTTTGATTCAAGCAATATTACTGTTACCGATGCTAACAATTGTTCTTCTACAATAACAGGAAGTGCTGTAGTTACGGTAAATGCCTTACCAGAAATATCTGGAGATTCACAAGTATGTATTGGTTCAAATATAACATTATCAATTACAGGAACGGGAGGAACATGGACTTCTTCTAATACAGCTGTTGCAACAGTAAATAATTCAGGAGTTGTTTCAGGTCTTACTTCAGGAACAGTGCAGATTACTCATACCGATGCAAATGGTTGTGAGTCTGCTAATTATGAGGTAACGGTATATAATTGTGAATTATCAATTACTAAAGTTGCAAATCCAACAAGTATTACTACTCCAGGTGTAATTAACTATACCATAACCGTAGTTAATACAGGAAATGCAGATTTAACAAATATAGATGTAACCGATCCTTTTGCAGGCGGTGCAACATATAGCTCAGGAGATACGGCAGATACAGGAGTGTTGAATGTTGGGGAAACTTGGGTTTACACAGCTAGCTATACTGCTACACAAGCAGTTATTGATGCGGGAGCAGATTTAGTGAATACGGCTAGTATTGTAACTAGTGAAATATCACAACAAGATGCAAATGCAACGACAGTGATAAAGCAATCACCAGCCTTAACTGTAAACAAGACGGTTGATCAAGCAGCTATCAGTTCACCAGGTACATTAAACTATACAATAGAAGTTTCCAACACCGGAAATACCTCATTAACCAATATTGTTGTAGATGATACTTTTGTAACGATAGGCCCAACTTTAACGGGTGGTGATACTAATAATGATAATATCCTTGACGTTGGTGAAACCTGGATATATACTGCAACGAAGATTGTCACTCAGGTGATGATTGATGCAGGTACAGACTTAGTCAATACAGCTAGTGTAACTTCTACGGAAGTAGCAACTGCTGTTGTTGATGATGCGACGACAATTGTTGAACAAAAACCAAGTTGGACAGTAACGAAAGAAGCAGCAGAATCTACTTATACAGCAGTGGGTAATACGTTAAATTACACTATTACTGTAGTAAATACAGGAAACGTATCTATAACTGGAGTTACAGTGAGTGACCTAGGAGCAGATGCTACACCAGGTGTTGTACGCGGATCGGATTTAGTAGGAAATGACGATGCTACTTTAGAAGTAGGCGAGTCTTGGACTTATACAGCGGTACATACTATTACGCAAGCAGACATTGATGCAGGATCATTTACCAATACAGCAACTGCAACAGCAATGCCATCAGGGGGAACTTTAGATGAAGCAACAGGATCAGCAACAGTAGATGCAACCCAAACATTATCAGTTTCTAGTGTAACTGTGACAGAGGGTGCGGATTTAGAATTTGTTATTTCTTTAACAGGTTCTAGTACAACGGACATTATTTTTACTCCAAGTATCGCTCATGTTACGACATCAGGTTCTGATATTACTACTCCTATTCAATATAGCATTGATGGAGGAGCAACATGGATTACATGGACTTCAGGTGATATAACAATTCCTTCGGGAGTGACTAATGTGCTGTTTAATATTCCAACAGTTGATGATAATATAGTTGAACCAACAGAAACATTAACATTAACAGCTTCAGTAACTAGTAACAACACTTCTAATGGAAGTGCACAAGGAGTTGGGACTATTACAGATAATGATGCTTTAACAGTAAGTATCGCAGCCATCAGTGTTACTGAAGGCGATGTGAATACGACCGAGAACTTTGTCGCAACCTTAAGTGGTGTTGCAGAGGAAGACGTTGTATTAACCTTTACAACAACTGCAGGAACAGCAACAGATGGAAGTGATTACACTGGGCAATCGACAGTTAGTTATACAATTATAGCAGGAACGACTAGTGTTAACATCCCAGTAGAAATTATTGG
>NZ_FNQK01000029.1 GCF_900107625.1 Bizionia paragorgiae
ACCGTCAGACTGTCTCAAAACTTAATAAGTTTGTTGAAAACTCATTGCACTCTCTTTAGATGCTGCCTTGGTTATTTGTATCTTAAGGTATGGAATATCAACAAGGAGAAAACCGTCAACAACTCGCTTTATATGCTAGCTGTTTGGACGACATGGTCCCGCAAGACAACTCGGTACGCTTTATCGATCAGTTTGTAGAAAGCATCGACCTACAGGAGATGGGGTTTGAGCCTTTACCCTCTCAAGGAAGACCACCGTATAACCCTGCAGATTTATTGAAATTGTATATCTATGGCTATATGAACCGTATGCGTTCCTCTAGACAATTAGAAAAAGAATGTCATCGTAATTTAGAAGTAATTTGGCTTTTGAAAAATTTAAAACCAGATCACAATACCATTGCGAGATTTAGAAAAGAAAACCCTAAGGCCATCAAACGTGTTTTTCGTTACAGCGTTGAGATTGCCAAAAACTTTAACCTTATTGGAGGATTGTTAATTGCTGGAGATTCTACAAAACTTCGGGCACAAAACAGCAAGAAAAACAATTACAACAAAAAGAAAATTGAACGGCATCTGGCCTATATCGAGGATAAACTCAAAGAACACAGCCTCGCATTAGAACAAGCAGACGGAGATAAGGCAGAAGCGCTCAGCACAGAGATAGCCAAGCATAAAAAACACCACAAGAAATACACCCGTATCAAACAGGAGCTCCAGGCGGACAAAACTTCGGAAAATCCGCAATTATCCACATCAGATCCTGATAGTAGACACCAAATTGTACGGGGAATGATCACTGAGGTTTGCTACACACTTCAAACTACTGTGGATGATCAAAACAAAATACTTATCGATTACAAACTAACCAATCAAAACGATAAGAAAGCCATGGGCATGATGTTGCGCCGGGCCAAATCCATTTTACGAACCAACAAGTTTACCGCCCTTTACGACAAAGGCTATCATACCGGAAGCGAGTTTTGTACGGCCCATCAGCTAGACATTAAAACGCTTGTGGCCATACCCGCCATTGGGCGTGCTAGCCAGGCACCGCATCCGAAGTACAATGCCGAGAATTTTATATACAATCAAAAAACCGATACCTACACCTGCCCCGAAGGACATAAACTAACCAGTAACCAAAGCCACTATAAAACAAGAAACTACACTTTTAAACAGTACAAAACCAAGGCGTGCAAAGGTTGTTCAGTTCGCAGTTTATGCACCAAGGCAAAAAACGGAAAAATTGTTCAACGCAGTGAGTACGCCCCATATATAGAAGCTAATGCCCATCGAGTGACCCAGAACAAACAACGCTATAAACAACGTCAGGCGCTGGTCGAACACCCTTACGGCACCTTAAAACGCCAGTGGGGCTTTGATTACATAATTACCAAAAGAAAGATAGCCGTGGCTTCGGCAGATGCCGGCTTGATGACCCTTGCCTACAACCTTAAACGACTCTTTAATCTCGGTGTAAAGTTCGATATAACGGCCGTTTGCGCTGCGCTCAATTCGTTTTTAGGGGTTATATTGCTTGCTATAACCCAATTATCCACTCAGGAAGCTTTAAAAATCGCATTCCCGAGAAATTTTATAAAATTCATGAAATACGGAAATCTTAACCCTGCAACTGAATTTAAAAGAAAATTAGTGTAGTTTTGAGACAGACTGCCGTTACCTGCAAGCTGGAAAAATCGCTAATAATTGAATATTTAAAGATTATAAATTAATGAACGAATTAATTTCACCAAAATATCAAATGAAACTTGTAAAATCAGTTCACGATGCTATTTGGGAAGAATATAAATCATACAAGGAAGTTAGTTTATACATTGAAAAATGGTACGAAGGAGACCAATGGAATAATAATTGGGAAAACTTCCACATATTCCAAAAGGAAAACGGAGAAATTGATTTATTACGGACTTTACACTCAATGGCAGGAAGTGATTTATTAAAAGTAGCTATCGATATGGGAGTTGATACTCCAGATTTTATTCCTTCGATTCCAACATTCAAAAATGAATTAAAATCTACATTTAAAACCGCTTATGACACATTTTCAAAGGCTTTCAAGCAAATCGAAACTGACCCAAGTCTTGCTATCGGCTTGGCAAGCTCAGCATTGGAAAGTATAATAAAGGAAATATTAAAAGACGAGCGAATTAACAGTAAAGTAAAAGGAACTGAAACTCTTTATAAACTAACTACAATAATTTTAAAAGAATTTAATATTGTGGATAGCAATCACCCTGTTGAAATAAAAACTATTGGGAGTTCACTCTTAGCAATATGTCAATCAATCGAAAAATTGAGAAGTGAAAAAACTGATTTTCACGGAAAAACTTCAGAGGATTATTTGATAAACGATACTGTTTTTACCTATTTTGTGGTTAATTCAGTTACAACCGTTGGACTTTTTTTAAATTCATATTTTAAAACTAAATTCCCAAAACCAATAAAAATTGCTGAAGAACACGATGATTTACCTTTTTAATATAAACAGAAAGAAAAGCCTGCAGGTAACAATGTGTATAAGCAATGGCTTGTCCTCGCCTACTTGGAAAATCCTGCGGATTTTCCAATGGCAATTACCTGTTTGCAATTGTCCGTGACGAACCACGCCACTGCTCATACACGAAACGTTGTAACACATTTGACCAAACCGACACGCTAACAGAATAATTGAAAACAGAAAAATCCATATTCGAAAAAATAATAACTGGAATTGCAATTCTTTTGAGCGGATTCTATTCGTTTTTTGGACTCGCTGAATTTTATAAAATTGGAATTAAAAAAGAAACCGAATTTTATCCTTTTGGCGGAGAAGGACCTGTTCCTTATTATTACAGTACGGCTGAACTTTACTCGTACGTGAATTTGACTTACGGAATAGCTTTCGGAATTTTACTCGGGATTGGATTTTGGAGTTTGAGAAAAAATAAAATAAGCGGATTTATAATTTTTGAGCTGACTATTTTACTGATTATGTTGCATATTTATCACGGTTGGGCTGAATAAAAAAACGTGTTACAACAACGTATAAAAATAATTGCTATTTTGTGCTTAAATAAAGGTAGTTGCGTATTTGCTACATCTGAATTTCCTTCGGAAATTCCTCGCACGCAAACACGCAACTATTCTTATACAAAACCGTTAGCTACAATGTCTAAATCGAGAATAAATTTAAGTTTTTTACTATTGTTGACAATTAGTTTTTGGCAACAAACATTGTATGCTCAAGAATTAACACCTTTCGAAAAAAATCAATTTTGGGGATATAAAAATAGTATTGGAGAAATTAAAATAAAACCTCAATATCAATATGCTAGAAAGTTCTCGGAAGATTATGCAGTTATTGCCCAAAATGATAGTTTAGGAGCGATTGACAAAGAAAACAATCTAATTATTCCAGCAAAGTATGGTTATCTAAAATACGTTGGTAACGATAAATTTATTTTTGGATATAGGTCTAAATATTATGGAGAATATAATCTCGGAATAATATCATCGGATAATGAAATCATAGTTCACCCCAAATATCATCGCATTAATTTTAAAAATAAAAAGTTCTATTTTACTAAACAAATTGCTAAAGTTATTGGACAAAGTTTAGGTTCAGACACTCGTGAGATTTTATATAAATATGGGATATCGGACAGTTTAGGCAACTTCATTTTAGAACCAAAATATTCCAACATAGACTTTTTGTCAAATGGATTTATCAAAGTACAATTGGATTTCAATGGAGATTATGCTCTTTTTGACAATAATTTCAAACCACTTACTGAATATAAATATATGGTAATCGGAGAGTTTTTCGATGGTTTATCAAAAGTAAGAGAAGGAGATTATTTCGGGTACATAAATATTAAGGGAGAGGAAATTATTAAATGTCAGTACGATTTGAATTATGTATTTATAGATAGTTTGGCAATTGCCCGAAAAAATGGAAAAGCTGGAATAATAAATACTAAAAATGAAACTATTCTAGACTTTAAATATCAGAGTTTAGGAGTTCCTTTTAAGGAACAAGTAGTTGCTTCAGACAGTTTAAAGTGGGGAATTGTAAATTTTAAGGGAGAAACTTTACTTAAATTTGAATATGACAATAAATTAAGTGAATTTAAAGGGTTAACTGCATTGCAGAAAAATAATGAATGGCAAATTTGGGATTACAGGAAAAAAAAGCTCTTGACCGAAAAGTACGATGAAATTAAATTAATAGAAGGTGATGAAAGTAAAGTACTCGGATTTGGAAAAATTAAACAAAAAAAATATTCTCAATCAATAGCATATGCAAGGATTGGAATGAAATGGGGAATTGTAAATTATAACGGAGAATTATTAATTCCAATAGAATACGAATTGAATGATTTGTACGAGAAATTAAAAACACTGTAGCTAACAACGTATAAAATTAATTGCTAGTTCTCGCCTACTTACGAAAGTCCTCGCGGACTTTCTATCTGTGATTTATTTGCTAACTTAGTGCTTAAAACACGCAACTAATCTTATACAAAACCGTTACCCAACATTTGAAAAAAACCTTACGAAGAAAAAAAATGAAAAAAAGCCTATTAATTTTAGTTTTTGGACTATTAACAACTGTAAATTACGCTCAAGAGAATAACGAAATTGAAACAGAAAAAGTTTGGCGTGTGAATTTTTTGAATCCAGCAATTGAATTAGAAATTCCGACTGGACAATACTCGACATTTTCTTCAGCACTCGGAATAGGTTATGGAGGAGGATATCCTGACTTGACTTTTGGTGGAAGTGGATTTATTTATATCATTAGTCCATTTCTTGATTTGCAACAAAAATGGTTTTATAACCTAAATAAAAGAGACGGAAAAAACCGAAATACAGAAAATAATTCTGGCAATTTTGTGTCTTTTAGGTTAATAACTCGTGGAAATTCAATAGCTGAAAATGTAAATCGGACTTCTGACTTTGATTTCGCATTTGGACCAACTTGGGGAATACAAAGAAAATATGGAAAGAATTTTCATTTACTTTTTGACGTCGGACCACAATATTACATTGACACAAATGGAAATGGGAATATTTGGCCAATAATGCTACAACTGAATTTAGGATTTGACCTAAAGAAACGGTGAAAAAACGTTGGGTAACAAAGTACTGTGGTAAAAAACAAGTAAAAATCCATTAATTTTTAACTAAAGTACTTCTATAAGAATCATCATATATTAATCCAGATTTAGCTATTGCAAAAGCTTGTTTTAGTAGCTTATTACAGACTGCAATTAATGCTAATTTTTTACTCTTTCCCTTGGCAACAATTCGTTCGTAAATTTCTCTGCAAGCCTTATTGTATTTACAAGCATTAAAACTACACATAAATAATAAATTACGCAGTTTTTGATTTCCCATTTTGCTGATTTTACTTCGGCCGCTCACACTGCTTCCACTCTTCCTAATTATTGGAGTTAGACCCGCATAACTACACAACTCACTGCCGCTTGTAAAACGCTCAAAACCATCTGTGAGAACCACTAACATTAATGATGTTTTATTTCCTATACCTGGAATACTTTTTAAACGCGTTAAAACGTCTTGGTGCACTTCTTTAACTAAAACTATTAGTTTATCCTCCAAGGTTTTCATTTCTTTTTGCACTTGTTTTAAACTACGTTTTAAAGAGCTTACAACAGTTTTACTTGGGTTGCCTAAAACAGCTTCGCCATGTAATTTATTTTTAAGCATAGTGCTCTGTTTTGTATATACTGAAAGGAGTCTAGTCATTTGCAGACATTCTGTTTGATGCTTCGAGTTCCCTTTCCATAGTTTTAATTCGACTTGTTTAGCATACTCACAAATAAGCTTAGAATCACTTTTATCAGTCTTATTCTTTGTTAATTTCATCTGTATAAAACGTTTTACAGACAAGGGGTTTTCGACAGACACTTTTATACCTGATTCCAGTAAAAAATACGCTAACTGGTAATGATAATAACCGGTTGCTTCCATCACACAATGACTATCAACTCCCAAGAGTTTTAAAAACTTTTTAAACCCAGCAGGATTGTTTTTAAGCTGATAATAATTACCTGAAGAATCCGTAACATCGAATACCAAATGACTAATGTCAATTCCAAAATATTTAATATCTTTATTCATAAGAAAATGTTTTTTGAAAGGACGACTACGCGAGTTTCAACGACTTGAAATCGAGGTCTAAAAGCCTCATAGAACTGTACGAAATCTGTGTAGAAAAAGAGAGGGGGTTTTCAATGTTGACGAGATCAAAGTCTCTGCGTATATATTAACCTTATTCCTCTCTTTTGTTCCTTCTTATTTATATGTCTTAATTTAGTGTTTTTATTAAAATGCTAACTTAAGACGTATATAGCTCATAGCTGGTCAGTTGATTAATTGGAAGTTCTGGCATATTTGCGAAGTCCGCCAAATTTTTTAATTTGGCTTATTGAAAAGAAAAGGTAATAAGAAAAATAAAAAATTCGGCTCGTGCTTAACCGAATAGTTATTGCTAATTTGCACGCTACGAGCCATATACAAAACCGTTGTGCAACAGTAAAAAGCATCACGTAAAAATTGAAATTCATTAATAAATTTGTAACTTTGATTCTATGGATATAAATCTTCAAAATAAGAAAATTGAATTAATTCAGTGGCTTTCCACTTTGGATGACAAGTCTTTGATTGATAAATTGATGAAGTTAAGAAAAAAAGAAAAAACCGATTGGTGGAATAATATTTCGACTGATGAACAAAGATCTATAGAAAAAGGAATACAAGATGCCGATAATGGTAAACTGACTTCTCACTCAAATGTCAAAAAGATATATGAAGAGTGGTTATAAAATCCTGTGGACTGACCACGCAATTTCTGAGTTAAAAGAGACTATTGAATATTTAGAAAATAATTGGACTGAAAAAGAATTAAGAAAATTCTCTGCAAAACTTGACCACACGATTGAGTTGATTTCTAAAACACCAGAAATCTTCCCTGACTCTTATGAAAAAAAAGGAATCCGAAAAGCAGTTGTGGAAAAACATAACAATTTGTACTATCGAATAATTGAAAATTCTATTGAAATAATTTCACTATTTTCAAATCGAAAAAATCCTGACAATAAAAAAATATAATACCGTTGCACAACACCGTGTATAATTAATTGCTTTTTTTTAGCTTACTTACGAACATTCCTGCGGAATGTTCTATCTGTGATTTATTTGCTAACTTACTCGCTCAACCACGCAACTAACTATACACAAAACCGTTAGCTTTAATGCTGGAGCAAGTTTGCGCAAATGAAAAAAGCCTGGTTTGATTATCGAATTTTTTTTGAATTTTAAGCTAGTAAAAACCGAAAAACTAAGCTGCCGATTTTTGAAAAACACGCTAAACTCCTACCCTACCTTAACTTAAATTTCGTCTGATCTTTTAGCTTGTTTGCGGAATCGAAACTGAATTGAAAACTCGGAATTATACTCAATCGGAGTTTAGCCTGTTACGGAATTGCTCACGCGACATCTGAATTAAAAATATTGCGGAATTTGAGCAAGTTTGCGGAATAAAAACGCGATCGAGGAAAGAGTTATCTGAACGACATATTAAGCAGACAAAAAGCACTAAAAGCTAACACCGTGTAAAAAACACTGCTTATTTTAGTTCTATCGTTTGGTCGTTGCTCTTTTGCTAGCTTCTGATTTTCCTGCGGAAAATCCTCGCATACAAAATCGCAACGTTCCTTACACAAAACCGTTGGCATTAATATCGAATGAAGAACAAAGCATACATATATTTTGATGAATTTGGAAATGCGTTTTTGGATACCGAATCTAAATTAGGCACACCTTCTCATTTTATATATACAGCAGTAGTTATTGATGAAAAAGACATTGAGAAAGCAAAAGATTTAAGACAAAGCATTTCTAATCAATTTAGACAAGGTTCACCTATAAAGTCAAGTAAACTAAATATAGAAAAGCGACTTAAAATAATATCTGAATTTAAAAAAATAGATTTTGGAGTTTTTAGCTTGGTAATTGACAAAAGAAAAATCGACAATAAAAACTTAGAAGACAAAACTGTTTTTTATAAATTTTTTCAAAGAATATTTTTAACTCAATTTGTAGAAAGATATGAGAGTTTTGAAATCTATTTTGACAAAATTGGAGAAGAAAAATTCAGAGAAAGTTTAAGGAATTATATTGGCAAACGTGTTTTCCAGCCAACGCTTTTTCAACCTGATAGAGTTTACAAAATTGCGGATGATAAATACGAAGAGCCTCTAATACAAATGGCTGATTTTTTTTCAGGTTGTGTTGGAAAAATATATTGTTCAAGTCACAAAGACAAAAACGCGAATGAAATATTCAATGAAATAAATGACAGATTATTTGTTGATTTTTACCCATATGAAACATCAAATTATTTAGGAAAATATAACAAAGACATTGACATATCTGATAAAAATGTTGGGAAATTATGTGTTAAAATAGTATTAGATTACTTGCAAAGTGATAAAGCAACTATAGAAGAGACGGAATTACTAAAACACTTACTTTTAATTTACAAAACTGACCCATATCGCCTTTCTGAATCTTATGAATTAGTCAATGTTTTAACAAGAGTTAATAAGAAGTCATCTATAGAAAATCTTCGTGAATTAATTTCAAGTTTGAGATATAAAGGAATTATAATTGTAAGCATAGAAGGAAAATATGGTTACAAAATCCCAAATAAGAAAAATGACTTGATTGGTTTTTATAATAGGTATTTAAAAAGTATAATCCCAATGTTAACAAAAATGAGTATTGCAAATAACCAAATTAGAAAAGAATATTTCGATATTGATATTTTTAAAGAAAATGAAAATTTAGATTTAATTCAGAAATTTATAAACATAATGGAATTTTCTAAAATTGAATAAAAATACTAATGCCAACACCGTATAAAAATAATTGCGGCTTAGTGCTAAAACAAAGGTCGTTGCGTGTTTGTAACGTCTGATTTTCCTTCGGAAAATCCTCGCATACAAACCCGCAACTATTCTTATACATAAACGTTGCAAGTAATAGCGGAACTCACTCAGACGCCAGGAATTCAGAATTGAAAAACGACCGATTTTTACAAACTTTACGTTGAATTTCCTATCCAAAATCTGAATTAAGTTTGTTGCGGAATTGCCACGCAAACGGAATTTATAAACCATTGCGGAAAACCTAACAGAACGCGGTAATTTACTCTTGCGGAATTGCGCAAGTTTGCGGAATGGAAAGTCTCAACGGAATAAATCAAGCGGAATTTTTACTGGTTTGTTTCCCGGTTTTATTTTGAGTTTTAAGTTAGTTGAAAAGAAAAAACTACTACTTGCAACACCGTGTAAAAAACATTGCTTATTTTAGTTCAATCGTTTGGTCGTTGCTCTTTTGCTAGCTTCTGATTTTCCTGCGGAAAATCCTCGCATACAAAACCGCAACGTTCCTTACACAAAAACGTTAGCCATAATATCAACGGAACGATATTTGATACAAGTTAGAAAACTAACATTATGAAAAAAATCATTCTTCTTCTACTCTTGACTTTTGGAATTAACATAGCTTTTGCGGAATGTGCAATGAGCGGAATGACGTTCTATCCTGAAAAAAAGGAAATTAGTCTAAATTCAATGTTCATTATTCAAGGCTATTCTTTTAGCCAAAAAACAATCAACAGTTTTAAAGAAAGAACAATCTATCTCGAAAGTGAAAACGGAGAATTGATTAAATTAAATCTTCAAGAAATTTTAAAAGGGCAAATGAGTTTAACTCAAGCAATTTTTAAACCTTCAAAAGAGTTAGAACCTAATACTACTTACTTTCTAAAATACTCTGACCAAACCGAAAATGAAGGGAGAGAAATGATGCAGTATAATAGAGAGAAAAAAGAAAGAGAAAAAGTGTATTGGAAAACAACAGTTAAAAAATCAATTGAGAATCTGAATTCTAATCTTACCCTTGAATTTGAAAAAACGGATGTTATACATTATGGCTGTGGTCCAGAAGCAAATGCAATTTTTAATATAAAAAATAAATCGGAATCTGAAATTTGGTACAAGACCGAAGTTGTTGACTTGAGTACAAATAAAACTAATGTCTTCTATATCAAAGAATGGAATGGTAAACTTAATGTTGGACACGGAATGTGTGCTGGAGCATTTACTTATAATAACAAAGGCAAATATAAAGTTAGGTTTACACCAATGAATACTGACGGAAAATCAATAAATACAACTGATTGGGCAACTTTTGAAAGTCCGTTTATGAACGACAAAAGTCCATTCGGAAATTAAAATACTATGGCTAACAACGTATAAAATTAATTGCTAGTGCAAGCCTACTTACGAAAATCCTCGCGGTTTTTCTATTCAGTTTGTATTTGCTAAATTCATTGCTAAACCACGCAACTAATCTTATACAAAACAGTTAGGTTTCATTTTAAAAGAGGTTCATTCCTGCCAAAGTTTAGTGTAAAAAACATAAGTATTTTAATAAAAAAAAGACAAAAAGTATGCAAATTTATTACTCAAAACTGAGTTAATATTTTTGCGGGTAAAATAAAAAATGAATTTATTACTCAAACGAAAATTTAGCAAGTTTGAGCATAAAAATAAATTTATCACTCAAACGCAGAAATTAGCAAGTTTGCGGTTTTAAAAACAGAAACGGAATAAGCAACGGGTCGCAAATCAAGTAACTTTTTACTAAAAGTAAGAGTCAGTCTAAACAAAATTATTAGTGAGAAAAATAAAAAACGAAAACCTAACACCATATAAAAATAATTGCGGTTTAGTGCTTAATCAAAGATCGTTGCGTGTTTGTAATGTCTGAATTTCCTTCGGAAATTCCTCGCATACAAACCCGCAACTATTCTTATACATAAACGTTCTACGCAATTTGACCAAATCAACGAAAATTGTGCTTAAATTCAAGTTTTTTGATTTTTAAGAAAGAAAAAATGAAACGAATTTGAAATTGAAACTGAAAAAAAACGGCGGAATTAATTACTCTTGCGGAATTGCAAAACGTGCGGAAAAAAGTGGAATTTAGGATTCGCCCAAAACCTGTTATTTGCATCAAAAATTTAGCTAACCGAAAAGTTTCGGCTGAATAGCAGAATCGCTAAACGTAACGGCTGAACTGTATGAAAAAAGGATTTTCCCAGGTTTCGTCTTTAACGAGAAAAACCAAGAAAACCCAAAGTTTGAGCTGAATAACAAAACGGTAAAACGTGCGGAAAAACATTGCGGAATGAAATCCGAAATTTTTTTGAGATTTTAAGAAAAAAAAGAAGAAATAGAATTTTAAAAACACAGCGGAATTTGACTCGTGCGAATAAACACAAACGGAATAAAAACTGCGTAGAACAACGTGTATAATTAATGGCTGGTCCTCGCCTACTTACGAAAATCCTCGCGGATTTTGAACTGCCCCCAAAAAGTTAGACACTATTTGAGGGTATTTTTATGGAAAGAAAAGTCAAGTACAATTACGATTTTAAACTTCGCTGTGTAAATGAAGTTTTGAAAAAACACAAAACAGTAGATGCTGTTTCTAAACTAAATGGTTGTCATCATACAACACTCCATGATTGGATTCGTTTTTATGAAAAATATGGCAAAAAAGGCTTATTGCCTAGAAAAAACAAAGTCTATAGCTTACCATTCAAACTTAAAGTTATAGAAGCCATTGACAAAGATTTGTTATCTTTCAGTCAAGCTTGTTTAATGTTTAATATTTCTACTAAATCTGTAGTTATGAATTGGCATCGTAATTACAAAAAAGATGGTATTAGGGGGTTAAACCATAAAACAAGAGGTAAACCTAAATCTATGCAATTTAAGAGAGCAAAAAAGAAGTCTAACAAACTCTTAACTCGAGAAGAGGAACTTTTATTAGAAAATGAATCTTTAAGAGCAGAACTGGACTTGCTAAAAAAGTTACAGGCCTTAATTCAACAAGAGCAAAACGAAAAGCAGTAGCCATAACAGAATTAAGGCATAAGTACGATTTAGAAACATTACTAAATCATACCAATATGGCAAGAAGTAGTTATTACTATCATCACAAAAAAAATCTTTTAGGAGATAAATACAATGAGATAAAACAATTAATTAGCCAAATATACCATTATCATAAAGGACGGTTTGGATATCGAAGAATCACTTTAGAGATAAACAAAAGAGGCATTATAGTTAATCATAAAACAGTATTAAAATTAATGCGTCAATTGGGTTTAAAAAGCTTAATTAGAGTTAAAAGGTATCAATCTTATAAAGGAGAAGTAGGTGAAACAGCTCCCAATATATTACAGCGTAATTTCAAAACTAAAATACCAAATAATAAATGGGCTACCGATATAACCGAATTTAAAGTCTCTGGAAACAAATTATATTTATCACCAATAATTGATTTATTTAACGGAGAAATAATAAGTTATGAGTTATCTGAAAAACCAAATTTTAAACAAGTGGTTACGATGCTTAAAAAGTCTTTTAAAAAGA
>NZ_FNQK01000028.1 GCF_900107625.1 Bizionia paragorgiae
GGTCCGAAATTCAATGGAATTGGCGGCTGCTCATAATCCTTGATTTCACCATGGGCAGTTTCGAAGCGTTGTATGTTTTCGTTTAAAGCTTTAAGTAATCGCTTAGCATGCTGTGGGGTTAAAATAATTCTAGATTTCACCTTACTTTTAGGTGTTCCAGGCATAATGCTCACAAAATCCACTACAAATTCTGAAACAGAGTGATTTATGATTGCTAAATTAGAATAGGTACCTTCGGCCACCTTCTCATCTAATTCTATATTAATTTGTCCTTGTTTTGTTTTATTATCATTTTTATTTTCTGCCATAGTAGTATTGTTTGTGCTTTCGTTAAAGTGAAAGTCTTTTGATTAATACGTTTATAAAATAAAAAAGTCCTGCTGATAGGCAGGACTTTTTTGTTATTTCAGAGGACCCAACCTGCGTTGGGCTACTTTAGACACCATTTTTAGTACGTTAGAAACGCGTAAACTTGGTAGCTGTTATTTAGTTATAATTAACCTCTTTTTTAGCTTGCATCATTTCGTCGAACTCTTCTTTAGATCCTACGATAATGTTTTCATAAGAACGCATTCCTGTTCCTGCTGGAATTCTGTGTCCTACAATTACATTCTCTTTAAGACCTTCTAAGTGATCTACTTTACCTGCTACTGCTGCTTCGTTAAGAACCTTTGTAGTCTCTTGGAAAGAGGCTGCAGAGATAAATGATTTTGTTTGTAACGATGCTCTTGTAATACCTTGTAAAATTGGTGTTGCTGTCGCTGGTTGAGCATCTCTAGCTTCCACTAGCGCTTTATCCTCACGGCGTAACAATGAATTCTCATCTCTTAATTCGAATGCCGTAATAATCTGACCTTCTTTTAAGTTCGTAGAATCTCCTGCATTTTCAACCACTTTTTTACCAAATATATCGTCGTTTTCTTCGATAAAATCAGATTTATGAACCAATTGGTCTTCTAAGAAGATTGTATCTCCAGAGTCGATAATTCGAACTTTACGCATCATTTGTCTTACAACAACTTCGAAGTGCTTATCGTTAATTTTCACACCTTGTAATCTATACACTTCTTGAACCTCATTCACTAAGTACTGTTGTACTGCTGCAGGGCCTTTAATGTTTAAGATATCATTTGGCGTAATAGAACCATCAGATAAAGGCATACCCGCTTTTATGAAATCATTTTCTTGAACAAGAATCTGACTTGATAATTTAACTAAGTACTTCTTAACATCTCCTAATTTAGATTCTACAATAATCTCACGATTACCTCTCTTAATTTTTCCGAAAGATACCACACCATCTATTGCACTAACAACTGCTGGGTTAGAAGGGTTACGCGCTTCGAATAACTCGGTAACACGTGGAAGACCTCCTGTAATATCTCCTGATTTTGCCGATCTACGAGGGATTTTAACTAAGACTTTACCAATCTTAACTTTTTCTCCATCGTCAATCATAATATGGGCACCAACTGGTAAGTTGTAAGAACGTATAGCGTTTCCTTTACTGTCTTCAACAATAAGTGTTGGTATTAATTTTTTATTTCTAGACTCTGAAATTACTTTTTCTTGGAAACCAGTTTGCTCATCAATTTCTACTTGGTAAGTAACCCCTTGTTCGATATTCTCATATCTCACTTTTCCAGCAAATTCAGAAATAATTACACCGTTATATGGATCCCAAGAACAAACAACATCACCAGCTTTTAAGGTATCTCCATTTTTAACTAAAATGGTAGAACCGTAAGGAATATTATTTGTACTTAAAGTAATTCCGGTTTTCTTATCTACTAATTTAAGTTCAGATGTTCTAGAGATAACGATATCTACATCATTTCCTTCAGCATCTTGACCTTTTACAGTTTTCAATTCTTCGATTTCCGCTTTACCATCGTATTTAACAGTAAGTTTATTCTCTTCAGAAATGTTACCTGCAATACCTCCCACGTGGAAAGTACGAAGTGTTAACTGTGTACCTGGCTCTCCAATAGATTGTGCGGCTACTACACCAACAGCTTCCCCACGTTGAACCATCTTATTTGTCGCTAAGTTACGTCCGTAACATTTAGCACAGATTCCTTTTTTAGCTTCACAACTTAATGGTGAACGTACTTCTACACTATCAACTGGTGATTTTTCAATCTTAGCAGCAATAGCATCATCAATAAGATCTCCAGCGGCAACTAATAACTCATCTGTAACCGGATTAAAGACATCGTTAAGTGCTACACGACCAACAATACGGTCTTGTAATTTCTCGATAACTTCATCATTTTTCTTCAATGGCGTTACTTCTACACCTCTTAATGTACCACAGTCTACACTGTTTACAATAACATCTTGAGATACATCTACTAAACGACGTGTTAAGTAACCTGCATCGGCAGTTTTTAATGCGGTATCGGCAAGACCTTTACGCGCACCGTGAGTAGAAATAAAGTATTCTAAAATTGAAAGTCCCTCTTTAAAGTTAGATAAAATCGGGTTTTCAATAATCTCTCCACCACCGGCGTTAGATTTTTTAGGTTTCGCCATTAATCCACGCATACCTGTTAACTGACGAATCTGTTCTTTCGATCCACGTGCTCCAGAATCAAGCATCATATATACCGAGTTAAACCCTTGTTGGTCTTCTCGGATACGTTTCATAGATAGCTCTGTTAACTCTGCGTTTGTAGACGTCCAGATATCAATAACTTGGTTATAACGTTCGTTATTAGTAATAAGTCCCATGTTATAGTTCACCATAATACCATCTACTTTCGCATTGGCACTATCAATCATAGATTGCTTTTCTGGTGGAATAATAATATCTCCTAAACTAAATGAAAGACCACCTTGGAATGCAAATTTGTATCCTAAAGTTTTAATTTCATCTAAGAAAGCAGCCGTTTCCGGTACACTTGTTACTTTAAGTATGTCACCAATAATATCTCTTAACGATTTTTTGGTTAATACTTCGTTGATATATCCTGCTGCAGCTGGTACTTTTTCGTTGAAAAGTACACGACCTACAGTTGTTTCAATAATTTGAGGTACTAATTCTCTCTCTTCATTAAAGTCGATTGTTCTTACTTTAATTTGCGCGTTAAGATCTACACGTTGCTCATTATAAGCAATGTTTACTTCTTCTGCAGAGTAGAATGTTAACCCTTCACCTTTAACTTTAACTTCTGGTGTAGACGTACGTAACTTGGTCATATAGTATAAACCAAGTACCATATCCTGAGAAGGTACTGTTACTGGTGAACCATTTGCAGGGTTTAAGATATTATGAGATGCCAACATTAATAACTGACATTCTAAAATAGCTTCTGGTCCTAATGGTAAATGCACCGCCATTTGATCCCCATCGAAATCGGCATTAAAGGCTGTACACACTAATGGGTGTAATTGTATCGCTTTACCTTCAATAAGTTTTGGCTGGAAAGCCTGAATACCTAAACGGTGAAGCGTAGGAGCACGGTTTAGTAATACTGGATGTCCTTTAAGAACGTTTTCCAAGATATCCCAAACTACAGGCTCTTTTTTGTCTATAATTTTCTTCGCTGATTTTACAGTCTTTACAATTCCTCTTTCGATTAATTTACGAATGATGAATGGTTTGTAAAGTTCGGCAGCCATGTTTTTAGGAAGACCACATTCGAATAATTTTAATTCTGGTCCTACAACAATTACAGAACGTGCAGAATAATCAACACGCTTACCAAGTAAGTTTTGACGGAAACGTCCTTGCTTACCTTTAAGTGAATCTGAAAGTGATTTTAATGGTCTGTTAGAATCTGTTTTTACAGCAGATGACTTACGTGTGTTGTCTAATAATGAATCTACAGATTCTTGTAACATACGTTTTTCGTTACGCAAGATCACTTCAGGAGCTTTAATCTCAACTAAACGCTTTAAACGGTTGTTACGAATAATTACACGACGGTATAAATCATTTAAATCAGAAGTTGCAAAACGTCCACCATCTAAAGGCACTAAAGGTCTTAATTCTGGCGGAATAATTGGCACAACTTTTAAGATCATCCATTCTGGACGGTTCTCTCTGTTTTCGTTAGATTCACGTAAAGCTTCAACGACTTGAAGACGTTTTAAAGCCTCTGTTTTACGTTGTTTAGACGTTTCAGTGTTTGCTTTATGACGTAATTCGTATGATAACGTATCTAAATCAATTCTTGATAATAACTCGATTAAACACTCAGCACCCATTTTAGCTATAAACTTATTAGGGTCTGTATCTTCAAGATAGTTATTATCTTGAGGAAGAGTTTCCATAATATTTAGGTACTCTTCTTCAGTTAAGAAGTCCATTTTTTGTAATGGTTCTCCTTCGGCATTTTTAGCATTACCTGGTTGAATAACTACGTAACGTTCGTAGTATATAATCATATCTAATTTCTTAGATGGTAAGCCTAATAAATACCCTATTTTGTTTGGTAAAGAACGGAAATACCAGATATGCGCAACAGGCACAACTAAGTTGATGTGTCCTACGCGATCACGACGTACTTTCTTTTCTGTTACCTCTACACCACAACGGTCACAAACAATACCTTTGTAGCGAATTCTTTTATATTTACCACAAGCACATTCGTAGTCTTTTACAGGACCAAAAATTCGCTCACAGAATAAACCATCTCTTTCTGGTTTATGTGTACGATAATTAATAGTTTCAGGTTTTAAAACCTCACCTCTAGATTCCGCTAAAATAGACTCTGGTGATGCTAAACCTATGGAGATTTTATTAAACCTCTGTACTGTATTCTTATCTTGTTTTTTTGCCATAATGCTGAATACTTTTGTTGTTTTATAGTTGAAGTTTGCACTTCAATCTAAAAGATTCCCGCTTTCGCGGGAATATCTATTATTCCTCTAATCTAATGTCTAATCCTAATCCTTTCAATTCGTGCATAAGTACGTTGAAAGATTCTGGTAATCCTGGATCTGGCATTGGTTCACCTTTTACGATTGCTTCGTAAGTTTTAGCTCTACCAACAACATCATCCGATTTCACAGTTAAGATTTCTCTTAGAGTACTCGATGCACCGTATGCCTCAAGTGCCCATACTTCCATCTCTCCAAAACGCTGACCACCAAATTGTGCTTTACCACCAAGAGGTTGTTGTGTAATTAATGAGTATGGTCCTATAGAACGTGCGTGCATTTTATCGTCTACCATATGCCCTAATTTAAGCATATAGATAACTCCTACTGTTGCAGGTTGATCAAAACGTTGACCTGTTCCTCCATCGTATAAGTACGTATGTCCGTATCTTGGAATTCCAGCTTCATCGGTAAGTGCATTGATATCATCAATTTCTGCACCATCAAAAATTGGTGTCGCATAAGTACGTCCTAATTTTTGTCCAGCCCATCCTAATACTGTTTCATAAATCTGCCCAATGTTCATACGAGATGGTACACCAAGCGGGTTTAGTACGATATCTACAGGTGTTCCGTCTTCTAAGAAAGGCATATCTTCTTGACGAACAATACGAGCAACAATACCTTTGTTACCGTGACGTCCTGCCATTTTATCCCCTACTTTAAGCTTACGTTTCTTAGCGATATAAACCTTAGCAAGTTTAATAATACCTGCTGGTAATTCATCTCCGACAGAAATCGTAAACTTCTCACGACGTAAAGATCCTTGTAAATCGTTTTCTTTAATCTTATAGTTGTGAATTAAATCGGCAACTAATTTATTTGTGTGCTCATCTGTTGTCCAAGTACCACCAGTTAAGTGCGTATAATCGTCAACAGCGTTTAACATCTTAAGCGTAAATTTCTTACCTTTTGGTAATACTTCTTCACCTAAATCGTTAAAGATACCTTGAGACGTTTTTCCTCCTACAATAGCGAAAAGCTTATCGACTAAAACAGCCTGTAACTCATCGAATTTTGTATTATAAAGGGTCTCTAATTGAGCGATATCTTCTTTATCTTGAGCTCTCTTACGTTTATCTTTAACCGCACGAGCAAATAATTTTTTATTAATAACAACACCGTGTAATGAAGGTGATGCTTTTAATGAAGCGTCTTTTACATCTCCAGCTTTGTCACCAAAGATAGCACGTAATAACTTTTCTTCTGGAGTTGGGTCACTTTCACCTTTAGGTGTAATTTTTCCAATTAAAATATCTCCAGGCTTCACTTCGGCTCCAATACGAATCATTCCATTTTCATCAAGGTCTTTTGTAGCCTCTTCAGAAACGTTAGGAATATCGTTTGTTAACTCCTCGTTACCTAATTTTGTATCTCTTACATCAAGAGAGTACTCATCAATATGAATCGATGTAAAGATGTCTTCGCGAACTACTTTTTCAGAAATTACAATCGCATCCTCAAAGTTATACCCTTTCCAAGGCATAAAGGCTACTTTCATATTTCGTCCTAAAGCTAATTCTCCTTTTTCAGTAGCATACCCTTGAGATAATACTTGTCCTTTTTTAACTATATCTCCTTTCTTAACGATAGGTTTTAAGTTAATAGACGTCCCTTGGTTTGTCTTTCTGAATTTTACTAAAGGATAAGACTTCGTATCACTTTCGAAACTTACTTTAGCTTCATCTTCTGTTCTTTCGTATTTGATAACGATTTCGTTAGCATCTACATACTCTACAACTCCAGTTCCTTCGGCATTAATTAACACACGAGAATCTGATGCTACTTTTCTTTCTAATCCTGTTCCAACAATTGGTGCTTGCGGACGTAATAATGGTACAGCCTGACGCATCATGTTAGATCCCATTAACGCACGGTTGGCATCATCATGTTCTAAGAACGGAATTAAAGATGCTGAAATAGACGAAATCTGGTTTGGTGCAACATCGGTATAATCCACTTTTGACGGTTCGATTACCGGGAAGTCACCTTCCATACGTGCAATAACTTTATCGTGAAGAATTTTACCATTCTCATCAACTTTTACCGTTGCTTGAGCGATTAATTTCTCCTCTTCTTCTTCAGCACTTAAATAAATAGGTTCGCTTTTAATATCTACAACCCCATCTGTTACCTTACGGTATGGTGTTTCGATGAATCCCATAGGGTTCACCTTAGCATATACAGATAAAGAAGATATTAATCCAATATTTGGTCCCTCAGGCGTTTCAATTGGACATAAACGACCGTAGTGCGTATAGTGAACATCACGTACTTCGAAACCTGCTCTTTCTCTTGATAAACCTCCAGGTCCTAATGCTGATAAACGACGCTTGTGCGTAATTTCGGCAAGAGGATTGGTTTGATCCATAAATTGAGACAACTGATTTGTACCAAAGAATGAATTAATAACTGAAGACAAGGTCTTCGCATTAATTAAATCTATAGGTGTAAATACTTCGTTATCACGAACGTTCATACGTTCACGAATAGTACGCGCCATACGCGCTAAACCAACTCCAAACTGTTGAGATAATTGCTCTCCTACTGTACGTACACGACGGTTAGATAAGTGATCAATATCATCAATCTCTGCTTTAGAGTTAATTAATTCGATTAAATATTTTATAATAGTAATAATATCTTCTTTGGTAAGCACTTGCTTATCCATTCCGATATCCAACTGTAATTTCTTATTCATTCTATAACGTCCAACTTCTCCTAAAGAGTAACGTTGGTCACTAAAGAATAATTTGTCAATAATTCCACGTGCAGTCTCCTCATCTGGCGGCTCAGCATTACGTAGTTGACGGTAGATGTGTTCAACAGCCTCTTTTTCTGAGTTTGTTGGATCTTTTTGAAGGGTGTTATGAATAATTGCGTAATCGCCTTGTTCAGCACTTTCTTTATGTAAAAGAATGGTTTTAACACCTACTTCTAAGATTTCTTCGACGTTCTCTTTATCTAAAACAGTATCACGGTCTAATACGATTTCATTTCTTTCAATAGATACTACTTCTCCAGTATCTTCGTCTACGAAATCTTCATGCCATGTATTTAATACACGTGCAGCTAATTTACGTCCTAAATATTTTTTAAGACCAGATTTTGAAACCTTCACCTCTTCGGCTAGGTCAAAAATCTCTAAAATATCTTTATCACGTTCAAAGCCTATTGCTCTAAACAGTGTTGTTACTGGTAATTTTTTCTTTCTATCAATGTACGCATACATGACTTGATTAATATCAGTAGCGAATTCGATCCAAGATCCTTTAAAAGGAATAACTCTTGCTGAATATAATTTAGTTCCATTAGCATGGAAAGACTGACCAAAGAATACACCAGGTGATCTGTGTAATTGAGATACAACTACACGCTCGGCACCATTGATACAGAAAGTACCAGAAGGTGTCATATAAGGTATAGTACCTAAGTATACATCTTGAACGATAGTTTCGAAATCTTCGTGTTCAGGATCGGTACAATAAAGTTTTAATCTTGCTTTAAGTGGAACGCTATAAGTAAGTCCACGCTCGATACATTCTTCAATGCTATATCTTGGTGGGTCTATGAAGTAATCTAAGAATTCTAAAACGAATTGATTACGAGTGTCTGTTATTGGAAAGTTTTCCAGAAAGGTGTTGTATAGCCCTTCATCACCTCTTTCTTCAGATTTTGTTTCTAACTGGAAAAAATCCTGGAAGGACTTTATTTGAATATCCATAAAATCTGGATACTCAGTTCTATTGATAATAGACGAGAAATTTAATCTTTCAGCTTGTGTTACTAACATCAATGGACGAAATTTTGATTAAAAAAAAATGTTTGTTTATAGCTCGTGGCTATATACGACAAATGGTCTAGGTCTGAGAGCCACTGCTCCAGACCTAAACCTTTGTTAATTTTCTGTGTAAAGCTTACTTAAGCTCAACCTCTGCTCCTGCTTCTTCTAACTGTGCTTTTAATGCTTCAGCTTCATCTTTAGAAACAGCTTCTTTGATAGCACTTGGTGCATCGTCAACTAAACCTTTAGCTTCTTTTAATCCTAAACCAGTTAATTCTTTAACTAATTTTACAACAGCTAACTTAGCGCTACCTGCTGATTTTAAGATTACGTCAAACTCAGTTTGAGCTTCTCCAGCGTCATCTCCGCCAGCAGCAGGACCTGCCATAGCTACTGCAGCAGCAGCTGGTTCGATACCGTACTCATCTTTTAATATAGTTGCTAATTCGTTAACTTCTTTTACTGTAAGGTTAACTAATTGTTCTGCGAAATCTTTTAAATCTGCCATTTTTCTACCGTTTTAATTTTAATTTAATATATGTTTGTGTAAGTGCGTACTTATTTGTTTATCCCTCTTTCTGAGATAATGTTTTAAGAATTCCTGAAAGTTTTCCTCCACTTGATTTAAGTGCAGAAACAACATTCTTAGCAGGAGATTGTAATAATCCAACAATTTCTCCGATTAATTCTTCTCTAGATTTGATATCAACTAAAGCGTCTAATTGGTTATCGCCAATGTAAACTTCTTCTTCTATAAAAGCACCTTTTAAAAGTGGCTTTTCTGATTTCTTTCTAAAAGCTTTAATAACCTTCGCTGGAGCGTTTCCAGTTTCAGAGTACATTACTGATGTATTTCCTTTTAAAGTCGATGGTAAGTCTCCAAAATCTCTATCTGAAGCTTCCATTGCTTTTTCAAGTAATGTATTTTTTACTACTGCTAATTTTACGTTTGCTTTAAAACAAGCACGACGTAAATTTGAAGTATTTGCTGCGTTTAATCCTGAGATATCTGCTAAATATATATTTGCATTCTCTGCTAATTGTGCAGTTAATTCTTCAATTACTTGTGATTTTTCTTCTCTTGTCATAATATAAAGTTTTAACTACTAACCAATTTTAGTGTCAACAGCTATACTCGGACTCATTGTGCTAGACATATAAATGCTCTTCACATAAACTCCTTTCGCCGCAGTTGGTTTAAGTTTCATTAATGTTGTTAATAATTCGTTTGCGTTTTCCTGAATTTTCTCAGCACTAAAAGATGCTTTTCCAATTGCAGCGTGAACGATTCCTGTTTTATCAACTTTAAAATCAATCTTACCTGCTTTTACTTCTGTAACTGCTTTAGCTACGTCCATTGTTACAGTACCTGTTTTTGGGTTTGGCATTAAACCACGAGGACCTAATACACGTCCTAAAGGACCTAATTTACCCATAACACTTGGCATAGTAATGATAACGTCTACATCTGTCCAACCACCTTTAATTTTATCAAGGTACTCATCTAAACCAACGTAATCTGCCCCAGCTTCTTTAGCTTCTGCTTCTTTGTCTGGAGTTACTAATGCTAATACTTTCACATCTTTACCTGTTCCATGAGGAAGAGATACTACACCTCTTACCATTTGGTTAGCTTTTCTAGGATCTACTCCTAAACGAACTGCTAAATCTACAGAAGCATCGAATTTTGTGTTAGTAATTTCTTTTATTAATGCTGAAGCCTCAGTTAAAGAATATACTTTATCCTTCTCTATTTTAGCTTGAGCTTCTTTTTGTTTCTTTGTTAATCTTGCCATTTTTTTAAAATCTTTTTAGGTTAATTAGGTGCATCACCACCTTTAACAGTTATACCCATAGATCTCGCAGTTCCAGCAATCATTTTCATAGCCGATTCGATGTTAAATGCATTTAAATCTTGCATTTTGTCCTCTGCTATTGTTTTCACTTGATCCCAAGAAACCTTTGCTACTTTACGTACATGTGGTTCACCTGATCCTTTTTTTACTTTGGCCGCTTCTAATAATTGTACTGCAGCTGGAGGTGTCTTAATTACAAATTCAAATGATTTGTCTTTGTAAACAGAAATAACAACCGGTAATACTTTACCAGCTTTATCTTGGGTTCTAGCATTAAATTGCTTACAGAACTCCATGATGTTAACTCCAGCAGCACCTAAAGCGGGTCCAACCGGTGGCGACGGATTCGCTGCACCTCCCCTTACTTGTAACTTAACTACTTTACTTAATTCTTTTGCCATTTTTAATAATTTAGTTCGGTATCAATCTAATTTTGGAAGCTTAGATTAATCCCATCTTTATTGTAACAATTATTATATTTTTTCGACTTGCATATAGCTTAGTTCTAAAGGTGTTTTTCTTCCAAAAATCTTCACCATAACTTCAAGCTTGCGTTTCTCTTCGTTGATATTTTCGATAGTACCATCGAACCCATTAAATGGTCCGTCGATAACTTTCACAGTTTCTCCCTTTGTATAAGGAATAGCCACGTGCGAATCTGTATCTACCGTTAACTCATCTACTTTACCTAACATTCTGTTTACTTCAGACTGTCTTAACGGTAAAGGATCGCCCCCCTTAGTTGCACCAAGGAAACCGATAACATTTGTAATAGATTTAATTATATGAGGAATTTCTCCAGACAAGTTAGCCTTAATCATAATATAACCGCTAAAATAAACCTTTTCTTTGTTTATTTTCTTACCATTACGAATTTGAACTACATTCTCTGTAGGAACCAATACTTGCTCTACATAATCTTGAAGACCTAAACGAGCGATTTCATTCTCGATATACGTTTTAATTTTATGCTCTTGACCACTTACTGCTCTTACAACATACCATTTTTTCTCTCCTACTTCAGCCATAAATATTTATCTTATCCGTTGATTAAAGTAAAATAAAAACTTACCACTTTGCTGAAAACAGAATCTACTCCCCAAATTGCTAAAGAGAAGACAATTGAAAATACAGCCACTAAAATAGTTAAGCTTTGTGCTTCAGACCACGGAGTCCAAGTCACATTGTTTTTCAACTCGCCAAATGATTCTTTTACGTAATTTACTATTCCAGCCATTTTTTAATCTATTTTTTAAAAGATAAATTTAAACTTTATCATTTTTATTTTGCACGGGTTGAGAGACTCGAACTCACGACACCTGGTTTTGGAGACCAGTGCTCTACCAACTGAGCTAAACCCGTAGATAAAAGTCAAGGTGCCTTGATTGATCTAGACACCTTAACTTTATATTATTGAGACTTAATTAGTCTAAAATTTCAGTTACCTGACCAGCTCCAACTGTTCTTCCTCCTTCACGGATAGCGAAACGAAGACCAACATTCATTGCAATTGGTTGGATTAACTCAACGTGGATAGTTAAGTTATCTCCTGGCATAACCATCTCAACACCTTCTGGAAGCGAAATGTTTCCTGTTACATCCGTTGTACGAACGTAGAATTGAGGACGGTAGTTATTATGGAATGGAGTGTGACGTCCACCTTCTTCTTTTTTAAGGATATAAACCTCAGCTTTAAATTTAGCGTGTGGTGTTACAGAACCTGGCTTAGTGATAACCATACCTCTAGAGATTTGAGATTTCTCAATTCCTCTTAATAAGATACCAGCGTTATCTCCAGCTTCACCTCTATCTAAAATTTGACGGAACATTTCAATTCCTGTAATAGTAGAAGTTAACTTTTCAGCACCCATACCAATGATCTCAACAGGATCTCCTGTGTTAGCTACACCAGTCTCAATACGACCAGTTGCAACAGTACCACGACCTGTAATAGAGAATACATCTTCGATAGGCATTAAGAAAGGCTTATCCATATCACGTGTTGGCTCTTCAATCCAGTTGTCAACAGCTTCCATTAATTCTAGTAACTTGTCAACCCATTTTTGTTCACCGTTAAGTGCTCCTAGTGCAGATCCTGCAACTACAGGTCCGTTATCACCATCATAGTCATAGAAAGAAAGTAATTCTCTAACTTCCATGTCTACTAACTCTAAAAGCTCTTCATCATCAACCATATCCACTTTGTTTAAGAATACAACGATTCTTGGGATACCTACTTGACGACCTAATAAGATGTGCTCACGTGTTTGTGGCATTGGACCATCTGTAGCCGCAACTACAAGGATAGCACCATCCATTTGAGCAGCACCTGTAACCATGTTCTTTACGTAATCCGCGTGACCTGGACAGTCAACGTGAGCGTAATGACGATTTGCTGTTTGATATTCTACGTGAGACGTATTAATTGTAATACCTCTTTCTTTTTCTTCTGGAGCGTTATCAATTTGATCAAATGATCTTGCTTCTGAAAAACCCGCATCAGCTAATACTTTAGTAATAGCTGCAGTCGTGGTTGTTTTACCGTGATCTACGTGTCCAATTGTACCAATATTTAAGTGTGGTTTTGAACGATCGAAAGTTGCCTTTGCCATGTTTTAATAATTTAATCTTAGTTATATAATAATTAGTGTTCTAATTTTTATTGTCTTTAAAATTGAGCCAATGACGGGAATTGAACCCGTGACCTCTTCCTTACCAAGGAAACGCTCTACCCCTGAGCTACACCGGCTAAATATTAGAGCGAGAGACCGGGTTCGAACCGGCGACATTCAGCTTGGAAGGCTGACGCTCTACCAACTGAGCTACTCTCGCAATTATTTAAAATCCTTTTCAAACTTTAAAATTGTGGGGAGAGCAGGATTCGAACCTGCGAAGACGTAGTCAGCAGATTTACAGTCTGCCCTCGTTGGCCGCTTGAGTATCTCCCCAATTTTAAAACTTATCACTCTTTTAAAGAACTTAACAATCGGTAGTTTCCTACCTTCTGTTTTTTTGAGCCGATGGAGGGACTCGAACCCACGACCTGCTGATTACAAATCAGCTGCTCTAGCCAGCTGAGCTACATCGGCTTTTACTACTTTCTTTACGGATAAAAAAAGTCCGCTATTTCTAACGGACTGCAAATGTATATATTTATTTATTTAATCAAAACATTTTTTGCAAATTTTTTATCATTTTTATGCTCTTAATTTCTCTTTTCGCTTTTTTAGCTGTCTTTCAAGAGAAGCAATAGCACTATCAACACCCTCCTCAAAGGTCTTACATTGCTTTTTCACCACAAAGCTATCACCAGGAACACTTACTTTTGCTTCGAATATTTTATTTTCTTTATTACTAGTATTTTCGACCTTTAAATAAACATCCGATTGGATGATCTTATCATAATACATATCTAACTTATCCATTTTAGTTTGAATAAAATTAAGTAATTTTTGATCTGCGTGAAAATTTACGGATTGTGTGTTCACTTTCATATTTTTAATTTTTAAATTAAACAATTACTACCTGTTTACTTTTTACTTCTAGGGTGGCTATTAGAATACACTTTTTTCAATTCTGAGATACTATTGTGCGTATAGACCTGTGTAGCCGCTAAACTGGCATGCCCCAAAAGCTCTTTGACAGCATTTAAACTTGCCCCTTGATTTAATAAGTGTGTCGCAAACGAATGACGTAATATATGCGGACTCTTTTTTGCTTTCAAGGAAGCTTCACTAAAGTACTCATTAATTATTCTGTACACAAGAGTTTCGTAGATTTTAACGCCTTTTTGGGTTAAAAATAAATAGTTAGAATCTCCGTTGTTTTTAAGTGCTTGACGTTCTTGCAAATACGCTTTAAGCGTTACAATAACACTATCCAATAAGGGAATAAAACGCTCTTTATTTTGTTTCCCGAGAACCTTTATCGTTTTGTTGGAGAAATCGATGCTCGACAATTGTAACCCAATCAATTCACTACGTCGCATTCCCGTAGAATAAAAAAGCTCTATAATTAATTTGTTTCGCAGGCCTTCAAAGGTATTATTGTGAGCTCTTCCATCCAACACCCTATTTACCTCGGCTTCAGAAAAAGGAACTTGAATCTTTTTACTCGTTTTTAACGCTTTGTGTTTTGCTAGCGGATTGACTTCAATAGCTTCCACTTTTAAAAGGAATTTAAAATAGGACTGCAAAGAGGATATTTTACGATTAATACTGCGATTGGAAAGTTTATCTTCTACTAACTCTACAATCCACGATCTAATCTGTGAGTAATTAACATCCGACACCTCAGCATCACTATAGCGCTCTTGTAAAAAGTCTTGAAATTTTTCGATATCTCTAGCATACGCCGTTACGGTATGCTTAGAGTAATTTTTCTCTAGCGTGAGGTAGTCTATAAAAACTTGTAATGACATCTTTCTTAGTCTCAAATTATAATGACTTTTAAAGGTAGTACTTTTAAAAATAACGAGAGATATAAACAAAAAAAAACTCACTATAAACTAGTGAGCTTTTTTCTATAAAGTGTACTTCTAATTATGCATTAGCCGCATCTCTTAATTTCTGAACATATTGTGCTTTTTGAACTTGAGCTCTTTTAGCAACCGAAGGTTTCGTAAATTGCTTATTCTCTTGCAATCTGTTTTTTGTTTGAGTTTGTATAAATTTACGCTTGTAAACTTTTAACGCTCTCTCTATATTTTCTCCGTCTTTTACTGGAATTCTTAACATAGAACCATAACCTCCTCTCTTTTAAAATTTTGGAGTGCAAATATATAAAGGAAATTATAGTATCAAAATGAAAACTTCATTTTTTTAACTATTTCACCAATCCGTACTATTTATCAGCCAAATTCATCCTTTATCCTCTTGAGTTTAGTCTTTAAAAAGCGTTGAGCGTTTCGTTAAATCTTGAATTAATTTCTCATCCTCTTCACTTTCTAAAAAGGTATTATAACTTTCCCAAAAGGTTTTATTATATGGTTTTACCGCAAAAATATCGGCATCCCAAGGCTTGTTTAAGGCTTCTGCTATTTTACCTTCTTCTAAAATGATTTCTGAAAATAATAACTCTTGAACAGCATAATAGAAACGTTCGTCATTATTAGGCTCCATTTCCTGCTGATTTTTAGAATTCGCATTCGCCTGCGCACGTGCTTTTGCTTTAGTCCCTACATTAACCAATTTTGGCGTTTCGTAAGACACAAAATTTGGATACATTCGATCTTGATATTCGATATAATTAATCACTAATTTATGATTAACGGTAGTACCAAATAAGGTTTTACTTCTACTTTTTTGTGCTGGAGATTTCGCTACTAAATTGTATTCAATTCTTTTAATAGCATAGGTATCATAATACACATACAACCAACCCTCGGCACGATATCCCCCATTGTAAATACCTTTGGTTTTTAGGTCGATTAGCTCGCGACCTTCATCAATTTTAATCTTGTAAATTTTTCGTCCGTCATCCACCAAAATAGTATCCAAGACAAAATGATGCGTTTCTAAAATATCTTCACTAAATAACCCTTCTGAAGTATTCGAGTTTCTAACAATATTTAGTTTTCCTTTAAATAGATTCTCTAAACCATTAATTCGCGTATCGTTCCACTTAATCGCTTTTATAAGGTTTGCCGTTTTAATGGTGTCACGACGTAAATTCTTATTTCTTAAATTTAATCTTGGATTTTTATCTTTTAAATAAGCCGTATACGTTAAGGTGCTATCAATATCTCGAAGATCGTAACTTTTTCTAACCTGATCGACGTTAATTTTTAAATTTTTAGCCGCTGGAGACTGGAAACTAGAATCGTATAGGGTAATAGCACTTTCAATAAGCCATTTAAATTCTTTTTTATTTCGCTCTTTATGTCTTAAAAATCCCTTTTGCATGTACGGGTTTTCCGGAAGGTTTTCTGGCAACTCCTTTAAAGCACGCAATACAATATCATTCCCTGTTTTAGGACGCGGTGTAGTTACCAACTGCACCTCTTCTAACGATGCAATATCTTCTTCTAAATAAACTTCTTTAGTATTATCAAAAAGCGCTATAGGCATTTTATAACTTTTATAACCTATAGAAGACACTACTAAGGTATCGTTAATATGAGCCTGCGGCACCAATAACACAAACTTACCATCGGAGTTACTTACTGTACCTATAGTCGTGTTTTGGATATACACACTTGCACTTTCTAAGGGCTCTAAAGTCATAAAATCGACAATCTTATTCTTTAATTCTTGTTGTGAGAATGCCGTCAGACTAAAAGCAAAAAACAATAGACTTAATACAGAAGTGGAAATAGTTGTTTTCATTTTAAAAGATAGTATTTCAATGGGGTTGTTTTATCCGGGTACTTCCCGTTTTTAATCATAAAAAAAATAGGATGCTTGCCAAAATACGAACCTTTTGGCAAACACCCTATTTTATTTTTAATTCCAAATCGTTTTGCTAATGCATCTCTCATTAACATCACACTAATTTCTTAGTGCTTAACCGCTGGCTTGTACTCCTTCTTGTCGATTACCATTTTTGCAAATGGAAAAACCATTTTCGCAAAAACACCAATCACATTAGTGCTTAACCGCTGGCTTGTACTCTTTCTTGT
>NZ_FNQK01000027.1 GCF_900107625.1 Bizionia paragorgiae
ACAATTTTTGCCTAAACACAACATTTAGGAATGATCCAATAAAAGTCAATACACTATTTGCCATAGCTTCATAATTAGGTGTCGTCTTTGTGTGTTCTATTAAAATACTTAGTATGTTTTTTAGTGATTTTTTAGTGTAAAGTTTGGTGGTCCAATCTACTTTTGATGTCGAGAGGTCCTCATAGGTCGTGTTTCTAGAAAATTTGGGTATTCTGTGCTCTAGTAGATATTTAAAACGCGCTATAATTGTTGATTTGGAGTGTATGGAAATTTGTGTTTTGATTTCCTTAATAAGCGCTAATAAGTTTCGGTTTAATTGGTCCTTTTTATTAGAGAGTTGTGATTCTTCTAGTAATAAAGGGTGTTTAACTTTTAGTTTAATTAATTCAGTTTGCATAGTTATAATGTATAAGGTTTCTTAAAACATTATGTTAACCGGATAATCTTAAATAAAGAGAAATGATACATTTTTTTCCTTTGTAAAGGCTCATTGTTAAAGCACCTTCGCTTGTTATTGCAGGTTGCTATCTCAACTAAGAGATTCATAATGAAGTAGTAAATATAGAAAAAATAAACGAGACCACAAAGTATAATTTAGATATTTGTAGTTTATTGTAGGTGTATTATGGGGAGGATAGCGAAATAAAAAATCCTTGAAACTCCTATAGAATAAGGACTAACAAGGATTTAATTGTGCGCACGAGAAGATTCGAACTTCCACGACCTAAAGCGGTCACTGGCCCCTCAAGCCAACGCGTCTACCAATTTCGCCACGTGCGCGAGTTTAAAAAACTACAAGGCAAAAAAAAAGTTAAGCGATGCTTAACTTTTTTAGTGACCGGGCTGGGGCTCGAACCCAGGACCCTCTCCTTAAAAGGGAGATGCTCTACCAACTGAGCTACCAGGTCATTGTTTTTTGTTGCCTTATTGCGGGTGCAAAGATATAACCTTTTATCAATTTCACAAGTCTGGATTGATTTTTTTTTCGTTTTTTTGTAAATCAATTTTCTATGTTTTTAAAAATCAATTCTTAAGCGTACCAAATGAAAATAATTATTTTAGGATATATGGCCTCTGGGAAGTCTTTTATAGGAAAACAACTTGCAAAAAAGGTTAACTATCAGTTTATCGATTTAGATAATTATATAGAGGAGAAAGAAAATAAATCCGTAAAATCTATATTTGAAACGCAAGGAGAGCTTTATTTTAGAAAAGTAGAGCGTAACTATTTAATGGAGTTGTTAGATGGTAAGGATGATGTTGTTATTTCTTTAGGAGGAGGAACACCTTGTTATTATAATAATATGGAACTTATTAAATCGGCAAGTAATACACGATCTGTGTACTTGCGAGCCTCCATTCCTACTTTAGTGACCCGCTTAAAGTCCGAAAAAGAGCAACGTCCTTTAATAAGTCATATCGAAACCGATGATTTACTTACAGAGTTTATAGGTAAGCACTTGTTTGAACGTTCTAATTTTTATAACCTTTCTGATATTACTATTAATGCAAATAATAGTGCGGAAATCATTCTAAAAGAACTTCAAGACAAGCTATTTTAAATAGGCTTTAAATGGTTTCTCGTCAAGAGAAACATCGACGTGCTCATTTAATGATGTAGAAAGTGAAATACCCTTAAAATCAGCTTTTACTGGGAACTTCTTGTGGTTTCTGTTGACTAAAACAGCTGTTTTAAATTGTTTTAAAGGGACATCTAAAAAATGTTTCACCCCATAAACTAAGGTGGTTCCTGAATTTAGTACATCGTCTATTAATACCACCGATTTATTAGCGTACTCTTCTGGTTTTAAAGATGTCTTTATCGCTTCGCGTGGGTTTTTCTTATCGATGCTTACTTTACATAGTATAGGTTTGATAGGTGATATTTTTGTAAGAACAACTTTAAGTTTTTTCGCTAAAATATAACCGTTACTATCAATGCCCGCTAAAATAACTTCGGATTCATCCATATTACTTTCATAAATCTGATAAGCAATTCTTTTAATTTTATGAATAATCTCATCGTGAGATAGAATACTATTTTTTAAAGTTGTCATAGGAAGTTATTTTGTTCAAATATAAAATGGAATTGGTATTAAAACCAATTTTTATGATTCATTTTCTTTATAGATATCATCAATATCTCTTCGATCTTTTTTTGTTGGTCGTCCCGTTCCCTTTTTACGGTAGTAATCTTTTGCATATTTTAATAACTCTTGAGCTTCAAAAGCAGATTTCGGGGTAGTATCTACCCTATATAGGTCTACTAGTTTAGCGCCAATACGATTTGGAGGCACGTCTAAAACCGTCAGGGAATAGTTAATTTGGTCTTTGCGGACTTCTATTTTATCGGTAGCAAAAACATCACGACTTGGTTTAACAGCTTGTCCGTTTACCTTAACATGACCCTTCTTACAAGCGGTTGTTGCAATGCTTCTGGTTTTATAGTATCTAACACACCATAAATACTTGTCTATACGCATATAAATAATTTAAATTCTATGTTAATGATATTGTACAAAATTATATTTAAACTTATCTTGCAGCAAAAATAAGCATTATGAAAATAACAAAATTGTTCTTACTATGTTTTGCCTTAGGAATAAGTGTAACTTCTTGTGATGAAGACGAAAAGGTAGAAGCTGAATTCGTGGAAAGAGATAGACAAGAGGTTTATGATGAGAATATAGCCGAAATAGAGGCGTTTTTAGAAAGTCATACTTTTAATTATGCAGAGTTTCAGAACAACCCAATGTATAGTGATTTAACTACAACACCTCCTACTGTTACGCCAAATGATTCTTACAGCATAGAGTTTACTGAACTTTCAGATACATCTACAGATTTAGCTATTATAGATTTCTTGGATAGCGCAACTTATCCAAAACTTGAATTGCATACTGTTACTCAGGATGATATTGAATATAAGTTATATATTCTAAAGGTTAGAGAAGGTTTAGGAGAGTCTGTTCATCGTCTAGATAAAGCTGCAGTTTTGTATAAAGGAACAGTGCCAAATGGTACTGTCTTTGATAGTGCTGTAACTGTAAATACCTCGTTTAATTTAACAACAGCTGGAGACGAATTAGGTGTTATTAGAGGGTTTAGAGAAGGATTAGTCAGATTTAAAACATCTCAGGGGTTTACTGACAATGATAGTGGTGAAACTGTTTACCATAATCATGGTATCGGAGCTGTTTTTATTCCTTCTGGGTTAGGATATTTTTCTTCTGAATTAACTAATATACCAAGTTATTCTCCTGTATTTTTTAGATTTAGTGTAATTACTAGAAGTGATACTGATTATGATTCTGATGGAGTGCCTTCTCATTTAGAAGATTTAGATGGGGATGGTAATGGTTTTAACGACGACACGGATGGTGATGGATTACCAAACTTCGTTGATAATGACGATGATGGTGATGGTGTGATAACAATATACGAAGATATTGATGAAGATGGAGACCCAACTAACGATGATACAAACGGAAATGGTATTCCAAACTATTTAGATGCCACAGTAAGCTTGTCTAACCAAAGTAGTTAATCGACAAGATAAATGACAAAAAAAGCCATCGCAATTGCGATGGCTTTTTTTGTCATTTATATATGTTTATAATAAAATAGAAAGCGATAGTATAAGTTGATCTGCACGCGCATCTAAACGACTGCTGTCAATAGTGATATTGTCGTTAATTACTGATGCTTCATTGTCGTTAAAACCTCTTTCGTAACGTAGGTCGATTCCAATTTTATCAAAACTTAAACCGATACCCAAATTAAGACCGACCGTAAAATCGTCTTTAAAGCTACCTATAGTTGCGTTCTCAAAATCGGAGTCGATTATATATTGTAACGAAGGTCCGGCAAATACTTGTAATGGTCCTGTTATGTTTAGCCCGACCAAAAGTGGCGCATCTAATTTTTGTAATTCGAAGTTCCCAGAGGTGTATTCAGATTCGGTTTTAGAATACATGAGTTCTGGGCGGAAATATAATTGATCTCCAATTTTCGCAAATACACCAAGGTGGTAACCTATTACGGATTCTGGACTTTCGTAGGTGTTTGTTGCCGAATCATAATAATCTCCATTTGCGTTATAATTAACACCTCCTTTTAAACCAAAACCGCCTTGTTTTTGGGCAAAAACCGAAGTGATTGCCACTAAAAACAAAGCGGTTGTCATTAATTTTTTCATAGTTATCGTTTATTTGTGATTTATTAAAACGACAACTAATCTATTTTATTTTCTTTTTATAACTTTTTCACAAGCTTTAACAATAGCATCACTGTTTAATCCGTACTTCTCCATAAGTTGAGCAGGCGTACCAGACTCACCAAAAGTATCGTTTGTTGCTACAAACTCTTGAGGGGTTGGTAGGTGTTGAGACAATACACGAGCAACACTTTCTCCTAAACCTCCTAAGTGATTATGTTCTTCTGCAGTTACAATACATTTTGTTTTGCTAACAGAATCGATAATCGCTTTAGCGTCTAAAGGTTTTATGGTGTGAATATTTATAACTTCAGCCGAAATACCTTTCTCATTCAGTGCTTTTGAAGCTTCTAAAGCTTCCCAAACCAAGTGACCAGTAGCTACAATAGTGACATCGGCACCTTCTACAAGGTGTAGTGCTTTTCCTATTTCGAACTTCTGATCGGCTGGAGTAAAGTTTGCTACCGATGGTCTTCCAAATCGTAAGTAAACCGGTCCGTCGTGATCTGCAATCGCTAAAGTCGCTGCTTTTGTTTGGTTATAATCACAAGGGTTAATTACTGTCATCCCTGGTAACATCTTCATTAAGCCAATATCCTCCAATATTTGGTGTGTTGCTCCATCTTCACCTAAAGTTAAACCGGCGTGAGAAGCACAAATTTTTACATTTTTACCAGAGTAAGCTACACTTTGTCTTATTTGATCATAAACACGACCTGTAGAGAAGTTAGCAAAGGTTCCTGTAAAAGGAATTTTTCCTCCAATTGTTAATCCGGCAGCCAAACCAATCATGTTAGCTTCAGCAATACCAACTTGGTAAAAACGTTCGGGATGATTTTTCTTAAAATCATCCATTTTTAGCGATCCTATTAAATCGGCACATAAGGCAACGACATTTTCGTTTGTTTTTCCAAGCTCTGTTAATCCCGCTCCAAAACCTGAACGTGTATCTTTATTTCCTGTGTTTTCGTATGTTTTCATATTAATTTTCCGTGAAAACGGAAATCTATTTAATTAAACTTAAATTTAAAAAAGGTCTCCTTTAGGGAGTATGTTGGTTTTAATAATCTCCTAAAGTTTCAGCGTTTTGGCGTAAACCTTCAGCCAATTGATCGTCGTTAGGAGCCTTTCCGTGCCATGCGTGTGTATGCATCATAAAATCGACACCGTTACCCATTACTGTGTGTAGTAATACACAAACAGGTTTTCCGTTCCCAGTTTTAGATTTCGCTTCAGCCATTCCTTTTAAAATCGCCTCTATATTATTACCTTTTTCAATATCTATAACAATCCACCCAAAAGCTTCAAATTTAGCGCGTACATCACCTAAAGATAATACCGTATCCGTAGAACCATCAATTTGCTGTCCGTTTAAATCAATTGTAGAGATTATATTGTCAACTTTATTACCAGCAGCATACATTATAGCTTCCCAGTTTTGACCTTCTTGTAATTCTCCATCACCGTGTAAACTATACACTAAATGCTTGCAGCCATTAAGTTTCTTGGCTTGAGCCGCACCTAAAGCCACACTCATACCTTGTCCTAGTGATCCAGAAGCAATTCTAATCCCTGGTAAGCCCTCGTGAGTGGTTGGGTGACCTTGTAAACGAGAGTTTAATAATCGAAACGTGTTTAACTCGTCTACAGGGAAATAACCTACCCGTGCAAGAACACTATAGTAAACCGGTGAGATGTGACCGTTAGATAGGAAAAATAAATCTTCTCCAATCCCGTCCATATCAAAACCGTCCTTTCTGTCCATGATTTCGTTGTAAAGTGCTACAAAAAATTCTGCGCAGCCTAAAGAACCTCCAGGATGACCAGAGTTTACTTTGTGAACCATACGTAAAATATCTCTACGTACCTGGGTTGTAATGTCTTCTAGTTGTTGTGTGTTTGGCATTGTATTTAGCTTAATTTATATACAGCAAAAATAGTTTATTATAAAGGTTAATCAAAACAGATTAAACGCACTTATTAACGAAACACAATAATTTGCTAACAATTTTTAAAGCGGAAGGCAATCCACGCCTTATAATACGGTAATGTTTTATATAATGAACTGATTCTATATATTCTAAGGGGGAAGTGTATTTTCATGTATAAAAGAGGGAATCAGCCTAAAATAATCATAAATAGAATTTATAAATTAAAAAATTATAGTAGGTTTGCGAACTGAAGATTATAATGCACTATGACATTCGATTTAAAAGGAAAAGATATACAAAGTAACGCAAGAGCGGGAGTAGTGACTACCGATCACGGTGTTATTGAAACCCCGATTTTTATGCCCGTAGGTACCGTTGGTACTGTAAAAGGTGTTCACCAAAGAGAATTAAAAGAGGAAATTAATCCTGATATTATTTTAGGAAATACCTACCATTTATACCTAAGACCTCAAATTGATGTATTAGAAAAAGCTGGCGGGTTGCACAAATTTATGAATTGGGATAGAAATATTTTAACCGATTCAGGAGGGTATCAAGTGTATTCTTTATCTGCTAATAGAAAAATTAAAGAGGAAGGCGTTAAATTTAAGTCACATATAGACGGAAGTTACCACACATTTACACCAGAAAATGTAATGGAAATTCAACGTAGTATTGGTGCCGATATAATTATGGCATTCGACGAATGTACACCGTACCCTTGTGATTATAACTACGCAAAACGCTCGATGCATATGACGCATCGTTGGTTAGATCGCTGTATAAAACACCTCGATAAAATACCCTTTAAATACGATTATTCTCAAGCCTTTTTTCCTATTGTTCAAGGGAGTACTTATAAAGATTTACGTAAACAATCTGCCGAATATATAGCAAATGCGGGAGCCGTAGGTAATGCCATTGGAGGCCTGTCTGTAGGAGAACCAGCCGAAGAAATGTACGCGATGACAGAAGTGGTTACCGATATTCTACCTGAAGATAAACCCCGTTATTTAATGGGCGTTGGAACACCAATAAATATCTTAGAAAATATTGCTTTAGGTGTAGATATGTTCGATTGTGTTATGCCAACGCGTAATGCGAGAAATGGTATGTTGTTTACGGCAAACGGGACAATAAATATTAAAAATTTAAAATGGCGTGAAGACTTTTCTCCAATCGATGAGATGGGAATAACCTTTGTTGATACAGAATATTCTAAAGCCTATTTACGCCACCTATTTAGTGTGAATGAGCTGTTGGCAAAACAAATTGCTACCATACATAACTTAGGTTTTTATATGTGGTTGGTTAGAGAAGCAAGAAAACATATCTTAGCAGGAGATTTTAGAACTTGGAAAGATAAAATGGTTAAACAAATGGATACCCGTTTATAGTAAATTATAACGTGTATTTTTATCCTAAAGTTTAGTGTTGCAACCTAAATTTCTAAAACGAAAAATCCATAAATTACTCTACTCGTAGAGATTTTAAATCGAAACCTTGAAAATACTCGATTGGTACATATTAAAACGTTATCTACTAACTTTTGCAGTGATGATTATGCTGTTTATTCCCATTGGGATAACTGTTCATCTCGCTGAAAAGATTGGTAAAATAATAGATAAAAATGTACCTTTCGGAGAGGTGTTACTCTATTTTCTAGATTTCACCATTTATTTTGCTCACCTACTATTTCCTTTATTTTTATTTCTATCGGTTATATGGTTTACTTCCAAACTGGCGAATAATACAGAAATTGTAGCTTTTTTGAGCTCGGGAGTATCCTTCTCAAGGTTTTTAAGACCCTATATTATCGGTGCAAGCATTGTTGCTGTTTTTTCTATTTTATTAGGTTTATACCTAGCTCCAAACGCTAGTAAAGGATTTAATGATTTCCAATACAAGTATTTAAAAGGAAGAAAAGAGGTCAACAAAAATGTGCTAAAACAGATTAATGATCATGATATTATTTATGTTAGTAATTTCGACCCTAAAACTAAAACAGGAAGAAATTTCACCTTAGAACACTTTAATAGGGGTAAAATGAGTTTTAAAATTAGTGCCGATAGAATTCATTTTATTGATAAAGACTCTACGTACCGTTTAAATAATTATGTCAAAAGAAAAATTAAGGAAAGCAATGATATTCTTGAGGTTACACGTCGTAAAGACACCTTGTTCTCTTTTGATTTAGAAGATTTAACGCCTGAAGAATATATTGCAGAAACCCTAAGGTATACTGAATTAGTACATTTTATAGATCGTGAAGAAAAACGCGGCTCATCCAATATAGGACGCTATAAATTGGAGTTATACAGGAAATGGAGTCTGCCCGTTTCAGTATTTATTTTAACCATTATTGCGGTGGCCGTTTCCTCTAGAAAAAGAAGAGGAGGTATGGGGGTCAATTTAGCATTTGGTATTTGTATTGCCATGGTGTTCGTGTTTTTCGATAAAATATTTGGAACGCTAGCCTCACAATCAGACTTTTCTCCATTATTGGCTGTATGGTTCCCCAATATTATTTTCGGAATTATAGCTATTATTCTGCTTATCAATGCTAAACGATAAAGTTAAAAATTACCTGCATTTACATCTTCTAGTTTTTATTGCAGGTTTTACGGCTATTCTAGGAAAACTTATCACAATAGAAGCGGTGTCATTAGTATGGTATCGCATGCTTATCGCTTCAATTTTAATGTTTATTTATATTAAAATTGCAAAGATCAATATTAAAGTAGCTCCTAAAGAACTTTATAAATTAGCAGGAGCAGGGGTAGTCATTGCTTTACACTGGATTACTTTTTTTGGCGCTATCAATGTTTCTAATGTGTCTATTGCTTTAGCCATGTTTTCTACGGGCGCTTTTTTTGCTTCGTTATTAGAACCTTTGATCTATAAGCGCAAAGTTATTTGGTATGAAATTATTTTTGGATGCCTTGTCATTATGGGAGTGTATATATTAATGCAAGGTGAAATTCGTTACGTTAACGGCATTGTTCTAGGCATCTTATCAGCCTTTTTATCCTCATTATTTGCCGTGCTAAATGGAAAGTTCTTAGAATCACACTCGGCTACTAAAATTTCATTTTATGAATTTTTAAGTGGTGTCTTATTTATATCGCTATTCATTTACTTTTTTGGCAACGGATTTACTGCAAATCATTTCAATATTAGTATGTCAGATTGGAGTTACTTGATTATTTTAGCCTCAGTTTGTACCGCCTATGCATTTATAGCATCTGTACATGTTATGCGTTATATAAGCCCGTATACAGTGGTTTTAACTTATAATTTAGAGCCCATTTACGGTATTATATTAGCACTTATGCTGTTTCCGGATTCAGAAAAAATGTCGACGTCATTTTATTTTGGAGCCGCTATAATACTAGGCACAGTCTTACTTAATGGAATTATTAAAAACATAAAATATATAAAAAGAAAACGGTCTTAACACATAAGACAATTAAAGTTTTTATATTTGTACACTAACAAAAAAATTAAACAATATTTCCCCATGGAATATTTAGAATTTGAATTACCGATTAAAGAGCTAGAACAACAGCTACAGAAATGTCAAATTATTGGTTCAGAAAGTGAAGTAGATGTTTCTGAAACTTGTAAGCAAATAGAGCAAAAATTAAAGGATACCAAAAAAGATATATATAAAAATCTAACCCCTTGGCAACGTGTTCAAATGTCGCGTCACCCAGAAAGACCATATACTTTAGATTATATCGAAGCCCTTTGTGGAGATACGTTTTTAGAGTTACACGGTGATCGTGGTTTTAAAGATGATAAAGCTATGATTGGTGGATTGGGAAAAATTGGTGACCAAAGCTATATGATTATCGGTCAGCAAAAAGGTACCAATACCAAAACACGTCAATACAGAAACTTTGGTATGGCGAATCCTGAAGGATACCGTAAAGCATTACGCTTAATGAAGTCTGCCGAGAAGTTCGGTATTCCAGTGATTACATTATTAGATACCCCAGGTGCTTATCCAGGCTTAGAAGCTGAAGAACGCGGACAAGGAGAAGCAATTGCAAGAAATATATTAGAAATGACCCGTTTAAAAGTGCCAATCATTACCATTGTAATCGGTGAAGGTGCTTCAGGTGGGGCTTTAGGTATAGGCGTTGGAGATAAAGTAATGATGTTAGAGAATACATGGTATTCTGTGATTTCACCAGAATCTTGTTCTTCAATCTTATGGAGAAGCTGGGAGTATAAAGAACAAGCAGCCGAAGCTTTAAAATTAACGGCTTCTGATATGAAAAAAATGAAGCTTGTAGACGAAATTATTAAAGAACCACTTGGTGGAGCTCATAGTAACCGTCCTAAAACATTTGCTTCAGTTAAATCGGCAATCGAAAAAGCATACGACGAATTAAAAAAGTTATCATCAACAGATTTGGTGAGTCAGCGTATGGATAAATATTCTCAAATGGGAGTGTACAAAGGCTAAACGCTTTAAAATCTTTATAGAATAAAATCTGAAAGCTGGTCTTTCAGATTTTTTTATGCTTATTAACAAGAAAATCAAGTTATTAACAGTTAATTTGTTCATTACCTGTTAAGATTGATTAACTTTATAATTCACATTATCATAACAATTTATTTACTTTAGCTTTTATGAATCAACCTAATCAATTAAAAGGCTATCAAGTCGACAAAAACAAGATTATAAATCTTGAACGTGGGAAAATACCACCGCAAGCAACTGATTTAGAGGAAGTTGTGCTTGGAGCGATGATGATCGATAAAAAGGGTGTGGATGAAGTTATCGATATCTTAAGCCCCGATGCGTTCTATAAAGAAGCGCATCAGCATATCTTTGAAGCGATATTTATGTTGTTTCAAGAAAGTCAGCCAATTGACTTATTAACCGTTTCTACGCAATTAAAGACCAATGCTAAACTAGAAGCGGCTGGAGGTGATTTTTATCTTATTTCTTTAACTCAAAAAGTGTCTTCTTCGGCACATATTGAGTTTCATGCGCGAATTATTTTACAGAAATTTATTCAGCGTAGTCTTATTAAAATATCTAGTGAAATTATTGAAGATGCTTACGACGAGACACAAGATGTTTTTGATTTATTGGATAAAGCCGAATCTAAACTGTATGAAGTAACGCAAGGGAATATTAAAAAGTCGAGTGAAACTGCTCAAGACTTAGTTATCCAAGCCAAAAAGAAAATCGAAGAGATTTCTAAAAAAGAGGGTATGAGTGGTGTGCCTTCAGGTTTCGATAAGTTAGATAAGTTAACCTCAGGTTGGCAGGAAAGTGATTTAATTATTGTTGCTGCACGTCCAGGTATGGGTAAAACCGCCTTAACCTTATCTATGGCTAGGAATATCGCGGTTAACCAAAATATCCCCGTTGCTTTTTTCTCCCTAGAGATGGCTTCGGTACAGCTAATTACACGTTTAATTTCTAGTGAAACAGGATTGTCTTCAGAGAAATTAAGAACAGGAAAATTAGAAAAACACGAGTGGGAGCAATTAAACGTAAAAGTGAAAGCTTTAGAAAAAGCGCCGCTATTTATCGATGATACGCCGTCACTTTCTATTTTCGATTTACGTGCAAAAGCAAGACGTTTGGCCTCACAACATGGTATTAAGATGATTATTATCGATTACTTGCAGTTAATGACTGCTGCAGGAAGTGGAGGGAATCGTGAACAGGAGATTTCTACAATTTCTAGAAACCTAAAAGCCCTAGCTAAAGAATTAAGTGTGCCTGTAATTGCCCTATCGCAGTTATCACGTGCTGTAGAAACTAGGGGAGGAAGTAAGCGTCCGCTATTATCCGATTTACGTGAGTCTGGAGCAATCGAACAAGATGCCGATATTGTTTCCTTTATTTATCGTCCCGAATACTATAAAATTGATGAATGGGATGATGACGAGCATTCGCCAACAGCAGGTCAAGCCGAGTTTATTATTGCAAAACACCGTAATGGTGGTTTAGAGAATATTCGTCTTAAATTTATTGGTAACCTTGGTAAGTTCGATAACCTTGATGATTTCGATACGCCTTTCGGACAAGAATTTCACAGTAAAATGAATGAAAACCAAGGAGAAGATACGTTTAGTTCTTCAGGGTTTTCAGCATCACCACAAGATGCTTTTGGCGGACCAGAAGATGACGATGTTCCCTTCTAAAAAACGGTAGTTCACAAAACTTTTTTAGTACTTTTGTGTTTTAAAAAATTAAAACTTGTAATAAGCCAAAATGGATAAACTTCGCACCACAAATATGTTACTATTGGTTATAGTAGTACCTATAATATTTTATCTGCTTAAAGTATTATCGTTTATATTTATACCATTGGTGTTCTCTATGTTTATCGCTTTAATGTTTTTACCATTAATGCGCTTATTAACACGTCGTAAAGTGCCTAAAATAATTAGTATACTTATAGTTCTAATTATTATATTTTTAGGTATTAAACTAGGTGCCGAATTGGTTAAATTGTCCAGTAAAGAAATCCTAGCTTCCGATACCCAATTTTTTGACAAAGCAGAACTAAAAATTAAGACTCTTATTTTTGATGTCGAATCCTTTTTTGGAACCGCAACAGGAACCCCGGCCGATAAAAAACTATCGAGCTATATCAATCAAGATGCTTTAGTAAATAACTTTGGCTCTACTTTTGGATTTGTTAGTAGCTTTTTAACGGCTTTATTAATGACAACCTTTTTTGCGGTACTATGGTTAGCTGAGTCTATCAATATCGAAAAACTACTGAATAAAACACTCTTAAAGAAAAAACATACCTCCATAAAAACATTTAGAAAAATTGAGAAAGATCTTATTAAATTCATTAAAGTTAAGTTCTTTGTAAGCTTTCTAACTGGAGTAGGTATTTCATTGGCTTGTTATGCTTTCGATGTGAGTTTTCCTATTTTTTGGGGACTCTTCGCGTTCTTGATTAATTTTGTGCAAATGGTAGGGTCCTTTATAACCATTATTTTACTCTCTATTTTTGCTTTTGTAGAATTGGAAACGAGTAGTACCTTATTGTTTTTTATTATCGCTATCTCTGGAGTTCAAGTACTATTTGGTTCAATTTTAGAACCTATATTTATGGGTAAATCATTCTCGATTAATATTATCACGGTATTGGTTATGCTTATGTTTTGGGGCTTTATTTGGGGTATTCCCGGACTTATAATGGCAATCCCTATTACAGTGTTTTTAAAAATAATATTCGAACAATTTAAAAGCACCAAGGGCATAGCAGAATTGATATCTTAAAAAAGGTCCTTGCGCTTGAGATAAATGTGAAATAAAACCAAAATCGGATTTTAGAATATTATTTTTAAGTATCTTTCTATTACCGTATCTTCCTCAGCAAATATTGTGATCCACACTGAGGATGGAACGCTATTAAATGAAACAAAAATTGAAAAAATATTTTTTATACATCGCATTTATCCTATTATCTTCAAATGCTTTCGCATCCTATATCCTTATACCTATGGATGCCGAAACGCAAAAAAATCATCTAAAGGCTTACGGTATTACCTACTGGTCATTAACGCAAGACATTAAAGTAAAGTGGTTGCTTAATTACCGAGGGGGTTCCTTTTTACTCCCAGATTCTAAAGCGATTCAACGCGAGTGTCAAATTAGAGGCGTTAGCTTCGAGGTTTTGAGTGATGCACGTACCGAAGAGATTCTTGAAACCATAAGCAGTCCTAGTAAAAACATGGAAGCGGTGGTATTAGAAAAAGCTCCCAAAATTGCTGTATATACACCTAATGGTAAACTGCCATGGGACGATGCGGTTACTATGGTTTTAACTTATGCTGAAATTCCTTATGAAACCGTTTATGACACCGAAGTTTTAGAGGATGGGTTACTCTTATTCGATTGGCTACACCTGCACCATGAAGATTTTACCGGGCAATATGGTAAGTTTTATAGAAACTATAAAAATGCAGCATGGTATATCGAAGAGAAAAAGGAAGCGGAAGCCTTAGCAAAATCAATGGGATATGATAAAGTCTCTGAAGCAAAACGTGATGTAGCCCTGAAAATTAGAGATTATGTTGTTGGTGGTGGCTTTATGTTCGCCATGTGCAGTGCAACCGACAGCTTCGATATTGCGCTATCGGCAGCTGGTGTCGATATCTGTGAACCCATGTTCGATGGCGATCCTAGTGAAGCCAATTACCAATCTAAATTAGATTATCAAAAAACCATGGCGTTTACCGATTTTATACTCGAACGCAGTCCGTTAGTTTACGAGTTCTCGAGTATCGATATGACGAGTAAACGACTTATTCCAAAAGAAACGGATTATTTTTCGCTTATGGATTTCTCAGCGAAATGGGACCCTATTCCAACCATGCTTTGCCAAAATCATACCGCCCTAGTCAAGGGGTTTATGGGACAAACAACGTCTTTTTCTCGTGAGCTAATTAAACCAACTGTTTTGGTAATGGGAGAAAACCGTTCTAACCAGGAAGCCAAATACATTCACGGTATCAAAGGTAAAGGCTTCTTTACATTCTATGGTGGCCACGATCCTGAAGATTATACCCATAAAGTTGGGGATCCAAAAACAGAACTCGATTTACATCCGACATCACCAGGCTACCGACTGATACTAAATAATGTGCTTTTTCCTGCAGCCCGCAAAAAGAAACAAAAGACGTAATACACTTCTGTTTATAATCTTAGTTGTATTCACGTTAAACAAACGGGGGACCAGCAATTTAGAACAGCTAGTATTTAGAGATTCACTAAAAAAGTACGCTCAATTTTTTAGCGGAAATCGTGCGCTATGTCATCAAAAGATTTTATATTAAATGATTAATCAGTACGTCAGCTGATTTGATATCACACGATTGATAATAATAATTCGAAAATATCCGCAATACATGTGTTGATTTTTAATGGTGATAGACGGATAATAATAGAATGTTAATCGGTTTAAGCAATATACTATGTGATTCATGCGACTCGTCTCACGTTTTCTTATACGGCTGATTCTTGATTTGAACACGCACTAAAATGCAAAAACTACGATCTATTGAAACCTAATTTTATAAAGTTTTTTAAGTTACTATCGGCAACCATTTTATTTTGGTCTTTCGCTTTCTGCCTATTTATTTTTATCAGATACCATGCACTTGGTGAAGAGGAAGGTATCGATAATGGCGAGTCACTTATTAAAGAGATTCTATACTTAGGAGTTATTTTAGGGAGTATCATAGGTACTTTGTTTGCCGTTGTCGAGTATCTTTACGACAATTACCTGTCTAAAAATTTATCTTTGGGTGTCGTTTTATTACAAAAATCGATTATTTATCTCATAGGTTTAATCGCGGCATTGTCTTATGTTTTTCGTTTGGTAGAAGCAACAATGGATTTAAATTTAGATAATGATGAGATAGGGTGGTGGCAAACCAATCAAGTGTTTTGGCTTGTGGTAGCCTATTTTATTATTTGGTCACTTATATTTTCCTTTTTTAAAATAGCGAACGATAAGTTTGGTAGCGGTGTATTCTTTAATTTTCTAATTGGTAAATACCGAAAACCTAGAGAAGAGAAGCGTGTTTTTATGTTTCTTGATCTTCAAGCATCGACAACCATCGCAGAGAAATTAGGTCATTTTAAGTATAGTGAGTTAATTCAAGATTGCTTTTTCGACCTCAATCGTATAGTCGGTAAGTATAACGCTCAAATTTATCAATATGTGGGAGATGAAGCCGTATTGAGTTGGGATTATAAAAATGGTATTAAGAATAATAACTGTTTGGAAATTTTTTTTCACTTCGATCATCGTATAGAAAAAAGAGCTAAGTACTATACCAAAAAATACGGATTAACACCAACATTTAAAGCTGGTGTTCATGGTGGAAAACTAATTGTTACCGAAGTAGGAAGTGTGAAAAAAGAAATCGCATACCACGGGGATGTTATAAATACCACAGCACGAATTCAAGGAGAATGCAATAAATATAAGGAGTATTTACTGTGTTCTAATGAGTTGTTAGTAGATTTAATTCTAAGTGATAAACTGTCAACACGCTTTATAGGTGATTTACAACTAAAAGGAAAAGAAGAAACGCTTAAAATATCTGCTGTTCATAAAAAGTAAGTTTAAGCTGGAGATACACTTAGCACACCCCAAAGAATATATTATACCTCGCTGAAATTGTTCTGGTTTCAATGTAGTCGTCTGCGCTTAAGTTACCAATGTTTTTTTAGCTAATAGCAACTGCTCAAGTATGTGTTCTACACCATTTTCATTGTTTGTTTTGGTTTCAAAACGTGCTGTTTCTTTCACAAATGGATGGGCATTCCCCATGGCATAACTAAAATAACTCAAGTTGAGCATTTCAATATCGTTATTGTAATCGCCAAAAGCCATAGTTTCTGAAGGTAAGATAGTATAATGTTGTTGTATTAATGCTAAAGCGTGTCCTTTATTAGCTAAGTTTTCAGAAAGATCTACCCAATGGTTAGCAGATACTTTTACCTTAAAATGCTGTTCTAGATGTTTTACATGCGGATAAATGTAGCGCTCCGAGCTCTCCTCATGATATAAAGCAATTTTATAAACCGCTTCTGTAATCTCACTTTCATCATCTATAATTACATAATTTTTATAGTATTCAGACAATAGCCCCATTAATGCAGCAGACTTACTTTTTACATACGCTTTTTCCTTTGTGCAGTATACAGGGTGTGTCTCTTCTAGAGTGTTTATTAATGTTACAAGATTCTGTAAATTGCTTTTTTCAATGGGTGTAGAAAGTAAAACGCGATCCTTGTGTATGGCTAAGCCTCCATTTTCGGCTATAAAAATAAGATCATCTTTAATGGGTGCTAGCTTATCTATAAGACTATAATAGGGCCTCCCACTAGCAACTACAAATAGTATATCGTGTTCTCGTAAGGCGCTGTGCAATTCAAAAAATTTCGGACTCACCTCATGATTCGAATCGAGTAGGGTGCCGTCCATATCTGTAATAACCAATTTTACTTGGGATAAATCCATAATTAAAGTTTGGGTTAGCGTAAAGATAAGATTTACTGCGTAGAATGCTAAGGGTATTGTGATACCCTTAGTAATTATAACGACAAAAAAAATCCGATTCAATTAAGAATCGGATTTCCATATATAAGCGAAATGATAGTTTTTAATTGGCAAAATGCCTTACTTTACTTTGTTTACAACAGCTTCAAATGCTGCAGGGTTATTCATCGCTAAATCAGCTAAAACCTTACGGTTTAATTCGATATTATTAGCTTTTAATTTCCCCATAAATTGTGAGTAAGACATACCGTGTAATCTAGCTCCTGCGTTAATACGCGTAATCCATAACGCACGGAATGTTCTCTTTTTAACTCTACGGTCTCTGTACGAGTATTGCATCGCTTTATCAACCGCGTTTTTTGCTACTGTCCAAACGTTTTTACGACGTCCGAAGTAACCTTTTGCTTGTTTAAGCACCTTTTTTCTTCTGGCTCTTTTAGCTACAGAATTTACTGATCTTGGCATATTTTAAATGTGTTTTGTAGTAGGCGGTTCTTAGAAAGAACACTTTGTGGTGTCTTAATTATTTTTAAGTCCGAGCCTAACTCCAGGGTTTATAATTGTTTAACCGGTTAAAAAAATATTACTTTAAACGTAACATGATTTTAACATTGTTTTCGTCTGCTTTATGTACTAATGTATCATGAGTCAGAGCAAGCTTACGTTTTTTAGATTTCTTTGTTAAAATGTGACTTTTAAACGCGTGCTTTCTTTTTATTTTACCAGTACCAGTAAGCTTGAAACGCTTTTTAGCACTAGATTTTGTTTTCATTTTAGGCATCTTGTGTCTTAGTTTTAATTATTTCGCTTATAATATCTTTTCCTTTTTGAAGGGAATTTACTTTTTAGGAGCAATAAACATAGTCATACGTTTACCTTCTAATTTAGGCATCTGCTCAACTTTACCAAGCTCTTCTAAATCTTGAGCTAATCGTAACAAGAGTATTTGTCCTTGTTCTTTAAACACTATCGATCGTCCTTTAAAGAATACGAAGGCTTTTAATTTAGCCCCTTCTTTTAAAAACTTCTCAGCGTGCTTTCTCTTAAACTCATAATCATGATCATCGGTTTGTGGTCCAAATCGAATTTCTTTAATGACTACTTTAGACGCTTTAGATTTTATTGCTTTATCGCGTTTCTTCTGTTCGTAAAGAAACTTCTTATAATCCATAACTTTACAAACAGGAGGATCAGCTTTTGGCGAAATCTCAACAAGATCTAACTCTTGTTCTTCTGCTATTGCTAAAGCATCTTTTGTTGAATATATTCCTACTTCAACGTTCTCTCCAACCAGACGTATTTTCTCAGCTCTAATTTTAGAGTTAATTCTGTGTTGGTCTTCTTTAATGACTCTTAAAGGTCCTCTTGATCTTTTTCTACGTATTGCTATGACTTAAATATTTTAGTTAAACTTATTTTTAAAATTGTTTTAATGTTTTATTGATTTCTGTGGAAACAATTTCCGAGAACTCTTCTACACTAATCGTGCCTAAGTCGTCCCCACCATGTTGTCTTACAGATATTTTGCCTTCTTTCTCTTCATTCTCACCAATAATAATCATATATGGCGTCTTGTTCATTTCGGCTTCTCTAATCTTCTTTCCAATAGTTTCATTCCTATTGTCTAGAAGTGCGCGAATTTCGTAATTTTCTAACAAATTTAAAACTTTTTCACCATATTTCTCGTATTTTTCGCTAAGAGTTAACACAGAGACCTGATTTGGCATCAACCAAAGCGGGAAATTACCTCCTGTATGCTCTAATAAAATAGCGATAAAACGTTCCATACTTCCAAAAGGAGCACGGTGAATCATTACCGGGCGGTGCATTTCGTTGTCACTGCCTTTGTAACTCAATTCAAAACGCTCTGGTAAATTGTAATCTACTTGTATCGTTCCTAATTGCCACTGTCTACCTAAAGCATCCTTAACCATAAAGTCTAATTTCGGACCATAAAAGGCTGCTTCGCCAGTTTCAATAACGTAATTTAAATTCTTATCCTTAGCAGCACTTATAATTGCTTGCTCTGCTTTTTCCCAATTCTCTAAACTACCAATATACTTTTCTGGTGTCTCAGGATCTCTTAGGGATACCTGTGCCGTGAAGTTTTCAAAGCCTAAAGAACCAAATACATATAATACTAAATCTATAACTTCTTTAAATTCAGCATCTAATTGATCTGGTGTACAGAAAATATGTGCATCATCTTGAGTAAAGCCTCTTACACGCGTTAAACCGTGTAATTCACCACTTTGTTCGTAACGGTAAACCGTTCCAAATTCAGCGTAACGCTTTGGTAAATCCTTGTACGACCATTGGGCGTGATTGTAAATTTCACAGTGATGCGGACAGTTCATTGGTTTTAATAAAAACTCTTCATCCTCTTTTGGTGTGTGTATAGGCTGAAAACTGTCTTCTCCATATTTTGCATAGTGACCAGAAGTCACATACAGTTCTTTTTGTGCGATATGTGGGGTTACCACCATCTCATAGCCTGCCTTTTTCTGAGCTTTCTTTAAAAAATTCTCTAAACGCTCACGTAATGCTGCACCTTTTGGTAACCATAACGGTAAACCAGCACCCACTTTTTGAGAAAAGGTAAACAATTCTAATTCGCGACCTAATTTTCTGTGATCTCTCTTTTTAGCCTCTTCTAATAAATGTAAGTACTCCGTCAGTTCCTTTTGCTTCGGGAATGAAATACCATAAACACGTGTTAATTGCGTGTTGTTTTCATCACCTCTCCAATAAGCACCTGCAACCGAAAGTATTTTTACAGCTTTAATTATTCCTGTATTAGGAATATGTCCGCCACGACATAAATCGGTGAACGTAGAGTGGTCACAAAATGTAATGGTACCATCTTCTAAGTTTTCAATCAGCTCGGTCTTGTAAGCATTGTTTTTATATAATTCTAAAGCCTCTGCTTTTGACGCATCACGCATTTTAAAATCGTGTTTCCCGCGTGCAATCTCAAGCATTTTGGTCTCTATCGTTTTAAAATCTTTGTCAGAAATACTAGTTTCTCCAAAATCTACATCATAATAAAACCCGTTTTCAATAGCCGGTCCAATCGTTAATTTAGCTTCTGGATATAATTCCTGAATAGCTTGTGCTAAAACGTGAGCAGACGAATGCCAGAATGCTTTCTTCCCTTCGTCATTTTGCCAGGTATATAAGGTCAACGATCCATCGGTGGTTAAAGGCGTCGATGCCTCAACAATTGTATCGTTAAACTTTGCAGAAATTACATTTCTCGCTAATCCCTCGCTAATACTCTTAGCAACATCCATTGGTGTTGTCCCCTTATCAAAGGACTTTACACTGCCATCAGGTAATGTGATATGTATCATAAATAATTTTAAATCTGAAAAGCAAAGATAATAGGTTCTAAATAATCAAGCAACACCAAATGGCGCTTATTTCTCACTTAAATTTTTTGGGCGTTACCCCCATACAAAACACGCTGTTGTTTTGAATGGAGGTCGGGTCTTCGGCAGTCGCTTCCCGAAGAAAAATCGGGAGAGCTCCAACAAAGCCTCAACCCCTAACGCAAACGTTCTGTTACTAATCCAAATTTCAAAGACATTGAGGACTTGTGCTTTTAAAATATTAACGTCGGACTTGTTTTAAGCTTGAAGCCTGTGGATCTCTAGATAATTATTATATAAATAGACAATGGGGTAGGGCGTGGTGACTATGTTTGGACCCTATAGGAGTGGATTGTTGTAAGTACTTAAAAAATAGAGGCTATATAATAAGGACAAACAAAAGTTATTTATTTGTGTATACTCATAAAAAATAATCAGGTCTAACACATTGAAAATAAAGTGGTTTTATAATTAAATGCTATTTGTCAAAAAAAAGAATTAAAAAGGTAGTGTGAAACTAAAAAAAGCGTTTTATATTTGCACCCCGAAACACAGCAATCATATTGTAGTTTTAGGAAAGTTCACAAAGCCTTATTGAAATCACGGTATTAAAAAAAAAGAATCTTTTTTTTTAATAAAAGTGTTGCGAGTTTAAATATAAGTTTTATATTTGCACCCGCTAAGCGATATAGGTCTTAGAGAAAGAGAATAAAAGTTCATAAACATATTGAATTGACAGCGTAAGTAAGTACTGGAAACGGTGCTTACAAAACAAGAGAATAAATCATTTAAGAGTACTGACAATTTCTTTGGTTGTTAAAAAGATAGTCGAAAGACTTAAAA
>NZ_FNQK01000025.1 GCF_900107625.1 Bizionia paragorgiae
CAAAACGGCAAACAACGCTATAAAGAAAGAAGTGTTTCTTAGAGTAGTAATAAAACTCCATATTGAAACAATAACAAGAAGAACTAATCCAATCATTGGGTCGAAAAGGCAAACTAATCCTGCAATCAATAATCTTATTATTACACCTATTCCATATATATTATAACCATAATTATCCATTGCACTTTTCCATAAAAAGTAACCAAAGAGGATTGAAAGTATTGGTATTCCTACTAATAACACTAAAGCTAAATCATTCATATTTTTTTTATTTAATTTATTCTTACTTCTGTTTACAGTCTTTTTTCAGAGTATTCCGACCCTATTATTAAACTAACTATGTCAGTCTACAATTGACAATTATTAAAAAAACCGTTCATAAAAAATCTTACAAACGGATTATTTGAAATCAATCTTCCTTAGATAACAATGCTATTGCATATCCCAAACAAGCGAGTCCACTACCAATAGCAATTGGTATAGCTAAACCAATACCAGCAGCTGTTGCAATTGCCAGACCAGCTCCTCCTCCAGCAGAAACTATTCCTGTAATTTTACCTAATTCATTTTTTTCTTCGTTTTCCATTTTGTTCTGTTTTTAATTTATTATTCTTCTAAATATTTTATCAAACCTGCAACCAATAAAGATGAACCAACACCAATAAGCATTGCATTAGCTTTGTTCATATTAGTATGTTTTGCAATCGTTAAAGATGCCACAGCACTTGCTGTAGAGATTTGATTAATAGCTTCAAAGATTTGTTGTTCATTTAATTCTGTCATTCTTGTTTTTAGTTTCATATGTTATTTGTTTTTGTTTAGTACAAAGATATTTTATGATATTCCCATATTTTGGGAAAATAAATTTTTATGTTTGTATTATGAGCGCAACAAAACGACAACTTCTATTATTAGAATTATTAGAAAATGCAGAATACATATCAGTTAAGGCTATTGAAATGTCTTATAAAATGGAAGGTTTAAAGTATTCTAAAAGTCAGTTTTATAGAGATATTGATTTTTTAAAAACAATAGGATATTGTATTGAAAACGATAATAGTGGTAATTTTAACTTAAATATACTTCTTTCTGATAATTACGACTTCTTATCTCATTATTATAAACATTTAGCGATGTCTAATTTATGTGAATCTGCAACAAAGCTTAATAAAGATTTTTTGAAGTTTATTGTATTTGAAAAAAACTCAACACTTCATAATTTTACGCTTTTCAATACAGTGTTTAAAGCTATTTGTAATAAAAACAATATTGAGTTTAAGCATACAAGCTATTATTTTCCTGATAAAATAGAAACCTATAAACTAAGTCCATTTTTACTTAAAGAATATAAAAACAGGTGGTATGTTGTTGGAGAAACAAGCAAAGGCTTTAGAACATTTGGATTGGATAGGATTAATAATTTAACGGTTCTTGATGAAACTATTTCTTCTAAATTTGAAAAAACTATTGCAATGTTTGACCACACTGTTGGTTTGAATTTTAGTGACTACGAACCAACTATTATTAAACTTTCTTTTCATAAAAGTCAAGAACCATACTTAAAATCTTTACCTATTCATTTTTCACAAAAGATATTTCCTGTTGTTGGAGATCGCTTTGAATTAACTCTTTTTTTAAGTTATAATTTTGAGCTTAAACAAGAATTATTAAAATATGGTCATTTTGTAAAAGTGATAAGTCCTCAATGGATAAAAGATGATTTTAAATTAGAGCTTGAAAACGCATTGAAATTATATGATTAATCTATTTATTAAATTTTTAGTTTAAACTCATTCCATACACATTACCACTTCGCTCCTATCGTCGCTTCGGGCAAAGCGTATTCCATTACATTTTTTAAGAAACATTTGAAAAGAAAAAAATAAGAAAAAGTAGTAATTTAACTTCGCTTTTACCAAAGCAAAGTTACATAACGCAGTACATTATAGTACAAATATATTGTGTGCAGTTTCCGTATAGCTGTGCTATTTTATATAATTGTAGATATGATTGCCTTTAGGCTCATATCGTCAACAATTATGTAAAAGGAAACCAACACGCCATACTTGAATAATTGTTCCTCATAGTTAGTATAATTGCACTATGTAAAATATTCCAGGACATTTTATTATTTAAGTCAATTATGAGCAGAGTCATTAAACTAATAAGCGGTTTGCTTTGCAAAGTTTTTTTAAACATTATGAAACGATTTATGAAATCGACTTTTTAGGAGATTCACGAACACATTTGAAGTTTCTGCAAATAATTAAATATGTGAGTAAAAATAAAATTCTAGGCACTTGTTATATTATTTAATCAATTACAACACAAAGGTGTTAAATATGTCATTTAGAGTTTTTTCTGGATCATCACATAAGCCCGAATGTGTTTTAGAACTTTGAATAATGGTACTTCTACAAGCGACCAACCAGCGGAATCTATCGGATAATTCAAAGGTTCCAATTTTTCCTCCATAAGGATAGCCTCCGCAAATATGTTTCCATGCTTTTAAATACTCTTCAATCATATCACATTCAATCTCTGTTGAAAAGGCCTTTAATTTATTTGGATTAACATGATATTTAATGCCAAGGAATTTTTTCCGTTTTGAAAAGAGGATAACGCCTACGTTAAAGAATTCTTCGCGTTCCACTTTAGGAACAACTCTAATAATGGCATATTCGAAAGTGTGTCTATCTTGCATTTTCGGCTTCTTTAACGAGTAGATCTATTTTAGCAAATCTAGTATTTATAAATTCAACATACGCTTCTCTCATATCGGAAGAAGTCATGGTGTCGGCTTCACTATACAACCAGTCTTCTGGAATATTTGAAACTATTTCTATAATTTTATCAGCGTTTAATAACTGCTTAATTTCTTTGGAAGCCTCCTCTAACTTTGTTGCACTTTGTAAAAGGACATGGTCTTTTATAAGAGGAAATGTTCTACTAAGATGATTCTCCCAGGTTTTCCAATCGTGATGAAAATAAAAACTAGCGCCATTATCTATAACCCAAAGCTCATGATTCCAATGAAGTAAATTGGTGTTTTTGGTTGTTCTGTCAATATTGCTAATCATACTATCTAATAAAACCACTTTAGAAGCTGTTAAAGCATCTACAGTACTCACTAGTGGATCGAAGGTTATCGCTCCAGATAAAAAATGTAAGCCCAAATTAAGACCAACACTAAACTTTAGCAAGTCTTGGATTTCCTCATCGGGTTCTGTTTTACTAAACGAATCATCTAAATTCATAAAAACCAATTCCGGAACCTTTAAATTCAGTGCTCGTGCAATTTCACCGCCAATAAACTCGGCAATTAATGCTTTTTTTCCTTGTCCTGCGCCTCTAAATTTCAAGACATACAGAAAGCCATCATCAGCCTTTACTATAGCAGGAAGTGAACCACCTTCTCGTAACGGATGAACGTATTGAGTGACATTTACGGTTCGAATATCGATTGTATTCATAAATTTTAAAAATGAGTAGCCTGTTTAGGGGACTAATTTAGTGAATACGGTACGTATATTAAAAGTATTGATTCTGTTCTTTTAAATTATGCTAAAATTAAATCGTATTACTCATTCCTCAGCTCAAAAAACAGGTCTCCGCTCCCCTATTACGGTTTTACTCCACTCACCACCGGATTATCTTGTATAGCGTGTTTGCTAAACTAATTTAACACATCATTTCTTGATTCATTTACCATTTTATAATGCCATAATCCTTTTGAGTAGATATATAGTCTTAAAGTGGTATTCCGTTTTTATTTGTTATATTGGTTTGAGAGATTTAAATGACACATCAAACCTGTTTTCAAACCTAGATGTAGTGCGTTAATTGATTTTGTTTTATTATATTAAAAACTGTTCTTAGGCTTGGTTATATATGATTTGATGATTCTCAGACACCTTATTTATGAAAGACCACCTGTTTTACACCAAGCTTCCAAATCATCAACAATCAGCAAAAGAGCTCCTGTCACAAATGGAAGTTTTTCAACGCATTCCTAAAGATTGGTATATTGTAGTTACAGACATAAAAGGCTCTACAGCTGCTGTAGAAAGTGGGTATTCCGAACTGGTAAACCTCATTGCCTCAGGTAGTATTATTGCTGCGCTAAACATCGCTTCTAAGTATGAGATTGATATTCCATTCTTTTTTGGAGGAGATGGTGCGACCTTATTAGTTCCTTCCGTATTACTTGGAGAAACTATGGAAGCTTTGAGTTTACACAAAGAAAACATAAAGAAAGAGTTTGCTATTAATTTAAGAGTTGGAAATCGTTCAGTGTCTTATGTCTACGAAAACAATCAAGAATTAAAAATTGCTAAGGCGAGAGTTAATACCTTGCATACTATTCCTATAGTTTTAGGTAACGGACTTCACTTTGCCGAAAATGCAATAAAATCTAATGATAAAGAGCTTAGTGTAGCAGATCCTTCAAAAGCTAGTTTAGATTTAAATGGTATGGAATGCCGATGGAATAAAATTCCTCCGCCAGAAAACTCAAATGAAGTCGTTACCTTATTAGTTGATGCTTTAATTGAATCGGAACAAGCTTCAGTTTTTCAGAATGTTTTAGAAAAAACGGATGAAATATATGGTTCGCTAACGCATAGAAACCCTATTTCTATACCTAAATTGAAATTAAATTTTGATTACAAAAGGATTAAAACCGAACTAAAAGCTAGTAATCAGAAACTAGGAATAATAAACTTTTTAAAGGTGTGGGTTATGGGAGTTATTGGAAAATATTATTATTTGCCAAACTCTAAGGGAAAAGCATATCTTAATGAATTAATACAACTCTCTGATATATTAGTTATCGATGGACGGATTAATATGGTCATCTCCGGGACAACTAAACAACGACAACTATTGATAGACTATTTAGATGGATTAGAAAAAGATAAGCGAATTATTTACGGTATTCATGTTAGTAACGAAAGTATAATGTCGTGTTATGTGCGCGACAGAAATGCTAAACATATTCATTTTGTTGATGGCGGTAGTAGTGGTTACACGAGAGCTGCTAAAGTCTTAAAAGAAAAAATACAACATAGAAGATAAGCGCTTAATCTTAAATTGCTTAGCGCTTCTTATTCATAACTATAGCTTACTCCAAATCGATCGTTTTGTTTTTTAAAACCCACTTACCATTAACTTGCTCACTGTAAGTGACTGTTATTTTATTGGGGCCCGTTTTTTTAAACACGTCGATAAGTTTTAGGTTTTTGTGAACGGCAGTATTAATATAAATGGGATCGCAAAGTCGTGTGCTAGTAACAGCATTAAAAACGTGTAAAGTTTTAGAATTGGGTTTTATATCCCAAAAACCAATGTCATCTGCACCATCACTATTAAGATCTTTTAAGTTTTCTAATTGTGATTTATACGCCCCTTTAACGTTTATGTCTTTTAGGTCCTTACTACTAAAAATGATGACACTGTTACAGTCACCGCCTTTGCAGGTTACAGGGCTGTTAGTTGTGGTATCTAATGGGGTAGATTCTAAGCGTTCTGGTGAGATCACATTCGCATAATCTGAGAGTCCATCACCATTAAAATCGCCAAAAAGCTGTCTGCTGTTAGTAATAATAGTATTGTTCTGACGGGCATTTGGAAAAATAGGAGCGTCTAATCCTTTAGCGCCTTTTGCCACGCCTTCGCTAATTATTTTAAAGGTGCCGTTTCTATTCATTACGGTAAGATATGAGGGGTACTCTGCTTCTATTCCGTTGTATTGAACCTGTTTAGTAAAGCTTACTAAATAGCTTCCCTTTTCTTTTATGATGTCTATCTTGTCGTTTAAAATACGCTGTGTGTACGAAGGAAATTGCTGAAACAATAAGGCTTTGTCATGCTGTACTTGAGCTCTAGTATATTCTAAGTCGTAATAGTTAACCACTTCCATATAGTCTCTACTAAGGAATGCCGATTTTAATTGTGTATGAGAATCGTTCCATTGTATTACAAACTTACGCACCTCTTTTTCGCCGTCAGGGTTGACCTCATTACAGCCTAAAAACAGTAAGACAAACAGGCAGGACATAAGTGGGATATACTTCATAAATTGATTGTAGATTAAATGTTAAAAAGGAATCCTAAATATACATGTTTTTTAAAGATTCTATGGGTATCTCTGGGCGTTAAATATATTAAATATCGAAACACGCTATGATTACATGTGGCGAATTTCAGAACAGGTAACCCGATATATTGGTCATCTAGAGGTCAATAAAGCATCTCACTTGGTTTTGTTGATGCCAAGGTTATTTGCTGTGGTAATAATGAAAATAAAATAATCACCCTTCTCTACGCAATACTTCTAAAGGAGAGCTTCGTAAAACGGTTTGTATATTACTTAGGCCAATCGCTAAAACCAACAGCGTTATTCCTGGTAAAAACACCACAAAAGGAATAACCGAGGGTAAAAAGGGTTCTTTAAACACGAATAGTGCTAAACCTAAACTGCTGATTAGCGCTAAAAGTAAGCCCACTAAGCTCCCTAACACACCTAAAAACACATATTCAAAAGCCGTGATTTGAAGGATTTGTTTGTTTTTAGCTCCTAAAGTTCTAAGCAATACGCTTTCTTTAATACGTTGGTATTTGCTGGTTCTTACCGATCCGATTAAGACAATGATTCCGGTAAGAATACTAAAGAAAGCCATGAAGTTAATAATCCACGACACTTTATCTAATATATCCTCGACTACGGTTAATACCTGACGTAAATCTATAACGGAGACATTGGGATAGGAGCGAACTAAATCACGTTGTAGGCTTGCTGAAACTTCCTCATTTGGAACTGCCGTAGTTAATACATTAAATTGTGGTGCATCCTCTAGCACCCCTTTAGGAAATACAATAGTAAAATTAAGTTGTATTTGCGACCAATCTACTGTGCGTATACTTCCCACCTTGGTTTCCATTAAAACCCCTTGAACATTAAACACCACTGGATCTCCAACGCTAAGATCGGCATCCGAAGCGAGATTGTCGGAGATTGAAATCACTACAGGGTCGTTGGGTTTTAATTCTGGTACCCACTCCCCTTTTTCTATGCTTTCGGAAGGCATTAGCGTATCGCGGTAGGTGGTTCTAAACTCATGATTTAGAAGCCAACGGCGAATGTGTCTGGTACTATCTTGTCGTATAGCATTTACCAGTCGTCCGTTTATACTATGCATACGCATGGTTACTAAAGGAATATTATTTAGTACAGGTAAGCCTTTTTCTGTAATACTTTTTGCAATGTCTTCTTGTTGATTGGGCTGTACATCGAGAACAATAATATTAGCACGTTCTGCACTTTGTCCCATTTCTGTTTTAGATAACAAGATGTCTTTTGTAAAATATAAAGTGCTTATTAAAAATGTTCCTAGACCAATAGCGACTACTAAGACTACAGTTTGGTTATTAGGTCTAAATAAATTTAGCAGACTTTGGCGTGCCGTAAAACTCCAATGTTTAGGAAAAAAAAGTCTTATCATTTTAATAAAACCTAAGGCTACACTTGCTAAAAGGATAAAGGTAATAACCGTTGCGCCTACAAATAACACAGCGTATACTATGTTTTGAATCAACCAAAACGAAAATAAGAATAGGAATAATAAAATAGCTCCGAAGACTAGCAATCGGATTTTTAAAGGTTCTTGAGGAGCTTTTTCATCTACTCGCAACACGTCTAGCGGCGAAACGTACCAGGTTCTTAGCAGTGGTAATAATGCAAATAAAACGGACATTACTAAACCTAGTAATACCCCAATGATTAGAGGTTGAATAGAAATAGATACGCTTAGAGCAAATGGTAAGAATTCTTGTAAAAGGTAAGGAAACAAAAACTGCAGTCCGATACCTATTAGCGACCCTATACATCCACCAATAACTCCAATACCAGCAATTTGAATCAGGTAGATAATAAAACTTTGCAATCGAGAAGCCCCCATACATTTTAAAATGGCAATGGCTTTTAATTTCTCTTTAATGTATATATGTACGGAGCTCGCGATCCCTATACAACCTAGTAGTAAGGCAATAAATGCGGCTAAATTTAGAAACTTACCCACGTTGTCATAGCGATTACCTATACGTTCTGTAGCTCCCGTATGGGTTTTAATATCCGCATTTTCGGCTTCTAGAAGAGGTTCTAAAGTCGCTTCTAGACGTTTTAAATTTAAGGTGTCTGCTGCCTTATAAAAATACTCATATTCTTTACGACTCCCAAATTGTATTAATTTTGTGGCTTCAACAAAACGATGAGGAATAATTACTGGTGGGGCTATCGAACTTGATAGTGCCGAGTTACCGGGAATGGATTTTAGTGCCCCAGCAATTGGCAAGGTGATTTCACCTACTTTTATGGAGTCCCCAGGTTGGATATTGAATTGAAGTAACAGTGTTGCATCTACCAATGCGCCACCCGATGTTTGATAGGTGGTTCCTGCCAATGCCGGCACTGTTTCTAAAGTGCCATAAAACGGAAATCCGCCATGCATACCACGGACTTGTACTAATTTGGTACCACCATTTTTAGGAAAGGCGATCATAGAAGCAAAACGGACTTCGTAAGCGTCAGATTTTAGAGAGTCGATAATAGCTTGAGCTCGCGGTGAGGGTTCCTGTCGCGAATCGATTTTATAATCGGCACCCATTAAGCTTTTAGACTGACTTTGGATATTGTCTTTAAGATTACTACTAAATAACTGAATGGATACTACTGCGGCAATGCCTAATATTATGGATGCCATAAATAATAGCAGACGTACCTTGCTGGCCTTAGCGTCTCGCCAAGCCATTTTAAAAAGCCAGTTTAATTGTAGGTTTTGCTTTAGATTGGAGTGTTTCACTGTACGCTGGTAGGTTGATTAGTTACTATTTTTCCGCCTTTAAGCTTTAATATTTGTTGGGTGCGGTTTGCTAATTCCAAATCGTGAGTAATTATAACTAAGGTCGTTCCGCTTTCGGTATTCAAATCTAATAAGAGCTGTATCACTTTTTCGCCAGTTTCCTCATCTAAATTACCAGTAGGTTCGTCGGCAAACAAGATAGCAGGTGCGTTGGCAAAAGCACGAGCTAAAGCCACACGTTGTTGTTCTCCACCAGAGAGTTGTGACGGATAGTGGTGCATGCGTTTTCCTAGGCCTACTTTTTCTAATAAAGCCTTACTTTTTGATGTGGCGTCTTTAGCTCCTTGTAATTCTAAAGGCACACTTACATTTTCAAGGGCTGTAAGCGTAGGTAGTAATTGGAAGTTCTGAAAAATAAAACCGACTTCTTTATTTCGTAATTGAGCACGTTGGTCCTCGTTTAAACGGCTTAAATCTTGTCCGCATAACTCTACAGTCCCAGCATTTGGTGTATCTAATCCAGCGCAAATGCCCAATAAAGTAGTTTTACCACTCCCCGACGGACCGACTATAGAAAAGGTTTGTCCTTGCTCGACATCAAAAGAGATATCGTGTAAAACCGTTAATTGTTTGTTACCGCTGGTATAAGTTTTTTCCAAGCCAGTAATCTTTAATATCTTTGACATGTAATTTTAATTTAAGATGACTTATGTCTAAGGCCCAAAATAATCATTTGTATTCAATTCTACAGACAAGAATAGGATCTAAAATCCTAAAGTTTTGTTATTTTATTAGCGCTTTTTTAATGGTGTCCTGTGGAGATACTTCTGCTAAGAAAACGACGGAAGCAGAATCTGTAATAGAGCAATCCGAACCGATTGAAGAATCGCTGTCTGCAAATAAAACCATTTTGTGTTTTGGTGATAGTATTACTGCGGGTTTGGGATTGGAAGATACAAATGATGCATACCCTGGGGTGTTACAACAACGAATAGATTCCTTAAACTTAGGGTATACGGTGATAAATTCTGGTGTTAGTGGTGAAACTACTGCTGGAGGTAGAAGTCGTATTGATTGGGTGATAAAACAAAAGCCTTCTATTTTCTTGTTAGAATTAGGTGCTAACGATGGTTTACGTGGTGTAGCATTAACCGAAACACAGTCTAATTTACAAGCTATTATTGATGTGGTTAAAACCAAAAGTCCTGAAACGACTATAGTTTTAGCGGGAATGCAAATGCCTCCAAATATGGGCTTAAACTATACGACCAAATTTGAAGCTTTGTTTTTAAACCTTGCGGAAGAAAACGATCTTGAGTTTATTCCTTTTATTTTAAAAGATGTGGGTGGTATTTCGGACCTTAATCAAAGAGATGGTATCCATCCAAATGCTGAAGGACATAAAATTGTGGCTAATAATGTGTGGGACGTCTTAAAACCTTTGTTAGATTATAAGGTAACGTCCCACTAATTGCTTTTATATTAGTAAGAAGGTTCTGGTCTTCCTTTAAGACGCTTTTCAATTTTCTGCTTTTTTGCAGTTAGGCGCTTCATCATATCCATAAGACTAGCGTCCTTAGACTTTTTGTAAAGCTCATTTAAGGCTAGTATTAAACGCTTAGCTTCTCGAGAAGCAACAACTCTATCACTAGTAGACATGTTGCTCATTTTTGCATTTTCAAATTCCAATGCTTCATTAATGATTTCCATATATTCAATAATTTGTTTATTGCATCTCCAAAATAATTAAACAAAGGCGGTTTTCAAAGCATATGCGATTGATTATGTCTATTTTGATATTGATTTGGATTATAAGGTCACTTTATTTGGTGATGGATTCGTACTACTTCCACCCTAAAGTTTCCTTTGAAACCTCCTTAAAAGCATTGTAACTATGGAATAGTCGTGCTTTTAGTAATAGTTTTCTACCATCCATATGGCGTGTGTAAAGTAATTTGTTTTTCCGGAAATAGTTGGTCCATTGTTTTTGAAAGGCCTCTGCATATTCCTTTTTTGAACCGAATAGCTCTGGAACGGGGTAGACATTTTCTAAATCGAAGCGTTTTCTAAATCGGTTTGTGTTTATAAGAACATACCGCGGAGCATCTATAGGCTCGATAAGCTCGCGGAGTGCTTTGGAAAATAATGTGTTTTCGAACGCCGTTGCTCCTTCAAGATAACAAGTAACATGACCGTTTTCAGAAACACTTGATAATACCTTAATAACGCTTTTGCTCGTTGTTAAATGACCTAATACATTTAAAGTTTCTATAATAGCACATCCCATTTTCTTGATTTTCCGATATAGGAATCCGTATCTGATATAGGTCATTAGTGCTTTGTAAAACTTATAACCAAAAGCGACAAAAAAGGCCGCTAGTAGCCCCTTGATAAAAATAAAAACGCCTTGCATAAATATGAGGTTAAAATGGGTCGCTATATATTCTACGTAAAAAAGCATCGCCCCAAATAAGAACTCCATAAAAAATAGCTGAACAGCATCGAAGTAATAGATTTGTTTTTGCTTTTTATAAGGCGTTTTGCTAGTATGTAAAATGGTAATTTCTTTGGTTAGTTTTGTTCCTTTACCGAGTGCTAAATCCCATTTATCTGCTATAAGATTTCGTTGTTTGGCTTGGGATAAAGTCTTTTTATTTAAGGTATCTAAATTTGCTATAGTGAGTTGATTTGGAAGGTTTAAACGATCAAAACCGTTAGAAATAAAAGGAATGTTGTTGTTGGCAATGCCTAAAAATGCTTCAAATCGACGTTTTAGGGTGTCTACTTCCCTACCCCCATCTAACTGTGTAGGGTCGATGCAGGCTAAATGCCATATATTACTAGTTTTTTTAAGTGCGTTCGGATCTTTTCTTATGGCGCGACCTCGCATTTGGTTAGACGATACAAACGATCCTACAAAGGAGGCTAGAATTAAACTGTTTATCGCTGGCGCATCCCAACCCTCACCAAGAAGCGCTTTTGTGCCAATAAGTACTTTTATATCACCAGCTTCGAAAAGCGTTGTTATATGATTTACTAGTTGGGTTTTTGATTGTCCTTTTGCCGAAACAAGCACGTGTGACGGGGTGTTTTTGATGGGCGTAAATTCAAATTCACTTTTTGGACTAATCGCTTTAAATGCTTTTAGAATTGAATGATGAATAATAACAATACTACCAGATAATACAGCAATTTCATTAGGGTTTTTACAACCTAACCTAAGATGATGAAAAATAGGTAATACACCAATTTTATTAATAGCTTTTAGATCCTGAGGTTCAACGTCTAAAAATTCTTTCCGTACATAATCGGTTAGAATTACACATCGCAAGTCTGTTGCTAAACTTTGCCGTTCTGTATTAACGATACTAACAATACTATTAAGTTTACTCGGACTGTTGGCTAATGATTTATAGATTAAATCGCCTCCAATAAAATCGACTTTTTTTCTATTAAAAACATGAAGACGTCGCAATTGCTTCTCTAATGTATAAAGGTATGCTTCGTCTGATATTAGTTGATTTCTATCGGTTACCAATAGGTTTTGAAAAAGGATGCTTAGCCAATGTAAATCGAGGTTTGGAATCTGTATCTTTTCGGCGCTCTCAAAACCTAAAACCTCTAGTTTTTGAGATTCAATATGCTGTCCGCTAGCATGGAGAAAAATAAGAATAGCCGAAAAATATTCGGTATTGGCATATAAATCTTCCAAATGCCAGTTGGGCTGTTTATAGAGGCGATGGTTGACTAAAAACGAAATAAAAGTCGTGTCTTGAAGCAGGCGATCGTTAAAATCGGCAATATGAATTCTAAAATCAGCTATGAAATTAATTTCTAGGTCATTGGGCTTCGAGAAGTAAACAAAGTCGTGATGCGGACATAAATCTCTTTCCTTTACTAAGTCAGGAACAGCTATTTCGTCATCGATATCCCCACAAAGTTCAAAATATTTTGATACTTCTGTACGACTACTATCGTATGGCGGTGTTGCTGTGAGTGCAACTATAGAAAAGTTGCTTTGTTGTTTTAACTTCATTAAACAGAACCACCACGCGTTTTTTAAGTGATGAGCCTCGTCTAATACAAGAGTTTCAATGTTGTGTTGCTTAAAGAAATTAAAATAAGCGGTTTTGTCCTCAAAACTTTGGTAAAACGCGAATAAGGCTTGATAGGTGGAAAAGGTGATGTCACCCGGTGTTTTTAAATCGAATGAATATGAATTATATGCTTTAGTCTCCGTGAAAAAAGTTTGAAGACGGTTTTCCCATTGATTTCTAATCGTTAGTGTTGGCGCAAGGACTAGCGTTTTTTGATCTAACTTCCTTAGAATTTCAATGCCTAAAATAGTTTTTCCCGAACCTGGCGGGGCGATTACATGAAAATGATGATCTGCAATATGATCTTCAAAATGAGTTAATAATTTAGCCTGATAGCTTCGCCAAGGAAATTTAAACTTTAAATCGTTAAAGGTCTTCAGCACGCTACAAGTTTTAAATAGTTTTTATTATGGAGTCGGTTATACCAAAATACAACCAATATACTCCTTATAAATAATGTTTAGGAAATCGTAATTTTAAATAGATTATGACATTAAATTAAATGCTATTTTAATACCCTGAATAACCATACCGGTTCCAATAATGGCGATTATTAAACCCATTATTTTTCCTATTACTTTAATAACATTGGTACCTACGAGTTTTACTATTAAATCACTTAGTCTAAAGGTTAGGTAGGTTAGTATGCTCATAAACATAAAAATACCTATTACCAATGCAATATGTACGGGTTCTACATTCGAAACAAAGTTCATTGCTGTAACAATAGTTCCAGGACCAGCTAAAATAGGAATGGCTAAGGGAGATACCGCAATGTCTTCATCGATATTGACGTTTTTTATACTTTTTACGTTGGATTGTTTCGATTGTAGCATTTCGAAACCTATAAAAAAGATTAAGATTCCACCAGTAATTTTAAATGCGGGAATGCTAATATTAAATAATTCAAAAATGAATTTTCCCAAAAGTACAAATACAGTGACTATAATAAAGGCTATAATATTCGCTCTTTTATTGATATCTCTTTTTGACTCTTTGTCCATTCCTTGGGTTAGGGACACAAAAACAGTCATATTACTAATCGGGTTGGTAATGGCAAAGAATCCTGTAAAGACTGTTATTGAAAATGTAATTAGGTTATCCATAGGTAGGAGAAAAATTTACTTTAAAAATAGCAAAACTACTTCTTTATATTTAAACTTTTTTTGATTTTTATGGATTATTTGAATTCTTTGATGACGCTGAACTATGTGGGATTTAGGTTTAAGGATACTATAAAAGCGGATTTTCCCTAACAGTTTTTGGAAGGACGCGTCTTTTGAAACGGTAATTTTTAATGTGATATTTGTCTTATTTTGGCATCTTTCTTCTTATTTCTTGAAATAATTCTTTAAATAACCCACGGGCTATTAACAGTTTCATAATTTCATTAGTACCAGCATAAATCCGCGCTACTCTATTATCGGCGTACATACGTGCAATGGGATAATCCCAAATATAGCCATAACCTCCAAATAACTGCAAACATTCATCGACCACTTTACTGTGCATTTCTGTTGCTGAATATTTTGCAATAGAAGCACTTTCGGCAGTAAGTTTATGTTTAGAAATTAATGGTGTGCAACGATCTAAAAAAGCCTGATGTAACTGTAGCTGCGTTGCGCATTCAGCAAGTTTAAATTGGGTGTTTTGAAACCCAGCTATAGGCTTATTAAAAGCTGTTCGTTTTGAGGTATAAGCAATTGTTTTTTCAAGGGCACCTTGAGCACCACCAATTGCGTTGAGAGCTACCGATAAACGCTCACGAGCTAATTCGGTCATCATGATTTTAAACCCCTCACCTTCTTTTCCTAACAAATTGGTTTTGGGTACCTTTACCTGATCAAAAAACAATTCACAAGTATCTTGAGCTTTCATTCCGATTTTAGTGAATGGTTTTCCTTTTTCAAAACCCTTCCATTTGCTTTCCATAAGTAATAAGGAGACGCCTTCGTTTTCTTTGCCAACATTGGTTTTTACGGCTACGATAGATAGGTCACTCATAAAACCATTGGTTATAAACGTTTTTTGACCGCTAACACTATAGTGATCTCCGTTATCTATAGCCTTAGTGGTAATTGCTTTAAGGTCACTCCCACAATTCGGCTCTGTCATACCAATAGAGGTGATTAATTTTCCGGTAGCCATTTGTGGTAAGTATTTTTGTTTTTGAGCTTCGGTACCATATTTTAAAAGATAAGGCGCTACTATATCAGAATGCAACGAAAACCCCGGTCCGCTCACGCCTTCCTTGGCGAGTTCTTCAATAAACAACGCATTAAAGCTAAAATCGAGTCCGCTACCACCATAATCTTCAGGGATATCCATACATAATAATCCTAAAGATCCAGCGCGTTCCCAAATCTCTCGGCTTACCATTCCGTTTTTCTCCCATAAATCAGTTTGAGGTAAAATCTCGTTTTTGATGAAATCTTGAATCATACCTTGCATCATGATGTGTTCTTCTGAGGCATATATTTCCCGGGGTAATAAAACAGTATCTAACATAGCAATGATTGGTTTTTGAAATTTTTCATTTACTTAAAGATAACTATAAATGCTATGCTTTTTTACGTCAGAAAGATTTTTGTGAGATTCAACTCTAGAAACGCTAATTTTATAGATCCTTATAATTCCCATATTCTGTATCATAGACAAGAATTTTTCAATTACGCGATTCTCAGGCAACCTCAAAAGTTGGATTTATAGGATTGGTATAGAATTAAAAATTAGAGCATAAAAAAAAGCCCATCAACTTAGTTGATGGGCTCTCTTAAAAAACTTAAAATATATATTAGATAACTTTTACGTTAACTGCATTTAATCCTTTGTTTCCTTCTTGTAAATCAAATTCAACATCGTCACCCTCACGGATTTCGTCGATTAATCCTGAAATGTGTACAAAATGATCTTTGTCTACTCCTTCTTCAGTGATAAATCCAAATCCTTTGGTGTCGTTGAAAAATTTTACTGTTCCTTTACTCATAATAATTGTAATTAATAATTTAATAATCTAATTGCAAAGATAGTGCCAATAATTATATAACACACTATAAATAAATTATAATCTGTTAAAATAATTTTAATAGTATTTATAATTTAATAATTCTTAAGGTGTTTCTGCCTTTTCATAATCGGTGTATCCTTTTGCGCCTGTAGTATAAAAAGTGTCTTGGTCCCATGCTGCTAGATCTAAATCATATTCAAAACGTTCAACCAAATCTGGGTTAGAGATAAATAACTTTCCATAGGCTACGAGATCAGCATGCCCCTCTTCTATTATAGTATTTCCTTTTTCTTGGTCGAAAGCGCTATTTATTATTAGTGTACCTCTATATATAGGACGAAAATGTTTTGCAATATTGCTTACTGCAAAGGGCACTTTGGATACATCTGTAAAAGGTTCCGATAGGTGAACGTAAGCTAAATTGTATTTATTTAACTCCGTCATAAGATATTCAAAAGTTGGTATGGTTTCTTTATCTAGCGTGATACCGAATAAACCATGTAGGGATGGATTAAACCGTACTCCGATTTTCTCCTCAGGGATAACCGTTTTCATGGCCTCTATAACTTCAAAAAAGAAACGTGTTCTATTGACTATATTTCCTCCGTAGTCATCTGTTCTAATATTAGAGCACGGACTAAAGAATTGGTGGAATAAATACCCGTTGGAAGAATGAATTTCTACACCGTCAAAACCTGCTTTTATGGCATTGGCAGCAGCCTGCTTAAAATCGTTAATAGTCGATTTAATTTCATCGGTAGTCATTTCTCTCGGCGTAACAGTATCTTGAAAGCCCTTTGGTGTAAATGACTGTGTATTCGGATTAATGGCTGATGGTGCTAGCGGCAGTTCGCCATTGTGAAAGTCCGGATGCGAAATACGCCCCACATGCCATAGTTGCATAAAAATTTTACCGCCTTTATTATGAACGCGTTGTGAAACTTGAGACCACCCCTTAATTTGATCTTCAGAGTAAATACCTGGAGTATGTATGTATCCCACCGCTCTTTTAGATACCGGAGCGCCCTCTGTTATTATTAAGCCTGCCGATGCACGTTGCTCATAATATAAACCATGTAATTCTTTACTAGGGATATTACCTTCCTTATTAGCTCGACTACGGGTCATAGGCGCCATAACAACTCTGTTGCTTAGCTCTAAGGATTTAGTGGTGTATGGTGATAATAAGTGCTGTTTGCTCATTCTATTCAATCTTTTATTTGTCGTATAATTTGCTTTAAGTTATAAAAGACAAAGTTATAAGAACTAGCGTTGAATAGAATTATTCTGATGTAATTAATATGGATTTAACTTATTTAGAAACTTTATCAAGGCAGTAATGTGTTAAAAATTATACTTCATTGAGAGTATTGTTAGTCCCATAAAAAAAAAAGAGATGAATTTACCGTTTTTAAATGGAAGACTTCTAGAATATTTTGAGTTATCTATCATTGAATTTTTGGTATGAATGTTCATTCGAGTTAGATCGCATAGAAATTAACTGAACTATATTGTAATTATATTAATTATGTAATTAATGTGAGTTAAAAATAAATATATGCAGGTAATTATGTGGTATTATTTAAAGTATTGTTAGTCTATTTTAATAATTTATAAGAATAATATGTTTTAAAAAACCTTGTTTAAAGAAAAAAAACAAAATAATTTGAGATCAAAGTAGATTTTATCACAAATAAAAACAAAATGTTTACAACATGTTGATTAGTAGTATTTAATAAAGTATTTAAAAAATTTATAATTGATAATTTACCTATATTTTTATTAATAACAACAAGAGAATAAAATATTTTATTGTTGTTTTATTCTTGATTTTTAAGCAGCTATATAATTGTTATTCAGCGTTTTAGGTGTGTATTCGTGTCTTTGAATTTGAGAGTAGAAATATTTTTATTTGTAATTATGTTATTAACTCAGGATAAAAAAAACAAATAGATAGGAGAATATTGTTTTGAACGAGTATATTGGCGTTTTAACCTAATTTAACAGCGTCTAACCGATTAAAACACAATTTCTCCGATTAAAATGCAGTTGGATAGTTGTTTTTTTTAATAAATTGTATAGATTTGTTAAAGTAATATTAATAGCCCCAAAAAAAATGAAATTAAAAACTACTTTTTTTACCATGGTGTTTCTTCTAACCTTAAGTTTAGGGTTAGCTCAAGAAAAAAAACAGTCTCCTAAGTTAATAAATGGAAATGTGAGTATCTCTAAGTATCACAGTCCAGAGGAATTAAATCGATTAACAAAAGGAGATTTACTAATCCTCTATGTAGAGCGTATTGAAGTAATTGTAAAAATATTACCAAATATCGCTTTTGCAACAAAACCTAATGTTACTATGGCAACTTTAGGAATCCCAGAAACGAAGGAGAATAAAAAAGCATTGGAAGAAAATCTTAAAGCTTCTGATGATTATTTTGCAAGTACTATTGAGTATCAGAAAACAATTTTACCGTATTCTGACTCTCGAGATTTAGTAGCTGCAATTTTATTTTATGAAAATACTTTGAAGTCTCTTCATACCTATAACGACTTTGCTTCTAATTAAAATTACGAAGCTAAATCAATCAATTTTTTTGTGAATAACATAATTAATGATGTCGTGACTGTTTATGTATTAAACTTTCCTGACCAATTTTGAAAATGCACAAAGATTTGTTGCTTGTTTTTATGTGGCTTTTTTAGAGCATTATATAGGGCATGATTCTTTATAAACTCTTCTGATAATACCTGAATAGAATTTACAATTATGAAAAAAAATACTTTATTCACCCTGTTTTTAACACTTACTCTTGGTTTTCTTTACGGACAACAAGAAAAAGGTATAACTGGTTATGATAACTGGTTAAGAAATTGGACTGATTTTTCGCCAAACAAAGCGGAATATGCTTTACCGACTCAAATACTTAGTGGTAACATTTCTAAGGATACAAAACTATATAAGAAAGATATCTACTTACTCTATGGAGATGTTTTTGTTACCGACAGTACGACCTTAGAAATAGAACCAGGTACTGTAATAATGGGTGATTTTAAAACCAAGGGCTCATTAATAATCAGTAAAGGTTCTAAGATTGTTGCCGAAGGAAGTGTTACAGATCCTATTATTTTTACCTCTAGCCAAACCGTTAGAAAACCGGGTGATTGGGGTGGGATTTTCTTGTTAGGTGATGCTCCTATAAACTCTGGTAATAATTTAATTTTAAATTATGGGTTGGACACCAGTTCAGCGGGAAATATAAGTTACGGTGGTGAAAGTATAAGTAGTAATTCTGGAGTCTTAAATTATGTAAGAATTGAATATGCGGGAAGACGAACTAAGAACTTTGGGTATTTTAATGCATTAACGCTAGCAGGTGTTGGTTGTGATACGTCATTGAATAACGTAATGATTTCTTATTGTGATGGTGATTCTGTATCTGTATTAGGCGGAGATGTACTTCTAAATAATTTCGTATCCTATAGATCTAGTAGTGATGATTATAAGATTAATTACGGTGCATCATGTAAAATAACTAATTCATTAGCAGTTAAATCTCCTTATGTTTCAAGAGCTGTAGGATCAAGAACATTGCATGTTCTTAATCACGACGAAAATACGGTTGCGTTTACGTCAAAAATAAAAACAAAGGTTGAAGCTGAAAATCTAACGCTTCTTAACCAAAGTAATAATTTAGAAAATGATATTAAAATCGGGTTAGTAAATGAAGCTATTTATATTGGTGATGATGTCACGTTTAAATTGGATAAAAGTGTGATCTCAGGCTTTAACCCAGCTGTAATTTTCGATCGCAAAATTATAATTAATAATGAAAGTCTAGACCAAATTGTATTTACTAGAAATTATTTCAATAATTGTAATGGTAATATATATGTTAAATATAAGCCTAATAACGAGGATTTAGAGAACTGGTATGGTAATAGGATCTTTAATAATGTATATTCTAAAGGCCCTGATACAGAAACTTTTATTGATTCTAAAAGTTTAAGTAATCCGGATTTTCGTTTGAGGATTAACCGTATTATTGCGACTAATAACGATTAAATTAAAGATTTTAATCTAGTCTATTTTTTCTGATACTTAAAAAAGGTGTTGTACTGCTATTATCCCCAAGGATTAAAAACTAAGAATAAATAACGCTATTTCAATGTATTTTAAAAAGACAACCTATAAGTTATATTTCTTATTGTGTTTTATATTTGGGTTTTCAATACAATCAGCATCTTCACAAATGCTTATTGGGAAACCTACTTTCTCGTTTACTCAGGTCTGCGCTAGTGATGGATTTAATACGTATTCAACTACGTTTAACTTTAACCCTACTTCTGCTTTAGAGGCATCTAATCAATTTTCAGTAGAATTATCAGATCCAAACGGTGATTTTTCGAATGCGAACACTATTACAACACTTTACACCTCTGCTCCTGGTGAAATTATGACTTCGCCGACTACGGTGAATTTCTCTTTTCCAGAAACTATTGCTGGTGAGAATTACGCATTACGTATTAGGAGTAGTGCCCCAAATATTACTAGTAATGCATCCAATACTTTTGCGGCGTATTATAAGCTTCATAACTCTCCTTTTACTATTAATAATATGGTGCCTACAGTTACTTTTTGTGCTGGTGGTAGTTACCTTTTAACTATCGATAATCCAGGATCAGGTAATAATGATTCCCCATTAAACTATCCGTCGTTGAGTTTTAAATGGTATAAAGAAACCGGACCAACGACTTCAATTTACGTTGCAGACGGGCCTTCGCTAAGTGTCGTTGAAGCGGGGACCTATTTTGTTGAAACAGATTATGGTTCGTGTTCGTCTAATTCATTTTCAAATAGGGTTGCCGTTGATGTAGCAAATTCTGGGCAAGTTCAAACGTCAATTACAGCGAGCTTAGGCTCTGTGTTTTGCCCTGTTCAAGGAGCAAATACCTTAAGCACTAGTTCCGGGAATAGTTACAAATGGTACAAAAATGACATAGAAATTATTGGCGCAACTAGTCAATCGTACGACACGACAGAATCTGGTGTTTATAGTGTTGAAGTGAACTATGGAGGATGCTCTGCAATTGCATCTATAGAAATCGAAAGTCAGATGTTTGACGCCGAAATTAATGTTGATCAAGAAAATATACTTGAAGAAGATGAAAGTTTGTACGTATCTATATCGAGCACCGCAAATAGTCCAGAGTACAGTTGGTACCTCAATGGTGTTCAAATTTCAGCGATGACTCAAGACAGTTATGATATCGATATCGCAGGAAACTATAAAGTTGTGGTTACAGAAACTGATGGTTGTGCGGCTTCAATTGATTTTTATTTTAAAATTATAAAAGATTACGATTTATTTCCTGATGTAGATAATATTCCTAATCTAATAAGCCCTAATAATGACCATATTAATGATACTTGGGTATTACCGACTAAATATATTTCCGGAACTAACACACAAATAACTATTTACTCTAATCGCGGTGAAATTGTTTATCAAACAAATGAATACCTTAATAGTTGGCCAGAAGAAGATTTAAATCTTAAAAGTGTTAATCAGGTCTATTATTATGTGATTACTACTTCAAATAATGAAGTTAAAAAAGGTTCGATAACAATTATTAAGTAATATGAAAAGATATATCCTCATTCTATTGTTACTTGTTACCACAATTCAGTTGTCTTATTCTCAGGAAGAAATAAGCGACGGGGTTGTTGCGTTTAACCTACCACTAAGAAACTCTCTAACATTTAATCGTTTTGCGATACATCCTACTTTTACTTTTGTTCGCGAACAGGATAAGTACATTAATTTCTCTAATAAAAGAGAATGGGTTCAATTCGAGAACGCACCACTCACCTATCTAGCTGGTTATTCTGGAAGATTTGGAGAAAATATAGGGGCTGGAGTAAGTGTTTTTCAACAAAATTATGGCGTACTCACCACATTTGGGGGGCTTTTAAATTTCGCATATAATGCTAGATTGGATAGAGAAAGTAACTTAACGTTTGGACTTAATATTGGTGCTTATAAGAGCGGATTAAATACCGGACACGTTGTAACCAATTTTGATGATCCTTCTATTGATAATGTACCGGAGAATTTTTTAATAACAATTAACCCCGGAATTAATTACGGTATTGGTTTCTTAGATTTTGGTGTTTCTCTTAAAAATAGTGTTACTTATAATATGGAGTCTTCTGCTATGATTGAAGATAATCCAAAACAAGGTATACAAGGACATTTAATGTATACGGGATATATGGATGTAAGAGGGTTTTTAGAAGATAGTAAAGTAACCACCTTAGTTAAGTCTGAATTTCAATCAGATGAAACCATACTTTCTGCAATGGCTATGATTACTGTTCCTAAAGGGATTTGGGCTCAGGCAGGTTATAACACATTATATGGGGCTTCCGCAGGCCTTGGTATTAATATTTCACCTCAAATAGCTTTAGAATATAATTATGAAAAAGCTTTAGGGGATTTAACAGATTTCGGACCTTCTCATGAGTTTTCTATTGCGTATAGATTTGTGAGCACAGAATACTATGATTATAGTAGTGGTGATGAAGTGGCTGGATTGATTTCTGGAAATAATAAGAAAAGAAAAAGATCTAAGGTTACTAAAAAGACAATCGATCGTAAAGCATTAGC
>NZ_FNQK01000023.1 GCF_900107625.1 Bizionia paragorgiae
CAGAAATATATTCAATAAGACAACTTCTATACAAATAGCATACACAAAAATGGCACATTGGTACAAAGACGTTGAAAACACCGGCTTCAGGTCATTCAATACAATTGCCAACACTATATCCCTCAATTATAAATCGATCCTAAACTATTTTATAAATAGAAGCACAAACGCATCCGCTGAATCATTTAATGCTAAAATAAAAGCTTTTAGAGCTCAGTTCAGAGGTGTGAAAAATGTAGAATTCTTCCTTTATAGACTGACCACAATTTTTGCATAAACACAACATTTAGGAATGATCCCAGAATTCTTCCCTCTCTTGCATAACGCAACTATAAGAGTAACTATTCAAAAGCTCAGGAAATGGCCTTGATCCTTCAAAAATATAGAATTCTTCCTTTATAGATTGACCACAATTTTTGCCTAAACACAACATTTAGGAATGATCCTTGATCCCCTTCATCCTACATTTTAAAACATTTAGGAATGATCCATAAAAAAAGCCTAAAATCAAATTAGATTTTAGGCTTAATTTCTGTCGGGGTGGCAGGATTCGAACCTGCGACCTCCGCGTCCCAAACGCGGCGCGATAACCGGGCTACGCTACACCCCGAAGTGGTTATCTACAATCTCAAAACGTATCGTTTTTTTTAATTGTGGTGCAAATATAACATAATTCTTAAATATGAACCTATAAATATCGTAAATTGTAAAAACTTTTTTTCAAGATGCTTTTTAATTTCAAAATCCCAGTTTTATATTTTGCTCTTTTTTGTATTGTAACCTCCTGTGCTCAAGACAAAAACCCTATAAACCCAAATACCGATTACGAAATAATCGTACCGGAATTAAATAACCCTTGGGGCTTTGTTTTTTTACCTGACGGCTCTATTTTGATAACTGAAAAGGAAGGAAAACTCATTCATTATAAAAATAAAGTCAAAACAGAAGTGACCGGACTGCCAGAAATAGACGTCCGCGGGCAAGGTGGTCTTTTAGATATCGTATTACATCCCGACTACCACAATACGGGATGGATTTATCTCTCTTACGCCTCACCAAAAGGTAGTGGAGACGGTAGTAATACCGCCATTATACGCGCTAAACTAATGAATAACACCTTAAAAGACGTACAATTACTATATAAAGCTGAACCCAATACAACAAAAGGTCAGCATTTTGGATCGCGGATTGTTTTCGACCAAAACAATTATCTCTACTTTTCTATTGGCGATCGTGGTGAAAGAGACAGCAACCCTCAAGACTTAACACGCGATGGTGGCAAGATTTACAGATTACACGACAACGGCAGCATCCCAAAAGACAACCCCTTTGTTTCTACACCCCATGCCATCACTGCTATTTACTCCTACGGACACCGAAATCCTCAAGGCATGGAACTGCATCCCGAAACAGGTGCACTCTGGTCTCATGAACACGGCCCGAAAGGCGGTGATGAACTAAATGAAATTCAGTCCGGTAAAAATTATGGGTGGCCAAAAGTTACCTTTGGTAAAAACTACTCCGGTACCAGTATTACTAAAAGTGCCACTAAAGAAGGCATGGAACCCCCACTCCACCATTGGACACCCTCCATAGCACCTAGTGGTATGGCCTTTATCACATCAAATGCCTATGGTGATTGGAAAGGCAGTTTATTAGTAGGGTCTCTAAAATTTCAATATTTAAATCGCTGTGTCCTCAAAAATAATAAAGTCATTAAAGAAGAGCGCTTGCTAAATGGAATTGGACGTGTACGCTCTATAAACCAGGGACCTGATGGTATGATCTATGTCGGTGTTGAGCAACTTGGAATAGTAAAATTGAAGCGGTTATAAGGAACATAATGAAACCTAGGAACTTTAATAATACAAGCTACTCGCCTACCATATACCTCAGCTTATTAAACCATTAGAAATGAATCAAAAATATATCCTATTTTAGATTGTTCCTAAGACTAATAAACCTGATAAAGCGGGTTTAGGAAACATAGGAAGTGTTTCCACTAGGTAATTGCTCTAAGGAACAGATGTAACTAAGAACATGCAGACTATGAAGTCACTATCTAAAGATTTATATTACAATCAATTGAAAAAATACAAGCACAAATAATAGTATAAGTCAAGAAGTTTCAATAATTCGGCAATAAAGATTTCTAAAAATACTTAAATTTGCACTCTAATAAACTAATACATTTATGTTAATAATAGGAATAGCAGGCGGAACAGGATGCGGTAAAACAACCGTTGTAAACCAAATACTTAATGAATTACCAGAAGGAGAGGTTGGTATAATTTCGCAAGACTCCTATTATATGGACACGACCCACTTGCCTTACGAAGAACGCGTAAAAATAAATTTTGACCACCCGCGCTCTATAGATTTCGATTTATTAGGCGAGCATTTAAAAGATTTAAAAAACGGTAAAGCAATAGACCAACCTGTATATTCGTTTGTAAAACACAACAGAACTGGCGATACGATAAAAACACTCCCTAGAGAAGTCATGATTGTAGAAGGGATTTTAATTTTAACACATCCGGAAATCCGTAAAATGTTCGATATTAAAATCTATGTACATGCCGATAGTGACGAACGTTTAATAAGACGTTTAAAAAGAGATATTGCCGACCGAGGCCGTGATTTAGACGAGGTGTTAACACGTTACCAAACCACATTAAAACCCATGCACCAACAGTTTATTGAACCTACAAAAGAATACGCAGATATTATTATACCAACAAACAAATACAACACCGTTGCTGTCAATATTGTAAGAACAATAATCAACGAGAAACTCGCAAATGCTTAAGTATTTTAAAAATATATTTGTATTAATTACATTAGGTTTTATTATTTGGATGTTGTTTCTAGATAGCAATTCGCTATTAATTCACAATGACTTAAACGAAGAAATTGAAGAACTAGAAAACGAAAAGGAATACTATCGCAAAGAAATTGTAAAAGACAACAAAGCAATCAAGGAGCTTAAAAAAGAAGATGGTTTAGAGAAGTTTGCTCGAGAAGCCTATTATATGAAGCGCGAAAATGAGGACATTTACATTATTGAATATGTAGATAGCTTAAAAAACAAAAACAATGACTAAAAAATTATTTGAAGACTTTGAAGCTGTAACTTCTAAAGCTTGGAAACAAAAAATACACGTCGATTTAAAGGGTGCTGACTATAATGACACGTTAATTTGGTCCACTAACGAAGATATTAACGTCAAGCCTTTTTATCATCAAGATGACTTGGAGGCCGAAAAACCACTACCTGTAACTTCAAATCCTTGGACGATTTGCCAAACTATATTTGTAGCAGATACTAAACTATCGAATAAAAAAGCCCTCGATGCCATAACCCGTGGAGCCGAAAGCATAACGTTTATTATTCCTAATAAAGATGTTTCGATTAGTAGTTTACTACAAAACATTACTGTTTCGGCTATCCCTCTACATTTTAAATTGCAGTTTTTAGATACCGATTATGTTTCTGAGCTCTATACTATTTCACCTAATCATATTACGGTACATACCGATATTATAGGTAATCTAGCTAAAACCGGAAACTGGTTCTCTAACCATGAGTCCGATGTTAAAGCTTTAGAAACCATTATAAACACCAACCCATCAGCGCTAAGTGTACATGCTGATTTATATCAAAATGCTGGCGCTAATAGTGTACAGCAGCTCGCCTATGCTATAGCTCATGCTAACGAATACCTTAATAGCTTTGGCCATAAACTTACGGCACCAATAACGTTTAATATAGCTGTTGGTACCAATTATTTTTTCGAAATAGCAAAACTCCGAGCGTTGCGAGTGCTTTGGAAAACACTAGCCAAAGAATATGGTGCTAACACCGACTGTCATATTTACGTAACGCCATCAAAACGCAATAAAACCATTTACGATTACAACACCAATATGTTGCGTACGACTACGGAGTGCATGAGTGCTATTTTGGGAGGAGCAAATACAATTTGTAATTTAGCCTACGATGCCATTTACCATAAAGACAACGAATTTGGTGAGCGTATAGCAAGAAATCAACTTCTTATTTTAAAACACGAAAGTTATTTTGACGCCGTAGAAAATGCATCCGATGGAAGTTACTATATAGAAAACCTAACTACGCAACTTGCAGAAAAAGCTCTAAACCTATTTAAAACCATAGAAGATAACGGCGGATTTTTAAGCGGATTGCATTCTGGATCTATTCAGAAAAAAATAAAAGAAAACGCACAAAAAGAATTGGAGCAATTCAATTCAAAAGCACTTATTTTATTAGGAACTAATAAACACCCAAATCCTAATGATAAAATGAAAAGTGAATTGGAGTTATACCCGTTCTTAAAAATGAATACTCGCAAAACACTTATCGAACCTATAATAGAAAAGCGTATTGCAGAAACTGCCGAACAAAATCGATTAAATCAAGAATAATGAAGACTCTCTTGTTTAAAAGTACATTAATACTATTAACGTTAAGCTTATTAGGTTGCCAAAACGAAAGTCGTATCACCTATAAATATACCGAGCAACCCGATTTTATATTATGTGAAATTGACAATAAAAACCTCTATAACGAAGCTATTCATTCATTTGAAGCGGACATCTTTAAATATTTCGACAAATCGAACCGTGCCCCTTTAAGAGCCTATAAGAAATTCACTTCTTTTGCTCTTAACGGAAAACTAAACATTGAAGACATTGCAAGTGAACATAGTTTGTACTTAGCAAAACAATTAAAAAAAGAGGCCCAATTATGGCATAAAACCAAGGCTTCACGAACTCTAAATTATTCAGGAATCTTAATGGAGTGTATTGTGAATAATATTATAGACAAGGATTTAAAAACTACATTTAATGCATTACTATCAACTAATAGCATTCAACGAAACACCATTTTAACTCCTATTAAAAACAATTCCTTTCAACTCCTTACAGATAGTAGTCTAAAGGCTTTTGTAGCTTTTGAATATTATTATTCTGCCTTAATGGATATAGAAGCCTCACAACTTACTGTCAAGGATAAGTCTAATACAGATAGCACTTCAGGTGATTTTAATCATAAGCCCACCCTGGAGTTAAAACAAGAGCCTCATTTAAAAGATATTCACGAAGGACATAATCACGACTAATGCAAAGAAAAAATCTTAAACATATAGAATTATACTCGGAAGAAAAACAGAGAGAAAAAGATGTCAAATCTACACTAACTGCCGAGGATATTACTGTAAAATCACATTACAGCAAAGCTGATTTAGAGCCTGTAGAACACCTTGATTTTGTAGCGGGAATTGCTCCAAATTTACGTGGTCCTTACAGTACGATGTACGTAAGACGACCGTGGACCATTCGCCAATATGCCGGATTTTCTACTGCGGAAGAAAGTAATGCTTTTTACAGGCGTAATTTAGAAGCAGGACAAAAAGGGCTATCGGTTGCATTTGATTTAGCAACACATCGGGGATACGACAGCGATCATGAGCGTGTTGTTGGTGATGTTGGTAAAGCCGGAGTGGCTATTGATAGTGTTGAGGATATGAAAATATTATTCGACCAAATTCCGCTAGATAAAATGTCGGTATCAATGACCATGAATGGCGCCGTATTACCAATTATGGCCTTTTATATTGTGGCTGCCGAAGAACAAGGCGTAAAACCCGAACACTTAGCAGGAACCATTCAAAATGATATTCTTAAGGAATTTATGGTGCGTAACACTTACATCTACCCACCAACGCCATCGATGAAAATTATTTCTGATATTTTTGAATATACGAGTAAAAACATGCCGAAATTCAACAGTATTAGTATTTCGGGATATCATATGCAAGAAGCTGGAGCCACCTGTGATATTGAATTGGCCTACACTTTAGCCGACGGTTTGGAATACATAAGAAAAGGATTAGATGCCGGTATGGATATTGACACCTTTGCGCCTCGCCTATCTTTCTTTTGGGCTATTGGAATGAACCATTTTATGGAAATTGCAAAAATGAGAGCGGCGAGAATGTTATGGGCGAAATTGGTTAAACAATTTAATCCTAAAAATGAAAAGTCATTGTCATTGCGAACACACTGCCAAACATCAGGTTGGAGTTTAACAGAGCAAGACCCGTTTAACAATGTGGCAAGAACTACTATTGAAGCGGCAGCAGCAGCTTTTGGTGGTACGCAAAGTTTACATACCAACGCCCTTGATGAAGCGATTGCTCTCCCAACCGATTTTTCGGCAAGAATAGCACGTAATACACAACTTTTTTTACAAGACGAAACCCAAATCACAAAAACAGTAGATCCTTGGGCAGGAAGTTATTATGTAGAAAAACTAACTCATGATATTGCTCAAAAAGCATGGGCACTTATTGAAGAAGTAGAAGAACTTGGCGGTATGACCAAAGCCATAGAATCTGGAGTGCCTAAGCTAAGAATTGAAGAAGCTGCTGCGAGAAAACAAGCGCGAATAGATTCTAATCAAGATATTATTGTAGGAATTAATAAATATAAGTTAGAAGCCGAGGCTCCTTTACATATTTTAGAAGTTGATAACCAAACGGTACGCAAACAACAACTAGAACAGTTAGCGAAACTTAAAGCGGAAAGAGACACAGATAAAGTTCAACAAACTCTAGCTAATTTAACAGAAGCCGCTAAAACAGGAAAAGAAAATTTATTAGCTTTAGCTGTTGAAGCCGCTCGTGAAAGAGCTACTTTAGGCGAAATAAGTGATGCCCTTGAAGCTGTTTACGGCCGCTATAAGGCACAAATTAAATCTTTTTCAGGCGTGTATAGTAAAGAAATTAAAAATGATGAAAGCTTTAAAAAAGCAAGAGCATTAGCCGATACCTTTGCCGAGCAAGATGGTAGACGACCGCGTATTATGATTGCTAAAATGGGGCAAGACGGTCACGATCGTGGTGCCAAGGTAGTCGCTACAGGTTATGCCGATGTAGGTTTTGATGTCGATATTGGTCCGCTATTTCAAACTCCAGAAGAAGCAGCAAAACAAGCGGTTGAAAATGATGTTCATATTTTAGGTGTATCGTCATTAGCTGCAGGACATAAAACATTAGTCCCACAGGTTATTGAAGCATTAAAGAAATATGGTCGTGAAGATATTATGGTAATTGTTGGAGGGGTGATCCCAAAGCAAGATTACCAATATTTATTCGACGCCGGTGCCGTTGCTGTTTTTGGTCCCGGAACAAAAATTAGTGATGCTGCTATTACAATATTAGATATTTTAATAGACTAATTCATATCTAGTTACCCCGCTAATTTATTTTACAAATTCCATAACGGACAATAGTGTCTTTTATGGAATTTTTGTTTATATTTGTTACAGTCAATACAACACTACTAATATCAATATAAACCGGTTAAAACCTCTGTCAAATTAAAGGACAATTTTATCCGATACTAAATCACTTACTATGGAAACACAAACTAGAAAATCACAACAACCAATTGGCCAATTTGTGGCAGACGATTTTAGAACGGCAGCCGTATTTTACTCTTATGGTATAGACTTTTGCTGCAAGGGAGACCGGACATTAGACGAGGAATGTACTAAAAACAATTTAGATACGGACGAATTATTGTATAAACTAGAAGAGATACACAACCTAAATAATACAAATACGGTAGATTATAAAACGTGGTCCTTAGACGTTTTAGCGCATCATATAGAAAAAACTCATCACCGTTATGTTGAAGAAAAAACGGCTATACTCCTACCGTTTTTAAACAAACTCTGTAAGGTACATGGAGCAAGTCACCCCGAACTATTTACGATAACCGAATTGTTTACAGCTTCAAGCAAGGAGTTAGCATCACACATGAAAAAAGAAGAACTCATTTTATTTCCATTCATAAAAAAAATGGTAACGGCACAAAACACACAAGAAAAAATTGATGCCGCTCATTTTGGAACGGTTAAAAACCCCATCGCTACAATGATGGCTGAGCACGATAATGAAGGTGAACGTTTTAGAGAAATTGAAAAACTAACCAATAATTACACACCGCCTTCTGATGCTTGTAATACGTATAAAGTCACATTTTCTATGCTCGATGCATTTGAGAAAGAGTTACATTTACATATTCATTTAGAAAATAATATATTATTTCCTAAAGCCGCTGAATTAGAAAAAGAACTATTTGACCTTTAATATCTATGTTAAAACACCGTGTTACAACGTGTTTAATTAATTTTTTTATTGCCGCTTTAATGGGATTACTTTTACGGTACACCTTTATAGGCGGCAGTATATTTAATTATCGTTTTTTAACCCATGCGCATTCTCATGTTGCCATGTTGGGCTGGGTTTATTTAATGCTTTTCACATTCTATGTTCATTATTTTGTTCCCGAAAAATCAAAATATTACTCAAGGTTATTCTGGATCACTCAACTAGCGGTTGTAGGTATGATGCTTAGTTTTCCGCTTCAAGGTTATGCTGCCGTTTCCATAAGCTTTTCTACACTGCATATTTTTTGCAGCTACGCCTTTGTATACAGCATTTGGCGAGATATGTCTATTAAAAATCCCACTACAAAAATACTAGTTAAGACCTCTTTAGTATTTATGGTAATTTCCACTCTAGGCGTTTGGTGTTTAGGGCCTGCTGTTGGACTTTTGGGGCAAGCCTCGGCTTTTTACCAAATCGCCATTCAGTTTTTCTTACATTTTCAATTTAACGGTTGGTTCTTAATAGCCGCCATCGCCATATTATTTCATAAACTAAGTATAACGCCTTCTAAACAAACAAAGCTATTTATACGTTTACTTATAAGCTCTACTGTTATAACAATGGCTCTACCCATACACTGGTTTGCCAATCATCCCCTGCTATATTGGTTTAATTTAATCGGAGTCGTTCTTCAGTTAATGGCACTATACTATTTTATTATACTCATTAAATCCCCATTAAAAACTCGGGTAACTCAACACAAATTAAGTTTGAAAATAATCTTTGCTTTCGCCTTGTGTTGTTTCGTATTAAAAATAATACTACAATCCATTTCGCTAATACCTGAATTTGCGGCAACCTTGCATAACCACCACAACTTTGTAATAGGTTTTATTCACCTCACCATGTTGGGTGTTATTAGCGGCTTTCTATTTGCTTTTTTATTTCAATCGAAACTTATCAGAGACAGCAATCTATCAAAAACTGGTGTTTATATTTTCCTATTTGGAATTGTGAGTACCGAAATTATTTTATTTGCTCAAGGGGCTTCCTTATATTTACAACAGGGTTCGCTCCCTCACTATTACATCATTTTATTTATAGCAAGTATTTTATTGCCTTTAGGTATTTTACTTCTTCTAATAAGTTTTAAAACACAACAACATGACCTTAAAACCTTTAAAACGCCATGAGGCTCTAAAACCCCTAAGTCGCGAACACCATCACGGCTTATTATTAGCATGGAAAATAAGATCTGGATTAAGTAAAAACATCCCTTTAGAACGTATAAAAACCTATGCCGATTGGTTTTATAAAAACCATTTAATTCCGCATTTTGAGTTAGAAGAAACTGAGATTTTCACGATTTTAGCCCCTAATCACGACCTTGTTCAAAAGGCATTAGAAGACCATAAAAGAATCCATCACCTATTTTCAAAGGCAGCTGATTTAGATAGCGCTTTACCGGCTATAGAAAAAGCGGTGAATGATCATATTCGATTTGAAGAACGCATTCTGTTTCCAGAAATACAAAACCATGCTACTGAAGCTCAAATGGCTCATATAGAAAAAATTCATCAACCAGAAGATTTTAAAGACAATCTGGATGATGAATTTTGGAAATAAAATAGCACGCTCTGTGTTACTTATTACTGTTTTAATGACGACTTAAACAAACTAGGTTTTACTGTTACCATAGCCCAAGCCCAATTGGTCGTTGCCTTGTGATTACCTCCTTTTAAAACCTGTAATGATTCGGTGCCAAATAACTGAGAGTATCCCACTTGAAAACTAACGTCTTTTTGCCAATTATAAGTCAGCTGTAAATCTATTTCGGTCCCTAAGTAATCGTCCATAACTTGATTACTAGAATTTACAACCTGTGCTGCCGACCAAAACATATGAGGTATAAGGTTGACTTTTAGTTTATTTTTCTGATACTTTAAATTAACATAAGCATCAAGCAATCCTACAGAATTAGAATGGTTACCCACATAAAAATAATCCATAGCGCCATTAAATTTATGATTGGTTCCAAACCACGGTGTAAAAGACACCATATCAGAAGATGTGGTATTCATATCGGTACCCGATAAATACTCTGCCCCAAGACCAGTAGTAAAATGAGCATTTAGTTTATAGTTAAATTGTGCAGCTATATTAACAGCATGTACATCTCTATTTGCAATTTTACCCGTTTGATAATACAACCACCCTTCAGCTTCTAAATTGTTTTCAGAAAATGACAGTTGTGTACCTAGTGTTTGATTATAAGCAACCTCTTCCTTTTGAGGTTCGGCATAGTAAGTTAATCCGTTGTTTAAAACTAAGAAACTAAGTCCTAAATTATTAACTGCCGTATGGTACCACAGGTATTGAAAAGTTTTATAATTATTTAGTGTATAATCCAGCCGTGATAAAGATTCGGAAGATGCATTTAGCGCTAACCCCAATTCAAAATGGTGGTTAGTATTGGGTTTATAAATAGCTAAAACAGCATCATGACTTCTCGCTTGTTGTGCCCATCCCACGCTTCCAAATAGCCGCTGATTGTCGTAAACTATTTCTTGACGTCCCAATTTAAGATCGAATTGCGGTGTTAACCTTAATTTCGCCCAAGCTTCATGAATACTTAGCCCGTTTTTATCGGCGCTGTTTAAAGTAGGTACATCTCCCCAAACACGCACGTCTTGAACACTCAAATACCCCTCGAAATAGGTGTTTTTATAATCAAAATTTAATCGCGTACGCTGTGAAATAAAGGCTGCAGCATCTAAAGAATCTACAGGCAAGGTTTTATATCCATTTCTATATTCAAACCGTGGTCTTAATTCGGCCGACACCCCAAAATCTTGAGCAGACATCCATTGGCTGATAGCTAAGAATAAAAATACTACAACATAATTTTTCATACTATGGTATTTAATAAATATTACTGATGTTTGCTTACGGAGTTACTTCCAAAATAGAAGCAATAGTCTCTTTGTTATTTACTCCTAATCCTTCTTGTTGATGCATTAACTCCCCCTCGGCATTAAAAACCGATATAATGTTAGAGTGTGAAAAATCTATAGGTGATATCTCTTTGTATTTTACCGATAATACGTTGGCAAACTCTCGTACACCCCCTACTGTACCTTGTAAAAATGTCCAATGAGAATCGTCCATTTGATTTTCGATAGCAAAGTCCTTTAAACGCTCAGGTGTATCTACTTCGGGATCGATACTCACCAAAACGAAATCAATGTTTTTTAATTTATCTTTAGGAATTTGAGCTTCAATATTACGCATATCGGCAACTAATCTAGGGCAAGCTGCTTTACACGAGGTGTAAATCATGACCATCACTAAGGTTTTTCCTTTTAATGCTTTCAGCTGAAACTCTTCACCTTCTTCATTACGCCAGGTGGAGGTTAAGTTAAAAATAGACTCCTCAGAAATCTCATCATTATCAGCTTTCACTTTTGCTTCCGTCGATTCTACCTGTTTTAAATCCATTTTACACACAGGGCAAGTCCCTTCTGAATTATAGACTTTATCACCTTCACAAAGCATAGGGCATTGGTACTCAACGGCCATGGCCTGATCTTTTGAATCTGACTTACAACTCTGAAAAGCGACCATAGTGAAGATTAATACTATAGTATATTGTAATATTTTCATTGGATTTTTATTTAGTTACGGGTTTTACACATCTAAACCCTAAGTTTTTCATTGAATACTTTGCTTTTAAGCTACCACGAGTGGCGTAACGCATAAAAGCAGCGTAATTCATTAAATCGGTGGCATTTACCGCCGCACTACCACAAAACAAATCAGTGTCTTTATCCACATCTTTTCTAGATTCTCCAGTAATTAAAACCGAATTAAAATCTAAAGTCCATTCCCAAACTAATCCGTGTAAATCATGTACACCCCAGGCATTTTTAGCATTCATACCAATAGTATTTTCATTAGATCGTGGCGATTCATACCAAGCTAAAATTTGCTTATTATATTCTGGTTTTACACGGGCATCCTTGGTTGTTTCGTCTGCCATAGCCGCGTATTCCCATTCATCTACTGTAGGTAATCGTTTACCTTGATCTTCACAATACGCTTTAGCTGCAAACCAAGACACGTAAGTTACAGGGCTATTGGGCTTGGCTGAAGGCTTAATAGTCTGGTCACTTTCCCAATTGGACAAATACATTTTATCGGTAAACAATTTTAAAGCTTTCGATTTTTGCCAATTCGGGTTCTCTTTAAGAAAATCGCTATATTCTGCATTCGAAACCGGATAAATATCCATTTCAAAATCTTTGATTTCTACGACTGTAGAATCGCGACCATACAACGGAATATAGCGACTACCAGTTATGTAAACCATACCTTCAGACTGTGCAAATAAATTGCTATGCAGCACTAAAGCCATACTAAAAATGAACAGTTTAAAGGTGAGGTCTTTCATTATTATAACTCTTATTTTTGATTTTTAACTTTTTGCACCATCTCTCTTGTAATGACTTTACCAGAGTTCCCCCAACTATTATAAACGTAGGTTAACACATTAGCAACTTCATCAGGAGATAACATTTGACGCGTCATAACACTATTATATTTAACGCCATTTACTGTGATTTCTCCCGTTAAACCATTCACCACAGCACTAATTGCACGATCAACATCTGCGTTTAAGTAATCTGATTTTGCCAATGGAGGGAATGCATTTGGCACACCTTGTCCTTCAGATTGGTGACAAGCGAAACAGTTTTGCATGTAAACTTGTTTTCCAAATTCCATTTGCTCATCAAATGATTTTGCTGGAATATCTGCTTCAACAATCTCATCGGTTGTCGGCATATTTTGTATCCCTGGACCTTCTGGTAAATAGATACCTTCACGGATTTCACCTGAATAGATTTTCTTATTTTCTTCTCCTTCAACTTTTAGCATTCCTAGCGCACCTTTATTAAACGCTCTAAAAATAGAGTGATCTACTAAAACTAAGGTACCGGGAACATCTACTCTAAATTCTACGATTGCAGCACCACCGGCAGGAATTAAAGTCGTTTGAATGTTTTCATTAATTAAATCACCACCTTCAACATAAACTTTGTCAAAGATTTCACCAATGACGTGAAAAGAAGATACTAAGTTTGGACCTCCATTTCCAACAAACAGTCTTACCGTTTCTCCCACTTTAGCAGTAATAGCATTATCTCCTGTTAACGCACCTACACTACCATTAAAAACAACGTAATCTGCATTTTCATCAACAGCTTTCTGCATATCGAAAGGCTGTAAACCACGCTCTCCATTTTTACCTTTAGTATAAAAATCCCCTTGCATGATATAGTATTCTTTATCTACTTCTGGTAAACCACCTTCTGGTTCTACAAGAATAAGTCCGTACATTCCATTAGCGATATGCATTCCTACTGGAGCGGTAGCACAATGGTACACGTAAAGTCCTGGATTTAGTGTTTTAAATGAGAATGTTTTCTCATGTCCCGGTGCTACAAAAGAAGACTCTGCTCCTCCCCCAGGTCCCGTAACGGCATGTAAATCGATATTGTGAGGTAGCTTGTTATCGGGGTGGTTAGACAGTGTGAATTCCACCTCGTCACCAACACGAGTTCTAATAAAACTTCCTGGAACAGAACCACCAAAGGTCCAGTAATTATAAGTTGTTCCATCGGTCATTGTTCCTACTTGCTCTAAGATTTCCATATTAACAACAAGTTTCTTTGCCTTACGACGACCTATAGGAGTTGGAACGTGTGGCGGCGCTGTAAGTTCTGCAAGCATTTCTTGATTTACTGCAATCTCAGCAGGCGCTTTTTCGCTTGTTTCTTTTTCGTTAAAACAAGACACCATTAGTAATGTCGACATAAAAAAGACGGTGCTTTTTATGGCCATTTTCGGGTTTAAATTTAATTTTACTGATTTCATATTGTATTCGAGTTAGTTTAAAGTTATAACTTTTTGATAGTGTAAAATTAAAGGATATCGAGCTCCTTTAATATGACAATTATCATCTTTCTTAAAATTATCTTAAATAATTTTTTAATACTGATGAAACCACGAGGAATTTGGATTAAAACAGATAATTTCAGGATTGTATAGTGCGCTAAATTGCTTGGTGGTGATAAAAAAACATGCTATAAAAAAACTAATATACCCGTTAACCATCAGTGAGTAGGAACTTTAACACGATATCTTCATCGTCTATTTCCCTATTTAAGCACTTGTTAACAAGTTCAATTTTTATTAGTCGTAAATAATTGTATTTTTACGCGTACTAAAATCTAAATAATTTAATGGGTAAAATCATTGCAATTGCCAATCAAAAAGGGGGAGTCGGTAAAACGACAACGTCTGTAAACTTAGCAGCCTCGTTAGGTGTGCTAGAGAAAAAAGTCCTTTTAATAGATGCCGACCCTCAGGCTAACTCGACTTCTGGTTTAGGAATTGATGTTGAAACTGTCGAGATCGGAACCTATCAACTATTAGAACATACCAACAGTGCCCGCGACGCAATAATAAATACCAGCACGCCCAATTTAGATATTATTCCTGCACATATTGACTTAGTGGCTATAGAAATAGAACTTGTTGATAAGGAAAACCGCGAGTATATGTTAAAGAAAGCGCTTGAAGAAATAGTAGACGATTACGATTACATTTTAATTGACTGTGCCCCTTCTTTAGGCTTATTAACTTTAAATGCATTAACGGCTGCTCACTCGGTAATTATTCCAATTCAGTGTGAATATTTTGCATTGGAAGGTTTAGGGAAATTATTAAACACGATAAAAAGTGTTCAAAAAATACACAATACAAATTTAGATATTGAAGGCTTACTACTTACCATGTACGATTCGCGTTTGCGTTTATCTAACCAAGTGGTAGAAGAAGTACAAAAGCATTTTAACGATATGGTATTTCAAACCATCATACAGCGAAATGTGCGTTTAAGCGAAGCCCCTAGTTACGGTGAAAGTATTATTAATTATGATGCTAGTAGTAAAGGAGCGGTAAATTATTTAAGTTTAGCTAAGGAAATCATTAACAAAAACTCCTAAACAATGGCGAAGGCAACGAAGAAACAGGCATTAGGAAGAGGACTTTCGGCCCTATTAAAAGATCCGAGTAATGACATACAATCTGTACAAGATAAAAATGCAGATAAAGTAATTGGTAATATTGTTGATTTAGAATTAGCTTCTATTGAAGTCAATCCCTTTCAACCACGTACAAATTTTAACGAAGAGTCTTTACGTGAATTGGCATCTTCAATAAAAGAGTTGGGTGTTATACAACCTATTACAGTACGTAAATTAGGATTTGAAAAATACCAATTAGTTTCTGGAGAGCGTCGTTTTAGAGCTTCAAAATTAATTGGATTAGAAACTATTCCTGCCTACATCCGTATTGCAAACGACCAAGAGAGTCTAGAAATGGCCTTGGTAGAAAACATACAGCGACAGGATTTAGACCCTATAGAAATTGCTTTATCTTACCAACGCTTAATTGATGAGATTCAATTAACCCAAGAGCAAATGAGTGATCGTGTAGGTAAAAAACGCTCTACGATTGCCAATTATTTGCGTTTGTTAAAACTAGACCCGATTATTCAAACAGGTATGCGCGATGGCTTTTTATCTATGGGTCATGGTCGTGCTATTATTAATATAGAAGACCAAAGCATACAATTAGATATTTACGAAAAAATTATAGCCAATAAATTATCGGTTAGAGAGACTGAGGCTTTAGTTAAAAACTATAATGAAACGAGCCAAGTCGTTGTTCCTAAAAAGAAACCGACTCAAGAGCTCCCTGTATATATTAAAAAGGGAATTAAAGATTTCTCTGAATACTTTGGCAATAAAATTGACGTTAAAGTTTCTAGTAATGGAAAGGGTAAAATCTCTATCCCCTTTCATTCTGAAGAGGATTTTAATCGCATAAAAAAGTTAGTTGAGAGTGCTAAATAAAACCATAATAGCTTGTGTACTTTGTATTGCTTGTACTTTTTCCGCTTTAGCGCAAACAAAAAAAGGCAGTGACAGTACAGCTACAAAAAGTATGGCCGAGCCACTAACGGTAGCTTTAGATTCGACTCAAGTGCGTCATAAAATTAATCCGTTAGCCCCCTCTCGCGCCGCTTTTTACTCCGCTATTTTACCTGGCTTAGGACAGGCTTACAATAAGAAATATTGGAAAATCCCTATTGTTTACGCTGCCATTGGTACTGGAATCTATTTTTATATTGATAATAATAATGAATATAAAAAAGTGCGAAATGCTTACAAGCGCAGATTAGCTGGTTTTAATGACGACCAATTTCAGGGCCGGTTAACCGATGATGGTCTTAGAGAAGCACAAAAAACATTACGCCGAAACAAAGAACTTTCTCTATTGGTTACCGTTGGCTTATACGCCTTAAATATTATTGATGCCAACGTAGATGCGCATTTACTACAATATAATATTGACGATAATTTATCTTTCAAACCGCATTATAAAATTGATGCGTTTGATAACAGTGGGAGTTTAGGTCTTACTTTTAATCTAAAATTAGATTAACATCTTAAAATGTTATAAATCCTTTTATTATAATGAAAATAGCCTTACTAGGATACGGAAAAATGGGTAAAACAATTGAAGCTTTAGCCATTAAACGCGGGCATACCATTGTTTTAAAATGCGATAACGCTAGCGACATTGATTTTAAAGATGCCGATATCGCTATAGACTTTAGTGTTCCTGGAGCTGCTTTTAATAATATAACCACCTGTTTTAAAAATAACATCCCTGTTGTTTCCGGTACAACAGGTTGGTTAGAGCGCTACAATGACGCCGTTACATTATGCCAAGCTAACCATGGTGCTTTTATTTACGCTTCGAATTTTAGCCTTGGGGTTAATGTGTTTTTCGAACTGAATAAAACCTTAGCCAAAATGATGTCGAATTTAAAGGCTTATAATGTAGAGTTAGAAGAAATACATCACACTCAAAAACTAGACGCCCCTAGCGGAACGGCTATTACACTCGCTGAAGGTATTATTGCAAATCACCAAAATTATACACAATGGGAATTAGATACGGCTGGTGCAAACACCCTTCCTATTCGTGCAAAACGAATTGATGCTGTCCCTGGCACGCATAGCATTGCCTATATGAGCGATGTAGATCGTATCGAAATTAAGCACACAGCCCATAGTCGTGAAGGCTTTGCCTTGGGAGCCTTGGTTGCTGCAGAGTGGCTTTTAGATAAAAAAGGTGTATTTACCATGAAAGATGTATTAAATATTGGTTAACAGCCAATAAAAATGTAACATTATAGCATTCATTATTACAAATAGAATTAGTTAAACGTCTAACAGACAATTGTCTTTAAAAATATATTATGAGTTTTACACAATTATTAATTTTCTTCCTAATCATTCAAGTCATACACGGGTTAGCGACTTGGAAATTATATATAAAAGCTGGAAAACAAGCTTGGCAGGCCTTTATTCCTGTATACAACGCTGTTGTATTAATGAAAATTATTAACAGGCCTTGGTGGTGGACTATCCTATTATTTCTACCTATAGTAAATCTAATTATGTTTCCTGTTATTTGGGTAGAGACGGCAAGAAGTTTTGGTAAAAACTCAAATTTAGATACCCTTTTGGCTATTGTATCGTTAGGCTTTTACAACTTTTACTTAAATTATGTAGCCGACGTTACTTATATTAAAGAACGTTCGCTACAACCTCGCTCGGAAGTTGGAGACTGGGTAAGTTCTATACTTTTTGCTATCGTTGCCGCAACCATAGTACATACGTATTTTATTCAGCCATTTGTAATACCTACATCTTCATTAGAAAAAACCTTACTTATTGGCGACTTCCTTTTTGTAAGTAAATTTCACTATGGAGCGCGTACACCACAAACCGCGTTAGCCTTACCAATGGTTCACGATTCTATTCCTATAGTGAATACCAAATCTTATATTTCTGATGACGACAGAACAACACGCGACGCGTCTTGGGCTAACAAAACCTTCCTACCTTACTTTAGGTTACCAGGATTTCAAAACATAAAACGCAATGATATTGTCGTATTTAACTGGCCAGTAGACACCGTTCAAGATTTCTTTAAAGTCCCTAAACGCGGTTTTATAAAGCCTGTAGATAAAAAATCCAATTATGTAAAACGTGCCGTTGGTATTCCTGGTGATTCGATGGCTATCAAAAACGGATACATTTACACCAATGGAAAGAAAAATGAACTTCCCGATCGTGCACGAATTCAATTTTACTATACCGTAACGACCAAAGAGGATTTAGACCAGCAATTTGTAGATAATAACATTCATACACAATTTTGGAGATTTTATAATATCAATCCAAAATACTGGGACGACCCACGCTTACAAGAGTATTTTAATAAAGACAATCGCGCCTATTTAAACGAAGGACAACGAGATTCTCTAAACGTAGAAGTCGTTGGTTTTGTAAGAAACGACGATATGTTGAAATTTAAAATGGAACCGCTTTTAAACAAAATCAATGTCAATTTAACAGAGGAAGAAGCTCAAGCGCTACGCAGTAACCCTAAAGTAGCTTCTGTTGAAAAGTTCGATTACGAGCCACAAAAAGATGTGTTCCCTCATGCCCCTGGTTATAATTGGAGCATTGATAATTTTGGACCAATATACATTCCTGAAGCAGGAAAGACGATAGCACTAAATTTAGATGTTCTACCACTTTACGAACGCATTATTTCGGAGTATGAAAACAATACGCTTTGCGTTAAAGGTAATCAGATACTAATTAATGGCGAAGTTGCTACCTCGTACACTTTTAAGCAAGATTATTATTGGATGATGGGTGACAACCGCCATAACTCACAAGATGCGAGAGCTTGGGGCTATGTGCCTTTCGACCACGTCGTTGGTAAACCTGTTTTAATATGGATGAGTTGGGATACGAATGCCAGTGGGATTAATAAAGTGCGTTGGAACAGATTATTCACCACCGTTCACGGTAGTGGAAAACCCGTGTCTTACTTAATTCCTGTTTTGGTATTAATCGCCTTAGGTTATGGCTTTTCAAAATATAGAAATCGTAAGAAAAACAAATAATAAAATAGATATATAGATCATAAACTCTTTATTCATAAACCCATTTTGAATAAAGAGTTTATGGTTTTATTACGTCCCATTATACGTCGTGATTTTAATAAACAGTTTTAAATGAAACCTATAATTCTCCACCCTACCTATTTCCCTTCTATAGAAACGTTTGTGGCTATTGTTTCCGCCTCTAGCGTGGTATTTGAAATCTGTGATAACTATCAGAAACAAACCTACAGAAATCGCTGTTATATATACGCAGCAAATGGAAAATTACAATTAAGTGTTCCTGTTATTTACACACAAAAAAACCGTCAATTATACCAAGACGTTCAAATAGCAAACACCTATAATTGGCAAGATATTCATTTTAAATCCTTAGAATCGGCTTACAGAACATCACCATTTTACGAATATTACATTGATGACCTTAAACCTTTATTTACAAAACAGTATGACTCTATATTAGAATTTAATTTGGCCTGTTTTGAGGTGATTTGTGACGCTTTACAATTGGACATTACTATTAATAAAACGACCGAATTTAAAAAGAACTATACAGATAATTTAGATCTTAGAGGTTTGGTAAATGCTAAAAAAGACACTGCACCACAATTTGATAATTACACCCAAGTATTTAGTCCCAAACACGGGTATATTAATAATCTAAGTATCTTAGACTTATTGTTTAATGAAGGGCCGAGTGCTCTATCCTATTTAGAAGCTCAACACGCAAACTAATGCTTACAGACCTTATACATTACGGTATTCACATTGGAGGCCCTCTATTGGTGGCTGTGCTATTTTACAGAACCATCTGGATGAAAGCATTTGGTATAATGCTACTAGGCATGCTTATCGATTTAGATCATTTTTTAGCGACTCCACTATTCGATCCCACACGTTGTAGTATCAACTTCCATCCGCTACACTCCTATTACGCTATTGCTATTTACGTTCTATTATTATTTCCAAAAAAAACGAGACTTATAGCTTTGGGATTAGTCATTCATATTATTGCAGATAGTGTGAATTGTCTTATGATGTAATTAGGGCTTGTTAGTCTTCCTTATTAGACAAACTAATTTTAGACATAATTGGGTAATGGTCCGAATAAAGTACATCGTAGGTTTTAAAGCTATTCACAGTAAATTCAGGATCGGTTAAGATAAAGTCTATCCTAATAGGGAAAAACTTAAAATGATAGGTCCTTCCAAAACCATTACCTGCCGCTTTAAAGTTGTCCACCAAATTGTCTTTAATTTCCTTATAAGCATAAGAAAAGGCCGTATTATTTAAATCGGAACCTACTACGGTTTTATAGGGTGATTTATTTTTATGAAGTCGGAAAAGTTCTGCCTGAAACTGTTGTCTTTTAAAGGTATTACCTACGCCCTTAAATAGGCGCTGTGCATCATCTTCGGTTAATTTTTCTAAGTTAGGATCGATTCTAAGGGATTGCAAATGAATATTGTAAAAGCGCAAAGTATCTTTACCTTTAACAACATCGGCGTAAATGGCATTGTTTGATGTATTAGGAAACTCTACAGACCCCGAATTTATAATAGGATACTGTGAAAAAATCGCTTGTCCGTATTTTGTTTTATTTCCAGATAATTTTTCGAACTTGTATTTAAAGAATGACAAATCTACATTTTTATGCGGGTGGTATTCCTGCATTAACAAAACGTCTGGAGCCTCCTTTTTTATAAACTCTTCGATTTTACTTTCTATGCCTTTTTCGGGAATCCACTGGTATAAATTAAACAGTCGCACATTATAGTTCATAACGCTAATCGCTTCTTCGGGTATGTTTGAATTGGATTCTGAAAACTTATAAAGGGATCCAAAAGATAGATAACCTACAACCAAAACGACTAGAGAAAGCAGAAGTTGCTTTTTAATTTTTACCAACCAATACAATAGGAATAAAGCATTAATTACGATTAAAATAGGAACTCCCAAACTCAATACCGAAAATGAAGCGAAGGTTTTAGGTGGTAATAAAGGTAATATATAGGATAGCAATAACAGAAAAGCTGCAATAGAATTGAAGAAGAATACAATTTTCTCGAAAAAGCGAAGGTTTTTCATAATCTATTTTCCAGCTCTAAATAAGAATTCTTTTTCGGCTGCTGTTAAACTCTCATAGCCACTTTTACTAATTTTATCGAGGATAACATCTATTTTCTTTTGGTTATTAAAGAGATTGAATTCGCCTTTGGTAAACCCTCCAACTTTTGATTTATCTTTATGAACCGTTTTTAAATTGGTTTTACTACCTGCTTTAAACCAACTTGCCACTGTATCCATTATGCTTTCAAAACCCCGACCAATATCATTTCCTTTTAGCAATTGTTTAGCATACAGGTAGCCTAAAAAAGCCCCTCCAAGATGTGCTAAATTCCCTCCAGAATTCGTGCCGAAAAGACCTAGTACATCAAAAACAACAAAAGCTGCACCTAAGTACCATAGTTTCACATTGAAAGTAAAAAACTGCACCTCCTTATTGGGCATATACGCGCAAATAAATATAAACAACGCTCTCACTGCCGCCGATGCGCCTACCAAATACGTTGCACCTTTAAAAAAACCAGGTAAAATGGTGTAACCTAAAATAAAAAATACCCCACCAAAAATAGCCCCCAAGAAATAGATGTTCAGAGCCATTTTTGAACTAAACAAGTTTAAAAAAATACGGCCGATAAAATACAACCATAACATATTAAATAAAATATGAAAGAAGTCGAAGTGTAAAAAAGCGTAGGTGAAAATCGTCCACGGTTTAACTAAAAAGCTATTTAATTCACTCGGTAGTTGAAACCAATAGATGACACCACCTAAAACAGATCTTAACACCATCGCTATTAAAAATACAACCACATTAATAGCTATAATTTTTTCCAACACGTTGAGACGTGCCAGCTTGTATTTTATATCTTCAGTTAAACTCATAAAAAGCCTGTTTTTGAATAGTTAATTATTTAATCTATTCTATATTTATTAAACATGTCGTTATCTTTTCTCCAAAAAAGCATAATAATAAAACCAATAAAAGCACCACCAACGTGGGCCATAAATGCTGTGTTACTCGGACTAAAAAAGGATTGTCCGGTTAACGCAGATATAATATCTAAAGCAATAATACCAGGTATAAAGTATTTTGCTTTTATAGGAATTGGTAAAAAAAGAAGCATTAATTCTGCATTTGGATTTAACATTCCAAAAGCGACCAATATTCCCATAATACACCCTGAAGCACCAACCATAGTCGCATTAAACACTGGGAAAATAGCCTTTAAATTTTCAAATTGTTCGGCGGTAATATTACCTGTCACTTGGTTACTTGCCAACATTTCGTATATCTGACTACTCGACAATCCGGAGTTTATTAAACTGTCAAAAACAGGTATGTAGTTAAAATAATAAAAACCGACTTGAAATAAAGCGGCTCCCAAGCCCGCTGAAAAATAAAGAAACAAAAACTTTTTAACGCCAAGACGCTGTTCTACTGCCGAACCAAACATCCATAGCGCAAACATGTTGAATAGAATATGCATAAAACCCCCATGCATAAACATATGAGTAATAATCTGCCATGGTTTAAATGCGTCGCTTTCCGGAAAATATAAGGCAAATAATTCATAGAACAATTTACCTTCTCCCAGGGTTAATGTACCCACAAAAAAGATAGCATTTATAATTATTAAGTGCTTTACTGTTTCTGTTATTCCCCTCATTATTTTCTTTTCTTTAATATAAGTTTAAACGAATTTTTTATCCAATTCGTCTACTGTTGTTGTAATAAAAGTCACCCTATTTGCCGGAGACACGTTAGGCTCTTTACAAGCAAAAAGAGAATTCACTAAATGCTCTTGTTCCATACGTGTTAAACTTTGCCCTGTTTTAATCGCTAAACTTTTTGCCATGGATTTAGCTAGTAAATCGGTAGCACTAAAATGGCTGTCTGGCACTTCATTTTCTACATCGCTGATAAGCTGTTCGAGTATAATAGACACTTCACTTTCGGGAACGCTTACTGGAACTCCTGTGATTTCGACTAATTCTTCACTTAGCGTTTGAAAAATAAATCCAGTATGCTCTAAATCATGCTTTAATTGCTGAATGATTTCTATTTCCTGTGGTGAAAAATGAAGCTGTAAAGGAAAGAGCAACTGCTGACTCATAGCTTCCTTAATCGTCATATTTTTCAAGAAATCTTCATATAACACACGTTGATGCGCACGATGCTGGTCTATAATAAGCATTCCGGACTTAATAGTACTGATAATATACTTATTATGAACCTGATAGGTTGTATGTTTGTGTTCTACTTTATTTGTTTCATCAAAAATTGACGAATTTTTCTCCTCCGTTTCAAAATCAACACCACTAAAATTATCCTGTGATTGTATCTCTTTAGACTCTAAACCTACATACAAACTTTCCCAGTGACTGGCAGTCCCTCCAGACGGTTTATGATAGTTTCGCTGTGGCTGAGAAGACGACATTTTCTCTTCCTGAAACGGATTAAAACTTCTATCGACCTCTACTGTTGGTGTGCCTTTTTGTTTGTAGCTATACGGTGTGTCTAAATTAGCATCACGATCAAAATCTAAAACCGGAGCAATATTAAACTGACCTAAACTGTGCTTTACCGCCGATCTTAAAATAGCATAAAGCGTATGCTCATCGTCAAATTTAATTTCGGTTTTTGTAGGGTGAATATTTATATCTATGGTTTGTGGGTTCACTTTAAGGTTTAAAAAGTAACTCGCATGCGCACCATCTTTTAACAAGCCTTCAAAAGCCGATGAGATGGCATGATTTAAATAGGCACTTTTAATAAAGCGATCGTTAACAAAAAAGAATTGTTCTCCCCTAGATTTCTTTGCGAATTCTGGCTTACCAACAAACCCAGAAATAGTTAATACTTCTGTTTCTTCGTTTACAGGCACCAACTTCTCATTGGTTTTAGTCCCAAAAATATTAACAATACGCTGGCGGTAGTTACTTTCTGGTAGATTAAACGACTCGCTACCGTTGTGATACATCACAAATTCTATATTGGGATGCGCCAACGCGACACGATGGAATTCGTCGATAATATGACGGGTTTCTACAGCGTTAGATTTTAAGAAATTACGGCGTGCAGGAATATTAAAAAACAAATTTTTAACCGCTATCGATGTCCCTTTAGGCGTAACGACCACCTCTTGAGATTGCACCTCACTACCTTCTATCACCAAGCACGTCCCGACTTCATCGTCTTCCTGCTTGCTTTTTAATTCTACATGTGCAATAGCGGCAATACTTGCGAGTGCTTCACCACGAAATCCTTTTGTACTTAACAGAAAAAGGTCGTCGGCAGTTTTTATTTTAGAAGTAGCATGGCGCTCAAAACTTAAACGCGCATCGGTAACGCTCATTCCTTTACCGTTATCGATAACCTGAACAAGTGTTTTCCCTGCCTCTTTTATAATTAGTTTTATAGAGTTAGCTCCAGCATCAATAGCGTTCTCTAACAGCTCCTTAACGACAGAAGCAGGTCGCTGAACGACTTCTCCCGCAGCAATTTGATTAGCTACGTGATCTGGTAATAGTTGAATAATATCTGCCATGTCTTATGAAAAAAAGATAGTCAAATCAAAATCGATTATTAGTAAAAACAAAAAAATAAGCACGATCACAATAATCGATACCCGGCGGTTTACCGCTTTATCCGGTGAGTTTTTAAATTCATCCCAAGCCGAAGTAAATTTTTGTTTCATATTTTTATTGCCGCCAATAGTAGATCTATAGTCGTCAAAACGTTGTTTTATTTCAAATGGACTACCCTCACCCTCATGCTTATAATAGCGTGGTGTATAATTATAGCGTTTATTCTTTTTCTGTTTTAAATACCCCATAGTCTGTAAAAAGATTAACGTAATTTAATATCCAAGTAGTACATGATACCAATAATTAGAGCTAAAAGCAGCAACAGTATTGGTAAGGAAGACTTTTTATTTTTCCTTACGGTACGTCTTGTTTGTTCCCATTCGGATGAAATCTCCTTCTGTTTAGTTGCTTTTAACACCTGCTCTTCACCGTTTTCGTTATCCGAAAATCGAGATTTATAATTAAATTTCTTATTCTTTTTTTGTGAAAACACGATACTTTAGCTACTTAATATTGTCCTTCAAAAGTACAGAAAATACAATAGATTACAGGGTTCTAACTGCTAAAAATTGTTAACAAAAAAAGCATCTAAAAGTATACTGAGATACTAATAGATGCTTTTATTATACGAAGAAGGAACTTTAAGCCAGCTTTTCTAATTGAGCCATTTTTATAGCGGCTACTGCTGCTTCTGTTCCTTTATTTCCATGTTTACCTCCAGAGCGGTCTATAGCTTGCTGTAAATTATTATCGGTAAGCACACAGAAAATCACTGGTGTATCGCGGTTTACATTCAAGTCTTTAATACCGTGAGCTACGGCCTCGCATACAAAGTCGAAATGTTTTGTTTCCCCCTGTATTACACTTCCAATAGCGATAACAGCGTTAACCATTTGCTCTTGCATTTTCTTAGCACCGTAAATCAACTCATAGCTTCCTGGTACATCCCATACCACTATATTGTCGTCTTCAGCACCATGCTCCTTTAAGGTTTCTAAGGCCCCTTTTAACAAGCCTTCGGTAATCTCACTGTTCCATTCTGAAACAACAATCCCAAACCGAAAATCTTTCGCGTTTGGGATTGATGCTTTATCATATTCTGATAAATTATTATTTGCTGTTGCCATAATTATGTTCCGATACTACCGGAAATTTTAAATTAGTTTGACATTGCTTCCGCCTTACCTATAAAGATATCAACTTGATTAGCCTCTGTAGACATTGGGTATTTTTCTTTAATGGTATTAAAGTATCCTAAAGCTTCTTTAGCATTACCAATTTCTAAAGCTGTAATTCCAGCCTTATAGAAATATGTTGGTGCAGAATAACCGTTTTCACGTAATGTTGCTGCTGCTTTATAGTATTTTAAAGCATCTTCATTTTGGTTTAACTGAACAAAAGCATCACCAATCGCTCCTTTAGCCATAGGTGCTAAAATCTCATCTTCGCTAGAAAACTTATCTAAATGCGCAATCGCATTTTTATAATCTTTTAAGTTTAAGTAAGCCATCCCTGCATAATAGTTTGCTAGGTTAGCTGCTGGAGTTCCACTGTACTCATTAATGATATCGATCATTCCATACTTTCCTTCGCTACCGTTTAAAGCCACGTTGTAAAGTGAATCTGAAGACACCCCGTTAACCGCCTCTTCAAAGTTCTTTTGAGCGTGATACATATCGTTCATCGCTTCACTTTGCTTTGGTTCTAGTACAAATTCCTTATAACCTAAAAATCCTAATACGAAAACTGCTACCACACCAATGATGATAAAAATATACTTTTGGTTTTTAGCAACGAAGTCTTCAGTCTTAGACGCCGTTTCGTCTAAAGTATTAAATACTTCTGCCGTTGTTGAGTTTTCCTCAACATGTTCGTGCTCTACTACTTCTTTCTCTGTTTTAGGTTTATAACCTCTTTTCTTATAAGTTGCCATATAGTGTATATTAATGCGCAGCAAAAATAAAATTTTTATCCATATATAAAAGGTTATTTATTTGTTATTTTGTAATAATTTGCAACACTCTAAATAAACGGTCGAAACTTAGGTAGCTTTTAGACTAAATTACTATGATATTAAAATCCCTTTCTTTACTAAATTATAAAAATTTTGACTCCAAAACATTTGATTTTAACGACACGATAAACTGTATCGTTGGTAACAATGGCGTCGGAAAAACAAATATTTTAGATGCCATTTACCACCTCTCTTTTGGTAAAAGTTATTTTAATCCAATCGCCTCCCAAAACATAAAACACGATGAAGATTTTTTTGTGATTAATGGCGACTATGAAAAAGAAGAAAAAGCTGAAAAAATAGTTATTAGCCTAAAAAAAGGTCAGAAAAAGGTAATTAAACGCAATAGTAAGTCGTACGAAAAGTTTAGTGACCACATTGGTTTTTTACCATTAGTCATTATTTCTCCTGCCGATCGCGATTTAATTATTGAAGGTAGTGATACGCGAAGAAAATTTATAGATAGTGTTATTTCCCAAAGTGACAACAGTTATTTAAACACCGTTATTAAATACAACAAGATAGTAGCACAACGCAACTCACTTTTAAAGTATTTTGCTTTAAATAGCACGTTTAACAAGGATACCCTTGAGATTTATAATTTGCAACTGAGTGAATTTGGCGCTATAATTTTCGAAAAACGAAAAGCATTTTTAGACAATTTCATTCCGATATTTAAAGAGCGTTATGAAGCTATTAGTAACGGCAATGAAGAGGTAGATTTGAATTATAAAAGTGATTTATTTGAGTCGGATTTAAACACCTTATTACTTCAAAATATAAATAAAGATAAAGCATTACAGTACACTAGTGTGGGCACCCATAAGGACGACTTACTGTTTAATATTGACGGTCACCCCATAAAAAAATTCGGAAGCCAAGGGCAGCAAAAATCCTTTCTTATAGCTTTAAAATTAGCCCAATTTCAGTTTATAAAAAAACAAAGCGGAGTGAATCCTATTTTGCTATTAGATGATATTTTTGATAAATTAGATGAAGAACGTGTTGCACAAATAATAAAGCTGGTTAACGATGAGAATTTCGGACAGATTTTTATAAGCGACACCCATGCCGACCGGACGGAACGCGCTGTAAAGCAAGTCCATCAATCGTATGAAATTTTTAATATTTAGGATAAATCCTTCCTAAACACATTCAGCAGGTGGTCTGTTTTACAAAAATTTAACAGGTTACATTGCGTATTAATATGTAACTTATAAGTCTCCTAAAATAGTTCAGAACAATTCAATATAAAAAATGAAAAGAATAAGCATACTACTAATTTTTACGCTCATATTTTATGGTTGTAAAAAAGATTCAAACAAAAGTTTAAACTTTATTAACGGCTACTGGGAAATTGAAAGCGCCACCACTGCAGATGGCAAAAAACACGAATACACAATAAGTACGACTGTAGATTATATAAGTATTAATGACAGTTTAACGGGGTTTAGAAAAAAATTAAATCCAACATTAATGGGGACCTACAACACCTCTAAAGATGCAGAAAAGATTACGGTTAAAATTGAAAACGACAGCTTAAATCTTTATTACAACACTCCTTTTGCTACGTGGAAAGAAACTGTGATATTTGCAAATGAGGAACATCTGGAAGTCGTTAATGCCGATAACATGACGTACCTTTATAAACGATTTACCCCAATTAACGTATTAGAATAAATTATGGCAAAACGAAATAATAGTATTTTAAGCTTTTCAGACGCACTAAAAGATTTTGTAGAAACCAATAAACTAGACAAAGGTTTAGACAAAGTTAATGTTCGTGACGCATGGGCTAAATTAATGGGGAACGGTGTTAACAATTACACATCAAATATTGAACTTAAATTTGGCACCTTATACGTGCAATTAAGCTCTAGTGTTTTACGAGAAGAATTAAGCTATGGTAAGAATAAAATTGTTAAAATGCTTAATGAGGAGTTAGGAAAAGAAGTGATTAAAAACGTAGTGTTGCGATAAACATAACAACCTAACACCTAGAAAAGTACCTCAACATTAAAATCAAAACCTGACAAGCCGAATTAAAACAACGCTGACCCTATCGCGCTGAGTTTAGCTCCATAAAAAGCACAGGCATTAGGTTTTATAACAGAAATGAAATAAAAAAAATACTGAAAAAGTTTTTTTAAAGATAAAACACTATATTTGAGGCATTATAAATTTAATTTTTTTTAAAATGGCTCAAGGCACAGTAAAATTTTTCAATGATTCAAAAGGTTTCGGTTTTATAACTGAAGAAGGATCAGACAAAGACCATTTCGTACACATCTCTGGTTTAATCGACGAAGTTCGTGAAGGTGATGTTGTAGAATTCGACTTACAAGAAGGAAGAAAAGGTATGAACGCAGTAAATGTAAAAGTAGTATAATATATATATTCTTTATTTTTTTACAAATTAAGCTCACTTTACGGTGAGCTTTTTTTTATTTCTAACAAATAAAAGGAGTTAAAGCCTTGTAAATTAAATAATGGCATTATCTTTGCCTTCAATTACATAATTAATTTAAAATTTATTACAATGAGTAAAGGCACAGTAAAATTCTTCAATGACACTAAAGGATTTGGTTTCATCACTGAAGAAGGTGTAGACAAAGACCATTTTGTACACGTATCAGGTTTAATTGACGAGGTTCGTGAAGGTGACGAAGTAGAATTCGACTTACAAGAAGGTAAAAAAGGATTAAACGCAGTAAATGTAAAAGTAATTTAATATATACTACATAACTTTTTTTAAAGTAAAAGCCCATACAGATTGTATGGGCTTTTCTTATTTTAATAGTTGACTTACTTTATAATGGTCTAAAAAAAAGTCCCGATATAATATCGAGACTTTTTTAGTAGATAGCAGATTAATTACTGCTTCATAATCTTTATTACTTGCTGACCAGTTTTTGTAGAAACTGTCATAAAATATAATCCTGATGCGACATCAGAGAGATCTATTGATGGCGTTGCAGCATTATTTGTTAAATCTATTCCTCTTACAAAGCGACCGTTAATATCATAAACCTCAGCTTTGATTACTTTTACAGCTTCCGAATTTTTAATTGTAAAAATTCCGTTTGATGGATTTGGAAACACGGTAATACTCAACGCTTCATTAGCAAACTCGCTTGTCGATAATGAATAATCGCAGTTATAAACCATAAACTCATCGACATACCATCCTTCTCTACCGTTACACCCATCGGTACCCATTTCAAATCTAAATTGAATGGTAGAATTCGCGTCTACACCCAATACAGATAAATCAATTACACTTGTTCCCCAGCTTCCTGAAACCGATCCTCCATCTGATCCTGTAAAGGCTGGTTCTCCAGCTAAAGGATTATCATTACCCTCTGAAGCAGGATTAATACTACTATTATAGGCGTTTTCTATAAATGCATTTACTGGTAACAGGGTCCATGTTAAACCATCTAAACTGTATTTAATATTTCCACCGTCCCAATTAGGCTCTGTAGACACAAAATGATTAAAGGCTAAGGTGTACGTTCCAGAAGAAAAATCTGGCATCGTAATTAGTGGACTTTGTAATCGCATAACTCCATTTTCTAAATCAGATCCACAGTCTCCATTTAAAGGATCAATTCCAAAAATAGCACTACCTGTTCTTCCTTGAGGTAAAGAACTTACAACTGTCCAATCTCTATCATCCCAAGACACTGAGTTTACAGGAACCTGCTCTACTATCCAATCCTCAATACCATTCTCCCAATCTTGAAAGTAAATAGGATTGTTCGTTGCGTTATCACATAGGGGAGCAACTTCGGCAAGAATTGGTGTGTACCCACAAGCATCAGGGTTAGTTGCTAACTCTACAGCTAGAACCGTATTTACTACTTGTGCTACATCTGCAGCGGTTATTATTTCTCCCGATAAACCTGCAGGTGTACTCGTTGTAGATAAGCCCTCTAAATTAACTCCTAATAAGTCATTTGCAGAAGCCTCTAATGCATCAGCTAAACTTTGAAAGTTACTTGTTGCCGTTAAATACTGACTTTGTGCTCTCCAGAAAATGTGAGCAGCTTTGGTAAATCCGATTCCATTAATAGTATAACCATTAAAGTTCCCTCCGTCTACAAGCAGTGAATACGCACGATTTGGCACACCACTATTAGAGTGTACACCACCAGCGTCACCTTCTCCACATCTATATTGGAAATCGGTAACTTTACCTGGATCACCATTACAGTTAGGATTCCACATATCGCGTATTGCTCCGTTAAAAGCTGTAGCATCCTCACCAATTCTCCATCGGTCTGAACTATTACAAAACGTTCTCAACGCATGATTATCGTCGTCATCCTCATAGTTATTTAATAAATCTATGGTTTCTCCCCATATATCAGAAAAAGACTCATTTAATGCACCACTCTGGTAGGCATAAATTAACCCACTTGTATACTCGGTATAAGCATGTCCCCATTCGTGAGCAATAACATCATCGGCAGCTGTACCATTACAATAATTCGCAGTATACCCATTCCAATTGGCATTAGGACAAGATATATTTGGATTATTATTAATGGTTCTCATTGTTATACCCGCATTATTATAAGACTCGTAATTAAAAGCATTATTAAAAAAGTGATATACATGTCCTGAAGCTTCCACTTCATTTTGTTGCCAAATCGTTAATGCACCAGGAAAGGCATCCCCTTCTTGCCATACTACATTAAGTGAATTACCTTCAGAAACCCTACGATCTAAAGCGTGAGCCATCCCCGTATATTGTTCTACAATTTCTCCGGTGTATGCATTGACAAACACATATTCTCTAACATCTGTTTTATTTGCTACTTCTATTCTATACGCTAAACGATTTGCCTCAAGAATTCCTTTAACTAAGCCCGTATTAAAAACATAAAGCGTATTAGTCATTGCCTCTAAAGGGACTCCAGAAAAATTCAGGTTTTGATTTTCGATAGTTTGAATTGCAATAGCATCGGCTTGAGCTGCCGTGATAACCGGTGTTGGATTTAATTTTATTCCAGAAATAAAATTCCCATTAACCACTGTTAACTCATTTTTAGCATTAAAATGAAATAATAATTTTCCATCATAAACAGGAACATCATGATACATTTGTTCTAAAACAACACGTTTTAAACCTCTTGAATCCACTTCCTCTTTATTCGTTTTAAAATTTGAAGCTACGCCATCTATATTATAGAGGGCTTTATTTTCCTCTAAAAACTGAAGAGCTTTTGTAGGTAGAGCATTTCCTTTTAATTGTAAACCTTGCCCTTGTTTAAAAGCAATAAATTTAGGGGTTCCTGAACTGGCATTAAGGGTAATCTTAGCCTCATTTTTTTGCTGAAAGTCTGCTATCGCTTTTGTATTACTTTGGGAAAACCCTAAAGCAGTAGTTAACAAAGCAGAAAACAACATTAATTTCATCTTTTTCATCGATTTTTTTTTGATTCCGCTAAACTACCTCATTATGAGACATAAAAAAAGCCTGAAACTGTTAAATTTCAGGCTTAAATGTATATTTTATCAGATGAACTGTTTAAAACATCTCTCTTCCTGAGAAATGAAAAGCACCTTCAATAGCTGCATTTTCATCACTATCACTACCGTGAACAGCGTTTTCTCCAATAGAAGCTGCATATAATTTTCTTATTGTTCCTTCAGCTGCATCAGCAGGATTTGTTGCTCCTATTAATGTTCTAAAATCTTCAACTGCGTTTTCTTTTTCTAAAATTGCAGCGACAATAGGTCCACGAGTCATATACTCTACTAATTCTCCAAAGAAAGGTCTTTCGTTGTGAATAGCATAAAATGTCTCAGCGTCAGCCTTAGTCATTTGAGTTAACTTCATTGCTACGATTCTAAAACCTGAAGCATTAATTTTTTCTAAGATTGCGCCAATGTGCCCTTTTTCAACTGCATCTGGCTTAAGCATTGTAAATGTTCTGTTTGTTGCCATTTTTTTGTTTTTATTTTTTGCAAAAGTAATCTATTTCTAAATAAAAACAATATATTCAGTTATTAAAAAATTGTATATTCGTGCCCTATGAATACACAAGACCTATTAGAAATCAAAACATTGCTTAGTTCTCCGAAACAAATAGCAATTATTCCTCATAAAAACCCTGATGGAGATGCCATGGGCTCTACCTTAGGCTTATTAAATTATTTACTAAAATACAATCATAATGCGGTAGTAATCGCTCCTAACGATTATCCGGATTTTTTAAAATGGTTACCAAACGAAGACCGTGTTTTAAAGTATGATGCAGAACAAGCTGACTGTGATGCATTTATTTCTAAGGCAGATATCATTTTCACCTTAGATTTTAATGCCTTGCATAGAACGGGTAATATGGAACCGGCTTTAGAGTCTAGCAAAGGCATTAAGATAATGATAGACCACCACCAACAGCCAGACGACTATGCTAAATACATGTTTAGTGATGTCACAATGAGCTCTACTTGTGAAATGGTATATCACTTTTTCGATATGCTTGATGCTCTAGACGCTATCGATGCCCAAATTGCAACCTGTTTGTATGTAGGGATCATGACGGACACTGGATCGTTTAGATTTCGATCGACGACTAGTACAACACATAGAATTATTGCCAACCTTATTGATAAAGGAGCCGATAACACCCAAATTCACAATAATGTTTACGATACTAATAGCTACAATCGTTTACAATTATTAGGATGTGCTTTAAGTAATTTAAAGGTGCTCCCAGAATATCGAGCAGCTTATATTACACTTTCTCAAAATGAATTACAGAAATTAGATTATAAAAAAGGGGATACCGAAGGCTTTGTTAATTACGCCTTATCCCTAGAAAACATTGTGTTAGCTGCCATTTTTATTGAAGACAAAAAGCAAGGTATTATAAAAATATCTTTACGTTCTAAAGGAGACTTTTCGGTGAATGAATTATCGAGACAGCATTTTGGCGGTGGTGGTCATACCAATGCAGCTGGAGGAAAAAGTGAAACCGATTTACAATCTACGGTTGATAAATTTATTAGTATATTACCCCAATATAGCAGCACTCTAAATAATGAATAAACCCCTTTTACTACTTTTAATACTCCTTGCTTTTTCGTGTAAAACACCGGAAGCCCGCAAACCTGTTAGCGTTAAAACCGGCTCTTCTATTAAGGAGTCCGTACAACGAAACATCAAATTGTTCAATCAGGAAAAGGAACATATTCAGGCTTTAATAGATTCGTCTCCAGAATCAGAATATATCGCTTCTGAAAATGGGTTTTGGTACACTTATATTAATAAAGTAGAAAACGACAGTCTTCAAACACCTGATTTCGCAGATATTATCAACTTTAATTATAATGTTTCACGGTTAGATGGTAGTGTTATTTACACTAAAGAACATTTAAAGACGCGTAATTACGCCATGGATCAAGAAGAACTTTTTAAAGGTTTACGAGAAGGATTAAAACTTATGAAAGCCGAGGAAACCATTAAGTTTATTTTCCCTTCTCAAATGGCTTACGGCTATTATGGTGATGATAATAAAATAGGCCGAAATACGCCTATAGTTTGCGAAGTAACGATTAACACAATAACAAAAAAATAATTATTAAATGATGAATACAATTAAACAAACGATGAAAATTTTCATTTTAGCGCTAATGGCAACGCTAACTTCTTCTTGCCAAGAAAATAAATACCCAGATTTAGAGGACGGCTTATATGCCGAATTTGTAACTAACAAAGGAACTATGGTTGCTAAGTTACATTACGATTTAGCCCCTGTAACTGTAGCTAACTTTGTATCGTTAGCAGAAGGAACAAATACAAAAGTAGATTCTACTTATGCTGGTCAAAAATTTTATAACGGAACGACGTTTCACAGAGTTATAGACCAGTTTATGATTCAAGGTGGAGACCCAACAGCAACAGGATCGGGTAATCCAGGATATAAATTTAAAGATGAGATTAACGAAGCTAAACACGATAAGCCAGGTATTCTATCTATGGCAAACTCAGGACCTGCAACTAACGGATCTCAGTTTTTTATTACCGAAAAACCTACTCCTCAATTAGACCCTAAGCATACCGTATTTGGAGAACTTGTGGTTGGATTAGAAGTTCAAGATAGTATATCTAATGTTAAAACAGCTCGTGGAGACAAGCCTGTAAACGATGTTATCATTGAAGAATTAAACATTATAAGAAAAGGAAAAGACGCTAAAAAGTTTGATGCTCCAAAAGTATTTGACACTTATTTTGTTGAGTTAGAGGAAGAAAATAAAGTTGCTGCTGAAAAACTTGCAAAAGCTAAAGCTAACTTTTTAGAGAAAAATGAAGCTTTAAAAGCAAATATGAAAACATTCCCTTCAGGATTAGGGTTAACAATAATAAGTGAAGGTAGCGGTATTGAGCCAAAATCAACAGACAAAGTTATTATTGCTTACGCTGGATATTTAGCCGATGGGACTTTATTCGATACGAGCTATGCTGAAATCGCTAAGGAATATGGTACTTACGACGAAAGAAGAGCCGCTCAAAATGGATACCAACCATTTCCTATGGTGTATAACGAAACAGCTACATTAATCCCTGGATTTAGAGAAGCTATGTTAAACATGAAAGTTGGAGATAAAGCGAGAGCATTTATCCCTGCAGCTTTAGCTTATGGTGCTCGTGGTGCTGGTCGAGTGATCCCACCAAATTCTGATTTAGTATTCGATTTAGAAATTGTATCTCTTCAAGAGTAATCTCTAGTTAGAGAGAATTATAAAGGAGCCTTCAGAAATGAAGGCTTTTTTTATTTTTAATAATAGTCCGTTGACAGTAGAACTCTGTTATAAACATAAAAAAGCCTGCAAAATGCAGGCTTTTTTATACTTAATATCAGTATTCGTAATACATTTTATTCCTTACTAAGAATTACTTTTTAGGAATATGCTTTAAAATCTCTAATACAAATTTCCAGTATTTTTGAGCTGAAGAAATACTAGCACGCTCATCTGGAGAGTGCGCTCCTTTAATTGTTGGTCCGAAACTAATCATTTCCATCTCTGGATAATTTTGACCAAGAATTCCACATTCTAATCCAGCATGACAAGCCGCAACGTGTGCTTTTTCCCCGTTCATTTTTTCGTATAAACCATCTAAGACTTTAAGAATAGAAGAATCCATATTCGGAGCCCATCCTGGGTAATCTCCAGAACACTCAACCTCACATCCTGTAAGTTCAAAAGCTGCACGAAGTGTATTCGCTAAGTCAATTTTAGAACTCTCTACCGAGCTACGTGTTAAACAAGCGACCTTAATAGTTCCTTCTTTAACCACTACTCTAGCGATATTGTTTGATGTTTCTACCAAATCAGGAATATCAGCACTCATTCTATACACACCATTTACGGCGGCATAAATAGCGCGTGTTAATCCTTCTTGCACGCCTAAGTCCATCATTTTCTCTGGAGTCTCACAGGCCTCAACCACAATCTGTAATTCAGGCTCCATAGTTTTTAACTCCGTTTTAATAGTCGTTGCTAACTCTTCCATTTCAGCTTCAAACACCTCTTGGTGGATGGCATCAATAGCAACAGTTGCCTTACTTTCTCTAGGAATAGCGTTACGTAAACTTCCTCCGTTAATTTCAGAGATTCTCAATCCGAAATTTTCAAATCCGTCAAATAACAAACGGTTCATTATTTTATTGGCGTTTCCAAGTCCTTTATGAATATCCATTCCAGAATGCCCACCTTGTAAGCCTTTAACTGTAATTGTATATCCAGTTTTAAACTCTGGAGTCTCTTCTTCGGTATACGTGCGCGTTGCTGTAACGTCTACACCACCAGCACAACCTACACCAATCTCATCGTCTTCCTCTGTATCTAAGTTTAACAAAATACCACCAGAAAGCAATCCGCCTTTTAAGCCCATCGCTCCAGTCATTCCTGTTTCTTCATCGATAGTAAAAAGTGCTTCAATAGCAGGGTGTTCGATTGTTTTACTTTCTAAAATAGCCATTATTGTCGCTACTCCCAATCCGTTATCTGCACCTAAAGTTGTCCCTTTAGCACGAACCCAGTCTCCATCAACATACATTTCAATACCTTGAGTATCAAAATCAAAATCGGTATCCGCATTTTTTTGGTGTACCATATCTAAATGCGATTGCATAACAATAGTTACACGATCTTCCATCCCCGGAGTTGCCGGCTTTTTTATTATAACATTTCCTACTTCGTCTTCTATAGTTTCAAATCCTAATTTAGCGCCAAAGTCTTTCATAAATGCAATCACACGCTCTTCTTTTTTTGAAGGTCTAGGTACCGCGTTTAAATCTGCAAATTTGTTCCAAAGTTCTTGAGGCTCTAATGCTCTAATTTCAGTGTTCATTTCTATATATTTTTAGTTTTACAAAGGTAATTAATACAACAGCAATTATGTAAACATTTTCTTAAATTTGAATTATGTTTAAAAACAAAAAACTCCTTGTCGCCTTATTACTCATTCCCGCTATTATTGGTGTCAAAATAGCGGCTTATTTTCCAGAAACTATAGAATCGGTGTACAGTACCGGCGTTTACCCTATTATCTCGACACTTTTGCGATACACCTTAGGGTGGATTCCCTTTTCTTTTGGGGATTTAGTTTATGGATCTGCAGGGATTATCATAATCCGCTGGTTTATTCTTAACCGTAAACGCATAGTGTCGGATTTTAAAGGGTGGATTATCGATATTTTAGCAGGGGTCTCTATAATATACATCAGTTTTCACTTGTTTTGGGGGTTGAATTACTACCGACTACCTTTACATCAAAACTTAAATTTAGAAGCCGATTACACCACAGAAAGCCTATTAGTCGTAACGAAAAAACTGATTAATAAAACCAATGCCTTACATTTAGAACTCACAGATAACGATACCCTTCGTGTTGTGAGTCCCTATACCAAAGCGGAAATTTTAAAAATGGTTCCTGAAGGCTATACCTTATTAAAAGAGAAGTTCCCTCATTTAGAGTATAAAGCCAAAGCGATAAAAACCTCTTTATTTAGCCTCCCTTTAACCTATATGGGATTTAGTGGTTACCTAAATCCTTTGACTAATGAAGCTCAGGTTGACGGATTAATCCCGGAGTTCAAATTCCCTACCACAGCATCTCATGAGGTGGGCCACCAATTAGGCTATGCTGCCGAAAACGAGGCGAATTTCATGGCCTGTTTAGCAACGACTACGCACAGTGATTTGTATTTTAGATATTGTGGTTACGCCTTTGGTTTACGTCATTGCTTACACGAAGTTTACCGACGTGACCCGGCCTTATACAATGAATTGATTTTAACTTTAAATACTGGAATCCTAAAAAACTATCAAGAAGTTAGAGATTTTTGGGATGCCCATAAAAACCCTACCGAGCCTTTATTTAGAAAAACCTACAACACCTATTTAGAGGCAAACAACCAAAAAGGAGGCATGGACAGTTACAGCTATGTGGTTGCCCTATTAGTCAATTATTTCCAGGACCAAACACTTTAGTCAATACGACTACAAACGTTAAAATAGCTTTGCTTTGGGTTTAATACTATTAGATTATTATCTTTAAAACTTTTTAAATTTTTATTTCACGAACTTATGATTAGACACGTTTTTTTTCTCGCTGTATTTTTATGTAGCACGACTCTTTTTGCTCAAGAATACATCCCTAAAAACGACGGTGTAAAAACCGCGACTTCACATTACACCGCATTAAAACACGCTACGATTCATTTATCTCCTACTGAGACCATCGAAAATGGTACTTTGGTTTTTAAAGATGGTAAAATTGTTTCGGTAGGCAAATCGGTAAACATCCCTAAAAACAGTATAATTATCGACGCGACTGGAAAAACTATCTACCCGTCGTTTATTGATCTTTATTCAACTTTTGGAGTCAAACAACCAAAAAGAGAACCTAACCATTCCCGCTCACCACAGTACGATGCCAGCCGCGAAGGTTATTATTGGAATGATCATATTAGACCAGAACAAAATGCAGTAGACCATTTAGATTACGATACAAAAAAGGCAACGGCATTACACAAAGCAGGCTTTGGTGTTGTAAACTCACATATCGACGATGGAATAATTCGTGGAACAGGGGTTTTATTAGCATTAAATAATGAAGGCACATCGGCTAATATTATCCTAGAAGCACAGTCGGCGCAATATACAGGAACCTCAAAAAGCAAATTATCAAGACAGGCCTACCCTACTTCATTAATGGGAGCTCTAGCTTTATTAAGACAGGTTCATTTAGATGCCGATTGGTATGCCCAAGGATTAAGTAAAGAAAAAGACCGCGCCTTAGAAGCATTAATACAAAACAGAACTAAGGTTCAAATTGTAGAAGCGGGTAGTAAATTGAACGCGCTGCGTTTAGATAAAGTTGGTGACGAATACAACACACAATATGTTATTGTTGGTGGTGGCGACGAGTACGAAGCAATTCAAGATATTAAAGCGACACAAGCAAAGTTTATTATACCGGTAAATTTCACAGAAGCCTATGATATGGAAGATCCATTTTTAGCAAGATCTGTAAGTTTAGCCGACTTACGCCAATGGAATCAGCAACCACATAACCCAAGAATTTTAGCTGAAAACAATGTAGAGTTTGCGCTGTCGACTTACAAATTAGAAAAAGAAGCTGACTTTTTACCTCAACTTATAAAAGCTATTGAAGCGGGGTTACCTAAAGAGAAAGCCTTGGCTGCCTTAACCACAGTTCCAGCAGGAATTATAGGTCAAAGCAACACCTTAGGAACACTTAAAGCAGGAGCTTATGCCAACTTCCTAGTGACTTCTGGTGATATTTTTGATAAAAAAACAACGATCTACGAAAACTGGGTAACCGGTGTAAAAAATGAATTAGAAGTAGCTCCCAAAGACATTCGAGGATCCTATGCCTTTAACTTAGAAAATGAAAAGTATACCCTTAATATTTCAGGAACTTTAGACAAGTTAAAAGCTAAAACAAAAACTGACAACACGACATTAGGTACAAAGTTAAACGTAACTAACGACTGGTTACAATTAACCTTTTCGACTGTAGATACCACCAAACAGGAATTTATTCGCGTGGTTTCAAACTTAGACGATACGCCTGTTTTAACAGGTAAAGCCTATTTACCTAACGGAAAAGAACTTCCTTTTAAAGCTGTAAAACAGACTGCTGACACAACGACTTCGGACGATAAAAAGGATGATGATGATGATGATGATGATGATGATGATAAGGAAGAAGAAACACCTGCAACAGTGGATAACTTTTTTCCTGTTACCTATCCAAACCTAGCTTTTGGTTTTGAAAACAAGCCACAACAAGAAACGTTACTATTTAAAAACGTAACAGTTTGGACCAATGAAAAAGAAGGCATCTTAGAACAGACAGACGTCCTTATTAAAAACGGTAAAATCGCAAAAATTGGCATGAACCTAAATGCTAAGAATGCTAAAGTTATTGATGGTACTGGCAAGCATTTAACCGCAGGAATTATAGATGAACATTCTCATATAGCAACCTCATCGGTTAATGAATCTGGTCATAACTCTACTGCCGAAGTTAGCATTGAAGATGTACTAAACCCTGACGATATTAATATTTACCGCAATTTAGCTGGTGGTGTAACCTCTATTCAAGTGCTACACGGATCGGCAAACCCTATTGGGGGCCGCTCGGCAATCATTAAATTAAAATGGGGTGAATCGGCTCGAAATTTAATCAATCCGCATGCTCCAAAATTTATCAAATTTGCCTTAGGTGAAAACGTAAAACAAAGTAACTGGGGTGATGCTGCAAAAACACGATTCCCGCAAACTAGAATGGGTGTAGAACAAGTGTATATTGATTATTTCCAACGTGCAAAAGAATATGAAGCTTTAAAAACTAGTGGAAAGCCCTTCCGTAAGGATATCGAAATGGAGACACTCTCTGAGATTATAAACAAACAACGTTTTATAAGCTGTCACTCGTACGTTCAAAGTGAAATTAATATGTTAATGAAGGTTGCCGAGCAATTCAACTTTAACATTAATACTTTTACACACATTTTAGAAGGTTATAAACTGGCAGATAAAATGGTAGAACACGGTGTTGGAGGCTCTACTTTTAGTGACTGGTGGGCTTATAAGTACGAAGTTAATGATGCGATACCTTACAATGCCGCAATTATGCATAATGCAGGAGTGACAGTAGCTATTAATAGTGATGATGGTGAGATGTCTCGCCGACTAAATCAAGAAGCAGCAAAAGCTGTTAAGTATGGTGATGTTAGCGAAATTGAAGCGTGGAAATTCGTGACCTTAAACCCAGCAAAACTATTACACATTAGTGATCGTGTAGGGAGTATAAAAGTCGGAAAAGATGCCGATGTGGTGTTATGGAGTGATCACCCATTATCAATTTACGCGAAAGCAGAAAAAACAATTATTGAAGGGGTTACCTATTTTGATATTAATCGCGACAAAGCATTACGTGAAGCGGTTGCTAAAGAAAAAAATGAATTAACCACTTTAATGCTTCAGGCAAAAAATAAAGGCTTGAAAACAAAACCGATTGAGAAAAAAGAAAAAGCACATTTTCACTGTGACTCTAACTTCTAATAACTTTCTCAATCCTTATAAAATACACATGTTATGAAACTCTTAAAATATAAATTACTCGGTTTAGCAGTATTACTTTCAAGCGTTCTACTCGCACAACAAACCCCTGCACCGAAACAAACTCAAGCCATTTCTATCGAAGGTGCTACGGCACATCTTGGAAACGGAAAGGTTATAGACAATGCATTAATAATGTTTAATGATGGCAAACTTACATTTGTTGGCAGTGCCCTAACAAAAATTGCACGCCAAGGCACAATTATTAATGCCAAAGGCAAACATATATACCCTGGATTTATTGCTCCTAATTCGACTTTAGGTTTGGTAGAAATTGATGCGGTAAGAGCTACAGAAGACGAAAACGAAGTGGGTACTATGAATCCGCATATTCGCAGTTTGATTGCTTATAATACGGAATCCAAAGTTGTAGAATCTATGCGAATTAACGGGGTATTAATGGGGCAAATCACACCTCGTGGCGGACGTATTTCTGGTACCTCATCGGTGGTGCAATTTGATGCCTGGAATTGGGAAGATGCGGTAATTAAAGAAGATGACGGCATCCATATAAACTGGCCTAATCCTTTTTCTCGCGGACGTTGGTGGTTAGGAGAACCGGCAACCCTAAAAGAGAATAAAAATTATAACAAGCAAGTCGATGAACTTAACACTTATATTAAAGAAAGTGCGGTTTATCAATTAGGTCAAAACACAACAAGGCACCTCCCTTACGAAGCTCTAAACGGAATTACCACAGGAGACAAAACCGTGTATATTCACGTTGATGGTGAAAAGGGAATTACCGACGCCCTAAGATTTAAACAAGCACACAACATCGATAAATTAGTTATTGTTGGCGGTTACGAAGCGCATTTGGTTTCTAATCTTTTAGTAGAACAAAACGTACCTGTACTTTTACAACGTGTTCACAGTAAACCAAACAACGATGACGATGATTATGATTTGCCTTTCACTCTAGCGAACCGCTTGGTTAACGATGGTGTTTTAGTCGGACTAGAGAACGCTGGAGATATGGAGCGAATGAATACGAGAAACCTTCCTTTCCTAGCGGGGACTTGCGCTGCTTACGGGTTAGATAAAGAAACAGCCTTAAGTTTAATTACATTAAATACAGCTAAGATATTGGGAATTGATGATATGGTAGGCTCCTTAGAAGTTGGAAAAGACGCCACTCTTTTTATTAGTGAAGGCGATGCCTTAGATATGAGAACCAATAAAATCGATAAAGCTTATATTCAAGGTCGTGATGTGATTTTAAAATCGCATCAAACAGAATTGTACGAACGTTATAGTAACAAGTACAAAAAATAAACAGTAACGCTTTAAAAACAGTATAGAAAAGACGACCAATGGTCGTCTTTTTTTTGTGATGCATATCAATAATAGCTGCTAATTATTTATCGTTTTGGATTTGATGAAAAGAAATCGTTTTGAAAACTCTAAATTTGCAGATATAAAATGAATACCATGCCTATAAAACATATTAGTAGCGTTCAAAATGCATTAATAAAGCACGTTGTTTTATTAAAAGAGAAATCTCGTGAACGTAAAAAGTCGGGTCTTTTTATTGTTGAAGGTATTAGAGAAATTGAACTTGCGGCTAACGGAAATTACGATATCGACACCCTATTATTTTATCGTGATTTAATTTCTAAAGAGCAGCTTAACGCTTTAAACCTGCAAGCACAGGACGTTATTGAAATCTCTAAAGAGGTCTATCAAAAGATAGCCTACCGTGAAACAACGGAAGGTGTACTAGCCATTGCTAAAAGTAAAGAGCACAGCATTAATCAACTATCATTTAAATCTGACAGTCCTTTAATATTAATAGCTGAAGCACCAGAGAAACCAGGAAATATAGGCGCCATTTTACGAACTGCCGATGCTGCGAATGTAGACGCTGTTATTATTGCAAACCCTAAAACGGATTTGTACAATCCTAATATTATCCGCTCTAGTGTCGGTTGTGTGTTTACCAATCAGATTGCAATGGGCACAACCGATGCTATTATTGCCTTTTTAAAATCGAAAAACATTGCTATCTACGCTGCTATTTTACAAGATGCCGTTCCCTATCACACACAAAACTTTACGTCTCCCACAGCTATAGTTGTTGGCACAGAAGCTACTGGCTTAAGTGAAGAATGGCGTATCGCTTCTAAACAAAATATAATTATCCCAATGCAAGGAGCTATCGATTCTATGAATGTTTCTGTAGCAGCGGGTATTCTAATTTTTGAAGCTAAAAGACAGCGAGATTTCAAATAAAATTCATTTCATTTTTATGACTGCCACTACCCTATTTTATATCATTATAGCTTTAATAGTTATCAGTTTTATTATCGATAAAATTTTAGATGCATTAAATGCTAAACATTATAACGATCCGATTCCAAAGGAATTAAGTGATGTTTATGACGAATCAGCATATAACAAGTCGCAACGGTATAAAAAAACAAATTATAAATTTGGGTTGCTAAGTTCTACATTTTCACTTTTACTGACTTTAGGATTTTTCTTTTTTGACGGCTTTGCGTATGTAGATGCACTCGCTAGACAGTGGTCGTCACACCCTATAGTAATAACATTACTGTTTTTTGGAATTATTATGTTGGGTAGCGATATCTTAACAACACCATTCTCCTATTATAAAACATTTGTAATCGAAGAGCGTTTTGGATTTAATAAAACTACGAAAGGCACTTTTATATTAGACAAGGTTAAAGGCTGGCTCATGTTACTAATTGTTGGAGGTGGTATTTTAGCGCTTTTAACTTGGTTTTATCAAACTACAGGTGATTTATTTTGGATATACGCTTGGGCACTTATAACAGTATTTACGCTCTTTATTAATTTGCTTTATAGCCGACTCATAGTTCCCATTTTTAATAAACAATCGCCTTTAGAGGACGGTGACTTACGTACGCAAATATCTAATTACGCCGAAAAAGAAGGTTTTAATCTCGATAAAATATTTGTGATCGACGGCTCTAAACGCAGCACAAAAGCCAACGCCTATTTTTCAGGTTTTGGTAGTCAGAAACAAGTTACACTTTACGATACACTAATCAATGACTTAGAACCAGAAGAAATTGTAGCCGTTTTAGCTCATGAAGTGGGGCATTATAAAAAGAAGCATATTATATTCAATCTTTTCGCTTCAATTATACTTACTGGTGTAACCCTATTTATCATGTCTTTATTGATTTCTAATACTTTACTTTCGGAGGCTTTAGGGGTAGATACTCCCAGCTTTCATATCGGGTTAATCGCTTTTGGTATTTTATACAGTCCGATTTCGGAAGCCACGGGTTTAATCATGAATTGGTTTTCTAGAAAATTTGAGTACCAGGCCGATAATTTTGCTAAAACGACCTACAAGGCAGAGCCTTTAATTAGCGGACTTAAAAAACTATCGAAAAATAGTTTGAGTAACCTAACACCGCATCCGGCTTATGTTTTTATGCATTACTCGCACCCTACTTTATTACAACGCATCACTAACCTAAAAGGATAATTAACCAGACCGATAGGCACAACTACTTACTCTACAACAAAATCAAAATACTGATTGCGGTAAGGTTCATTTCTTAGGGTAAAGTGCCACCATTCTTTAGGGTAATTCCTAAAGCCATTGGCTAGCATTAGTTTTTGTAAAAGTTGTCGGTTTTCTATTTGTTCTTTAGTCAGCTCTTTATTTGCGACCCAAGACGCTTTACCAAAGAAATCGAAAGGCGATCCCATATCTAATTCTTCTCCGGTCTTTTTATCTATAATGGTTATATCCAAGGTACTCCCGCTACTATGTCTAGATTTAGATGCAATATAGCCAGAACTAAATAAGTGCTGTTTGTTTACTTCTGGGTAGAATTGAGATTTCATAACCGTATCATTAACTGCTTTTGCCCATCTTACAAAATGATTAACTGCACGCTGAGGACGGTAAGAATCATAAATTTTTATGCTTAAGCCTTGTTTTCTTAATTCCTTTTGAACCGCTTTTAAAGCTTCAGTAGCCTCGGCAGTTAAAATGGCTACATGTTCCTCATAGCCGTCAACATTTTCACCCACAAAATTATTATTGTAGCAATATCTTAGCTCGACTTCTATATCAGGAATACTATCTTTTACATACACAAAACCTTTTGGTAATTGTGCAACTACCGTATTTAAAAAGAATACTAAAAAAAAGGTGATACTAATTTTCATGGTCTCTATTTTAAAAGCTAATTTAGATAAATAAATAAAACTTATGACTTTTCCTTGGCATCTTTATCTTATGGCAGCGGTATATATTTTCGCTGGTATCATGCATTTTATTAAACCAAAAGCTTATTTACGGATTATGCCACGCTATATACCACAACCTAAATTAATGGTTAGCCTTAGTGGAATCACCGAAATTCTTTTAGGGATAGGTTTGTGTGTTCCTGCACTAAAAAACCTATCGATTTACGGTATAATCGCTATGCTTGTTGTGTTCTTATTAGTACATATTTATATGCTTTCTGGAGAAAAGGCTTCGGCAGGAATACCAAAATGGATTTTAATTTTACGTCTTCCCTTACAATTCGGGTTGATGTATTGGGCTTATTGGTATCTTCAATTTTAAAAATGCATGCTATTCCCTTCTGAACACATACCACTAGAATTACCTAATGCGGACATTACGTATTATCCAAACTTTTTTAGTAGCGAAGAAGCGCTTAAGTATTACAATACTTTACTACAGGAGACACCTTGGCAGCAAGACGACATTACAATTTTCGGAAAAACCCACAAACAGCCGCGTTTAACGGCTTTATTCGCCTCGAATAATAAGCCGTTACATTATTCGGGGATTACCATGTTTCCAAAAACATTTACACCAAGCCTGCACACTATTAAATTAAAAGTTGAATCTGTTTGCAATACAAGGTTTACCACATGCCTTGCTAATTTATATCGCCACGGACAAGATAGTAATGGTTGGCATGCTGATAATGAAAAGCAATTAGGGGAACACCCTATAATTGCATCGGTTACTTTTGGTCAACCACGCTTTTTTCATTTAAAGCATCGCACCTTAAAAGAACAGCGTCACAAAATACTACTCGACAACGGAAGTTTACTACTCATGAAAGGAGAAACACAGCAGTATTGGCTTCATCAAATTGCTAAAACGAAACGCCCTATAAACCCTAGAATAAACTTAACGTTCAGGGTCATTCAATAAAGTTGTAAAAAGAAAAAACTGAGGTCCCTCAACCTCAGTTTTAAAATAATTTACAATTTTGTTCTGATTAGATTTAGGGCCTAAATAGTGTATAAAATTGTAAATCTTAATTTAATTAATCCATTGAACTAATTCATGTATTATTAGTACGCCCTAAATATATCACTAATCATTAAAAATCAAGATTAAACACAGTAATATTCGATGAAAAGCATTTTATTTTAACATACATAAGAAAAAAACCTGATTTATTTAGTAGTTTTTTTCATACATGAATAAATAGTGCTTATTTCTTTGTGATTTATACTTAAATTTGTGTCTAAGCGTTTTAAGTTAGACACTTGTATTAAGTGCATTAGCTGATTATATTTTTAAATTATGAAAACACAATTCATTATCTTTTTTTTATGTATTACTTGTATCGTTACGGCACAAGATAATAACCACAAGTCAAGCGAGGTGGTAATCAACAAATTTATAGAAGGCACGTTATTACTGCCCAATACTGTCGAAAAGCCGAATCTAGTTATAATTATTGCTGGCTCTGGTCCGACCGATCGCGATGGAAATCAGAATTTTTTAAAAAATAATGCCCTAAAAAAATTAGCCGTTGGATTAACCAACAGAAACCTTGCCACATTTCGTTACGATAAACGTATTGTAAAGCAAATACGTAAAGGAAAGGTTGATAAAAACATGTTATTTGAAGATTTTATAACTGATGCGATTTCAGTCAGAGATTTCTTTAAAAACCAAGATGCTTTTAATAAAATTTATATTGCTGGACATAGCCAAGGTAGCCTCGTAGGTTTAGTTGCCGCGCAAGAAAGAGCGGATGGGTTTATTTCTCTCGCAGGTGCGGGACAACGCATAGATCATGTTATAATGGAGCAAATTACTAAAACAGCACCTATGTTTACTGAGGATGCAGAAAAAACGTTCGCGGTATTAAGACAAGGTAAAACGACTACGGAATATCCAAAAGCATTGGAAGCGATATTTAATAAGGAGTTACAACCTTTTATTTCCAATTGGATGCAGTATGATCCTCAAACAGAAATTCAAAAATTACAAATTCCTGTTTTAATTATTAATGGCACTAAAGATTTACAAGTTACCGAAGCCGAGGCTCAAATTTTACACCAAGCTTCACCAGAATCGGAAATTAAAATCATTGAAAACATGAATCATGTTTTGGTAACAATAGAAGGCGGCACCTTAGAGAATTCAAAGTCCTACAATGAATCTGCACGTCCCCTATCACCAGAAGTTATAGATGCCATTGTGGAATTTATTAAATAGAAAAAGCACCCACAAAGGGTGCTTTTTCATACTAACCAACCAAAAATATGATAATTACTACTCGTATTTTAAAAGTAACCACACTCTCAAATAGTCATCATAAGTAATTACTTTAAAACATATTTCAATCTTCGTGCCAAAATGAAATGTGTCGCTTTTATTCCCGTGTATTTTAGAAACATTTAACAAATTACGACATGCTTTTTTTACATGCGGATAAAATCTGTCTTATCACGAACGGAGTCTGACATTATTTACATAAAGATTCCGTTGATGTAACACGTTTGGTAGTCGTTTCTATTAAAGTAAAACCTAGCTTTTTTTTTAAAGCAGAAAATCGCTATTTTGCGGGAAATTAAAACTAGAAAATGGAAAACACATTACCATTTAGCAATGATGCTATCGTATTTGGAATATTAATGCTTTGTTTAGGCGTTGTTTTTTTTACTGAAAATTTAAAAGGCAAATTCTGGACTACCTTTTACAAATTTGTTCCCGCACTTCTAATGTGTTATCTATTGCCAGCCATTTTCAATTCTTTAGGAATCATTTCGGCAGATACCTCAAAAACATATTTTATTGCCAGTCGTTATTTACTACCCGCTTCATTAGTTTTATTTACAATAAGTATTGATTTAAAAGCTGTATTTAATTTAGGCCCTAAAGCCTTAATAATGTTTTTAACGGGAACCATAGGTATTATTATAGGTGGTCCTTTAGCGATATTATTAATCTCTACATTTTCTCCTGAAACCGTTGGTGGCGCTGGATTTGATGCCGTTTGGCGTGGACTAGCAACCCTGGCAGGAAGTTGGATTGGTGGAGGTGCCAATCAAGCTGCCATGTTAGAAATTTACGAATATAACCAAGAACTTTACGGAGGTATGGTATTGGTTGATATCGTGGTTGCTAATATTTGGATGGCTATTTTATTATTAGGAATTGGCAAGCGTAAAAAAATCGACAAATGGTTAAAAGCTGACAATTCGGCAATTGATGCCTTACAAGAAAAAGTTCAAAACTTATCTGAGAAGATAACTCGAAACCCGACGTTAACCGACTTGATGGTGATTTTATCTATTGCCTTTGTAGCTGTAGGAATAGCACATCTCGGATCGGATGTGATTTCTAAATATCTATCAACAAATTTCGAATCTGTTAGCGATCCTAAAAGTGCCTTATCTTCTTTTGGAAGTGGGTTTTTCTGGCTTATTTCTATAGCTACACTTATTGGTGTATTATTATCCTTTACCAAAGTCAAAAACTATGAAGGTGCAGGAGCTAGTAAAATTGGAAGTGTCTTTATTTATATTCTTGTAGCTACTATAGGAATGAAAATGGACTTGGGAAAAATTTTAGAAAACCCAGGACTTATATTTATAGGTTTGGTTTGGATGGCAATTCACGCGGGATTACTCATATTAGTCGCTAAATTAATAAAAGCCCCATACTTTTTCCTTGCTGTAGGAAGTCAGGCAAACGTAGGAGGAGCAGCATCGGCGCCTGTTGTAGCAGCAGCCTTCCACCCTTCTTTAGCTACGGTAGGTGCATTATTAGCTGTCTTTGGATATGTTGTAGGAACCTACGGCGCCTTACTTTGTGCAGAATTAATGAGAATAGTTGCTACACAGTAATTTTTAACAAAATTTTTAGCATATTTGCGCTCTATCAAAAACCCCTATACTCTAATGCGAAAAATAATAGCACTATTAAGTTTAAGTTTACTGTTTAACTGCGGTAACTCTAACGACTCTCTAACTGTTAAAGGCCAGGTAAAAGGCTTAAAGAAAGGGACCATTTATTTAAAGAAAGCCAACGATTCAACACTAATCACAGTAGATTCTGTAGTTGTAAATGGCGAAGCTCCTTTTGAATTAAAGAGTAGCATAGACGAACCTCAAATGTTCTTCTTATATCTTGATAAAAACGATGACCATAAAGATAGAATTCCATTTTTTGCAGACAAAGGGGTATCGGAGATACACACTACTTTAAAAAATTTCGCATTTGATGCTAAAATTAAAGGATCTAAGCAACAAGATCTTTTAAATGATTACCTTCTTATGATGTCAAAATTCAACAATAAAAACCTAGAACTTATTAAAGCACATTTTGATGCTTTAAAAGAGAATGACACACTTTTAGCTTCAGAAAAAGAAACAGCTTTTAAAAGTCTTCAGAAAAAGAAATATTTATACACAACGAATTTTGCCTTGAATAATAAAAACAGTGAAATAGCGCCTTATTTAGCACTTACAGAATTATATGATGCTAATATAAAATTATTAGATACTATAAATAATGTCTTAACCAAAGAAGTTAAGTCTTCATTATATGGAAAAAATTTACAGCAGTTGATTGAAATTATTAAAACTGAAGAGTAAACATCTATAATTTATACCCACAAGAAAAGCTTCACTCATTAAGGTGAAGCTTTTTTTATACTATTTATTTTTTTTACTACGAAAAGCATACTCTAATAAGGGATCAATCTCAAAAGTTGTGTGTGAATTGAAATAAGATTACGATTTTTGTAAAAAAAATAGCCGTGGACAATTATTTAGAATTACTGAAACTTATTCTCCCTGAATTTTTAATTAATCATTTCGATTTAATAAAAAACACAAAAAATGGTGAAGTAATGCACCTTTATTTTGAAGAGCGCAATGTGATTCCTAAAGAGGAGAAATCCAAAATGCTTGTTGCTCATGGTTTTCACAAAGAAGTCACTATTCAAGATTTTCCACTTCGAGGTAATACAGTCTATCTTCACGTAAAACGTCGCAGATGGTTAGATAA
>NZ_FNQK01000007.1 GCF_900107625.1 Bizionia paragorgiae
AACGGCAGTCTGTCTCAAAACTACACTAATTTTCTTTTAAATTCAGTTGCAGGGTTAAGATTTCCGTATTTCATGAATTTTATAAAATTTCTCGGGAATGCGATTTTTAAAGCTTCCTGAGTGGATAATTGGGTTATAGCAAGCAATATAACCCCTAAAAACGAATTGAGCGCAGCGCAAACGGCCGTTATATCGAACTTTACACCGAGATTAAAGAGTCGTTTAAGGTTGTAGGCAAGGGTCATCAAGCCGGCATCTGCCGAAGCCACGGCTATCTTTCTTTTGGTAATTATGTAATCAAAGCCCCACTGGCGTTTTAAGGTGCCGTAAGGGTGTTCGACCAGCGCCTGACGTTGTTTATAGCGTTGTTTGTTCTGGGTCACTCGATGGGCATTAGCTTCTATATATGGGGCGTACTCACTGCGTTGAACAATTTTTCCGTTTTTTGCCTTGGTGCATAAACTGCGAACTGAACAACCTTTGCACGCCTTGGTTTTGTACTGTTTAAAAGTGTAGTTTCTTGTTTTATAGTGGCTTTGGTTACTGGTTAGTTTATGTCCTTCGGGGCAGGTGTAGGTATCGGTTTTTTGATTGTATATAAAATTCTCGGCATTGTACTTCGGATGCGGTGCCTGGCTAGCACGCCCAATGGCGGGTATGGCCACAAGCGTTTTAATGTCTAGCTGATGGGCCGTACAAAACTCGCTTCCGGTATGATAGCCTTTGTCGTAAAGGGCGGTAAACTTGTTGGTTCGTAAAATGGATTTGGCCCGGCGCAACATCATGCCCATGGCTTTCTTATCGTTTTGATTGGTTAGTTTGTAATCGATAAGTATTTTGTTTTGATCATCCACAGTAGTTTGAAGTGTGTAGCAAACCTCAGTGATCATTCCCCGTACAATTTGGTGTCTACTATCAGGATCTGATGTGGATAATTGCGGATTTTCCGAAGTTTTGTCCGCCTGGAGCTCCTGTTTGATACGGGTGTATTTCTTGTGGTGTTTTTTATGCTTGGCTATCTCTGTGCTGAGCGCTTCTGCCTTATCTCCGTCTGCTTGTTCTAATGCGAGGCTGTGTTCTTTGAGTTTATCCTCGATATAGGCCAGATGCCGTTCAATTTTCTTTTTGTTGTAATTGTTTTTCTTGCTGTTTTGTGCCCGAAGTTTTGTAGAATCTCCAGCAATTAACAATCCTCCAATAAGGTTAAAGTTTTTGGCAATCTCAACGCTGTAACGAAAAACACGTTTGATGGCCTTAGGGTTTTCTTTTCTAAATCTCGCAATGGTATTGTGATCTGGTTTTAAATTTTTCAAAAGCCAAATTACTTCTAAATTACGATGACATTCTTTTTCTAATTGTCTAGAGGAACGCATACGGTTCATATAGCCATAGATATACAATTTCAATAAATCTGCAGGGTTATACGGTGGTCTTCCTTGAGAGGGTAAAGGCTCAAACCCCATCTCCTGTAGGTCGATGCTTTCTACAAACTGATCGATAAAGCGTACCGAGTTGTCTTGCGGGACCATGTCGTCCAAACAGCTAGCATATAAAGCGAGTTGTTGACGGTTTTCTCCTTGTTGATATTCCATACCTTAAGATACAAATAACCAAGGCAGCATCTAAAGAGAGTGCAATGAGTTTTCAACAAACTTATTAAGTTTTGAGACAGTCTGACGGTCTCGTATAACCGTCAGTTACGGGTTAATAAGCGTTAATTTTCGGTTTAGAACTGACGTTAGCAATTCCGAGTGGATTCGGACGTAGTCGAACCCACCGTAATTGCGGTTACACATTGTTGGCGCCAGTTTTTTATTCATTTTTACATTAGTCCGCCATAAATGTTCGGATTGGTCAAAATATTGGTAATGATGTTAGTCAAAACATCTCCACCCATTTTTTTCAGTCGTTCTTTTATTTTGAAAGTTGTTTTTTCAGGTTCACGCTCATAGTTTTTTAGAATCTCTTTCAGCTCTTTGTATTCTTTTCCAGATATCTCGTCTCTAACTGCTTCTGTAAATAGATTTAGAACTATCTGTTGAGTGTTATTAATCGTAATGTTTGTATTTCCAGAACTTTTTTCGCTTTCCTTTACAGGTTCTTCGGGCATTAGTTTAATCGCTCGTAAGATTCCCATCATTTTTTGATGATTGTCTGGACTTAACTTTTTTGTGTTTTCTTTGAAATCCTCTAAATCACTCGGAAAATATGTTTTAATAAATCTTTGAGATGAAGATTGCCAGTTTTGATATTCGACTTTTTCACTCGTTCTATACACAGAATAAGTTCTGATGGCTCCACTTCCAGGTGGAACATAACTAATGGTATTAGTCAATTTTTCTCCTTGTGTAATTAAGTCATCTAATAATTTATTTTTCTCCATTAATTTTCTCGGTATTCGTGATTTTCAAATTGGTGCCAACAGTCTTGTATATGACTCGTAGCGTGTAAATTATAAAATTATTTTAGGTTTAAGCACAAGCCAGATTTTTAAATTTTACTATTTACCTTTTTTATTGGAAAGCTATGAGCTATATACGTTGCAAAGTGTTTTTACGCTCAAAATGGTGTTGGATAATCTTTATCTACATTCAACAATTCATTTATTTTACCGTCCGAACGAACACTCAAAATAATTTTATTCTTGTCATTTACAATCATTGTCAGAATGTAAATACTAAAAGGTTTGGCTGTAAAATCTGATTCATCTCGGTCAGGCAACATTACACTTAAATTATCGAGTTCAATTGAGGATTCTTCTATTATCTCGAAAGAAGTTAAGGTTGATTTATTTGCTAAATGCTGAATTGTATAAATTTTGGCTGCATCCAAATCCAAATACACATTATCCGATTTTTTAAATATCGATTTAATTCTTTTTCCAATATTAATCCAACCTTCTATTCCTTTATCAATTCTATCGCCTAAAAGAAAAACACCCGCAATAGTATTGATAAGCACTAATATCGCAATGCAATCAGCTCCTTTACCAATATTTATTTCCTCAATTTGAAAATCTTTATCGATTAGCTTTAGTTCTAATTTTACCGCATCCCAACTTACAGAATGAATATTACCAAGTTTATCATTCATCAATTGTTCAGACATTCCTTTCGGTAAAACTATGATTTTCATTTATTACGGATTTTTTTTCAACATTATACACCACTCGTTATATGAACTCTTTTGTTCCTATTACCAATATACAACATGGCAAAATAATAAAACAAACCACACTAAACTAATTTATTTAACAATACACCCCACTAAACACCTCTAAACCTCTTTAAACCAAAACTGTAAAAAAAACATTCTATTAATTGCAACCCAAGATTAATAGCAAAGTTCTTAAACAGGTTGGCATGAGAAAAAGTGAGTTAAACAATATAGCAAAACGAAAGGTTGTAAAAACGTCTCGTTTTGCTAAACTCATGAAAAAAGGGAGTTGTAAGGTAGATCGTAAAAGCGAAGGCGACACACAACATACTGTAAAAAGTATGGCCGACGCTGTAAAACACTACCAACACCAAACAAAAGAGTTAGCCAAAGCCTTACTTGGAAAAAGCTTACAGGAAACAGTAATTAATAACTACAAGTTTCTTTACTCACACTTTCAATACGAAGCAGATGGTTTTTTACAACAGTTAAGAAGCCCAGAATGTAGTTTTACAGACCGTTTTACCGGTATAGATTGTAAAAGCTATAGTTTATTTGCATCTACCCTTCTACTCAATCAGAATGTTCTGCATTACATACGCAGGATAAAGCAACCGCAATTTAATCCAGATCATTGGTCGCACGTTTATATAGTTGTGCCTAAAGATCAAGACAAAGGCAATTTAGAATTAGGCTATTATATAATAGATGGCACGTTGCATATAAATGAAGAAACCCCTTTCATAGAAAAACACGACACTAAAATGGGAACAAGTATGCCGCACGTTTGGCTTAATGGAGCAGCTCAAGCACCACAAAACTCTAATAAAACTATTTTAGAGTATCAATTTATTTTAAATACCCTTACCGAAAAAGGAGTACCCCCTTCTCTTGTCGAAAATTTTAGATCTAGCTTAAATAGCTATTTAAAACAAGGCATTTTACCAGAACTAGAAGTATTACCAAACGGTTTTCTTTTACAAGGCGAAGTAATCGACCTTACTAATAGTGGGTTAAACGGGTCTAGCGTCGAACCTTCTGGCGATTATAACGACGGTTCTAACGGTGGAGATTCAGGTGGGTTTCTAAGTGACATTAATTTTTCAGATATAGATTTTTCTTCATTAAGCAGTCTGTTTTCGAGCTTAGATTGTCTTGGCGGATCTGCATACACAAAAGAAGCTACCGAAAAAGACAAAAAAGATATTCTTGATATTTTTAGCTCTATCATAACTAGAATTAATGAAGCTGCTTCGCAAAAAAACTACATTAATTTATCTAAAGCAGTTTCGGATTTTAGAGGGTTTGCTGTATTAACAGATGAAACATTTAGCCATAAAAAGCGAGAAGGCTGGAATACCTGTACTACAAAAAACCTAGAAAACAATATAAAATTAGTTCAGAAATTTCGATTTGTAGGAGTAAAAGCATTAACAGCATGGCTAGACAAATATTACTCGCGCACCCAAACCACTAAACAGCATTTTAATAGTGATTCAATTAACTATATGTGGGGCGGTTATGTAAATCCGTCCATGAAAATTTATGTTTATAATCATAAATACACCCCAAAAGCAGCAGAACAAGAAATAACGCAGTTTGAGTATAACGACTATGTACTTAATTCAACTTCGGACAGTTTTAATCCAAATGCTTTTTTAACTACACTTGGAAACGTGATACTACCTATTATTAACAACAATACTTTACCTGGATCGAATGAAGAAGATGGTAACAGTACTCCAACAGTTCCAAACACACCAAACAAAACCCAAAAGGCAGGTTTTAATAGCAAAGTAGCAATCGGTGTTATTCTTTTAGGCGGCAGCGCATACCTATATAACAAATATAAAAACGGAAATTAATATGCAGTACAAAAGAAAAAATTACGAGACTGAATATCAAAAAACATTTTTCGGGTCAATATTTAGCGGAATAGGTAAGTTTTTAAAAAAACACTCTGGGGCAATAATTGGAGGGTTAATTGGAGGGCCTATCGGACTTCTAGTGGGTTCCGGTATTCAAGCTTATTTAGATAATCTTTGGAACAAAAACACTATTCAAAACACGCCAAACGATAGTTTTCCCTTAACTCCTCAAGAAACAACATTGTTAGACGGGTTTATCTCTAGAGAACTATCCCCTACACTAGTTTCAATTGCAAATAACATAGATAGCTCTATTATAGCAATTGCATCAAAACAAGTATATGGAAATGATATAATCGTTAATAAAATTAACGCGGGATTAAAAAAGATTTCAGCTATAAAGGCTTATGCTGTTTTAATAGAAAACACAGGCGAACCCAATAGATCTAAAAACTATACAGCCAACAAGGTAGCGTTAATAAACTATTATTTTGACGCGCTAGAAAAGGCAGTCATAAAATATGCGCAAGAAAACATAAGAAGCACACATAAAATGGTGCTTAGTGCGGAGAAAGTTTCTGAATTTAAAAAAATCGAAAGCTTTAACCTTCATTGGGGAAACCAGCAGGTCGATGCTAACATCAAAAAATACCTACCGGAAAGTGCTTCAATAACTATAGACCAGTCTCCCACTGTAGTACTAAACCCTGAAATTATCAGTACAGATCCCGTTTTAGATCCTGTAAGCAACGACACGGCTAACACTATAGAAGCCACACCTAAAAAATACGGCTTATTAAAAAAAGCTGCAATAGGTACCGGTATCGCATTAGTAATTAAACAATTAATTAAATAAACCAGTATGAACAAACAAACCAAAGACAGTATTATTTCCAATACTGTATTCGTAGCAAGCGCAGTTGGAGGAGCAAAACTTTCTGACGGTCTTGTGGGTCTTCTCCCTATAAATAGCGGAGACACGACCACTAAAAGAATTGCGCAAGGTGCACTAATCCTTATAGGAATAGGTGGGTCAGTAATGATTAAAGGTAAATCTATGTTTGCAACAGCAAGTAGAGCAGCTTCTTTAGGTAACGCCCTAATTCAAGCAAACAACCTTGTTAATGATGTAGTTGCCGATAGTGGAGCTGTTAAACCAGCAACACCAGAATCAACCCCAGCAGAAAAAGCAATGAGTAACGCATTCGGTCTTGGCTGTGGATGCCAAGAGGAAGCAGTCTCTTACCCATTATTGCAAATGCCATCTTTAAACTTCGCAATGCGCCCAAGCGTAGAGCGTAACTATGGTATTCGAGAGGGGCAGGCTATTTCTGCAAGCTTATTTAATTAAGCAATAATCAAGAATACAGAATAAACAAACATTAAAAAAACTAAATACCCATAAAAAGATGGAAAGAGTAGATTTATTACAAAATAAAGTAAGTGGTGCATTCGCAAAAGAAGCAGCAACTAGCACAGCAATACAAGCGTGCGCAAGACCAGGGAGTAACGGACAGGCGTACAAAAATGCAGACCGTGTTTTATTCATTACAGGAGAAATCACATCAGCAGGATCAAAAGAGTATTTTAACGAAATCGTAAAAAAGGAATTAGGAATTACTAATTTCGATAGAGACAAATTAAACGTTGGTCGTAACGCCGCAGTTACACACGTTTCTTTTCTTTATGACACTGTACCAGCAGCCGGAAACACAGAGGACTGGAAAGAAATCGTTAAAACACTAGCGTTCGATAAAGCAGCTCCGGGTGCTTTATTAAACGCAGAAACGCGTTTTGAAGACGACGTTAAGCCATTAATCGAATTACCTGTATTCGAAATGCACAACACAGAAACAACGCAAACAAACGATCAAAAGTTTAGAGCGTTAGGAGATTTGAGAATTTTAGAAGCTGAAAAATCTTTTCAATTCCATATTAACGTGCCTTCAGGTAAAACAGGCTTAGACGTAGCAACAAACCGTCACTTCTTTAAGTTGGTAATGCGTGTTGGCGAAACCGTACCAAGATAAGCCCCCAAAACCAAAAATTAACAACCAAAAACGCCAAGCCATAACATTGGTTTGGCGTTTTTTAATTTAAAACAGAAATGAAAACAAATTATCATATAGTAGATTTTATTCTAGCAACTGGAACTAACGGCGATACAATTGATACCGATAGATTCCCAGGCGGTAAAATACTTGCAGCTTCAGTTTGTGTTCCTGGAGGTTTACCAAGCCAAATTGTAAATCTTACAATGTCAGATTCTGGACGTAAACTGTTTCAAGGATCAAACCTAAAAGATTGGGAACAGCGCCAAGGCGGAGACTATATCTCTAGTATGAAGCCAATAGGTGCCGACGGCGGAAAAAACTATGTTTTAGACTTTTCAAGCCGTAAACCATTAACATCAGACGTAGAAGGACAAGTTGTTTTTGTAATCGAGCAACCACAGGGCACAGCTTGCTAGTAAACTTAAAATAAATCAACAAAATGGCACAAAAAAGAACACATTTAGAAATGGTTAAGCACGTTAATCACACCGTTAAGGCAGTTAACTTATTACACCTAACTATTGTTAATCAAGGAACAAAAGAATTTACCGTTAATTCTAGAGCAGTTGTAAGGCCTGGCGGATTTTACAATGTTCCTGCCATTTTAGATTTAACTATGGTTGAAGGTAAAGAATACCAAATTGAAATGTCCGGCACTACAGCGGAGGAAAACAACGCTTATATAGCTTACTCTTCTCTGGTAGATGAAAATACAAATTGCTAAACCCCTTTAATGTTATGAGAGAATACGAACAATTAAAATCACACCTAAGCAAAAACGAACGCAACTTCGTAGATGTTTTAGATTACGATACGCAACAATACATAGATAAAGGTCTATATAAATCTGTTTTAGAAAAAAAACACAATGGCCTAGAAAATTATTTAACAAAATTAGTCAGTTCCGGAGAGCGCAATTTACAGTTTTATCAGCGTAGAAGTAATGGTTCGGGGTCTCAATTAGCGGGTCCAGTATTACAAATGACATTAAAGCCACAGCAACCAGAAGAACCAATACAGCAACCTATGTACAACCAATCGCAACCACAGGCATTACACGGCGCACAGCAAGGCTTACCAACAAATACGAGCGCAGCCGAAATGTTTTTGCGTGAAAAATTAGTTGACGTAAGAGAACGCTATACCGAGAAAATCAAGGATTTAAACGAGCGTATCGAAGAATTAAAAACCGATCTAGACGAGTATAAATCTACTTGTAAAAGTTTTCGTAATAAAAACGACGACTTACAAAGTCAAGTAAACCTTTTCGAGCGCGAAAAAGCAATGCTTACACGTCAATTTGAATTTGAGAAGCAAGTAGCTCTTAAAGAAGCTGAAAGCAATCAAAAAGGAATATTAGACAGCGAAACCGGGCAATTGCTATTAACTGAAGGCTTAGGCTTTGTTTCTCAATTAGCAATGAAACAACAGGCTACAACACCAGGACTTAACGCCCCACAACAACCGCAAGCATCGTCGCAAATAAAACTAGCTTTATTAGGAGTAGTTAATCAAGAAGCATTTAACGACGGTCTTTGCGAAACCGTTTTAAATACCATTGCAGGACTTACCCAAAATGAAGAGTTTAAAACAGATCTAGACAAACTATTACAACAATACGAACTAAAACCCCAATAAAATGGCAATTAGAAATTACCCAGGCGGAACCGTATCCATAAAAGGTGCAGATGTAGTAGACGCTATGAAACGCCAAACTATTATTAATGCTATAGAAACTAAACTAGACACAGAAGAGCTAGAGAAGTTAAGCCAAATGATAACAGATAAAGGCCGTAGAACATTAAAAACAAAATGGTCTTTAATTAAAAAATTCTTATAAAATGAAAGTACCCCCTTCAATCGATGCAACTAAAGAAAAAGTTGTGAAGTCTGTAAAAAGTGCTGCTAAGAAAACGCAAAACACAATCACAGAAAACCCAATCCAAACCGTAAAAGTTGTAGGTGTCATTGTTGGGGCTTACTTCATTTATAAACTCGTCAAAACTATTAATAAAAGAATTGATGAAACTAAAATAGACAATGAGGTGGATGGCACAGGTGGAAACACCAATACCGCCACCATTAGCAATCAATTAGCAACCAATTACGCTCAACAATTGTTAGATGCTTTCAATGCTAAAGAACCTTTTTACGGCACAGATGAAGAAATGATAAAATCTGTTTTTAATAAACTTAAAAACGGAGCAGACTTTTTAAAAGTGTATTACGCCTTTGGAAATAAAGACTATAACGGCCACAATTCTCCCCCAGAAGGTTTTTGGCAGTATTTAGACAGTTACGAAAAAAGAAACTTGATCTATTGGTTAAAATCAGAAGTAGATCCTAAAAAAGATGCCGAGTTATACACTATAATTAAAAACCGAATAGAAAGCGCAGGCTTTGCCTTTTAAAAATAAAAAAATGACAAACAAACAACCAAAACTAATAACTACAGATTTACCATTTGTAACAGCTTCTGGAATAGTAAGAGATATTAACGGCAACCCGTTAGAAGGCGTAAATATCTACTTACAGAAGGATCCAATGAAAGGAACAACAACCAACGCGCATGGCGAATTTGTTTTTCCTGCCGTTTTAGGCGTTTTAGACGTTGTTTTTTCTTATCAAGGTAATGAAGTGATTAAACGCGCTAGTGAGCTACAAAACCAACCGGTAACAATTAATGTGTTAAACACTTTACCAGAAGCAAATGTAAACGGAAAATCCAAACGCAAACTTTGGCCTTATTTATTAGGCGTAGCAGTTCTAGGCTTAGCAATAACATATACATCAACAGAGCAACCGAAACACGTAACATTATAACACATGGGTATTTTAGGAGTATTTAACCCTGTACAATCAGCAGGACAAAATGATGGAGGATCATCCGATAATAAGTTTAAGTTTATAAATTTTGGGGTTGCTGAATTTAACACGGTAACGAACGAACCCGATTTCGCGGGAGCCATAAACAACCTAGTTAGCCCAGTAAATAGCGATTCTTTAATAGTAACAGAAAATGAAATAGCTGTTTTTTTTGGCGTTTATTTTCCATCTCTAGGAGTTTCTATTCAAAAAACTCCTCAAAAAGTTTATTTAGCGGTAAACGGAAAAGGTAAAGGTATTTATGGAGCCAATGGAAACATAAGTGTAATTAATAGCGAATTACACTTTTTAGAGCGCGAAGAAATACAAAGTGCTGGTGGCGACGATTTCATAAGCATAATAGAAAACGACCCGAACTCTCATGTAGAAAATTTAGGAGAAATAGGCACGGAAAACATTATAGATTACCTAAATACAAACCTAACGTTTGTAATAGATTCTCAAACATGGTATTTCGATTTAACAAGAAACGGAAAACGCTTGATTTATATTTTTACAGGCGAACCGGGAACTTACGGAAATGGATCTACACCATTTACAACCGACAACACTTATTTAATGTTTACCGAAGCCTTACCTACACAAGGTAAAATAGAAATCCAAGGCATACTTTTCGATTACAGGCCGTCGCCTTCAAACGATGGTGGCTACCCTATGTTAGGAGATAAGGCATTAAACAATTGGATTAATCCAACGCAGTTTGCCGCTAGGATGACTTTAATACACCCTTTCTACACTTTATTAACAAGCTGGAGAAAAGACGTAATAGATTAACAAATAATATAACCCCAAAAACAAACTACAATGAAAAAAGCATTACAATTTTTAATTATCATATTAACCCTTTTTAGTGTATCGGTTAATTATTCACAAGTACCAGCAAACCCAACCACTTTTAGCAATGGCGTCATTAGTTTATCAACCATAGGAGATATAGATCAAGGAGATAGCGGTATCCTAACCACTAAGGAATGGGTTACAAACCTGTTTAATTCGTCTAGCGCGACAGAACCTTCAGGGCTAGAAGCTTTAAACGAAACCGGATTTGGTATAGGTTGGCGATTAATTGGAAAAAACCCGGCTAGTTATGGCGACGTAGGAGTATATTCTGTCGATTTAAGCCAGTCTAGTGGTTCGTCATCATCAAGGGGAGCTACAGGGAGATCTTCTTTTGCAGTAGGGGAAAAAGTTACTGCATCCGGAGATTATAGCGTTGCCATGAACTCTAGTAGTGTTGCTTTAGGTGATTATTCATTTTCAGCTGTCGGAGGGAGGGCAGAAGGACTAAGATCTGTTTCAATGGGAGGTTTTGCCATAGGTGAAAATTCCTTTTCGTCGGGAACATCAGCCGCAAATGCCCTGTTTTCAATTGCATTAGGTCGACAAAATAATTCTTCAGGCATTAGTAGTTTTTCAGCAAACGAAGGGTCAACAGCCACAGGAGAGAACTCTTTCGCAGTAAACAGAAATACGAAAGCCATAGGTTTAAGTTCTTTTTCCGCAAATAATAGAACAAAAGCAACAGGAGATCTCTCCACTGCATTTGGTAACGGTTCAGAAACTACTTCTATAAGTGAATTTGCTATTGGATCGTACAATACTTTATATACTTCCGTAGGAGGTGCTAATACTTTTGAATTAAATGATAGGTTATTTACAATAGGTAATGGAACGGGCAGTACTGCAAGAAGTGATGCTTTTACTGTTTTAAAGAATGGAAATGTAGGTATTTCAATTAACAATTTTGAAGCAAATAATACTGGAGAAACTTTACAAGTAAGCGGAGCAATCAAAACGAATGTTTTAAGAATTACTGATCTACCAATTTTCGATACCTCGGCAGAAGCTGAAGCATCTGGACTTCCGCCAGGAGTAGTTTATAGAACAGGTGCGGGAGAATTACGCGTTATACTAGATCCCGTACAATAAACCAATGAGATATGAAAAAAATACAAGAAATTAGAAATGTAATAGCTAAAACAATACTTTGGCTTCTAGGCATTATTATTATTACTTCGGTTTTTTGGGGGTTTATCTTACAAGGTTTTAATCTTAATACGTCGCCGGCAAAAGACCTTACACGAACACACTACGAGTTAATTTCAATCTCATTCATTTTTATGTTGGGCGCCATTTTCTATAATAGAATATTAGATTCATTGGTTAGTATTTTGGAATTTTTATCAAAAAAATTAACCTCAAAATAACTCATGGCTTTCAGAATCGTAGACGCGTTATCCGTTTCATTCTTATTAGCGAGTAGTGGAAATATATTAGCCGGTATTGGATCGGCTTGCATTATACTCTACTACTTATCTATGTTAAAGATTAACGTAATAAACAAAGAGTACCAAGGTCGATGGAAAAATTATTTCACATCCTTTATTCGTCCTTTAAAAAAAGAGGTCAACACGAGAAACAATAAAAAAACATAATGAAATTAGAAAATATTTTTTTACCCGTATTAATGTTAGCTGCTACAGCTCTACTCATAAAATCGCTATGGCCTAAAGGTCTAACAGTAGAAAAACAACGCCAAAGCTTAATTAATAGATTTAGCGAGTTTGAATCCGTTTTTAAAAAAATGAGTAACCCCGAGATTGTTTTTTCTTACGGATGGATTGCGATAAAAGAGCACAAAAATAAAAACGTAATAAACGCTTTTTTATCCAGAGACAACAACAGAAATACATTAACCAGCATACAAGAAAAATACAAAATTTTCACGTAACCATGAGCAACCCAAAATACATAAAACTATTAAAAATTATTTTTCTAATAATTGTTCTCCTGTTATTCTGTTTAGCCTGTAAAACCCCTAAATCTACTATAGAAAAATCAATAACAAGAACAGACAGCACAGTTACCAAGGTTAGCTATGTAAAAAAAACAGACACCATTATAATCCCGTCAGACAGTTTAAAATTTAGTGTTCCCTTACCACGAATTAGCGAGATCCCTATTTATGTAAAATCCAAAACAGGTCATATAACCGGAAGCGTAAAAAAAATAGATCAGAATATCGAGGTAGAATGTTATGTAGAAGAGTTAATTAAAATTATCGAAAGCCAAAACGAAATTATCGAGACCCTAACAAAACAAACAACAGACAGCCAGAATACAATAACAAATATAGAATACAAAACGCATTGGTTTTATAAACTTTTAAGCATTATAGGTGGTGTAGCCTTATTGTTTTTCGGGTTTAAAATCGCATTTAAATAAAAAGAAAACTGAAAATGAATAAAAACACAAAAATAGGCTTAGGCGTTTTATCGGGCTTACTCCTTTTCAGTCTAAAAAAATCAACTTCAAGCACTTACAAAATGGCACTAAACGCAACTGTAGCAGCATTCGGAAAATTAGATTCCGTACAAATAAAATCTTTAAAAGGTATTATTAACGCATTCGACAAGTACGGCGATGGAGACGGCAGCAAACTGGCTTATATAATAGCAACCGCATGGCACGAAAGTAGATTAAGACCAATTAAAGAGTGGCGTGCAAGTTTAGGCACTCCCCTTCGCGCTATTCAAGACAAATATTGGCACACAGGATTTTACGGCCGTGGATTTGTACAGCTTACCTGGCAAAACAATTACCGTAAAATGAGTGAGTTTTTAGGTGTAGACCTTGTAAATAATCCAGATCTGGCATTAAAACCCGAATACGCAACAAAAATACTAGTTTACGGCATGGTAAACGGCAGTTTTACCGGTAAGAAACTAAGCGATTACATTTCGCCTTCTTACAGCGATTTTTATAACGCTAGGCGCATTGTAAATGGTTTAGATAAAGCACAATTAATTAACGACTACGCAATAAAAGTAGTCTCTTACAACGCATAACAAATGGCATCATTAATAAGTAAAATAGCATTGGGTGTAGTTGTAAGTTTAACAACCGCATACATTTTAGGTCGTAAAAAATTAAACGACGTACAAGAAATAGCAGACAAACTAGCCTTTCAAGTAAGCAAGATTAGATCTATTAAATTTAATAAAGGACATATAAAAGTTGTATTAGATATGGCCTTAATAAATAATAGCAACAAAGATTTTAGTATAAACTCTTCAAATCTTATCAACCTAAAAAAGATTGTTGTTTATGCTAAAAACGGTTATCAATTAGCCGAAGCAGAAAAAAATATAAGCAACATTTCTCTAGCAGCAAACAGCCATATCTTAATAGAAAATGTAGAGCTATTTATAAACACCTCTAAAATAGGTAATCTACTCGGCACCTTGATAAATTTAAAACCAAAAGACCTCGTAACAAAAGCACACTTAGAAGTATTCGGAAAACCCTATATCGTATAAAAACTATGACTAATCTAATCAAACAATACAACGCCCTAGACGGCCAAAACGTAACCCGTAAAGAACTAAGCAAGCTTTGCGACAAACTATTTAACGCCATAGGAGAAAGCGCTGAACATGAAGCCCTATTTAGCGAACCCCACACCAAACTATCTAAATTATTAAACAAGTTTAGCGATGTTAATGTATTCGCTATTACCCTATCTAAAAAAATTAGCGAAAACGGCTTAAATGGATCCTGGCATACCGGCATCAAAAAAGAAGCTCTAGACAATTGCAACCGCCTTAAAAAAGGCTACAAGTACGACAAAGGCGGAAAAATAGTAAAGGTTTCTAAAACGAAGGCAAAGCCAAAAACTAAAAAGAAGACTGTAAAAGTTGTAAAACGAGAAGAAACTCCAGAAGCTTTAGGCATTCCGTTTTTATCAAAACAGCAAGCTAAAGAGTTTGGAACTGATGAAACCGTAGGACTAGGTAAAGCATTTGGTAATAACGATGTTTACCAGATGGTAACAGATCGTATTTTAGATGCTATCGAAGGTTATGGCGATTTAACTTGGTATAGCGGTAGAAATAGCAAAAAAGGCAAAGACCATTTTGTAAATGTTGCCCGCCCTATTAACTATAACCTAAACAAATACTACAGAGGTATAAACGCATTTTTATTATCTCATTACCCAACTTTAAAGGAAATTAAAGTTATCAAGGGCCGTAAGACTAAGCTAATAGAATTAACACCTATTATAGACGAGCGTTTGTTCTGGATGACTTTTAAGCAAATTGAAGCGGCAAAAGGAAAAGTAAAAAAAGGTGCTATCAGTATGGAAGCTGTATATTATAATTTCAGCTACAAACTAGACGGTAAAAACATTAGTGAAGAAAAATATAAAAAGCTTTATAAAGAGTTTGGATGCAGTCCGAGTAAATTGGATTCAGATAATTGCAAGCGTTTAGAGAAGAATATGTTTTTAAGATATTACCGCGTATTTAACGAGCGCGATATTGAAAATATAGACTTCGAAGCCAGACGAAAAAAGAAAGCAGATAAAGCAAAGAAGTTTGTTACTGTAGTAGAAAAAATAGATGCAGCAGAAGCCGTAATTAAGAATATGCCGAATGCTCCAAAAATTATAGAGCAACACCTTGGCAAAAGCGATTCTCCACATTACGACATAATGGGAGACAAAGTTGTTATGCCATTAAAAATGCAATACGACGATGTTTCTATTTGGTATGGTACGGCTTTTCACGAATTAGTACACTCTACAGGAGCAGAAAAAAGATTAAGCCGTGAAGGTGTTACAGATTTTGACAGATTTGGATCGCCACAATACGCACTCGAAGAATTAATTGCAGAATTAGGGTCAGCCTACCTAAATGCGGAGAGTGGTATTTTTCTATCAACATTAAAAAAGAATGCAGCTTATATTAAAGGCTGGAAAAAGGCCGTGGTAAAATTATTACAAGAAGATAATAAAGCCATTTTTAAAGCAGCAGGACAAGCACAAAAAGCCGCAGATTATATTTTAGATCGTGACGAAAAGGGAACCCCTAAATTTTATAAAGATTTAGATAAAAAAATAAAGCAAAAAGGCGGAAAACCTAAAAAGAAATCTAAAAAAGAAGATAAGCAACTGGCTTTATTTGCAGCAGCTCAAAAAAAAAAGGGCTTAGGGTTCGCAGTACAACCACTTCAGCATAAAAATTATGTTTTGATTAGTCAAGATAAGCAGCAGAGGGCGCAACACGAGTTTGAAAAGGGGTTTTCTAACGTTGTGCCTTCCGATGCTATCTCTAAAGACAAAGAAAATACACAGCAACCAGAGCGCATAGAAAATGTTGCACAAGCTATTAAAGCAGTAAAAAAAGCAATTAACCCAGAGCCTAAAGCAGCACCAAAAGCGAGTAGCATAGTATCTACAGAGGATTTAATGAATATGCAATTCGATACTTTAGACTTTACCGGTAAATGGTCTCGATTTTTAGAGAACCCAGCGCGTAATATGAAAATTGCCATTTGGGGAAAACCAAAAAACGGTAAAACCGTAGGCGCGTGCCAATTGGCAAACTACCTTACAAATTTTGGTAAAGTACTTTATAATTTTGCGGACCAGGGGATTAATGCAAGTACCCAAAAAATATGGAAACTAACAGGATTAAGCAATAACGATCAAGCCGATTTATCTCAAGCCCGAAGCCTTAAAGAATTAGAAAATATTTGTAAAACAGGAGAATACTCGTTTATTTTTATAGATATGATTAACACCTATATCTATCGCACAGGTTTAAAACCGCACGAGTTCGAAGATCGTTTTATAAAAGCATTTCCAGATATTAGCTTTATTTTAATTTTCGAGGTAACCAAAAGCGGAAACTTTAAAGGCGATCAAGCTTGGACCCATTTACCTGACGCGCTAGTAACTGTAGAAAATTACGTAATGAACGCATCCGGACGTTACGGCGTAGGACATCATATAATATGGCCCGAAGAAGTTAAGAAAACAAACCCTAGTTTATACGACGAACTTACAGAGGGAGAAGAACCGGAACAGGTGCAGCAACCAGAACCAGCTCCAAAAGGATTTGTAATAGAATCGTTCTAACATTAATTTCATTTAAACAAAACCACTCTAATAGGGTGGTTTTTTTATATTGCACCAAAATTATAATTCAATGAAAACAAAATTTGTAATAGACTTACACGAGCAATCTTTTAACTCTAGATATGATGACATTGATCTAACTGGAGAAGACTTACTTAATATCATATTTACCAAGGCATATTTACCCCATGGTTTTATCAGAGACACAGAAAACACAAATTACTGTTATAAAATATTCGATAAGGAAATCAACATTACAGATAAAAAAATCATAATTATTATTGCCGAAACTGAATTTACAATTGAAGCAAAATTTCAAGATATTGAAAATGATATGTTAATTTACCACTTAGACGAATAATCGACTATAACAGTTTTTAAATAGTATTGGAACTAGAGTAAATATTGAAGCAAAATAAAACCGCAAACATTTGTGGGAGTGTTCGCGGTAAGCATTTAAAAAAAAATTATATTATTATGTGTGGAATAATACAGTACAAATTTAGGTTTTATTTTTAAAAAAGTAAATTAAACCACTACTTTCTGAATAACGAATCTGCTGTCGATTAAATCAAACATTCCTAATCAACTGATAAAAAAGACAATTATTTCGGCAAAAACTCGGCAAAACACAAATAAAAAAAACCGTAAAAACTTACAAATAAGCTTATTACGGTTTTTAAAAGTACTCAAGGCGGGAATCGAACCCGCACTCCTAAGAATCGGATTTTGAATCCGACGCGTCTACCAATTCCGCCACTTGAGCTAATGGTGGCACAAAAATAAATATTTTTTATTTAAATCTCTTAAAAATAGCAGGTATTATGCGTTTTAGTACGAAAAAAATCATAAATTTGCACCTCATTAAAAAACCCACAGTCTTACACACTGTCAAACAACACATTAGCAATGCCAAATACGAAGCCTGACGCAAAGATTTTTTCGATTACGCAAAGTAAATATTTAGCCGAAAAAATTGCTGCTGCTTATGGAGTTAGCTTAGGAAAAGTAATTACATCAACATATAGCGATGGAGAGTTCCAACCGTCTTATGAAGAATCTATACGTGGAACCCGTATTTTTATAATCGGTTCTACAAATCCAGGCCCAGAAAACTTGATGGAAATGTTGTTAATGATTGATGCCGCTAAGCGTGCTTCAGCAAGACACATTACTGCAGTATTACCTTATTTTGGATGGGCAAGACAAGACAGAAAAGACAAACCTAGAGTGCCAATAGCTGCTAAATTAGTTGCTAAAATGCTAGAAGCAGCAGGAGCAACTAGAATTATCACTATGGACTTGCACGCCGATCAAATTCAAGGGTTTTTCGAAAAGCCTGTAGATCACTTATTTGCATCGACAGTATTTTTACCATACTTAAAGAGTTTAAACCTAGACAATTTAACCATTGCTTCTCCTGATATGGGAGGTTCTAAAAGAGCTTATGCTTATTCTAAAGCATTAGAAAGTGATGTCGTTATTTGCTACAAGCAAAGAGCTAAAGCAAATGTTATTTCTCACATGGAACTTATTGGAGATGTTACGGGGAAAAATGTGGTTTTAGTAGACGACATGGTCGATACCGCTGGTACCTTAACAAAGGCAGCCGATGTCATGATGGAGCGTGGTGCCCTTAGTGTAAGAGCTATTTGCACACATCCTATATTATCTGGAAATGCCTATGAGCGTATTGAAAACTCAAAGCTTGTAGAATTAATCGTTACCGATTCTATTCCTTTAAAGCAGGAGAGTAAAAAGATTAGAGTTATTAGTTGTGCTAACCTATTTGCCGATGTCATGCAAAACGTACACTACAACCGATCGATAAGCTCAAACTTTTTGATGTAATAGCGAATTAGAACATCAATTATATTATTGAATAATAATTATTAACTATAAATAAAAACAATGAAATCAATTACAATTAACGGATCTCAAAGAGAAAGCGTAGGTAAAAAAGCAACAAAAGCCTTACGTAATGCTGGTCAGGTTCCTTGCGTAGTATACGGAGGAGACAAAGCAATTCATTTCTCAGCACCTGAATTAGCCTTCTCTAAGTTGGTGTACACACCTAACGCGCATACTGTTGTAATCGAATTAGACGGTGGAACTCGTGTTAACGCTATTCTACAAGATATTCAATTCCACCCTGTAACAGACAGAATTTTACACGTAGATTTCTATCAAGTATTTGATGATAAAGAAATCACTATGGATATTCCAGTAAACTATATTGGTAACCCAAGAGGTGTAAGAAACGGTGGTGTTTTACGTAAAAACAAACGTAGCTTAAGAGTAAAAGCATTACCTGGAAACTTACCAGATTTTATCGATGCTGATATCTCTGAACTTAAAATTGGAAACAAACTTTACATTACAGCTTTAGAAACCGAAGCTTACAAATTTATGCACCCTGATAACACGGTTGTATGTTTAGTAAGACGTTCTAGAGCAGCTGTATTGGTTGACGATGAAGATGATGAAGAAGGTGAAGAAGCTACTGAAGCTGAAGGTCAAGAATAAGACATTAAATCTTAATTTATCTAAAAAGCATTCTGTTAATTCAGGATGCTTTTTTATTTTTACACGAAATAAAAACCGTCTATGTTTACTTTTATTTCTAACCTATTTAAAAGCAATACAGCACACTTTTTAGTAGAAGAACAAGACCCTATGAAAAAATTTCTAATTGTTGGCTTAGGAAATATTGGCCCAAAATACGAACACACACGCCATAATATTGGTTTTAAAATATTAGACGCGTTTGCAAAAAAAGAAGACCTCACCTTCACGACTCAAAAACTGGGGGATCTGAGTACCTATAAATTAAAAGGGCGGACCTTTATTTTTTTAAAACCAAGCACCTTTATGAACCTCAGCGGGAAAGCCATTCACTATTGGATGGAAAAAGAAAAAATCCCACTAGAAAACCTATTGGTAATAACCGACGATTTAAACCTACCCTTTGGAAGTATACGTATAAAAACGAAGGGCAGTGATGGTGGACACAACGGACTAAAAGATACGCAAAACACTTTAAACACCACGAAATACAATAGGTTTAGATTTGGAATTAGCGACGCCTTCTCTAAAGGGCGACAAGTAGACTACGTTTTAGGCGAATGGACCGATGAAGAAAATGAAAAACTAAGTGAAAGATTAGATAAATCTATCGAAGTCATCAAGTCCTTTGGTTTAGCAGGAATTAACAACACCATGAATAGCTATAATGGCAAGTAAACTTTACTGTAAAAAATCGTAATTTTTCTGTTAATTTTTTAGTTTTTATTCGTAATTTTACGAATACTTTAACACTAAAAACTAAATATTATGAAGAAAACTACTCTAGGTTTCTTTCTTTTCTGTTTATTCTGCTTACCCACCTTGTTATTTTCTCAAGATAAAGCTTCAACAGTAGTCGAAAGATGTGCAGCCGACAAATACAATGCACAACTACGAAAACAATACCCTAACATGATGGGTAGCTCTGCCTTTGAATCTATGATTAAGCAGCACATTGAAAATGCTAATCTTAATAAGACGTCAATGGCTGTGGTTACAATACCTTTAGTGGTTCACGTACTACACAATGGTGAGCCTATTGGTGTAGGCGCAAATATCTCTGACGCTCAAGTCCTTTCACAAATTACTGTAATGAACCAAGATTTTAGACGTATGGCAAATACGCCGGGTTACAATACAAACCCAGTAGGTGCTGATGTTGAAGTTGAATTTGAATTAGCAAAACGTACACCAGACGGATGCCCAACTACGGGAATTAACCGTGTTAACATTTGTCAAGATGGGACAGATAGCTCAGGTATGAACACCTTCAAAGCACAAACTATCTGGGACTCTTCTAAATACATGAATATGTGGTCTTCCAAATATGTCGGTGATTTAAATGGTATTTTAGGATTTGCTCAATTTCCAGGAGGAAACCCTATGACCGATGGCGTAAGTGCAAATTACACCACTTTTGGAAGTTCTGATTACGACACCAATAATGATTTCTCTTTAAACGCACCTTACGATAAAGGACGTACAATGACCCACGAAGTAGGCCATTATTTAGGACTATATCACACTTTTCAAGGAGGATGTGCCGGAGTTGGCGATGAAGTATCAGACACTCCACCAGTAGCAAGCCCAAACTTTCAGTGCCCTACAGGAATAGATTCTTGTAACGATGGTACATTAGATATGGTAGAAAACTACATGGACTATACAGATGATACGTGTATGAATACCTACACTGTTGGTCAGAAATCTAGAGTTACAGGCGTATTAGCAGGACCACGATCTGGCTTAACAGCCGCAACGAACAATGCCCTAATTGACCCGACGCCTGTTGCAAATGATGCTAGTGTAACAATAAACAGTGTAAATGTTGATTTCTGTTCAGGAGGTATTATCCCTGAAGTTACTGTTTACAACTATGGTACTTCTACCCTAACATCTACAGTTATCACTTACGATGTAGACGGAACAGGAACACAAACATTTAACTGGACGGGGTCTCTTAACGAAGGCCAATCGGCGGTAGTAACTTTACCAGCAATAACAGCTGCTGCTGGAGACCACACTTTTAACGCTGTTGTTTCAAGCCCAAACAGTACTACCGATGCTAGAGCATGTAATGATGCTGCCGAAGCTTGCTTTACCTCAGCTGGTAGCCCTGTTAACGTTTCTGCAACAACAATCGAGCTAACAATAGTTCCGGATAATTATGGAAGTGAAACGACATGGACCTTAGCGGATGCTGCCGGAACCGTATTATATAACGGCGGACCATACACTAATGGCAACACAACAGCTATTACCGAAACATTTTCTGTAACTAACAGCTGTTACGTATTTACAATAAACGATCAATATGGCGATGGTATTTGCTGTGACTATGGAAACGGTTCTTACGAACTTGTAACTGATGCAGCTTCAGGATCTACCGTTATTGTTTCTGGTGGTGATTTTAACGATTCTGAAATCACAACGTTTAATGTCACTTCATTAAGTACAGATGACTTTACAGCAAACAACACTATTAGTCTTTACCCTAACCCAACGCAAGATGTTCTAAACATTAAAGTAAGCAACTCAAATGCCTTACCAGATAGTTTTAAAATCTACAACATGTTAGGTCAATTAGTAAAAGACGCTACAATTAACACTGCTAACGATTTAAAAGTAAACACCGCTTCTTATAGCAATGGTATGTACTTTATAAAAATAGCTAAAGACAATAATACTGTGACTTTACCTTTTATTAAAAAGTAATTTCATAATTTATCTATAATAAAAAGCCAATTGAAGTAAATTCAATTGGCTTTTTTTATTTTTGTATTTAAATGTTAATCGTTTGGAAGCTTTAAAATCAGATAAAAAAAACACTATTATTACCATTGGCACGTTTGATGGTGTACATATAGGACATCAAAAAATCCTACAACGCCTTATTAAGGTGGGCGATGTAAAACATTTAGAGCCTACGGTATTAACGTTTTTTCCGCATCCTAGAATGGTCTTACAAAAAGACGCCAATATAAAGCTCATTAATTCTATTACCGAGAAAACCGAGATACTAAAGCGCTTTGGAATTCATAACTTAGTTGTTAAAGAGTTTACATCTGCTTTTTCTAGGCTTACAGCCGAAGAGTTTGTCGAACAAATTTTAGTAAAAGAGCTTAGAGCCAAACATATTATTATAGGTTACGATCATCATTTTGGAAGAAATAGAGCCGCTAATATTGAAGACTTAAAAACCTTTGGAAAAACTTATGGTTTTGAAGTTGAAGAAATCACAAAACAAGACATAAACGACGTCGCGGTAAGCTCTACAAAAATTAGAAACGCATTAAAAGAAGGAGACATTAAAACCGCAAATAGCTATTTGGGTTACAATTTCTTTCTTACTGGTAATGTCGTTTCGGGAAAAGGCTTAGGCCGTACGCTCAATTTTCCAACCGCAAATATAGCCATTGCTGAAGGGTATAAACTTGTTCCTAAACAAGGGGTTTATATAGTAAAAAGCAGTATTAATAACCAAACCGTTTTTGGTATGATGAATATTGGAAACAATCCAACCGTAAACGGCGAAAAGCAAACCATAGAAGTTCACTTTTTAGATCTCGATGAGTCGCTTTACGATAAGGAGCTCAAAGTAGAACTCTTACAGCGCTTAAGAGATGAGCAAAAATTTAGTTCGGTAGACGCCTTAAAAGAGCAGTTGCATCGCGATAAACAACACACTTTAGACTTTATAGCTCAACATGCTTAATTCATTCCTTTTTAAATACATTGACAATTCGGCCTTAGTGGTTTTCCGAATCATTTTCGGGCTGCTCTGTTTCCTAGAATCGGTTGGTTCTATTTTTACAGGTTGGATAAGACGCACTTTAGTAGAACCTGAATTTACCTTTTCGTTTATTGGCTTCGAATGGTTACAACCTTTACCAGGAAATTGGATGTATGTCTATTATTTAATTATGGGCCTTTTAGGATTGTTTATCATGGTAGGTTATAAATACCGCGTAAGCATGATTAGCTTTACACTACTATGGTGCGGTGTATATTTTATGCAAAAATCTTCGTACAACAACCACTACTATTTACTAATCTTATTAAGTGCTATTATGTGTGTACTACCGGCACACAAATACGCATCTATAGATGTTAAGCTATACCCGAAGTTAAAACAAATAGCAATGCCTAGCTGGTGCAAATGGATTTTTGTAGTACAATTATTTATTCTTTACAGTTACGCTTCTATTGCAAAACTATATCCGGATTGGTTAGATCTAACCTTACCTAAATTATTAATGCAAAGTAAGGCGAACTACCAAGTTATAGGAGGGTTATTGCAACACGATCTTTTCCCCTACCTAATAGCGTATGGTGGGATTCTCTTTGACGGTTTAATAATCCCTTTACTACTTTGTAAAAAGACACGAAAATATGCATTTTTCGCTTCTATCTTTTTTCATTTATTCAACTCCATTGTATTTCAAGTGGGGGTATTCCCTTATTTATCGCTAGCCTTTTCACTGTTCTTTTTTGATCCCGAAGTCATACGTCGCCTTTTTCTTAAAAACAAACCCGCATATACTAAAGCAGAGATTATAGTTCCCGATTACAAACCGGCACTGATTGCCGTTGGTAGTGTTTATTTTATAATACAACTCTTATTACCTATTCGTCACCATTTTATTACTGATGATGTGCTTTGGACCGAAGAAGGACATAGAATGTCTTGGCGCATGATGCTGAGAAGTAAGAAAGGTATGACAAGATTTAAAGTCGTAGACAAAGTCACAAAGGACACCATTTATATCAACCCAAAAAAATACCTTACTAGCAAACAAATACGCACTTCAAGTGTAAAACCAGATATTATTTGGCAATTTTCACAACATTTAAAAAAGGATTTTAAAGCCAAAGGGCAGGATGTAGCGGTTTACGTAGATTGCAAAGTAAGCGTAAACAACAAGCCTTACAAAAGGCTTATAGACCCCAACGTAGACATGGGAAGCGCAAAATGGAATTGGTACAAACATAACGATTGGTTATTACCATCAAAATAGGCGTCTAAAATATTTTTCGGCATCCAAAAACTTACTACTTTTACGTTTTAAAATTGTTATTATAATTGCGTTAAGGATTGAAGCGGCATCCTTTTTTGTGTTTTCAAAAAAGATATAGCGTAAAGCCTGACGTTACTGCGCTACTAAAAGCGGAGTAACGTAACGCCCAAACAAAAAAATATGTTACAAATACCTTTTATTAGAGAAAACAAAGCGCTTGTAATATCTCGTTTAGAAAAACGAAATATGGATGCTAGCGAAATGGTAAACGCTGTGATTGTGTTAGATGAAGAACGCCGTGCATTACAAACGGAATTGGATAACACCTTGGCAGAATCCAACGCTATTTCTAAAGAAATTGGTATATTATATAAATCGGGACAAGCAGATAAAGCGAATAGCTTAAAAGCAAGAACGACAGAACTTAAGGACACGACTAAAACCCTTAACGAAGCGCTAAATGCCAAAGTAGAGGCGCTAAACGAGCAGCTTTATAAAATACCAAACGTCCCTAACGAAACGGTTCCTGCAGGAAACTCTGAAGACGACAACGAAGAGGTCTTTAGAGAAGGTACTATTCCTACTTTATTTGATGGCGCTTTACCACACTGGGAGCTTGCTAAAAAGTATGATATTATAGACTTCGAATTGGGTAATAAAATTACGGGTGCTGGTTTTCCGGTTTATAAAGGTAAAGGTGCACGTTTACAACGCGCTTTAATCGCTTATTTTTTAGATAAAAATACAGCTGCTGGGTATACCGAATATCAACTCCCTTTATTAGTTAACGAAGCTTCTGGTTATGGAACAGGACAATTACCTGATAAAGAAGGGCAAATGTACCACGTAACTAATGATAACTTATATTTAATTCCTACAGCAGAGGTACCAGGGACCAACATTTTTAGAGATGTTGTATTAAATGCCGATGAATTACCAATTGGAATTACAGGATATACTCCGTGTTTTAGACGTGAAGCGGGAAGTTATGGTGCACATGTAAGAGGTTTAAACAGATTACATCAATTTGACAAAGTAGAAATCTTACGCGTTGAGCACCCTGACAATTCTTATAAAGCATTAGACGGCATGGTGGACCATGTTAAAGAGATCTTACAAGAATTAAAATTACCGTATAGAATTTTACGCCTTTGTGGTGGGGATTTAGGATTTACCTCGGCATTAACTTTCGATTTTGAAGTGTTTTCTACTGCCCAAGACCGTTGGTTAGAAATTTCTAGTGTTTCTAATTTTGAAACTTTTCAAGCCAACCGCTTAAAGCTGCGTTTTAAAAACAGCGATGGTAAAAATGAATTAGCGCACACGCTAAACGGAAGCTCTTTAGCCTTGCCTAGAGTATTAGCAGGTATATTAGAAAACTACCAAACTGAAAAAGGAATTGAAATTCCTGAGGTTTTAATACCATACACGGGGTTCTCAATTATTGACTAAAGCCCTTACAGGTGTAGAATTTTACTTACATATCCAATAAAAGAAATCGTTAAACTGTTAACAAAACACGTTGTTTAACGATTTTTTTGTGATTTATTTTGTACTTATCATTTTAAATTCTCATATTTACCTCAGAAAATTATTAAAAACTAGAAAACATGACGCCAATTAAAGTCACTTGTTTTAGAAGATAATTACGATCAGACAGTCTACAGACTTTAAAACAAAAAAATAATACCCAAGTGAGATTATTGTAATACTTCCAATCGAGTATTTGAATCATCTTAAATATATGATTAATAGCACATTTATTTAGATTGGCAAATGCCTGATGTTTTCATCAGGCATTTATTTTTTGTATTCTCCCCTCGCTTTCCTTCAGTTCGATTTTTTAACTCGTATTTTGCGTTTACATTTGTTATCTTTACCTAAAGAACTCGTATGCGAATTTTATTTTTTTTATTGTTTTTTACTAGTAGCCTCGTTTATTCTCAAAATTACGATGCTGCCTTGGCAGAGGAATATTTTAAAAATGGAGAGTTTGAAAAGGCTTTAATCAGCTACAAAAAGCTTTATAAAAATAATAGCAGCAGTTTAACCTACATCTATAAGCTAGTAAGAACACACCAACAACTGGAGCAGTATAAAGAAGTGGACACGTTTTTAAAGGCACTTATTCAAAACAAAAACTACCCTCCGCTTACCATCGAATTAGGCTACAATTACGCCTTGCAAAACGATAGTATTACTGCAAACACGTATTACAACAAGGCTATAAGCACTATTAAAGACACTCCTGGTTATGCTTCTACTATAGGGCGGACTTTCGAAAACTTGTCGTTACTAGACCATGCCATTACCGCATACACTACAGCTATGGAGGTAAATCCGGAGTTTAATTTTAACATGCAATTAGCACGGATCTATGGCGAGCAAGGGGATATTAAAAATATGTTTACCAAATACATCGAATTTGGCGCTGAAAACACGACCTATTTAAATAATATAAAACGGGAATTTAGCACGTTTATTAGCGAAGATAAAGACCAAGAAAACAATAAAATACTACGCTTAATTCTACTAAAGAAAATCCAAGAATCTCCTGATGTCCTTTGGAACGAAATGTTAAGCTGGTTATTTATACAGCAAAAAGAATACAACAAAGCCTTTGCTCAAGAAAAAGCGATTTACAAGCGGGAAATGGAGTCTTTAGATCGTATTGAAGAATTGGCAAAAATAGCCTTTAACCAAAAGGAAAATGATATTGCCAAGTCCATATTTACCTACATTATTGATAATACGCAGAATTTAGACTTAAAAATAAACGCGCATTACAATATTTTAAATATTAAAACACAGGAAGCAACTACTAAAGAGTACGATGCTATTGCTCAAGAGTACGAACAACTGTTAAGTGAATATGGCGGATTATTAAGTGCTTTAGATTTAAAAATTGCCTATGGACACTTTTTAGCTTTCTATTTAAAGCAAACCGATAAAGCCATCGCTTTTTTAAAAGACACCTTAAAAAGCAATGCTTCCAAACAAAAAATAGCGGAAATAAAATTAGAACTGGGAGATATATTGGTTCTCGAAGAGAAATTTAATGAAGCCCTTATTTACTATACCCAAATACAACGTAGCCTTAAAAACAGTACTATTGCCCAAGAAGCGCGATTTAAAGTAGCAAAAACAAGTTACTATAAGGGCGATTTTAAATGGGCCGAGTCCCAACTAAAAGTATTACAAGCATCTACATCACAGCTTACCGCCAATGACGCCCTGGATTTAAAACTGCTTATTGGCGATAATAAACTAGAAGATTCCTTACAATTGGGTTTAAAACGGTATGCCAAAGCCGATTTGTTACAGTTTCAAAACCGCAACGACGAAGCTATTGCTTTGTTAAACGACATTTTAAACCAACACCAGTCGGAAGCCATTATTCCGCAAGCACTTTTAAAACAAGCACAACTGTTCGAAATTAAAAAGCAATACGATAAAGCTCTTGTTAATTACCAACGTATTATTACAGAGTATAGCGATGGTATTCTAGCAGATGATGCTATTTACGGCATGGCACTTGTTTACGATAGGTATTTAGACCAACCGGAAAAGGCAAAATCATACTACGAGAACCTATTATTTAACCATCAGGATAGTATCTTTTTTGTAGAAGCAAGAAAACGATTTAGGGCACTCCGTGGGGACGCTATTCAGTAAATTAATAGGCAATTCGTTTTGTATATAACTTAGAACTACTGTTATTTGCAAAAAAGATAGATTTATGTACATTTATAACGTTACGATAAACATCGATAATAGTGTTCACGACGAATGGTTAAAATGGATTAAAGAGCACATTCCTCAAGTTTTAGCTACAGGGAAATTTTCTGAAGCACGCTTTACAAAGGTATTGGTTGAGGAAGAGATGGGAGGACAAACTTATTCTATTCAATACCGCTCATATTCTCGCGCTGCGTTAGACGCATTCTATAAAGAAGATGACGAAAAACTCCAAATAGAAGGTTTGCAAAAATTTGCCGATAAAATGCTCGCTTTTAGAACGGAACTCGAGATAATAGATGTATATTCTGTAAATTTCAAATAGTAATTAAAATAAACGTTTTCAATTAATAAAAATGGCTTACAAAGGAAATAATTATCAAGTTAAGGCAAAGAAATTCTTAGGTCAGCATTTTTTAGAAGACGAAACTGTAGCCCAAAGAATCGCAGATAGCATTAGCTTTAAAGGCTACACAAAAGTATTAGAGATAGGACCAGGAATGGGCGTGCTCACCAAATACTTATTAAAAAAAGAAGGCACCACTTACGTTATTGAAATAGATACCGAAAGTGTCGAGTATTTAAAAAACAACTATTTAAATCTTGCGCCAAGAATTATAGAAAAGGATTTTTTAAAATACGATGTTAGCGAAACATTTAATAATGAGCCTTTTGCTATTATTGGCAACTTCCCGTATAACATTTCTACGCAAATTGTATTTAAAACTTTAGAGTTAAGAGACCAGGTTCCTGAATTCTCTGGCATGTTTCAAAAAGAAGTAGCCCAACGTATATGCTCTAAAGAAGGCAGTAAAGTCTATGGTATTTTATCGGTGCTAACTCAAGCATTTTACGACGCCGAATACCTCTTTACCGTCCCTCCAAATGTGTTTAACCCACCGCCAAAAGTAGATTCTGGCGTTCTTATATTAAGGCGTAAAGAAGATTATAGCTTACCCTGCGACGACAAATTGTTTTTTAGAGTCGTCAAGCAAGCCTTTCAACAACGAAGAAAAACACTACGTAACAGTTTAAAAACATTAGAATTAAGCGATAGTTTACGAGAAGACCCTATATTTAACAAACGTCCAGAACAATTAAGTGTTCAAGCTTTTATAGCCTTAACGACGATGATTGAAAACGATAAATAAACCCTTTAAATTATTATTGTTTGATTGAACAAAGCGAAGACATACAAAAAGAAAACTTACAGTTTGAACTCACAGACGAACTTGTAGCACAAGTAGAGCAACTTATCGCGACCAAAAGCGATAAAGAACTGAATGCCCTTTTAAGTGAATTTCACCATGCCGATATTGCAGAAATTCTTGACGAAGTCGACTTAGTAGATGCTACATATGTGATAAAATTGTTAGACTCAGAAACCACTTCCGAAATCTTAATGGAACTGGATGAGGATAACCGTGAAAAAATATTAAGAACACTATCTGCCAAGGAAATTGCCGAAGAGGTCGAAGAATTGGATACAGATGATGCTGCAGATATTATTGCAGAACTCTCCGAGGAACGTCAGTTAGAGGTTATTTCTAATATTTCCGACGAAGATCACAAAGCCGAAATTAAAGAGCTTTTAGCTTACGACGAGGATACTGCCGGAGGACTTATGGCTAAAGAATTGGTAAAAGTCTATGAAACATGGACGGTTGCTGGTTGCTTACGACGTATTAGAGGACAAGCTAGAGACGTTAAAAGAGTCCACTCCATTTATGTTGTAGATCGCCAAGACAAACTTATTGGCCGCCTCTCACTTAAAGATTTAATCGTTGCAAAAAGTGATCAGAAAATTGCAGACATCTACATTAAAAATGTAGACTATGTTACCGTGGACGAGGACGCCGAAGAAGTCGCTAAAATCATGCAAAAGTACGATTTAGAAGCCATTCCTGTGGTTAACGACAGCCAGACGCTTCTAGGACGCATTACTATCGACGATATCGTAGATGTTATTCGTGAGGAAGCCGATAGAGATTACCAAATGGCTGCCGGTATTTCGCAAGGTGTAGAAGCCGATGATAGTATTTGGAAACTAACAAAAGCCCGCTTACCATGGTTATTAATTGGTGTGTTTGGTGGCTTAGGTGCTGCGAGTATAATCGAGTATTTTAACGAAGCTATGGGCTCTTTTATCGTCCTGCTAAGTTTTGTGCCTTTAATACAAGCAACAGCTGGAAACGTGGGTGTACAATCGTCGGCCATCGTTGTTCAAGGTCTGGCAAACGACAGTGTCGATGACAATATTTTTAAGCGTTTACTTAAAGAGTTTTTTCTTGCTATAGTTAACGGTTTTGCAATCGCTATCGTCGCACTAGTAATCACCCATTTTATTTTTGGAACCCCGTATATCGTATCAATCACCATTGGTATTGCACTAATATCTGTTATAATTATGGCAGCAATAATAGGCACTTTCATCCCCTTCTTTCTAGACAAAAGAGGTATTGATCCCGCTGTTGCTACCGGACCATTTATAACCACTAGTAACGATGTATTTGGTATATTAACCTATTTTTTAATCGCAAAACTTATTCTTGGTTTTTAAGTTAGGGCGTTACCTTACAGGTCGCGCTTTTCGTTGCAATCTTTTGCCAACAAAGCAAAAGGATTTACACTGCAATCCCTAACGCAAAGAACCTTATATTATAAAAGTCAGCTTCTTGTATGAATATTCTACATCTCGATTCTAACCACCCCCTATTAATCCGCGAACTCAACGCTTTGGGGTTTACCAACACTTTAGATTTTAGCGCTTCTAAAGAAGAGATTGAAAAAACCATTCATAAATACGACGGCATTATCATTCGAAGCCGCTTTAAGATAGACGCCGCTTTTTTAGATAAAGCCACGACATTAAAATTTATTGGCCGTGTTGGTGCTGGATTAGAAAACATAGATTGTGACTATGCCCAAAAAAAAGGCATCTCACTCATTGCTGCCCCAGAAGGTAACCGCAATGCTGTAGGCGAGCACAGCTTAGCCCTATTGCTATCGTTATTTAACAAACTCAATAAAGCCGATCGCGAAGTCCGCAATGGCAAATGGTTACGCGAGGAGAATCGCGGTATAGAACTCGATGGTAAAACTGTAGGTCTTATTGGTTATGGGAATATGGGTAAATCTTTTGCCAAAAAACTACGCGGTTTTGATGTTACGGTATTGTGTTGCGATATTAAACCCGATGTAGGCGATGAAAACGCTACTCAAGTGTCACTACAAGAGCTACAACAACGATGCGACGTGCTTAGTTTACATACACCAGAAACACCACTAACAACAAAAATGGTAAACACTAAGTTTATTAGAGGCTTTGCAAAGCCATTTTGGTTTATAAACACCGCTCGTGGTAAAAGTGTGGTTACCGAGGACTTAGCGCTAGCCCTAAAAAACGGCGCTGTATTAGGTGCCGGTTTAGATGTTTTAGAATACGAAAAAGCCTCATTCGAAAGCTTGTTTTCTAGCCATATGCCAGAAGCTTTTCAGTATCTAATAGCTTCAGAAAACGTGATCCTGTCACCACATGTCGCAGGTTGGACCGTAGAAAGTAAGGAGAGATTAGCGCAAACGATAGTCGACAAAATAAAAGCAGAATTCTGCTAATACAACACAGGCAAACCTTTCTATTTCTCGTTTTAATGCATTTATTATATCTTTAAAGTCTTTACTTAACAAAGACCATTATATATGCAATACAAAGCCACCACGCCAGAAGACTACATCAGTCAGCTTCCCGAGGACCGCAAAGAGCCCATAATGAAATTGCGTCAGATTATCCTTGAGAACCTACCTCCAGAAATAGAAGAAGTTATAAATTACGGCATGTTGGGTTTTGTGATTCCGCATAGTGCGTATCCTGATGGCTACCACTGCGATCCTAAAACCCCCTTACCGTTTATGAATTTGGCGTCACAAAAAAACTTTATTGCCGTTTACCATATGGGAATGTACGCTCAAAAGGAGGTGCTAGATTGGTTTACTTCCGAGTATCCTACACACTGTAAATATAAATTAGATATGGGAAAAAGCTGTGTTCGCTTTAAAAAGATGGAAGATATTCCCTATGCCCTTATCGGTGAGCTCGCAGGAAAAATGAGCACAAAAGAGTGGATTAACATTTACGAAACTGCAATTAAAAAATAATAGCTATGAAAAAACGAGTAACAGGTATTGGTGGTATTTTCTTTAAAACCGAAGACCCGAAAGCATCAAAAGATTGGTATAAAAAACATTTAGGTTTCGATACCGACGATTACGGTTCTACATTTTGGTGGAAAGACAAAGCAGGTAACGATTGTTCTACACAGTGGAGCCCCTTTAAAAAAGACTCCGAGTATTTCGAGCCTTCAAAAAAAGACTTTATGTTTAACTACCGTGTAGAAAACCTAAAAGAACTCTTAGACACTTTAAAGAATGAAGGAGTAACGATTATTGGAGAGATGCAAGAGTTTGAATATGGAAAATTTGGATGGATATTAGACAACGACGGCAATAAAATAGAACTTTGGGAACCCGTAGATAAAGCGTTTTTGTAATCTCTAGATTTTTACCTACTTTTACTTACCTATAAACCAAAACCTTAGGCAATTAACAACTTAAAATATGGATGACTTAAAAAAGGAAGCTAACGAATTTGCAGCCGAAGCTAAAGACACAGCAAATGAGTTTGCTACAAACGCAAAAGAAACCTTCGATAATAACAATGGTGAAAATAAAAAAATTCTTGCTGGTGTACTAGCCTTACTACTAGGTACTCTTGGCGTTCATAAATTTATTTTAGGATACAATAAAGAAGGTATCATACAATTAATCGCAACGTTTGTAACCTGTGGTATCGCAGGAATAATACCATTTATAGAAGGGATTATTTACCTAACTAAAACAGACGAAGAGTTTTACAACACCTATCAAGTAGGTAAAAAAGGATGGTTCTAGGCCACGCCTTAAAGTAAAATAAAACAGGCTAAATAATTAATTATTTAGCCTGTTTTATTACTATTCTATTTCAAATTCGGGTTATAGTCTTTATAAATCCTTAATTATTTATCTTCATTATTCATTTTATTTTCAAGCTCCGCCTGAAACTCTTCCATTACTGGTCGCACAGTGCTTTCTGGCAAATCGGCAATTTTAATATACATTAAACCATCTACCGCGTTATTAAATAACGGATCTACATTAAAGGCTACTAATCGCGCATTCTGTTTAATGTATTTTTTAAGCAAAACAGGTAATCTTAAAGCTCCCGGTTCGATTTCATCAATAATCTTGTCAAACTTATTTAAATCGGCTTCCGTAGCATCAAAAACAAAATCTTTATCGGCGTCTTTTAACTTTACTTTAAACTCCTTTTTTGGATGTACGTATTGTGCAACGTAAGGATCATAATAATGAGATTTCATAAACTCAATCATTAACGACTTTGAGAAGTTTGAAAACTGATTACTAATACTCACCCCTCCAATTAAATACTTATGCTCTGGGAAACGCAAAGTGGTATGCACAATACCTTTCCATAATAAAAATAAGGGCATTGGTTTTTGCTGGTAAGTTTTAACTATAAACGCTCTACCGAGTTCTATAGATTCACCCATCATTTTATGTAATTCCGGTTCAAATCTAAATAGATCTTGTAAATAGAACCCATCAATACCATACTTGGCAAATATTTTAGACCCTAATCCCATTCTATAGGCACCAACAATAGTTTTAACCTCACTATCCCATAAAAACATATGATGGTAATAAGTATCAAAACTATCCAAGTCAATCGCTTCATTCGTTCCTTCTCCAACTTCTCGAAACGTAATCTCTCGTAAACGTCCTATTTCTCTAATAATATTAGGAATGTCTTTCGCTGGCGCTAAATACACTTCGTAATTCTTACTCACCAAAAGGCGCTTGTCATTTTCTAACAGTGCTTCAACCTCTTTAATCATAACATCTGCCGCAATAGGTGTTACAATTTTCTTAGGAATTTTGTGTCCTTTAAAACTCGAAGAAATCGTGTTTATAATCTTTTCCTTAGGCTCGAAAGTATTGGATAACATATAGGTTTTACGACGAATAAAATCCGTAAAATCTGCAGTGCTCTTATATTCATTTTGATCGGCTACCGAAATAGGCTTACCAACACGTACTTTTATAACACGTCGTTTTTGAGTCAGCAATTCCGAAGGTAATTTTGCTGTTCTAAACGTATCGCTAATTTTAGACAATCGGTAAAATAATGAGCTGTTTTTGGCGTGAAAATAGATAGGCACAATGGGCACCTTGGCTTTTTGGGCTAATTTCATAGCCGATTCCTCCCAGGGTTTATCAACCACTAGTTGACCATCGCGATAGGTCGACACCTCTCCCGCAGGAAAAATCCCTAATGGATGTCCGTCGCGTATATGCTGAATCGCACTTTTAAAACCCGCAACACTAGATTTAACATCCTTTCTGTTTTCAAAAGGATTAACAGGCATAATATAAGGTGCCATAGGTTTGATACGATGCAGTAAAAAATTTGCGATAATTTTGAAATCAGAGCGCTCTTCTAGCATTAGTTTTAACAATAAAATACCATCAATCCCTCCTAAAGGGTGGTTAGACACTGTTATATAAGCTCCATCTTTTGGTAATCGTTTTAAGTCTTCTTCAGGGATTTCAAATTTTATTTGAAATTCGTTTAAAATCGCATCCAAAAACTCAACATTCGATAAATGTTTGTTGCGATCGTAAATTTTATTAAGTGTTGAAATTTTAAGAACTTTCATTAGCATCCAGCCAACAAAAGTACCTAAAAACCCATATTTATCAAGGTGTATCGCTTTTGATACCTCCTTTGCTGTTACTAATCCCATTGTATATTTTAGAAGTTAACGCCTACAAATGTAAGCAATACTTTACTTAGTTACTATTTGAACTGTTTGTTGAAACATTTGCTTTAACAGTACTTCTTTCCCGAGTTCTAATGCTTCTATTGCGGCAGCGTCATAATGTCTAATAGTAAATAAAGACACGTTTTTATGACACGTTACTTTAAACTTTGCTTTTAAATGTAATAATAACTTTTCTAAGTTATTGTAGCAGTCGTCAAAACATACCGAAAAACTAATAGCCGAATTCTGAATAACATCGACTTTCATTTTATGTTGTGCCAATAAATTAAAGATATCACTTATATTTTCTTCAACCACATACGAAAAATCTAAGGTTGACAGTGACAATAATATTTGATTTTGTTTTAAAATAAAACATGGCGTTTTAGGCTCTATGCCCACAGATTTATTCACCACCGTCCCAGGATTTTCCGGATGAATAAACGATTTAACGTACAAAGGTATTTCTTTTCTTTGTAACGGCTGCAATGTTTTAGGATGTATTACCGAGGCACCATAAAAAGCCAACTCGATAGCTTCTGTATAAGAAATGGTATTAAGCAACGTGGTATTACTAAAGTGTCTAGGATCTGCATTTAACACGCCAGGAACATCTTTCCAAATGGTCACATCCGTCGCATTTAAACAATATCCAAAAATAGCTGCGGTATAATCACTCCCTTCCCGCCCTAGAGTCGTGGTAAAATTATTGGCATCACTCCCTAAAAACCCTTGAGTAATATATAAGGTAGAGGCCTCGACAGCCTCCGATATATGTTTTTGAGTTTCTTCCCAATCTACATTGGCACGTCGGTAAAAACGGTCGGTTTTTATACAGGTTCTAACATCTAACCACGTGTTTTCTATAGCTTGCTCTTTTAAATAAGCACTAACAATGGTTGTCGATACTAATTCACCATAACCAATCACTTGATCGTATACAAAATTATAATCGGGAGATTTATTAGTCTTAAAAAACAGCAATAAATCTTCAAAAAGATGGCTTATCGATTTATAAACCGCATGGTTTTTATTTTCAAAAAGTTCATTAACGAGGTTTAAATGAAAGGTTTTTACAAGGTGTATTTCATTCTGCAATTCTCGAGGATTATTAAAATACTTATCGATAACCTGCTCTAAAGCATTGGTCATTTTTCCCATTGCCGAAACCACCAAAAGCGTATTCTCATGGCCTACAGTGTTTAGCACATGCACCATGTTTTTTACCCCATTGGCATCTTGAATTGAAGCCCCTCCAAATTTAAAAACTCTCATTAAATGGAATTGATATATGCTTTAATTGCGTTTTCGTTAAGGTGAACCACATCCCAATCGCGCATGACATTTGCCCCTTTTTTCTCATAAAAATTAATGGCTGGTTCATTCCAATCTAAGACCTCCCAGCTAATACGTTTAACGCCTAGTTGATCGCCATATTTCACAACTTCATCAAGCAGAGCCGTTCCTAATCCCGTACCACGCATCTGTTCGCTAACGATTAAATCTTCTAAATGTAACACATCGCCTTTCCACGTAGAAAATCGCATATAGACTAAAGCAATACCTACAATACGCGCTCCAGATTCGGCAACAAAGCAAGTAAATTTTGGGTGTTTCCCAAAACCATCGCGTTCCAGATCTTTAACCGTAACCTCGACCGCATCAGGTTCTTTTTCATAAACTGCCAACTCATTTATCAAGTCTAAAACAGCAGTCATATCACCTTTTTTGGCTAAACGAATGTTATAACTCATACTTTTTATTTAGGCTACAAATATAGTTTAAAGTTAAGAGGACTAAAAGATTTATCTGTATTGAAACACATCTAATCTGTTAAAAAGTACGATATTTGCAAAAACATTACTATACAATACATATGTCTCGAAAAAATCAAACTTTAGGCGAATTCATTATTGAAAACCAAACGTCTTTTAAATATACCTCTGGAGAATTATCCCGGTTAATTAACTCCATTCGATTAGCTGCAAAGGTGGTTAGTCACGAAGTTAACAAAGCAGGTTTAGTCGATATTATTGGCGCCGCTGGCGATACAAATATTCAAGGTGAAGACCAACAAAAATTGGATGTCTATGCCAACGATAAATTTATTCAGACCCTAAAAAACAGAAATATCGTTTGTGGTATTGCGAGTGAAGAAGAAGATGATTTTATTACTATAAACAGTCAAGATGAGAACAATCAAAATAAGTATGTTGTTCTTATTGATCCTTTAGATGGCTCTTCAAATATTGATGTTAATGTATCTGTAGGAACTATTTTCTCAATTTACAGACGTGTTACTCCAGTAGGAACACCTGTTACTATAGAAGATTTTTTACAGGCTGGTAACCAACAGGTAGCTGCCGGTTATGTTGTTTATGGTACTTCAACGATGTTAGTCTATACTACGGGAGCGGGAGTAAACGGTTTTACATTAAACCCAGCTATTGGAACATTTTATTTATCACACCCAGATATGCAATTCCCTGAAGACGGAAATATCTACTCGGTAAACGAAGGGAATTATATTCATTTCCCACAAGGGGTAAAAGACTATATTAAATATTGCCAAATGGAAGAAGATAACCGACCATATACATCGCGTTATATTGGGTCGTTAGTTTCTGACTTCCATAGAAACATGATAAAAGGTGGTATTTATATGTATCCTAAGAGTTCTAAAACATCTAATGGAAAACTGCGTTTGTTGTACGAATGTAATCCTATGGCGTTTATTGCAGAACAAGCCAATGGGAAAGCTAGCGATGGTGAGACACGAATTTTAGACATCAAACCAACAGAACTTCACGAACGTGTTCCTTTTTTCTGCGGTAGTAAAAAAATGGTAAATACTCTTGAAGAATTTGTTCAGAAAGGAAAATAATTATCGTCTTTTAAAAAAAAAGACCTAATAAAGTAATACAAAAAAAAGCGAGCTCATAATTTTATGAACTCGCTTTTTGTATACTATTATACTTTTAAAAAGTACTATTTATTCATGTTTTTAATCTCTTCGATAAACGTATCTACATCAACACCATTACTTACCAGTGTTAAGGCTTTATCGATTACATAAGTTACGTTTTCATGAGAAAATCCTAATCCAACAGCAATTTTTCTTAGTAAAATCTCTTCACTATCACCTTTAATATGATCTACATAAACCATACGCGCTAAATCGAATAAACGCTCCAAACGTCGGTCGTAAGTAGAAGGAGGGTTTATAGGGTGAGATTGATAATCTTTTAAGATTATTTCATAATCGCCTTCGCTAATATCTAAATTACGAGCCAATCGGTCTAAAAACGCTTTTTCATCTGGAGTAATAATTCCATCATCCATGGCTACTCTAACTATTGAAGCAAAATGATCTTCATTACGCTTTTTAAATCCACTATCGAATAAATCTGAAAATGACATATATTTCTTGTTTTATATGGTACAAATATAACTAAAGTTACCTCCTTTTTAAATATATTTTTCTTTTTTTAATTCCCTGCTATCCCCACTTTTAAAGCTTAACAGAATATTAAAAACACCTTATTTAAAATTAAACAAGTAAAACCTATCTTTGTACAAAATAAAAATTCGTGAGCAAATCTTTAATCTCGCAAGTCTATTCAGAGTCTTTGCAACTGCAAAAACTACAAACTGCTATTGCCCAAACCGAAAGTAAGACCCATTTAAAAGGGCTCGTTGGCTCTTCATTATCCTTTGTTCTTAGTGAAGCTTTTAAAACCGCCAACAAACCGTTTCTTATTGTTTTAAACGATAAAGAAGAAGCTGCTTTTTACCTCAACGATTTAGAGCAACTTATTAACCCTAAGGACGTTTTATTTTATCCTGGAAGCTACCGCAGACCCTACCAAATTGAAGGAACAGACAATGCTAATATTTTATTGCGTGCCGAGGTATTAAACCGTATCAATTCGCAAAAAAAACCCGCAGTAATTGTCACCTACCCAGATGCGCTTTTTGAAAAGGTAGTGACGAGAAAAGAACTAGAAAGAAACACCCTAAAAATTGCATTAGGAGATAATTTGTCTATAGATTTTGTAAACGAAGTCTTGTTTGAATACAAGTTTAAACGTGTCGATTTTGTTACCGAGCCGGGAGAGTTTTCAGTGCGTGGTGGTATTGTTGATGTCTTTTCGTTTTCTCACGACGAGCCCTTCAGAATTGAGTTTTTTGGTGATGAAGTGGATAGCATCCGAACCTTCGATGTAGAAACACAACTGTCTAACGAACAGATTAAAAAAATTGGCATTATACCCAATGTCGAAAACAAACTACTTCAAGAAACCCGCGCTAGTTTTTTAAAATACATCGCTCAAAAAACAGTAGTCTACACAAAGAATGTTGATTTACTTTTTTCTAGAATCGACGATTTCTTTGACAAAGCCGAAACTGCTTTTAAAAGTTTATCGTCAGATATTAAGCACGCCGAGCCCATAGAGTTATTTTGTAATTCGACAGAATTAAAAAAACAATTATTAGCATTCACTCTTGTAGAGATTGGCACCGATTCGTGGTTAAACCCCTCTGCGGTTATCACTTATAATACCACACCACAACCTGCATTTAATAAGCAGTTTAATTTATTAATCGATAATTTAAATAGCAATCACAACAACGGGTTTACCAATTATATCGCCTGTATTAGCGAACAACAAGCAAAACGTTTTCACGACATTTTTGACGATGTAGAGCAAGAAGTTAGCTATAAAACCATTACCCTATCCTTGTTTCAAGGCTTTATAGATCACGATAACAAAATTGTGTGTTACACCGATCATCAGATTTTTGAACGCTACCATAAATTCCATTTAAAAAATGGTTACGCTAAAAAGCAAGCCATTACATTAAAGGAGCTCACCAATTTAGATATTGGTGATTATGTTACTCATATCGACCACGGGATTGGACGTTTTGGAGGGCTTAAAAAAATTGATGTTGAAGGCAATAAACAAGAAGCTATTAAATTGGTTTATGGTGAGCGTGACATTTTGTATTTAAGCATTCATTCACTACATAAAATTACCAAATTTAATGGCAAGGATGGAAAGCCACCAAAAGTCTATAAATTAGGTAGCAAAGCGTGGAAAACCCTTAAAGAGAAAACCAAGTCTCGCGTAAAACACGTAGCCTTTAACCTCATTAAACTCTATGCTAAACGCAAGCTAGAAAAAGGCTATCAATACAAACCCGACAGTTATCTACAGCACGAGTTGGAAGCTTCGTTTTTATATGAAGACACACCAGATCAAAGTACGGCTACCGCCGATATAAAAGCTGATATGGAAAGTGAACGCCCTATGGATCGCTTAATTTGTGGGGATGTTGGTTTTGGAAAAACTGAGGTTGCCATTAGAGCCGCCTTTAAAGCAGTAGACAATGGTAAGCAAGTTGCGGTATTAGTACCCACAACTATTTTGGCTTTCCAGCACCACAAAACATTTAGCGAGCGTTTAAAGGAATTTCCTGTAACTGTAGATTACTTAAACCGTTTTAGAACCGCTAAACAAAAGAAAGAAACTTTAGAGAAACTAGAAAAAGGACACGTCGATATTATTGTTGGTACCCACACCCTAGTGAATAAGAATATAAAATTTAAAAATTTAGGCTTATTAATTGTCGACGAGGAACAGAAATTTGGAGTAGCCGTTAAAGAAAAACTAAAGACACTTAAGGAAAATGTCGATGTACTCACCCTTACAGCGACACCGATACCGAGAACGCTTCAGTTTAGCTTAATGGCAGCGCGCGATTTATCGGTGATTACCACAGCTCCTCCAAATAGACATCCTATAGAAAGCAATGTGATTCGTTTTAATGAAGAAACCATTCGCGATGCCGTGAGTTATGAGATACAACGTGGCGGACAAATTTTCTTTATTCACAATAGAATTGAAAATATAAAGGAGGTCGCTGGAATGATTCAGCGCTTGGTACCAGATGCTAAAATCGGGATTGGCCACGGCCAAATGGAAGGTAAGAAACTAGAAAACCTGATGCTCTCTTTTATAAATGGTGAATTTGATGTGTTAGTGAGTACCACGATTATTGAAAGCGGATTAGATGTCCCTAATGCCAATACCATTTTTATTAATAACGCTAATAATTTTGGTTTAAGTGATTTACACCAAATGCGTGGTCGTGTGGGACGAAGTAATAAAAAGGCCTTCTGCTATTTTATAACTCCGGAGTATTCGGCGATGACCGATGATGCGCGAAAACGAATTCAAGCTCTTGAGCAATTTACAGCATTGGGTAGCGGGTTTAATATTGCTATGAAAGATCTAGAAATTCGCGGGGCAGGAGATTTATTAGGTGGTGAACAAAGCGGATTTATTAATGAGATCGGTTTTGATACCTATCAGAAAATATTAAATGAGGCGATTGAAGAGTTAAAAGAAAATGAATTTGCCGATTTATATCAAGATCAAGCGGAAGATAAGGAGTACGTAAAAGACATGACCATCGATACCGATTTCGAGTTGCTATTCCCTGATGATTACGTGAATAATATTGCCGAACGCTTAAACTTTTATACGCAATTAAACACCTTTAAAACAGAAGAAGAACTCCAAAAGTTCGAATCTGATATTATAGATCGATTTGGAGAGTTACCAGTACAAGTTGTCGATTTATTTAATAGTGTCCGCTTAAAATGGGTCGCTACCAAATTGGGTATTGAAAAAGCAATTATGAAAAAAGGGAAACTGATTTGCTATTTTATAAACGACCAACAAAGCAAATTTTACCAAAGTCCTAATTTTAATTTAGTGATTCAATACGTGCAAAAAAACCCACAATCATGTAAAATGAAAGAGAAGGAAACACGTAACGGACTCCGATTGATATTAACCTTTGATAAAATAAAATCTGTAAATCAGGCACTCTCTGCTTTAAAACCCATTTTAAATTAATACTTTTAAAACTGTGTTACGCATTTTAGAGCTTTTTTTTAACGCTTGGCTTAACTTTTGTTTATCTTAAATAAAAATTAATACAATGAAAAAACATATTCTATTTATACTTACTTTTATACCAACTCTCCTGTTGGCTCAGCATACCATAACAGGAACGTTCTCGCCAGCAACCGATTATAAATATGCATTTTTATATCGTGTAACTCCTTCTGCTGCCACCTTTGTGTCTAATGCCGATGTGTCTCCAGACGGTACCTTTACGATATCCTTAGATAAAAATGAGGCACCAGGAACGTTTAGATTAGTTTACGACCAGCCACTTGATGATAACCATTTCGATATCATTTATAATGGCAAAGAAGACATTGCTTTTGAGTTTAATAAAACCGACGGTGTGAAGTTTACGGTTTCTTCTGAAAATAAAATGTATACCTCTTACAATAAAAGCATTGCTTTAATCAACCAAAGTATCCGTAACTATTACGGTTCTCAGAAAGTGAACGAGGCAGGCTACAAAAAGATTTTCGACATTTTAAACAACACACAAGATGAATTCGAAAAGGCTTCTAAAGGCATGCTTATTAATCATTTTATTAAAGCCTGCAGACCCTATATTCCAGCGAGTTACGAAGATGTAAAAACGTTTTCTAGCAACATAAAATCCAACTACTTTAAACATATTGATTTTAGTAATAAAGAACTTCAAAACTCTAATTTCTTAATTAAAAACGCCACGAGCTATGTGTATGGTTTTGTAGACCGTAATGACCCTATGACCTCTTACAGAGAAAACATAGATACAGCTGTTAAAGCTATAGGAAACAATCCTAAAGTTAAAAAGACAATTCTAGTTCTCATGTGGCGTAAATTTGCAGAAGCTAGCAATGAAACGATAGCAAATTATATTACCGACAACTATTTGTTAGACCTTGTAAAAGCAGATAATGATACTGCAGTTTTAGATGTTATAGTTCCTTTTAGAAATGTCTCTTTAGGTCAAATTGCTCCAGATTTCGAATTGGAAGTGAAAAATAAAAAGACCGCCTTAAGTGCTTTAAATAACGCTGAACATTATGTGCTTTTATTTTGGAGCACTACCTGCTCTCATTGCCTTGAAGAGGTACCGCAGTTACAAGACTACTTAAAACCTATTAGTAAAGAAAGTATACAAGTCATTGCGATCGCCTTAGAAAATGATCAAGCCTATTGGGAAAATATCATTAAAGACTATCCTGATTTTATTCACGTTTTTGGTGAAGGACGATGGGAAAACGAAATAGGAAATAATTATAATATTAACGGAACTCCATCTTATTTTATACTGAATAGCAAAAAAGAAATTATTGCTAAACCCTATGATATCAATTCGGTTAAAAATTTCTTTGATACTAACGGTGTAAAAACCGTAAAAAAATAAGAACGCGGTTAGAAATGATAAAAGGCATTTTCCAAATGCTCTAAGGTGACCGTTTTATTTTCTTTAATAATAGCCACAATATCAAAACGCACCTCTACATCTAAATTGTTTGAGGTCACATATTCGTGTACCGCGGTCACTAACCGCTGAATCTGCTTGGGTTTTACAAAGTCTTGCGGATTGCCAAAATCGGCAGTAGAGCGTGTTTTTACCTCTACAACCGCTAGTGTATCCTCTATTTGGGCGATAATATCGACTTCTGCTTTTTGAAACCGGTAATTGCGTTCTAAAATGGTATAGCCTTTATTTTGAAGGTAGTCGACTGCCATATCCTCCCCTATTCTACCTAATTCGTTGTGCTGTGCCATAGATTTTTATTTTTGAGTATTGTATACCGCCCTTAGTAAAGGTAGTAAAAAGCATTAGGAATATTTTAATTTAATTGCACACGACAAATACGGAAGCTAGAGCTATAAGGAACATACATTTTATAGGCATGGGATTAAAATCCTTTTATAATTAATATCTTTACCATTAACTTTTAAGAGTCGCTATGGTTAGCCGAAATATTAAATGTCCTAATTGCGGAGTATATAATAAAAACAGAGACTATTGCTCGGAGTGTGGTACCGTATTATCATACCAAAAACGTCGTGAATTAGCTTACAAAAAAGAACAAGAAGACCGCCTAAAACGTCAACGCATAGAAAAAGAAAACAATCCTTCGTTTTTTGAAAAATATGAAAATCACCGATTTTGGATCGTTCGTGCGGTAGTAAAAGTATTTAAATCGATTTATATGGCCATCATGGCTATTGGTATGTTTATCGCTTGGTTAATTGCAACTGTAGCAGCGTGAGTATTTTAAAACACCCTTTATTTTTAACACTATCTACCCTTGCCATAGCAATTTATTTAGCAAAAATGGGAGATGTCCAATTACCGCAATGGGTTTACTTCTACTTTAGCGATTTCCTATGTATGCCCGTGGTACTTAGTGCCTGTTTGGCTAGTGTACGAATCGCAAAAAAAAACAATACTATTTTTATTCCCTTAGGTGCCATCATAGGCTTAACAGTCTATTACGCGATGTATTTTGAATGGCTTTTACCACAATACAATCCACGGTACACCGCCGATATAGTAGATGTCGCATTATACATTTTAGGAGCCGGCCTATTTTATGGCTTTCAAAAGCGATTGTATTAATGCTTTATTCATCAAATTGAATGGTAGACGATTCTTTTGATACTTTAAGTTGAATGGTTCGCCCTAGTATCAAAGTGCGATTATCGTTTTCGTGCCCTGCAGGCATATTAAAAGCTACAGGGAAGTCATATTCGGCAACCACATCCAAAATTAATTGCTGAATAGGTTTCCCCCAAGGTGTGGTGTTTTTTCGTATTTTACTCATATCCCCCACAACAATACCTTTACAGTTTTCAAAATAACCCGCCCGTTTTAAACTTTGAAGCATGCGATCGATATGATAAGCATACTCTCCAATTTCCTCAATAAATAAAATTTTACCAGTCATATCTAAACTGGTATCCGAGCCTAACATCGTGTGCAATAGGGTCAGGTTCCCACCAACCAGTTGCCCTGAAGACGCTCCTGTTTTATTGTGTTTCGAGCCTTTTAATGTGTAGGCTAAAGGATTTCCAAAAAGTGTAGATTTAAAAGTCGCAATAGATGTTTTAATCTCACTTGGTTCCTCTGCTAGACTTACTGCCATAAGGGCGTGTAAACTTTCCACACCTAATGTGTTAATTTGGTTATGCAAAGCTGTTATGTCACTATAACCAATAACCCATTTAGGGGCTTTTAAAAATGTAGTATAGTCCAGTTTATCCAAAATTCGCACTGTTCCATACCCCCCACGAGCGGCCCAAATAGCTTTAATATTCGGATTATCTAAAGCCTCTTGAAAGTCTTCACAACGCTCATTGTCGGTTCCAGCAAAATGATTAGCCTGATTAAACACATGCTTACCAATAACCACCTTTAACCCCCAGCTTTCCAATAGTGCTTTAGCCATAGAAACTTCGTGTTTTCTGTTTTTTAAAATTCCTGAAGGGGCCACAATAGCAACGGAATCGCCAATTTTAAGATAGGGTGGTTTAATCAATGTTTCTAGTTTTTTTGGTGATGAAAAATCTTGAGCAGCAACGGGCATTCTTCCCATTAAGAATAACAGACTGCAGAGACTAAAAAGGAGTGTAAATTTTGACATACCGTAAATGTACATTTTTTTTCTAAATCGGTATCAAAATGCGTACTTTTACAGCTTCAAAATAAAGATTTCAACATGTCAAAAAGATACACGATTACTGCAGCTTTACCTTATACTAACGGCCCTATTCATATAGGACACCTTGCCGGGGTGTATGTACCTGCAGATATTTACGCACGTTTTAAACGCTTAACAGGAAAAGATGTAGCCTTTATTTGTGGAAGCGACGAACACGGCGTTCCAATTACTATAAAAGCAAAAAAAGAAGGGGTAACTCCGCAAGATATTGTAGATAAATACCACGCTATTATAAAACAATCGTTTTTAGATTTTGGAATTTCTTTTGACAATTACTCACGTACTTCAGCGAAAATCCATCATGATACAGCCTCAGAGTTTTTCACTACGCTGTATAACAAGAATGAATTTGTTGAAGAAACGACTGAACAGTTATATGATGCTGACGCCAATCAGTTTTTAGCCGACCGTTTTGTGACAGGAACGTGTCCGAAATGTGGAAACGAAGAAGCGTATGGCGATCAATGTGAAAGTTGTGGAACGAGCTTAAATGCAACCGACCTTATTAATCCTAAATCGGCGATAACTGGAAATGTACCGTCACTTAAAGAAACCAAACACTGGTTTTTACCTTTAAACAAGCACGAATCTTTTTTAAGAGAATGGATTCTTAAAGGACATAAAAAAGATTGGAAACCTAATGTTTACGGTCAGGTAAAATCGTGGATTGACGACGGGTTACGCCCAAGAGCAGTAACTAGAGATTTAGATTGGGGAATCCCTGTTCCTGTAAAAGGGGCCGAAGGTAAAGTCCTTTACGTTTGGTTCGATGCACCTATTGGCTATATTTCTGCGACTAAAGAATGGGCAGAGCGTGTTGGAAAAGACTGGGAACCGTATTGGAAAGATGATAACACGAAATTGGTACACTTTATTGGTAAGGATAATATTGTATTTCACTGTATTATTTTCCCTGCTATGTTAAAAGCAGAAGGCAGTTATATTTTACCAGATAACGTACCTGCCAATGAGTTTTTAAATTTAGAAGGCAAGAAATTATCGACCTCAAAAAACTGGGCTGTTTGGTTACCAGAATACCTACAAGACTTCCCCGACAAGCAAGATGTTTTACGTTATGCTTTAACGGCCAATGCTCCAGAAACAAAAGACAACGATTTTACATGGAAAGATTTCCAAGCAAGAAACAACAACGAGCTTGTAGCCATTTTTGGTAATTTTATTAACCGCGTGGTGGTTTTAACTAATAAATACTACGATGGGACAATTCCTGCGCCAAATACGTTTTCGGAAATTGATGAAGAAACACTAGCCGCTGTAAAAGCCTATCCATCGGTAATTTCAAGCTCTATAGAACGCTACCGTTTTAGAGAAGCGAGTCAAGAGTTAATGAATCTAGCGCGTTTAGGTAATAAATATTTAGCCGATGAAGAACCTTGGAAATTGATTAAAACGGACGAAGAGCGCGTTAAAACCATCATGTATGTAGCTTTACAAATCGCTTCAGCTTTAGCGACATTAAGCGAACCGTTTTTACCATTTACTTCTACAAAGCTAAAAACGATATTAAATATTGGCTCTGCCGATTCATCAATTAATAATTCTTGGGAAGATATTTCTACTAAAAATGAATTTATCGCAGCGGGACACGCCATTGGTAAAGCCGAGTTACTATTCAGTAAGATTGAAGATTGTGAGATTGAAGCGCAGCTCGAGAAATTAGAAGCCAGCAAAAAAGCAAATGAAGCCGCGAATAAAGTAGTTGAACCTCAAAAAGAAATTGTTTCATTTGATGATTTTACAAAATTAGATCTTAGAGTGGGGACCATTTTAGAGGCAGAAAAAATGCCGAAAGCTAAAAAACTACTGGTCTTAAAAGTAGATACAGGAATCGATGTTAGAACCATTGTTTCTGGAATCGCTGAAAGTTTTAAACCCGAAGAAATTATTGGAAAACAAGTTACTGTTTTGGTCAACCTAGCACCAAGAGCACTTCGTGGAGTGACTAGTGAAGGTATGATTTTAATGACAGAAAACGCAGAAGGCAAACTGGTATTTGTAAACCCAGATGATACCAATGCAACTAATGGTTTACAAATTAGTTAAACCACCTTAAGCAGATTCGAATATTAATTTAGTTAAGTTTTATAAACCTTTAAATTTAAGACCTCATATGTTTTTATGAGGTCTTTTTTTATCTTTTATATGTCATAATTTTATAATATCTTTAATAGTCAATTAACGTTTATTTATGACATTACACACATCCAAATTATGTTAAATTTCGTACATTCCAATAAACCATTACAACTTATGAAAAAACTATCATTTTTATTATTACTTGTATTTTTGGTTGGTTGTGGATCCTCTAAGGTAGTCCGCCAATCCAAAAAAGAAATTAAAGGAAACTGGGTTTTAAACTCGGTTAATTACGATAAGACAGGCACCTATGCCATTACCTTGTTAAACGATGCGTCTAAAGCGTGTTTTGAGCAAAGTACTTGGTCTTTTGTTCCAAACAACAACACGGGTATTTACAGTATAGCTAACGCCAATTGTGCTACGGGAGATCGTTATTTTAATTTTACGATTCAAGAAGTCGATGCGAATACCGGTTTGTATCACTTTTTATTAAAACCGACTGACGAAAAAGGTAAAAGCCCGGACAATGCTGGATTTAGATTACGCTTGTCTCAACTATCGGAAAGCACCATGCAATGGCAACAAACGGTGTCTGTAGACGGGAGCCCTTTCACTATTAATATGAACTTTACAAAACTATAAAAAACACTATGAAATCAATATTTAAAAAATCAATTATTGCCGTATTTGCTGTGTCACTAGTATTTAGTGTATCGAGCTGTACAGCGGTTAAAAATGCTAATAATAAGCAAAAAGGTGGTGCTATTGGTGCTGCTGGTGGTGCCGTTATTGGTGCTATTCTTGGTAACAACATTGGAAAAGGAGGTAACGGCGAATTAGGTGCTGTTATTGGAGGTGTTGTTGGTGGTGGTGCCGGTGTCCTTATTGGTAGCAAAATGGATAAACAAGCTCAAAAGATTGAAGAAGAGATTCCTGGCGCTCAAGTAGAACGTGTAGACGATGGTATTGTTGTTACTTTCGATGAAAATAGTGGTGTGTACTTTGCCACTGAGAAATACAACATTAACGCTGCTTCACAAGCCACTTTAGACAAGTTAGCAAATGTGTTTAAGGAGTATCCTGATACTAATATATTAGTAGTAGGGCATACTGATAGTGCAGGTGCTGAAACCTATAATATGACTCTGTCTAAAAACAGAGCTTACGCTGTAACGAATTACTTAACAGGTAAAGGTTTAAGCAGCGGTCGTTTTACTACCAACTGGTATGGTGAAAATCAGCCTACACACGACAACTCCACTGCTGAAGGTAGAGCTAAAAACCGCCGTGTAAATGTTGCTATTTTACCGAATGAAAAAATGATCGAAGACGCTAAAAAAGAAACAGGAGAAAACTAGACTTCTTTACAATTTTTCTCGGATTTTTACTTCGAGATAGATATATTACAAGCCTTATACAACTTAAAAGTATAAGGCTTTTTTTATGCTAATTAAATACATTTCAACACAGACACAATTACCGGAAAGTAGTGTTAAAAACACCGTACAATTACTTAACGAGGCATGTACTATACCTTTTATTTCTCGCTATAGAAAGGAGCACACCGGAAACTTAGATGAAGTACAAATTGGTGATATAGTAAAATACAAAGAAGAATTTGAAGCCTTAGAAAAACGTAAGGCCACTATTTTAAAAACCTTAGAAGATCAAAACGACTTAACGCCTGCCCTAAAAGAACAGATTGAGTCCGCCAACAATTTGATCATTCTAGAAGACCTGTATTTGCCTTTTAAGAAAAAGCGAAAAACCAAAGCCGATACGGCTAGAAATAAAGGTTTAGAACCCTTGGCTAAAATTATTATGAGCCAAAACACCTCCGATTTAGAAGCTATTGCTTACAAATATGTAAGGCAAGATATACAATCTATTGAAGATGCTTTGGAAGGTGCTCGCCATATCATTGCGGAGTGGATAAATGAACGTACCGACATCAGACATGCGATTCGTCAGCAATTAGAACGCCATGCACAAATAGCCACTGCAGTTATTAAAACCAAGAAAGACGAGGAGAAAGCACAAAAATTCAGGGATTATTTCGATTGGGAAGAGGCCCTAAGCCGCATTCCCTCGCATAGGCTCCTTGCTATACTAAGAGCCGAAAAAGAAGGTTTTATTCGCGTTAAAATAGACATCGACCACGAACGGGCAACACAACACATAGCATCGCGCCTAATCCGTTCAAAAAACAGCTGTGCCGATCACATCGAATTAGCCGTGACTGATGCTTACAAGCGATTATTATACCCCTCGTTAGCTAACGAAGCCTTACAAGCAGCAAAGGCCCTTGCGGACACTTCTGCTATTTCCGTATTTTCAAAAAACTTAAGACAGCTTTTATTAGGTTCTCCCTTGGGAGAAAAACGCGTGCTAGCCATAGACCCCGGGTTTAGGTCCGGTTGTAAGCTAGTCTGTTTAGGTGCACAGGGCCAGTTGGAACACAATGAGACCATTTATCCGCACGCACCAAAAAATGATAGCATCGGCGCCATGAAGAAAATAAGATCTTTGGCTGATGCCTATAAAATAGAAGCTATTGCGATTGGTAATGGTACTGCATCTCGAGAGACGGAAGCCTTAATTAGAAAAATACATTTTAAAAATGACATTCAAGTATTTGTCGTTAGCGAAGCAGGTGCGAGTATCTACTCGGCATCTAAGATAGCACGTGAGGAATTCCCGAATTATGATGTTACGGTACGCGGTTCGGTATCTATTGGACGCCGTTTACAAGACCCTTTAGCCGAGCTCGTTAAAATTGATGCACAATCTATAGGTGTAGGACAATACCAACACGATGTGGACCAAACTCAACTTCAAAAGTCGTTAGACGCCGCTGTAGAACACTGTGTAAATGCGGTAGGTGTAAATATTAATACCGCGAGTAAAAGTTTATTGAGTTATGTATCTGGCATCGGACCAAAATTAGCAGAAAACATAGTGAAATATCGCGAAGAAACAGGAAGCTTTTCTTCACGAAAAGAGATTAAAAAAGTCGCCCGATTAGGTGATAAAGCGTTCGAGCAAAGTGCTGGGTTTTTAAGAATAAAAGGCGCTAAAAACCCCTTAGATGATTCTGCCGTACACCCCGAAAGTTACGCGATAGTAAAAGCTATGGCTAAAGATTTAAACGTCACGGTAAAAGAACTTATTGGTAATTCGGAAGTATTAAAACAAGTGGACTTAAAAAAATACTGTTCAGATGCTGTAGGACTATTAACCCTAGAAGATATCGTTAAAGAATTAGAAAAACCTGGTTTAGATATTCGCGAACAAGCCAAAGTTTTCACTTTTAATCAAAACATAAAAACAATAACCGACCTACAGGAAGGTCAATTGCTTCCTGGTATAGTGAATAATATTACCAACTTTGGGTGTTTTGTAGATGTAGGTATCAAAGAAAGCGGACTCATTCACGTTTCTAATTTAAGTGATAGCTTTGTAAAGGACGTTAATGAACACGTGCATTTACATCAACAAATCATTGTCAAAGTATTGGAAGTTGATGTCGCAAGAAAACGCATCCAATTGCAACTACACAAAAAATAAAAGGACTAATTAAACTGCTTGAAGTAAAAGCAGACCAAAACCAATACAAATAAAAGGAAGCAGTAGAAGTACTACAACATTGTGTTCTACTGTTTTCTTTCTATTGTGTTTAGCATTCATTTCCTTTCGTTTCTTACCGCCGTATTTTATCCAGTTTTTAAAATAAATACCGATCCCTACTAAAACAAATAAGGTCCACGCTTTGCCGCTAGACATCAGTTCTGTATTCATTTGACTCAAGAAGGCAGCAAAAAAGCACCCTAGCAGAAACGCAATAGAGATTTCTAATACAGAGACATAGACTAAAGCAATATCATTAGCTTTTTGTTTATACTGGCCTTTAAAATGGCTAAAAACGGAAAAGAAAAACTGTTCAATAATTGTCATACATATAAAAATAAAAAAACCTGCTAGCGTTTACTAGCAGGTTTTAAAAATAGGTAATTTATTTTATAAAATCTTAGTTCGCTACTATTGAAACATTATCTAATTCATAAGTACCGTCGATACCTGCATCTCCACCACCAACATATTTAAAAGCAACATGAGCAGTTCCGCTATAACTAGATAGATCTATTGATCCTGAACTTATCCAATCTTGGTAAAATGTACCATCTGAAACAATTGTACCACTTAAAGGCATCCACGTTGCATTAGCAACATCTGCCTCAACACCATTCCAATCTGTAGAAATGTATAATTCTAACTCACTACCATCAGAGAAACTATTAGACGTTTCAAAAGATAAAAACTCATAATCAGAGGCATCCAAATCTACTCCTGGAGTGATTAACCAGCTTATATTTTGTACATCTCCAGAGTTATAAGCTCCGAAACTAGCGACTTGACTTCCTGGGTTTCCAGAATCGGTAGTTACAACAACTCTCCAATCTCTGTTTCCTGCTTCAATATAGTTAGTCCATCCGTTGGCGTTAATGCTTTGGTTAGCTGCCATAGTTTCAAAATCTTCAGAGAATATTTCTGTAAAATCTGTTGGATCTAATAATGAACAACGCGCATCTGTAAAGTTTACATCATTAATTGAGTTTAATGCCATTACCACTTGACTTCCATCAAATGTTTTTACAACTACTGCCGAAATTGTTCCGTTTTTAATTGGTAAAGGCTCTTGTTTAAAAGAAGCAAAAGAACTTGTTTCTAATTGAAACGTTGCATAAGAAAGACCCTCACATGCTTGCATTGTTCTTTGTGTATCATAAGACTCGTTTGGATCGAAGTATGCTTTTCCAGCAAGGTCATCAGCAAACTCTACATTATCTACACTTACTAACATACCTACGTTAGAACCGTTAATAGAAGAAAATGTTTTAGGTAAAGGAATCATATCAGCAGTTGTACCAGAACGTAATATTTTAGTCTCTACTTGGTGCTCATCTAACTGTTGTACAGTTGTTCCGAATTGGTCCGTTTCAACAGATCCACCAATTGTATAAACGCCATTTCCTACTCTTTCTTCACCAACATATAATCCTTTAAGGTTGATATATACTTCTCTACCTTTATTAAATTGGTTATAAGTATCTGACTGACTTACAATAATTTTTAAAGCCTTCGTTGGGTTAGAAGGTGTATCTTGCATATAAAATTCTTTGTAAAAGTTTCCTGTAGCATCAGAAGATGACACATAACCTTTTACATAAATATCAGCTGCAATTTGCTCTGGAGCTGTACCAGATGTATATAAACCTTGTACATAAGCCATATCAACTTCTGTACTAGTTTCTAATAACTCTACCAATGCTGCATTCTCTTCATTACCTAAACTAGAAGGTACAGTAAAATCGTCGTCTTCGACACAAGATGTCATAGCAAATACAGCTACAAAACTTAATATTAATGTTAAAAATTTATTCGTTTTCATAATATAATTATTAATGTTTTTTTAATTTTTCTTTTCTTTTAGAACCTAAGATACACATTTACGAAATAATTGGTACCACGACCATACCAGTATTTAGATCCAAAAGTTCTTTTCGGACTTCCAACATCTTCTTTTAAAGCTCTGTAATCTGCTGTTCTACCTTGCTCAAAACCACCAGTTTTGTATTTTTTATCTAATAGGTTTCCTACACTAGCAAAAAAGCCAACATATTTATCTCCTACTTTCCAAGATTTACCACCTACTAAGTTAACAACCATATAGTCGTCAAACTTCTCTTGTTTTAATAAATCTCTAGCAATGTCTTCGTTATAATCGTTATAAGGAATTCCGTCTGCATCTAAGTAAAACTCTTCAGATCTTGCTAATGGACTCACATCGATATAAGTGTTTGTAAAAAAGTTTGCTGTTGCACCAAACCACCAGAAGTCAGGATCTCTATATTCGAAACCTACAGAGTAAGCACGCTGTGGTCCACCAGCTACTTTATAGTCTTTTAAGTTCGCTGTTCTTAATTGTGTACCAGATAAGTTAGTTTGATTTCCTTGTTCGTCTTGACCAACAAAATCATCTGAAGTTGAAGTAATATATAATGACGGATCATTAGCATAAGTATATTGCCCTACAGAAGCAGCACCCTTTAATTTGATTGTTGGCGTTACTTGTGCTTCAAGACCTAGCTCTGCACCGATGTGTTGTTTATCGACACCCGCTAAAACCTCTTGGATAAATCCTGTAGAACTACCTTGTGTAAAGAAGAATGATACTTCGTTAGCATCTTCGATTTTAGTATAGAACCCTGTTAATTTAGCATTAACTATAGAAGAACGGAAAATATAACTTAAGTCTAAAGAAGAAATTTTCTCTTCTGTAATGCTAATATCGTTACTCTTCTTGCCATTAATAACACCTATATAATCATGACTCTCTCTAGAGTTTGTAAACGTATTTCTAATGCTTGGAGCTTGAGTAATATACCCTGCATTAACATCGAATAAGTGCTTCCCAGTTAATTTATAAGTTAATCCGGCTTTACCACCAAATCCAGTAAATTCAATTTTATCTCCTTTACCATATGAGTTGTTTATTAAAACACCATCAACAGAAATGCTTTGATTTCCGTTTTTGTATAAACCTTCTCTTTGGTAATCTGTTTTAGATACGCTTGCTGCTAAATAAAAATCAACCTTACTGTATTTAAATTGTGCTTGCGCATAACCTGCTAATTCATTAGCAAATAAATTATAGTTGTATCTAAACTTATCACCTTCAAAGGCTACAGCATCAGGATTATTTTCATCAAATGGGCTGTTACTAAAAGAATCTACATTAAGAACACCGTTAGTGCTTCCTAATAGATCGATGATTTCAGCAAAGTTTTCAGATTTTAATTTCTTGTAATTAAGCGATGCATTAAGAATAATGTTTTCGTTAATTTCTGATGTTAAAATAGAGTTGAATGTCCATTGCTTATCATCTGTTCTGTCTTCATATAATGAATACGCAGCATAATTACCACTAATATTGTTGGTAAGGTTAGCATCAAAAATACGGTCCCAATCAATTTGTCCGTTGTTTATAAAATTTTGCTCTGCAACATAAGCAGCACCATAATCTGGACCATCAGGATCACCTAAAGCGTAGCTTGGTAAATCTTGGTAGTAAGCTGGACTTGGGTTAGCTCCACCAGGATAATCTAAACGGCTATTCCCTATTTTACCAAATTGGTAACCAATATTTGTATTTAAGCTTGTTTTATCAGAGATATCCCAAAAATGATTTAACATAAGAATAGGCTCTTCCACTTCTTTAATACGAGAGTTTTTCTTCTCACCGTCTAAATACCCCCAGTACTCATTATATTTAATACCTTTTAAATCGTAAACTTCTTGAGTATTTGCAGAAGATTTACCACGTCTGTTTGGCGCATAAATAGAGGTGAAGTTAATGCTGTGTTTCTCGTTAATTTTCTTTTCTACAGAAGCAAAGAATGAATTAGAATCATAAAGTGTAGCATCTTGATACCCTTCATTACCCCAACGTCTTCCTGCCATAATAGTATAAGCCCATCCATCTTCCATTAATCCAGAAGCATAGCTCGCCATAAGACGGTTTGTATAGCTACGGTTAGAAGACGAGTAAGTAATACGACCACCTTCTCTATAAGAAGATGCTCTTGTAATAATATTGGTAGATCCTAAAACCCCTCCAAAATTATAAGTTGATGGTTTTAAACCAGAAGTAAACTCTTGGTTTCTAACAACGTCATTTAATCCTCCCCAGTTACTCCATTGCGGACGCCCTGTGTCGAATTTATTCATTTCGATACCATTAATTAATACCGTACCGTTATCTGAATCTAAACCTCTTACTCTAAAGAAAGAAGAGCTAAACTCGAAAGCTGCAGTACGTTGAAAAACGTCTTTTGAAGACGATAGTAATCCTGAAATATTATCAGAACCACCGGTGTCATCATTTAATTCGTCATCAGATAGTGTAATTGTAAATAAATCTGATTGACTCCCTTTATCAACCTCAAGAGTCATATCTTGAATGTTTAGAGTCTGTCCTTCATTTACTACAATAGGATATCTTTTAGGAAGAAATCCTGATTTCGAAATTTTAAGCATTTGCTCTCCAAAAGGAACTGCCGATTTAAAAACAAACTGTCCGAAACCATCTGTTTGCTCTTTTAACTCTGTTCCTTCAATTGCGATTGTCACACCTGGAATAGCCTCATCTGTTACTGCGTCTTTAACGCCACCTCTAACAACTGTCTCCTGAGCGAGCACAGAAAAAGATGAAATTAATCCAAATAAAAAAATAAATAAACTTTTTTTCATAATAGAAATAATAGTTAATAATAGTCTTTACCTTAAATAACAATTATTTAAGGTCTGCAAATTTACATTATTTATAATAAATATCTACTTTTGGCAGGAGTTTTGTAATTCATAATAACTTTAACATAACATTCAAATTCATGAAAAAAATTCAAGTACTGCTTTCGGCATTCTTAATCTCAACATTTTTAGGGGTTAACGCTCAAGAAAGCAAAAAGTATAAAATCCACACTGTGGCTTTCTACAATGTCGAAAACTTATTTGATACGGTAGATGACACCACAAAAAACGATGAAGCGAGTCCGATTATGGAAATCAACGCAGACCGCGAAGGTGTTTACAAAAATAAAGTGCGCAATATGGCAAAAGTTATCGCAGACATCGGAAGGGAAGACACTGGAAACTCACCTGCTGTTATAGGTATTTCTGAAGTTGAAAACAGAAAAGTTATCGAGGACTTAGCTAACGACCCTGCGCTTCTTAATAAAGACTATGGAATTGTACATTTTGAATCACCAGACAGACGTGGGATTGATGTGGCGTTAATGTATCAAAAAGCATTATTTCAACCTATTTCTAAAAGTTCACACACTTTAAAGATTTTTGATGACGCTTCAAGAAAACGTGTTTACACAAGAGACCAACTTTTAGTTACAGGGAAATTAGATGGTGAAACCATGCACTTTATTGTAAATCACTGGCCGTCTCGTAGTGGTGGTGAAGCTCGTAGTCGATGGAAACGTGTCGCTGCAGCAAAACTAAGCAAACGCATTGTAGATTCTTTACAAGCTATAGACCCTTACTCTAAAGTGGTTATTATGGGAGATTTAAATGACAACCCTACTAATGCTAGTATTACCGATGTATTACAAGCGGAAAGAAAGAAGAAAAATGTTGAGTTCAAAGGAATTTATAACCCAATGATTGATTTATTTAAAAAAGGACTAGGATCTAATGCTTATCGCGACAGTTGGAGTTTATTTGACCAAATGATGGTAACAAAACCTTTTATTGAAGACGGTTATGATAGCTTTAAATTTTATAAAGCGGGGATCTTTAATAAGAACTACTTAATTAATACTACAGGCCGTTATAAAGGATACCCTTTTAGAAGTTTCGCCGACGGTGGTTTTTCTGGAGGCTATAGTGACCACTTTCCTGTGTATATTTATTTAATTAAAGAAGTGGAGTAAAATCTATTTCTTACAATAAAAAAAGGAGCTTGAATGGTAATTCAAGCTCCTTTTTTTTATACTTTATTTTTGAGAATTACATCCAGTTACTCCATGGAATCCTAGATAATATTAAAAGTAAACCTATCGTATAAAAAATAGCTAAGGGCTTAAATTTAGCCGTCGAGCTCAATTTCTTTTTATGTTTAGAGTACCCAACAGTAATACAAATCACTGCTAAAATACCTACAAACGGGTGTTCTACAGCTAACAAACGCATAGGCGCATTTAAACCGCCCATACCATTAGCGGTAATATTGCTTAATCCTAGAGGCGAGGTAAAGTACAACACCAGACCAATTAATAATTGAATGTGAGTTACAATTAGGGTAAATAAAGCAATTCTAAAATCGTTATTTCCGTATTCCTTTTTACCAAAAAACTTAACGAGTGCATTTACTGTTCCTACCACTACCATGATTACCACTAAATAGGCCCAATACGAGTGAAGATCTTTTACTACTGTATACATATTTTTAAATTTTGATTATGTTAAGCAAATGTAATAATTATTAGTCATAAAAAAACCGCTTCATAATAATGAAGCGGTTTTTTATAAATACGATTATAATCGTTAGTTATTAAGGTATCTAACCCATTCGCCATCTTGCTTAATAAGATGCATACTTTCTTCTGCATTTCCACCAGAATAAATATTATATGTCAATAAGTATTTTTGACCTTCTTCTGCGTCAGGATACAGGTTATCTAATAAAATTGCCATGGCATTTAAAACCATATCATCACTCCAACCTGAGGCTCCTGTTCCTCTATTAAAATTACCGTAAGAATCCAAATTAGCTGCAGCCGCCTCATAACCTTCAGTTGTTAATAACTGAGAAGCAATATAAGAGTAATTAGCTCCAACTAAAGTGTATTTAACAGTATTATCTGGAACCCATACTCCATTATCAAAACCAAATTGAATAGAAGCAACACTTGGTGTCCAAACTCCGTTAACCACAGTATATAAATTTCCTTTTGTAACCGTACCAACACTACTTCCTCCATAGTATTTAAACAATACATAAATAGAATCTTCTTCTTGAGCAAAAGGATAATTAATATCTAAAAACGTAGGTAAGTAATCATTAGGTGAAACAGACCCACTGAAGTTGTTATATTGTCCTGGTTGCCCTGAATTTTCTCCCATAGAGTCATAATCTGCAGAAGTTAAATACTTCACATTATTTACAAGTTCCCATTCACCACCTTCAGTAAACTGATAGAAATCAGATAATGACAAGGTGTCTCCCTCTATACCAATGGTCTTAATAGCTAAAGATCCTACTCTCCATCGTCCTGAATCAGTAATTGTTGACTCGTATTTTAGTGCAATATTTACTGTCTGACCATCATAAGTCGAGAAATCATAATCTTCAGAAGGATCTAAAGTATCTACTCCTGGCGCTGTTGCTAGTGTAATTTCATCCCATGTTGCGGTTAAAACATCTCCTGAATAATCTGTAGAAACAAGAATTTTAAGCAACGAAGGATCGTCTGCATATTTAACAGCGTGAGCTATTTGAAATTTAACACCGGTTTCTGATGTTAAATCTATTTCTGGAGATACTAACCATTCTTCGTTAGCGGTAGAGACTCCTACATAGCCATTTCCTTGAACATATTGCGTATTTGAAGTCCAAACATCCTCAACCCCAGACTCTTCTTCTATTGTCCAACCTTCAAATGAGTCTGCAAACGTATACTCAATTATTGGCGCAAAGCCAACAACTGGTTCTTCAGTAAATTGTTTGTATTGTACTCGAATGACATCTCCTACTTCAGGAGAAGGTATTGCATTAAGTAAAACGTTTCCTACAGTTTCATCTGGATTTTCATTAGGATAAAAGGCGTTTGCATCAGCTGTTGGATAATCGTTGGATTCAAATTCATAAGTATCCGCATTAACGTAAGTTGACACGTCTGAAGGGTTACCATCATATAAATTAAAGTTAACTAGAACAGAAGATCCTTGCCCCCATAGCGGATATTTATTACTTAAAAATGGAGGTAACATTATTTCAGCGTCTTCAACAGAGCTAAATGCTTCAAAAGTCTCGTAATAATCAACTTCTTCACCTGCCCCTTGCTCTACAAGTCCAGCATAATCTTCAGAAACCAAAGTATACTCGTCGTCTCCAACTACCGGATTTGCTTGTGCATCGATTTCAGCATTAATATCATCTAATGGGTTACATCCAGTTAAAACCGAAACACCCACAATTGCCAATAAATAAATAATTTTCTTCATTTTATTTAATTTTTTTTTTAAAATTCTAGTTTCAGTCCAACACTAAACGTTCTTCCGTAACCATAATATACTGTAGAAGTTTGAGCATCTGAATTAGCACCGTCAAAAGCATCGGACACATATTCAGTATCAAAAACATTATTTACTCTACCTGTTAGTTTGGCATCAAAACTTCCAAATTCAAACCCGTGACTCAAAGCAGTATCAAAAATACCAAAAGCAGGAACCTCCCACGCATCTTTAGTATAAGTAATATCATTTCTATCGCTAGGGTCAAAATCTGCATATAAGTTTGCGAAATAATTATAATCTATAATAAATCTTGTTTTTGGAGCAAGTTTATAATCAGCACCTAAAGCAAAAGTTGTCTGAGCAGCATCCCCAACATGTAAATCTTCAATATATAGATTTACTGTTTGTACAAGTTGTTGGTCATCATTAAATATTTGAACATTTTCAATATTATTATCCCATTTCCAATCTCCTAAAGAAGCCACTCCGCTTAAGGTTAATTTATCTGTAGCTCTATATTTCACGTCTATTTCTACTCCTTGATGTATTGCGTTTACTCCTAAAACATTTGCCGATGCAAACGTACCATCTGGCTGATCAAACGATACCGTTTCCGACCTGTCTTTCCACATCGTTCTATAAACATTAATATTTGCAGTTATTTTTTCAGATCTAAACCCATATCCTAACTCAAAACTAGTAATTTTCTGATTTTCTGCATCATCAATAATATGTTCGTTATCAAACTGTGTAAATACCGCATCAAATAGTGGCGCTTTTTCAAAATAGCCTACGTTAGCAAATACATTATGATTATCATCGATGTTATAGTTAGCTCCACCTTTTACACCATAACCAAAAAAGTTATAACGGTCAGTTTCTTGTAATGGATCACTGTCCAAATAATTAAAATAATCAACTCTTCTATATGAAGTGTTTGAAGCAGAAAGCGAAATAAAAGTTGATAATGCATCCTTAGAGTATTCTAACTGTGTAAATGCTCCATACCATCCTACTAAACCTTCATTGTAATAACTTCTTTTATCTCCAACTTGCAATGCTGCATTAGGATTATTCACGTTACTATCATCTGCTAAATACTGCCCACCTAATAAGTCTGTTACTTCTTGAAAGTGAATTCCTTTATAGTTTCTGTAGTCAAGACCACCTAGAAGTACTAAATTATCATTTAAGTCTGTTTTTAATGTCGATAATACACCGTACCAAACATGGTCATTTCTTGACGCCCTTAACGCTGCTGTAGAACCATTAGCTCCATTAGCAATATTTTCATCAACAATTTTATCTAAATCGATAGGACCTAAATTTCCAATTCTGTAATCTGAACTTGATAAATCAAATTTAGACCTAGCATCTCCAGCAGTTCCACCACCACCTCCAGAACCGAAAGAAGCGTATGCTGCTGTAGAAACAGATGTTTTATCGTTGACTGACCAATAGTGGTTTAAAGAAATTTGCGGTTTATGATAAAAGTTATCCTCAACATGAGTTACCTCTCCATTTTTATAACCCCAATCTGGGTTAAATTTTTTACCTCTTTCACTTTGCTTATACGTCTCAATTGTGTTTCTATTTTGTCTTTGACCATGACGTTGTTTTGCTCCAAAAGCAGTAAAAGACAATTTATGATCATTATTTATTTCTTTAGATACATTTAAAAAATAAGAAGCTGCATTAAACTGTGTACCATCTACATAACCTTCTCCATCAGTTTTAGATCCCGATACTGTAGCGGCAAAACCATTTTCCATTAATCCTGTAGAATATGTAAAACCGAATTTTTTATAACCGTCATTTGCCAAGGTTGTATAAATATTACCTCCTTCTTCCGCATCTGTAGTTTTACTAATAATATTAATTGTTCCTCCTATAGAAGGCACCGCAACTTTAGAAGCTCCAAGCCCTCTTTGTACTTGCATAGAACTCGTAACATCACCTAAACCAGCCCAATTACTCCAATACACACGTCCATTTTCCATGTCATTAACTGGAACACCGTTAATCATAACGGCAACATTTTCAGATTGAAAACCGCGTAAGTTAATACGTCCATCTCCATATCCACCTCCTGATTTAGTCGCGTAAACCCCAGGTGTAGATTTTAAAACTTCAGGAAACTCTTGAGTTCCTAGTTTTAATTCTATATCGGCTGCTTTAATTGTAGATACAGCTACCGGCGTTTTTCTATCTACAGCGACAGAGGCCATAATATTTACTTCTTCTAATCCGAATTCACTAGGAGACAATACTATGTTTCCTAAATCTGTGCTTTCAGATACCGTAAACTCTTGAGTTAAGTAACTCACATAAGAAATAACTATTTTAGCTTCCTTTGCCTTAGTAACAATGTTAAAATACCCGTCGAAATCCGTAGATACTCCATTGGTTGTACCTGCTTCAATAACATTTACCCCAGGTAAAGGTTCGTTGGTCTCAGGGTCTAGAACAGTACCTGTTACAATACTCTGAGCCATTGTGTTAGCAGACAACATTAGCGTCACTGCAAAAAACAAAAATTTGATTGTGTTCTTCATTTTGTTAGATTGATTGTTGTTGTTTTTAAATTTTGTGCAAAATTACGGTTTATCTTAAAGTTATACTATTAACTTAAGGTTAACATTAATAATATTAATCAAAAATAATTCAACAATCTGTTAATCAATAATTTAAATGATTAACATATCAACAAAGTTTTCAACAAACTGCTATTTAAAGGACTTGTAGTGGGCTAAAAGCTGACTTGTAGACGTGTCATGAACGCTAGTTTTCTCTTCTTTTATCTCCGAAAGAATGGTATTCGCTAATTGCTTACCTAATTCTACACCATATTGGTCATAACTATAGATGTTCCATATAATACCTTGAACAAATATTTTATGTTCGTACATGGCTAACAACTCACCTAAACTTCCTGGTGTAAGTTTATTAATAAAGATAGAATTTGTTGGTTTATTACCTTTAAACACTTTAAAAGGAAGAATTCGCTCTATTGTCTCTTGGGCTACATTTTTAGCCTCCAAATCTTTAATAATATCCGCTTTCTTTTTGCCGTGTAATAAGGCTTCGGTTTGCGCCACATAATTAGAAATTAACTTATCGTGATGCGCTTGATTTCCATATAGGCTTTGAGCAAAACCAATAAAATCGACAGGTATTAACTTTGTTCCCTGGTGTATTAGCTGAAAAAAGGCATGTTGTGAATTGGTTCCTGGCTCTCCCCAAATAATAGTTCCCGTTTGATATTGAATGGGTTTACCCGTGCGATCCACACCTTTACCATTACTTTCCATAATACCTTGCTGTAAGTAACTCGTTAACTTATTTAGGTATTGAGAATACGCAATAACAGCTTCCGTTTCAGATTTAAAAAAGTTATTATACCAAACACTTAGCAGTGCTAAAACTACAGGGATATTAGATTTAAAGTCTTCAGTTTTAAAATGGGTATCCATTTTTTGAGCTCCTAGTAACAGCTTTTCGAAGTTTGAAAAGCCTAGAGACAAGCTAATTGTTAGCCCTACAGCGCTCCATAACGAAAAACGACCTCCAACCCAATTCCACATTGCAAAAATATTATCCTGGTGGATACCAAAAGCTTTAACTTTTTTAATATTGGAAGACACGGCAACAAAATGCTTTTCGATATCTTGCTGCGTCCCTGTTTTTAGAAACCAACTTTTCACAGTATTTGCATTGGCTAAAGTCTCTTGAGTAGAAAAACTTTTAGAGACAATAACAAAAAGTGTTGTTTCTGGGTTGAGTTCCTCTAGGGTTTCATTAATATGATCACCGTCTATATTACTTATAAAATGAGCGTTCAGATGGTTTTTATAATAGCGAAGTGAATCGACTACCATAGCGGGACCTAAATCGCTACCACCAACACCAATGTTTACCACATCGGTAAAAGGTTTACCTGTAAACCCTATTTGCTTTCCACTAACGATGCGCTGCGTAAAGTCTTTAATTTTTTCTTTTACCTGATTGATTCCAGGGATAACATTTTCTCCTTTAACAAAAACTTCAGACGAAGCACTAGCTCGTAAAGCGGTATGCAAAACGGCTCTGTTTTCGGTATGGTTAATAGCATCACCTGAAAAGTAAGACGCCATAGCTTCTTTTAATTTAACCTCATCGGCTAAATCTAAAAGCAATTGCATCGTTTCTTCGGTAATTCTATTTTTAGAATAATCGACATAGAAATCCTCCCATTTGATCGTAAACTTTTCAGCACGACTTGAATCTTCAGAAAACAAGGTGCTCATTTCAACCTCTTTAATAGCGTTAAAATGGTTTTCTAAAGCTTTCCAAGACTTTGTTTGGGTAGGGTTTACAGCGGGCAATTTCATTTTTTGGTTATTCTAAATTAGCAACAGTATCTGTACTTAAGGTTTCACTAAGTGCATTCTCTATGGTTTCAGTCTGCTGAATAGGAATGTACTCGATAGCCTCTAATTGTTGCTTTATTGGCTGAATATATTTTAAGAATTTAGTTTTTAAACTATCAGAAATAGGCTCTGCATCTGGTAAATCTTGTTTAAAAGGATCGACTTGCTTTCCATTTTTCCAAAAGCGATAACACACGTGTGGACCTGAAGTGTTTCCAGTCATTCCAACCCAACCGATAACATCACCTTGTTTAACATAATCACCAACTTTAGATTTTCGCTTACTCATATGAAGGTACTGCGTGGAGTAGGTTGCATTATGCTTAATTTTCACATAGTTACCATTACCACCACGTTTTTCTGAGGCGATTACCGTTCCATTTGCCGTGGCCATAATTGGAGTTCCGACAGCCGCAGCGAAATCGGTACCTTTATGCGGGCGCACTCTATTTCCGTATAAAGCAATACGTCTGTTTAAATTATAACGCGATGAAATACGCTTAAACTTTACAGGTGCCTTTAAAAAAGCACGTCGTAAGTTTTTAGCCTCATCATTAAAATAATCTTTTATTCCTTTAACACTATCTGTTTCAAACTCGAAAGCATAAAACGGTTGCTTGTTATGTTCGAAAAAGGCCGCTTTAATATTTTCTATTCCAGCATAAATAGAATCGTCAATATATTTCTCGGTATAAATAACTTTAAACTTATCATTTTTTTGAAGTCTAGTAAAGTCGATGGTCCACGCATACACATCGGCCATTTTATATGCTAAGGCAATACTTTTTCCTTGCGCACTCAAGGCTTCTGATATATTTGATGTAATCACACCAGAAATCTCTCTCTCGACATATTTTATAGGCTTAGAACTTGTATAAGCATGTATAGAATCTTGAAAGTTTATAACCACATAATCTGTTTTATTGGGCTGATAAATAAAACATTTTGGTTGTTGTAAAGAGTCGTTAGAACACAAAATAGTATAGGGCTTCCCGACCTGTAGCTTCCTAATATCGAAAGTGTCCCTAGCGCGTTCAGCGATTTTAAAAATCTCTGAATACCCCAATTGATTACGTTCTAATATCTGACCAAAACTATCGCCTTTCTTAACCGTATCTCTTTTAACTATATAATCATTAAGATTAAAACCGAATTCATAGACATCTTCTGGTTCTTCTATTAATGCTGTTTCTAAAGTATCTACGTGTTGCTCCTCCTTTTTACAACTGTAAAAGCTTATAAAAAGTACAACTAAAATTATACACCTTTGCCCCAATCTTCTTGCTCTTGTTCGCTCCATAAATCTGGAAAAAATATTCTTTTTTGGTATTTAGGGTGCATGTATTTTACCCATTCACTTCCTCCTGTTGCCTCTGCTGTTTTACCACCAATATTTAAATAGTGATTCGCCGTATTGTAGTGTGCCATAACCCAGGTAATATTAACCGTGTAATCTAAATGACGCATCGCTTTTACGAGCTTTTCATCTTCTCTAACCGCTTGAGGTAACCCTTTAAAGATAGACCACAAATTGTGCGTGTTATAGAATTCGACAAATCTAATAAATTCATCTTTGTATTTCTCTTCGAAAACTGTTAATGTATAGGATTTTTTTCCTGTTTTATAATCTTTTCCTGCTGCTTGCCAATACAAGTGCTCGAAAGCGTGTTCAAAAGAAGTATTGCGATCTATAGTTGCTCTAAATCGGTTATCGATTAAGTTAATTAACTCTGTAGAAGCAAATTCTATCTTTCTATACTGTGCACTTTGAAATCCGCTAGCCGGCGTTAAAGTGTTTCGAAACTTATTGTACTGCGCCACGTCCATACCTTCTCGCATGACATTAAAAGACGAAGTTAGCATATCAAAATAACGACTTACCCGCATAAGTTTATCCTCGAAAAATGCAGCATCTATAGCTTCATTTTTTGCGACCTGCTCAATTTCCCAAAGAATCATTTTAAACAACAATTCATTCACTTGGTGATACATTAAAAACACCATTTCATCTGGTAAGGTGGTGCGCTGATTTTGAAGACTTAAAAGGGCATCTGTTTGAATGTACTCCCAATAATTAATTGGCTTAGAATGTAGCAAGCCCTCTAAATGAACGTCTAAATCTTGATTTAATGCTTCGTATTTATCTTTAAGTTGGTTGGTTATATCTTTCTTGGTATTCATTAGTTATTTACTAAAATTTTAAATGGATGCTTAAGACCTCTAAAAGCGTCTAAATCTGCTCTTAAAGAACCTACAGCTAAATCTGCTTTGATGCGTAAAGGTACTTTATTTTTATCTTTTGATACCCATAGCGTTAAACTTTCTTCTTCTTTAAAAACACGGCCTGCCATAACATAAGGTCTAAATTTAAGGGATTCAATCTCACCAAATTCGGTATTTATTGTTTCCTCTCCTAGATATTGCAATTTAAAACCATAATTCTCTTCATCAAAAAACATATCGAGTTTTATTTCATCTCCAATTCTAAGGGTTGAAATATCTAGCTTATTACGTAAATAGTAAAAAGTAGAAACCATATCTTGAATATTAGGCTTGGTGGCAATGGTCTTTTTTGTATTGTGTTTTTTATTGTGTACTAAGGCTTCATTTTTCGCCTGATTAAAATCAATTTCTAGATTTTTTTTATGTCCGCCTTCGTTTATATCTCTAATAAACTTGTAAGGTAACATTGTACGCCTATCGAAAAAACTTTCATAACGGTCTTTCACTTTAAAAAACCACTTTGCCATTCCTGTGGTCCATCCTTTTCCCACAACATGATAAACATCTTTACCATCTAGAGCCGTTTCGCTAACAGACAAGGTGGCGTTTCCTGCTTTAAGAAAACCACTGTAGCTCATTTTAAATCTAAACCACTCACCTTCGCCAAAAGCACTTTCTTGAGAGACCGCAAACTGAATCGTTAGAACTGCAGCGATTAATAATATTATTTTTTTCATATCGATTGGATATTGTATTAAACTGTATTTAAAACTATTATACTCTAGAATACAATTACTATTCCAAAAGTATAAAACAAAAAAATGCCACCGACAAATGTGGTGGCATTTTTTAATCTATTTTTAATACTACTGTCTTAAAGAGTTCCTCTTAATTCTTGTTCTCTTTCTATAGATTCGAACAATGCTTTAAAGTTACCTGCACCAAAGCCTTTAGCCCCCATTCTCTGAATTATCTCAAAGAACAATGTTGGTCTATCTTCTAATGGTTTTGTAAAAATTTGAAGTAAATACCCTTCTTCATCGGCATCAATCATAATACCTAATTTCTTTAGGGCTTCTATATCTTCTCTAAGCTCATGACTATGCTCTTCTAATCGTCCTGGCACAGCATTATAGTACTCTTCTGGTGGGGTTGATAAAAACTCAATACCACGAGATCGTAAATCGGCTACAGTTTTAATAATATCATCTGTTGCCACAGCAATATGCTGCACTCCTGGGCCTTCGTAAAAATCTAAATACTCTTCAATTTGAGAGCGTTTTTTACCTTCTGCTGGCTCGTTAATTGGAAACTTAATTCGTCCGTTACCATTACTCATCACCTTACTCATTAATGCTGAATATTCGGTGTGGATTTGCTTATCATCGAAAGATAAAAAGTTAACAAAGCCCATAACGTCTTCGTACCATTTTACCCAAGTATTCATTTCGTTCCAACCCACATTTCCAACCATATGGTCTATAAATTTTAAACCTGTTGGCTCTGGGTTATAATCTGATTTCCACTCGACAAAACCAGGCATAAATGTCCCTTTGTAGTTTTTACGTTCTACGAACATGTGTACCGTTTCTCCGTAAGTATAAATTCCTGAACGCACGACCTCTCCAAACTCATCTTTTTCTACGGTTGGCTCCATATACGATTTTGCACCACGCTTTGTTGTTTCTTCGTATGATTTAGTAGCATCATCAACCCATAAAGCAACCACTTTCACACCGTCTCCGTGCTTAACAATATGATCGTTTATTGGAGACTTACTGTTTAAAGGTGTTGTTAATACTAAACGGATTTTATCTTGTTTTAATACATAACTCACAGAATCTCTAGATCCTGTTTCCAATCCTTTATAAGCATACGATTGAAAACCGAATGCTGTTTTATAAAAGTGAGCCGCTTGTTTTGCGTTTCCCACATAAAACTCTACATAATCGGTTCCTAATAAAGGCAAGAAGTCTTGTGCGCCTTCAAATATTTTCTCTAATCCGTATTCTACTGATTGTATTTCTTTTTTACTCATAATATATTTTAAATTTAATGATGAATTAGCAAACACCGAAATCATTTTGATGCTCTGATTGCGTTTGTAATGCCAATTTCATCTGTAATTGTGTTTTTATTTCTATGTCTAGCCCTGATTGATGCGACATCCTTTTTTATTTTCAAAAAAGATATAGCGGAAAGCAGGATCTAGCTCCTAATTATTTTATTCTAACCATGATTTAAAGTAATCTTCATCGGCAATTTTCATAGCTTCTTCGGTTACTTTTAAAGGCTTAAATGTATCTACCATAACAGCAAGCTCATCGGTTTTTACTTTACCAATACTGCGCTCGGTTGCTCCCGGGTGCGGACCGTGTGGTATCCCTGCGGGGTGTAACGAAATATGACCAGCATCGATATCGTTTCGACTCATAAAATCACCATCGACATAATACAACACCTCATCACTGTCGATATTACTGTGATTGTATGGCGCTGGAATACTGTCTGGGTGATAATCGTATAAACGCGGCACAAAACTGCAAACTACGAAGGCATCGGTTTCGAAAGTTTGATGTACTGGTGGCGGTTGGTGAATGCGCCCAGTAATGGGTTCGAAATCGTGGATTGAAAAGGCGTAAGGGTAGTTATACCCATCGTAACCTACCACATCAAAAGGATGTGTGGCATACACCATTTCGAAAATATCGTCCTGTTTTTTCACCTTGATAACAAAATCTCCGATTTCGTTATGTGTTTCTAACTCTTGTGGTTGGCGTAAATCGCGCTCACAAAACGGAGCATGCTCTAATAATTGCCCAAACCAGTTGCGGTAACGCTTTGGTGTGTAAATAGGACGTCGAGACTCGACAATAAACAAACGATTATCTTCGGTATCGAAATCTATTTTATAAATTATACCTCTTGGCACCAATAAATAATCGCCATATTTAAAATCCAAATTCCCTAAGTGCGTACGTAACTTACCCGTTCCTTTATGGACAAAAATAAGCTCGTCGGCATCTGAGTTTTTATAGAAGTACTCGGTTTGCAATTGTTTAGGGGCGGCTAAAATTATACTACAATCGCTATTGGTTAAAACCGTTTTACGACTTTCTAAGTAATCGTTTTCGGGCTTAACTTGGAATCCTCTTAATCGGTAGGATTGTATATGGTTTTCCTTCGCTATTTTAGGAGCAACACTATATTGCTTTCTAATTTCTTTAACTTGTGTTGGCCTGTGTTCGTGATACGAATTTGTAGACATCCCATCAAAACCTATGGTTCCAAATAGTTGCTCGGCATATAGGCTACCATCAGGTTTTCTAAACTGTGTATGGCGCTTGGGTGGGATTTTTCCTAACTTGTGATAAAAAGGCATGATAATCTAAATTAATAATTAAACAATGATTTGATTGTTAATTATATAGCGTCACTCAGGATTTCTTTTTATAAGAAATTTTAAATGCGAAAGTAAGTCTTGCCAAAAGTGTTTCATTACGAACAAATATCGTCATTTTTTTGGAGTTTATAAAATGTAATTCAAAAACCCTGACTTAGATTATACAAATCTGCTGATTTAGAATTACATATTAGACGATTCTATTTAAGGGCTATCTTAAAACCAGAATCCTAAATTAAAAAACCAATAGCTTTCTTTGGTATCTGGAGACCAAGTGTAACGCGCTTCTATGGGACCTAAAAACGACTCCATACCATAGCCTACAGCATAACCAGAATACTTAGGCCAAGAAAACCAATCTGCAGTTTCAAAAAGATCGTTTTCGACATTCGCGAAATTGGCAGCTAATAAAATATGATTTTTCCTAAACACCTCATAATCGGTTTGAATGGTAGATTTAATATAACTATTACCACGGATAGATAAAAAATCATAACCGTAAAAAGAAGTGAAATTATTTACGAAGTTTTTAGCATACCCTCCAAGAATAAAATCGAATGAAGAACTTTCATTAGAATTTATACTCAATCCTGCTTCTGTTTTTATGGATGCACTAAAGTTATTAGTAATACTATGGGCATAACCCATCTCACCGCTTAACACTGAAAATTCTGAAAAGTCTTTATTATAATCTGACGAATAGAGATAAATATTAAAATCACCATTAAAATAAAACCCTCTTGTAGGATAGTACTTATTATCGAAAGAATCATACCTTAAATTTCCATATAAACTTAGATAATCGCTCTTATCGAAAAATGTTTTTTTATTAGGGTCTAAAATCACTGTTTCTGTACTCACTTTTAAGCGTTGGTGTTGCGTTCCTAAAGTAACTTTTAAATCATTCTTATACTGTGTTTGCACAAAGAAACGATTGCTTAAGTCGGTTAATTTTGTATTTAATTTATTAACACCAGCTTCTGCGTATTGATCTGGGGTTAATAAACCCGATGCGGACACATTGGTCTGAAATTCGGAATATTTAGAACTCACCCCTATACTCCAATAATGTCCTTTATCTATATAATAATCAAAATTATACCGCACATTATCACCAGCAATTAAATCGAACGACAGCACATCACTTTTAAACAGTAATTGTTTACTGGTAATATTAGCTAAAACAGCACTCTTATATAAGCCGTCGTAGTGCAAGCCTAATTTTAAGGCGGTTGTTTTCTTAGTCTCTTTTAACTCTGCATATAAATCATAACCTTCCACTCCGTTTTTATTTGAGGGTTTTAATTTATAATTAAAACTATCAAAGTTGTTTGTTCCCACCAAGTTATTAGTACCGCTCACAAAGGCATTATAGCTTATTTTTTGATCGGGTCTAAATTTAAACTTACCTAACACATAAGAAATCGTATAATTATTTAAGCCTTCAAAATACACGTCATTAATCTGAAGACTATCCGGGACTTTGTGATCGGTAAATTCTAAAGGTGCTTTGATTTGTTTTTGCGCCAAGGCTTCTAATTCCGGTATTTTTAAAACCGCTGCAATCTTACCGTTTTCAATAATTTTTTCTCCCAAATCGAAAGACACTACAGTAAAATTAGTAATATCGGGTTTGATATAAATATCGGTTTTTTTAGATTTCACCTTCATATCATTAATGGTACGAAAGTTATTGATTTGAAACAGAATGGCTGCTGCTGAAGACAAATCGTTCCTATTCGCAAGACCATCTTGTACGTCGACACCGATAATTACATCCATACCTTTAACCTTTAACTCATCTAAAGGATAATTATTAACCACACCACCGTCTATTAATAACTCATTATTTATTAGTACGGGCTGAAATAAAGAAGGAAAAGCACCACTAGCTTTTACTGCTAAGGCTAAATTTCCTTTGTCTAAAACAACAGGTCGTCCGTTTTCTATATTTGTAGCGATACAGAAAAAGGGTATCGGAAGCTTGCTAAAATCTTCAACATCTGAAACATGAAGTGTTAATTTAGACAATAAATTAAATGTGTTTTGACCGCGAGACAAAGCCGATGGTAATTTTACCGAGAAGTTATCAAAGGGTAGGGTAACAGCATACTTTTCACTGTTTTCACGCTCATAAAAGGTTTTAGCTTCTCGAGGTATATTATCGTTAATAATAGCTCCAAAATCGACCTCTTTAAAAATAGAATCCAATTGTTTTCCAGAATATCCTGAAGCGTATAAAGACCCCACAATAGCCCCCATACTTGTACCAGCAACATAATCTACACGAATACCCAAGCTATCCATTACTTTTAACACTCCTATATGAGCTAGTCCTTTTGCTCCACCACCACTTAAAACCAAACCGACTTTAAGCTCTTTTTTCACAGGCTCTTGGGCATAAACACGACCGGAAAACACAACTAGGAATAGTGTTAAAATAAGTAATTGCTTCATGGGTTATTCTTCGTTTTTATGGTAATAATTATAAATTTTTTCTGCTCGTGACACACTAATAACAGCTTCTAACTCATCTAATTTAGCATTAGCAACGCGTTTCGCCGATTTAAAAACTTTTAACAAATCTACGATTGTTTTCTCACCAATACCCGGAATCGTTTCCATTTCTGTATTTAGCGCAGCTTTACTTCGTTTATTTCTATGGTGCTCAATTCCAAAACGATGCGCTTCGTTTCGCAACTGCTGAATTATTTTTAAAGTTTCACTCTTTTTATCTAGGTATAAAGGCACAGAATCGCCAGGATAAAACAGCTCTTCTAAACGCTTCGCAATACCAATAATAGCAATCTTACCTCTTAAATCTAAGGCCTCCAAACTTTTTAGTGCCGATGACAATTGCCCTTTCCCTCCGTCAATAATTATAAGTTGTGGCAAGGGTTCATTTTCTTCGAGCAACCGCTTATAGCGTCGGTAGACAACCTCTTCCATAGAAGCAAAATCGTCTGGACCTTCCACTGTTTTAATGTTAAAATTCCTGTACTCTTTTTTACTCGGTTTACCATTTCTAAATACCACGCAGGCGGCTACCGGATTTGTGCCTTGGATATTAGAATTATCAAAACACTCTATATGTCTTGGCTCTACACTTAATCGCAAGTCGGTTTTCATTTGTGCCATTATACGCTTTACATGGCGATCTGGATCGGTAATTTTCACTTGTTTAAAACGCTCCATTCGGTAATATTTCGCATTGCGAATAGACAAATCTAAAATATGTTTTTTATCTCCAAGTTGCGGAACAGTCACTTTTACCTCATTTCCTATATTGACGTTAAAAGGTACATATATTTCTTTAGAATTAGAATTAAAACGCTGCCTAATTTCAATGATTGCAAGCTCTAAAAGCGCTTTATCAGATTCGTCTAATTTCTTTTTAATCTCCAAGGTATGAGACCTAATAATCGAACCATAAGATATTTGAAGAAAATTAATATAACCGTAACTATCATCACTAACAATAGAAAACACGTCTACATTACTAATTCGCGGATTAATTATCGTTGATTTGGCTTGATAATTTTCTAAAACTTCTAGTTTCTCTTTTATTTTCTGCGCCTCTTCAAACTGCATATTCTGAGCAAACACCTGCATTTGTTCGCGAAACACACCTATAGAATCTTTAAAATTACCCTTTAGAATTTCTTTTATAGCTACAATATTTTCCTGGTAGTGCGCCTCTGATTCTAGTCCCTCACAAGGCCCTAGACAATTACCCAAATGATACTCTAAACACACTTTATACTTGTCTGCCGCAATTTTTTCTGACACCAAATCATAATTACAAGTACGCAACTGGTAGAGTCCTTTTATTAAATCTAAAAGTGTTGACACCGTTTTCATACTGGTATAAGGTCCGAAATACTGACTCCCGTCTTTAATAACACGACGGGTAGAAAAAATTCTAGGAAAGCGCTCGTTTTTAATACAAATCCAAGGATAGGATTTATCATCCTTAAGCAAGACATTATAACGCGGTTTGTGCTTCTTAATTAGGTTGTTTTCTAGTAAAAGGGCATCAGTTTCCGTAGCTACCACGATATGTTTTATACTTGCTATTTTTCTTACAAGCACCCGCGTTTTGCCACTATCGTGGGTTTTTGTAAAATACGAACTCACTCTTTTCTTTAAATTCTTAGCTTTTCCCACATAAATAATAGTCCCATCCGCATCAAAGTACTGGTATACACCTGGTGCGTTTGGTAAGGTTTTAAGCTGTAAATCTAAGGTCGTTTCACTCATTTTGTAAAGGTAATTATTTATCTGTTTTTAAAACGTATATTAAAACGCGTAGGACGTTAATTTTTTTTTAAAAATTAAATATGAAGCACTAACTATTTTACTACATTGCAACACTTTATTATCTTATAAAGATGGAAAAAAAAATTATTGGTCGCGTAGACAAAGTCGATTTCCCAAAACTTAATTTGTATTGTATTGACGTTAAGATAGATTCTGGCGCTTATACATCAGCCATTCATTGCTCAAAAATAAAAGAAGAAAACAACCAACTTAAATGTACTTTCTACAGTAAAGGGCACCCTAATTTTAGTGGTAAAGAGGTTATTTTTGACAGTTATTCTTTTACTAATGTGAAGAGTAGTAATGGCCAAGTAGAAACTAGATATAAAATTAAATCGGAAATTGTACTGTTTGGAAAAACATATAAAATTAATTTAACCCTAAGCACACGAGCAGAGATGAAATTCCCTGTTTTAATAGGAAGGCAGTTTATAAGTCGCAAATTTATGATAGATGTAGACAAAGAAAATCTATCTTATAAAAAATCACAAGAATGAATATTGTAATATTATCAAGAAACCCACATTTATACTCTACAAAACGCTTAATTGAAGAAGGCGAAAAAAGAGGTCATAAACTTGAAGTTATAGACCCTTTACGTTGCGACATTATTATTGAAAAAGAAAGACCTCGTATATATTACAAAAACAGATACCTTGATTATGTAGACGCTGTCATTCCTAGAATTGGAGCTTCTGTAACTTTTTACGGTTGTGCTGTGGTACGTCAATTTGAAATGATGGGTGTCTTTTCGACAGCCTCATCGGAAGCTATTTTACGATCTAGAGACAAACTAAAAAGTCTTCAGATTTTAAGTAAGGCGGGAATTGGCATGCCAAAAACAGTATTTACTAACTATTCTAGAGACGTTGAAGAAGTGGTTGCTCATGTTGGCGGAACACCTTTAATTATAAAACTTTTAGAAGGCACCCAAGGTTTAGGTGTGGTTTTGGCTGAAACCAAAAACGCAGCAGAATCTGTACTAGAGGCTTTTAATGGCCTACAAGCTCGCGTTATAGTACAAGAGTTTATTAAAGAAGCTAAAGGCGCTGATTTAAGAGCTTTGGTGGTAGATGGTCAAGTGGTAGGCGCTATGAAACGCCAAGGAAAGGAAGGTGAATTTAGATCCAATCTACATCGTGGAGGCTCGGCAAATATTATTACGCTAAGCGACGCCGAACTTGCTGTTGCCATGAAAGCTTCGAAAGCTTTAAAGCTTCCTGTTTGTGGGGTAGACATGCTACAATCTGCTCGTGGTCCACTTTTACTTGAGGTTAACTCGACGCCAGGATTAGAAGGGATTGAAATCGCAACCGAAAAAAATATCGCTAAAAATATTATTAGCTACATCGAAAAAAACCACAAACACTAATATGAAAGATAGCGCTACTATTTTAAAGATTCTTGGGGAAACTATAAAACCTGGGGAAAACAAAGAGGCGGCGCTAAATATCGCCAAACTCCACACGCAAACCCCTGTCGATGTTCCGGTAATTATTTCACGCTCTAAAAAACCAGGGCCTACCGTACTTTTTACTGCAGGCATTCATGGCGATGAGGTGAACGGTGTAGAGATTGTACGTCAGCTCATTGCCAAAGGCATTAATAAGCCTAAAAAAGGAACCATTATTTGTATTCCGGTAATAAATATTTTCGGATTTATTAATATGAGTCGCTCGTTTCCGGATGGCCGAGATTTAAACCGCGTGTTTCCCGGTGTAAAATCAGGCTCCTTAGCGAGCAGGCTGGCAAATGAATTGATTACGGAAATAATTCCGCACGTCGATTTTGTTTTAGACTTTCATACTGGTGGTGCCTTGCGTTTTAATGCTCCACAAATACGTATTGAAGAAGGCAATCCCGAATACGATGCGATGGCCGAATTATTTGGAGCGCCTTTTATCGTGTATTCAAAAAACCTAGGACGCTCATTTAGAAACACATGCAACCAAATGGGAAAACCTATTTTATTGTATGAAGGTGGCAAATCGCTACATATTGATGCCAATGTAACCAATACCGGTGTTAATGGAGCCAAGCGTATTTTACACCATTTTGGTATGTTACGCAGCAATTTTAAAGTCTCAAAACCTAAAAAAGATCCGATATACGTTACAGATAGTAAATGGATTCGTGCAAAATATTCTGGAATGTTCAAATCTATTACACGCATTGAAAAATTAGTTAAAAAAGGGGAAGTTTTAGGACACATTACCGATCCTTATGGTAAGTTTAATCACTTTGTAAAAGCGCCAAACACCGGGTATATCATCAATATTAACGACGCCCCATTAATTTATCAAGGAGATGCGTTATTTCATATTTCATTAGAACACGAAAAGCAATGAGATTATGACTAAAGCAGCATTACGAAAAAAGTATAAAACATTACGAAATCAGTTAACTGAAGACCAGATAGAAGCCTTTAGCTTAGAGATAGCCAATCAATTGCTTTCGCTTCCTATTTGGGAAAAAGATTTCTACCACCTATTTCTTTCTATTGAAACACAACGGGAGATAAACACCGATTACATTTTAAATATTTTATCTGGCAAGGATAAAAACATCGTCATTTCAAGAAGTAATTTTAAAACAACCACTTTAGAGAATGTACTATTAACCGATAGTACTCGAATAAAACTAAACGCTTATAACATTCCCGAACCTATAGGAGGCATTCCCATAGCGACTACTGCTATAGATGTTGTTTTTATACCCTTACTAGCCTTCGACGTAAAAGGGAATCGCATTGGATACGGAAAAGGCTTTTACGATAATTTTCTAGCAGATTGCAAAGCTGAAACATTAAAAATTGGACTTTCATTTTTTGACCCTGAACCCGAGATAAAAGACGTATACTCTAAAGATATTCCTTTAGACTACTGTATCACACCAAACAAAATTTACAGGTTTTAAACAGACTGCTCTACACCGGCCTCTTGCACAGGGAACGCTTTTTTATTAAAGAAGATAAGGAGGATAAACCCGATACTTATCGCCACATCGGCAATATTAAAAACCGGTTCGAAAAAAGTAAAAAATTCACCACCATAAAAGGGAATCCATTCGGGCAAATACCCTTTCCATAAGGGGAAATACAACATATCTACAACCTTACCGTGAAACAAGCTATCATAACCGCCTTCTTTAGGCAAAAAGCTTGCTATTTGAGCGTAACTATGATCGAAAATCACACCGTAAAACACAGAGTCTATAATATTCCCTAACGCCCCAGAGAAAATAAAAGACAACGCAATAATAAGCACACGAGAGCCTGCTTTTTGAAGTGTTGAAAACAACCAATAGCCAATACCAAAAATGGCTAATATTCTAAATAAAGTTAAGCTTAACTTGGCTAAACGATCACTAATAAATGGAAATATATCACTTAATTTTGTTCCCCAAGCCATACCGTCATTTTCGATAAAATAAATTCTAAATTTATCGAAAACAGTCAGACTTTCCCCCAGTTGAAAATGGGTTTTAATATACACCTTACTAATCTGATCGATAAGCAAAATTAAAAGGATAAGAAAAGTGGCTTTTTTAAAAGTCATACGAGGGATTTACAACAAAAATAAGGTTATTTTTCGATTTTTATTAGCTTAATATCACCGTGAATACTATTGAGTTCGATGGTATTGGCACCATAAACTAGTGGAACTTTAGTTAAAGTCCCATATTTTGAATGCGCTTTAACTCGGGCATAGTTGGTATGCACTTCGACATCACCATTAATTGTATTAATTAGAGCACTCCCAAAAAAGTCTGTTAGCAGACAATTTCCTTGAGCTAATTCTACAGTAAAAAATGTATAATCCCCTTTTGCTTTTACCGACCCAATATCACTTTTCACATACACTTTTAAATGTTTTGGAATTTTCAATACCACCTCTATAGACACTACTTTATGCGCGCTTAGTTTATCATTATGATTTGCAAAAGAAGGCTTGAATACGCTAGAAATATATAGCGTGCTGTCGGTAATTTGTTGGAAAACCGCAATTTCCGGAGTATACTCCCCTTCAATTTTAGTTAGCAATTGAACCATTTTAGAATCTTGAGTTTGTATGTCTATTTTAAACATAGAATTCCCATCAACTACAACACTATTCACTTCCGAGGCATCAAAAGTCTCATCTACTTGCTTTTGAGCTACAAGATACGAACTAAAACACAGACATAATACAATTAAAAAAGCCTTCATTTAGATGTTAAAATAGGAATGTAATATAAGGATTCAAAACACAAAACGCTTCAATTTAGAGTTGAAGCGTTTTGTAATGGTGTAAATTTAAAACAACGGTGCTGTATTACTTCTGCAAGTTTTTAGCTTCTATACTAAGCGTTGCATGAGGTACGAGCTCCAAACGTTTTTTATTAATAAGCTTACCTGTAACTCGGCAAATACCGTAGGTTTTATTCTCAATTCTTATTAATGCATTTTTAAGATCGCGAATAAACTTCTCTTGTCTAATAGCTAATTGAGAGTTAGATTCTTTACTATTAACTGCACTCCCTTCATCGAAGGCTTTAAACGTTGGCGAGGTGTCGTCCGTTCCGTTATTCTGATCGTTAATATAAGCACTCTTAATAAGCTCTAAATCGTGTTGTGCTTTTTCAATTTTATCTAGAATTAATGTTTTAAATTCTAATAAATCTTTATCTGAATATCTCGATGTGTTTTCTATTGTCATAATTTCTAAATTTTTTGAATAAACAACTTGGTATGTACTGTATCGAATTCAACATCTATACCGTTATTTAATTCGTCCATAATTACAAGCTCATTGGTTAAAGTTTCTGCTTTTATGTAAGCTTCATTCGCTTTTACCGCCTCATTAACTTGCTCGTCCTTTAGAAGTTTCACATTAATTCTATCTGTAACTTCAAAACCAGAATCTTTTCTTAAGTTTTGAATACGATTTACGAGTTCTCTTGCGACACCTTCTTTTCGTAATTCGCTAGATATGGTAACATCTAAAGCAACGGTGTAAGCGCCTTCATTTGCAACTAACCAACCTGCTATATCTTGTGAGGTAATCTCTACATCACTGACTTCTAAAGTAATAATTTTTCCGTTACAATTTACATCATGTTGCCCTTTTTGCTCAATATTTTTAATATCCTCAGCAGTCATTTTAAGTATCTCGCTGGCAATCAACTTCATATCCTTCCCAAAACGTGGCCCTAAAGCTTTAAAATTTGGCTTTACTTGCTTCACTAATATGTCTGAAGCATCGTCTAACAGCTCTACTTCCTTAACATTAACCTCGTGTTTTATTAAATCTGCTACCGCCAAAATCTCCTCACGTTGCTGTTCGCTATCGATAGGAATCATAATTTTTTGTAATGGCTGGCGTACTTTTATCTTCTCTTTAGCTCTTAATGACAACACTAAAGATGAAATGGTTTGCGCAGCTTCCATTTTACGTTCTAAAGCTTTATCAATAAACGCAGAATCACTTTCTGGGAACCTTGACAAATGTACACTTTCAAACGCTTCTGATTGTGTCGTTTTTGTTAAGTCTAGGTAAAGTTTATCCATAAAGAAAGGAGCTATTGGCGCACCTAGCTTCGCAATGGTTAACATACACGTATATAGGGTTTGGTAGGCCGATATTTTATCTGTTTGATAATCACCTTTCCAAAAACGCCTTCTACTTAAACGCACATACCAGTTACTTAAGTAATCTTGAGTAAAATTAGATATTGCTCGTGCAGCCTTTGTAGGCTCGTATTCGGCGTAGAAAGCATCTACTTTTTCAATAAGCGTATGTAACTCTGAAAGAATCCAACGGTCTATTTCAGGGCGTTCTTCTAGAGGCACATCGTCTTCAGCATACGTAAACTTATCGATATTTGTATATAATTGAAAGAACGAATAGGTATTGTATAAGGTTCCAAAAAACTTGCGTTTCACTTCTTCTATACCATCCACATCAAACTTTAAGTTATCCCACGGATTAGCATTTCCAATCATATACCAACGTGTCGCATCGGCACCGTAAGTCTCTAAAGTCTCAAAAGGATCTGTAGCATTCCCTAGACGTTTCGACATTTTTTGACCGTTTTTGTCTAACACTAATCCGTTAGACACCACATTTTTATAAGCCACAGAGTCGAAAACCATAGTTCCAATGGCATGTAGCGTATAAAACCAACCACGTGTTTGGTCTACCCCTTCCGCAATGAAATCGGCAGGAAAGGCTTTATTATCATCTATATTCTCTTTGTTTTCGAATGGGTAATGCCATTGTGCATAAGGCATAGAACCAGAATCGAACCATACATCTATTAAATCACTCTCACGACGCATTGGTTGTCCCGATGCAGAAACTAAGGTTATCTCGTCGACAATATTTTTATGTAAATCTAGTTTCGCATAGTTTTCTTCTGAGTTATCACCCACCTGAAAATCTTCAAAAATATCTTTTTCTAAAACGCCCGCAGCAACTGCTTTAGCCATTTCAGATTTTAGCTCTTCTACCGAACCAATACAAATTTCTTCTTTACCATCTTCGGTTCTCCAGATAGGCAAAGGAATTCCCCAATATCTAGAACGCGATAAATTCCAATCGTTAGCGTTTGCCAACCAGTTTCCAAAACGTCCTTCACCTGTAGACTTCGGTTTCCAGTTAATGGTTTTATTAAGCTCGTGCATACGATCTTTAACATCGGTAACTTTAATAAACCAAGAATCTAACGGGTAGTATAATATAGGCTTATCGGTTCTCCAACAGTTAGGGTAACTGTGTTTATATTTTTCAACTTTAAATGCTTTATTCTCTTCTTTTAATTGAATAGCAAGCTCCACGTCTACAGAACGCTCGGGTGCTTCACCATCGGCATAGTACTCATTCTTAACGTATTTACCGGCATACTCCCCCATTTCCGGTCTAAATTTACCTTGTAAATCTACTAAAGGCACCAGATTATCGTTTTCATCTTTAACTAGCATTGGTGGAATTTCTGGAGAAGCTTGTTTTGCTACCAAAGCATCATCGGCACCAAATGTTGGTGCGGTATGTACAATTCCTGTTCCGTCTTCGGTAGTTACGAAATCACCAGAAATCACTCTAAAAGCATTCTCAGGATTATCGTTTGGCAACGCATACGGCAGTAACTGCTCGTATTTAATACCTACAAGATCTTTACCTATAAACTCTTTAACCACGAAGTAAGGTATTTTCTTATCTCCATTGTTATAGTCTAACAATTCAGCTTTGGTTTCTACCCGCTTAAATTTACCGTCAAACTGTTTATTCACTAAGGGTTTTGCCAAAATCACATTCATAGGTTTAAATGTGTATTGGTTATAAGTTTCTACTAAAACATACTCTATTTTAGGCCCTACAGTCAAGGCTGTATTACTCGGTAAGGTCCACGGTGTGGTCGTCCACGCTAAAAAGAAAATATCGCCTTCATTCTGTAAAAAATCTGGTAATGTATTTTCTACGGCTTTAAATTGAGCAACCACAGTAGTATCGGTAACATCTTGATAAGTTCCCGGCTGATTCAGCTCGTGAGAACTTAAACCTGTACCCGCTTTTGGCGAATAAGGCTGAATCGTATAGCCCTTGTATATTAAGTTTTTATTATAAATTTCTTTAAGCAACCACCATACACTTTCCATGTATTTAGGCTCGTAAGTGACGTACGGATTATCCATATCAACCCAATATCCCATTTTCTGGGTCAGGTCATTCCACACATCGGTATAACGCATTACGGCTTTACGGCACGTTGCGTTATAATCTTCAACAGAAATTGTTTTCCCAATGTCCTCTTTAGTAATACCGAGTTCTTTTTCCACACCAAGTTCTATAGGTAAACCGTGAGTATCCCATCCGGCCTTACGCTTCACTTGAAACCCTTTCATGGTTTTATAACGCGGAAAAATATCTTTAATAGCACGTGCTAGAACGTGGTGCACACCTGGTAATCCATTTGCAGAGGGAGGTCCTTCAAAAAACACGTAAGGTTGGCTACCTTCACGTGAAGTAACACTCTTTTCAAAAATATCATTCTCCTTCCAGTAACTTAGAATTTCTTCTGCTACATTTGGTAAGTTAAGTCCTTTATATTCAGGGAATCCTGTGCTCATTTTTTCTAATTTCTGATTCGAGTTGCGAAATTAAGGAATTTTACGAAAAAAAGATGTGTGTTCCCGCTTAAAAACAGTCTATTATAAAAATTATAAATAGAGACCTAACGCGCTGATTTAAATTGTTTTTTAAAAAGTTTGGCTTTATTGAGTAGGATTTTCTCATAAGACTTGCTCAGATTAACTCGAGACAAGGTCGAACCCTTTTTAACATATAACTTTTTCGCAGCTTCCGAATTTGTATTTACAGTTATAAAAACCAATCTATTATCTTTATAGTAATAGTTTTCTGTAATGGTCCGGTCTGTTTTTTCAACATTTTTTATATGAAATAACTCCCGTCCATCCGGACTCATTCTTTCTTGATAACTAAAAGTTCCTACGTCATTAAATCCTGAATCGTCGGTTAATACCCCCTGGCTTAGGTTAGTTTTCAAACGCGTATCTGCAGCAAGTTTAGACACATATCTATCAATATCCTTGACATAGGCATCATTATTTATTTTGGGCCCACACGCGACGATACTTAAAGCTACAAGAACTAATAAAATAGAGTTTACTTTCATTTGTTGGTTTTTGAATGATTCTAAAAATAACATCTTTTTATGTTTTTGAAATAGTTATTATGATAATCTTAAGTTTTAATACGCCATAAACCCATCACATTCTCTTTCTTTTACCCTAGCCACCCTAACACACTCACAAAAAAATCACTGCTAAACCAAAAAATGGGTCCTAATTTAGTATCTTAAATGACGAAAACAATAGTCTAAAATCTACGCAATGCTTATACTCAATCTGGCATCTCAAAATTTCTCAGAAACCATCACACAATCTTTCGCTAATTTTTATACGGAATTTACCAACCAACTCCCGGGAATTGGAATGGGGATACTAATAGTCATTATTGGTACTTTAATAGCTACCTGGCTTGGTCAATTTGCAAGAAAGCGTATCGCTTTTAGAACCCAAGACCCTTTAATGAGCCAGTTTTTAAGTAAAGCTTTAAAATACACCTTAATAACAATTGCCATTATTTTAGCTTTAAAAGCAGCGGGCCTAGGTGCGATTGCTTCGGGGATATTTACAGCCGCAGGTGCTAGCGCCGTTGTTTTAGGGTTCGCCTTTAAAGATATTGGACAGAATTTTATTGCAGGAATCATCTTAGCTTTTAGCCGACCTTATGATATTAATGACACAGTGGAGATTGGGGAGAACTTCGGAAAGGTAAAAGCCCTAGAATTTCGATATACTAAATTAAAAACTTTTGATGGTAAAGACGTTTACATTCCAAACAGCGACGTCTTAACAAAACCTGTAACTAACTACACTGAAGACGGTTTTTTTCGTTGGGATTTTGTAGTTGGAATAGCTTATGAAAATAACATTACTGAAGCCAAGCAAATCATTCTAGAAACCTTAAAAAAGGAGCCGAATGTTATTACCGATGCCGATCATCAAAATTTTGTTGTAGAAGATGCTTTAGACACAAGCACCGTAAACTTAAAAGTCTATTTTTGGGTTGACACCAAGGACTTTAGAAAAATGGCGCTAACTACTAAAGGTTCGGTAATTAGAAGCGTAAAAGAAGCACTAATAGCCGGTGATTTTTACATGCCTGCCGATATTCAAGAAGTTAAAATCTATGGCGCCGAAAAAGATTTCCCTATCCGTATTTCTAGAGATGAAATTGAAGATATAAAAAACAACTAATCGATTTTTACTAATCTACAAACCCATACTAAAACTCTTAAAGCATAGTTATTCTAGCTCAGGTAATCGACTAAGTCTTCTACTTTAGAAATCAATTGTATTTTTATCGCGGTATTTTTCAGGGCTATCTTATTATATTTAGACACAAAAATGGTTGAAAACCCTAATTTTTCAGCTTCTAGAATCCGCTGTTCCACGCGTTGCACAGGTCTAATTTCTCCAGACAGCCCTACCTCTCCTGCAAAGCAGTAATCACTAGGCAGCGCATCGTCTTCATTAGACGATAAAATAGAAGCTACCACTGCCAAATCAATCGCGGGATCATCGACGGTTATTCCCCCAGTAATATTTAGAAACACATCTTTAGCCCCTAGGCGAAACCCTGCACGCTTTTCTAGGACAGCCAATAACATATTAAGACGCTTTGCATTAAACCCTGTTGCACTACGCTGAGGTGTACCATAAACTGCTGTACTTACCAATGCCTGAACTTCAATCATTAAAGGACGCATACCTTCAAGCGTTGCAGCGACCGCGTTACCAGAAAGCTCTTCATCTTTTTTAGAGATTAAAATTTCACTCGGATTAGTAACTTCACGCAATCCAGAGCCTTGCATTTCATAAATCCCCAATTCGTTAGTAGAACCAAATCGATTTTTCTGCGCTCTCAATATGCGAAACACGTGATTGCGATCGCCTTCAAAATGAAGTACCGTATCGACCATATGTTCCAAAATTTTAGGACCTGCTATATTACCATCTTTAGTAATATGACCTATTAAAATCACTGGTGTCGCGGTTTCTTTTGCGAATTTTATTAGTTCGGTAGTACATTCTTTAATTTGAGAAATACTTCCACTCGACGACTCGATATAATCACTATGGAGGGTCTGGATAGAATCTATAATCACAATATCGGGCTCTAATGCCTCAATTTGCTTAAAGATATTTTGCGTTTTTGTTTCGGTTAAAATGTAACAACTTTCATTATCAGGATTAATCCTATCGGCACGCATTTTAATTTGCTTCTGACTCTCTTCACCAGAAACATACAACGTTTTATAGGGTAATTGTAACGATATCTGCAGCAGCAGTGTACTCTTTCCAATTCCCGGTTCTCCTCCTAGCAAGGTTAATGAACCCGGTACAATCCCACCACCCATCACACGGTTAAACTCACCATCACGGCTGTCTAATCGGGCCTCCTGAGAGGCATCGATATCTTTAATTTTTAAAGGTTTTGATGCGCGTTTATTTGTACGTGAAGGACTTTTCCAACTGCTTTTTTCGGGCGTCTGAATCACTTCTTCCACGATAGTATTCCACTCTTTACACGCAGAACATTGTCCTTGCCATTTAGAGTATTGCGAACCGCAACTCTGACAAAAAAATGTTGTTTTTACCTTTGCCATAAATATAATTCCTTAAAACGAAAATTTTATAGGTTATAATCCGAAATCTACTTTTAATTGCTGAGAAAGCTCTAGCATTTGATCTTTAGTAATACCACCGACCTCTTGAAGCACATAGCCCGATTGATAGGTTTTCATCGCCTTTTTAGGATGCCCTGTAGTTTCATAATAGCGACCTAAATAATAATGACCTAGAAGTGTTTCCGGATATTGTTTCCTAGCTAATTTCCCTAAGTCCTCGAAGTAATCAAACTGCTCTGTTTTATTAATTGTAGCCGCAATAGCTCTAAAATCATTAATTGAAATTTGCTTTTTAATACCAAACAACTCCTCGATAGTTTCATACTTTTCTATCAAATAATCGACAGGGGAGCTATCCAACTTCAACAGGGTATTTTGATACTCTTCTTTTGAAATAGGCTGAAAGACTAAAAAGATACTTTCTAAAGCTTTTGGAAGCGCATAAGCCGGTAATGAGTAATGTGAAGGACCGTCGAAATTATCGTAGGCCTTTAATACATTTTTATTATCTATTGCCGCTAACTTTACTTGTAAGGCTTCAGTTTTTTCTTTTAAACTTTTTACATCGTTAGAAGACGTTGCTAAGTAATAAAAGATTTTAGACTCGATACCATTTAATCGATCGCTTAAAAAACTCTCCATATCGGGAGCTAAATCTGGACTTAAAGCAATATAAGCCTGAAATAAAGGGTCTTCTTTAAATAAAAAATAATTTATAAAGTTTGCAGTTTTATCATGACCAATAGCCACTTTAAACTTTTCGGTTCTGTACGTTTTATTTATGTAAGGCATCAACTCCTGACCAACAAAATTAAAAAAAGCTTCCCCTTTATCTATAGGTAAGGAATTTAACTCTGAAAAAGCAGTGTCGTCATCTCGCTTACTAAATTGGCTCACCCCAACAACGATGCACTCTGGAATATCATCCCAATAGGCATAGTAGTCAACAGTTCCTGCAACCAATTCAAATAAATAATCACCATCGAAAGTAAATACAATAGGATAGCTTTTATCGCTTTTATCGTAACCTCTAGGCAACTGAATTTTTAACTGTCTCGACTCCCCTAAAATTTGGGATTCAAAATTTTTATAACTTATTTGAGCTGTTATTTGTTGAAAAGAAAATACAACTATAAAAAGGAAAATGAGTTTTCGCATTAATCGTATATTTTTTGAATTTAAGTACGCAAGGTACAAATTATTTCTTTCGATTGTAGATCGGCAAATACAATAACGATGCTCCTCCTAAAACTATAATCATTAAGGTTTGTGAGGTCCACATAATCCAACCAAATGCGCGACTTGGATCTTCTGAAAGTCCGAATAATAAAAAGGCAATTACTATAGCTTCTGGATACGACCCAATACCGCCATTTGTAGCAGCAATACTAAAAGTCGCTAATATAAAACCCACTAAAATAGCTCCTACAGGCACCGCATTAAGCCCTGCAACAGATAAACTTGTAACATAAAACATTAACAAATACATCCCCCAAATAAAGAAGGTATGAAAAATGAACGCCCCTTTTTTCTTCATTTTAAAAATACTAAGAGCTCCTTCTATTATACCATTAACGAATTGCTTGATTTTTAACCCAATACCTGCTTTACTTCGTCTAATAAAGAAAAGAAACACCCCCATTAAAAGCAACAGTAAAACACCGCCGACTATTAATTTTGAAGAATCAAATTTTTCAATAAAAAAGGCATAGATAAAATCGAATTGTAAAAATAGAGTTACAGTAATAATCAATAGTAGAACAATTAAATCAGCAACGCGCTCGGCAACAATAGACCCAAAGCCCTTATCAAAAGGCACATTTTCGTAATTGGTTAAAATACTTGCTCTAGCAACTTCTCCTGCTCTTGGTATGGTATAATTTACGAGATATGTAGCAAAAACGGCCATTATACTATTTCCTAATTTCACTTTATACCCCATAGGCTCCAGCATAAACAGCCAGCGATAGGCACGAGACAAGTGACTTAACAAGCCTAAAAACAGACCTAAAACAATATAAGTGTAGTTGGCAGTTTTAAAGTAACCCAACAGGTCTTGAAAAGATAATTTTGACAACGAATAGCCTATTAAAAAAACTCCCAAAAGAATTGGGAGTAGTATTTTAAGTATTTTTAATAGGCTTTTATTCACGTATCTAATTTAATAGGTTAGTCTCCTCATTAGGAAAGACTAACGACGGTTTAAACACTTTAGCTTCTTCAATATCCATAAACGCATAAGTTATTAAAATAAGCACATCGCCTGGCGACACTAGTCGCGCTGCGGCACCATTTAAAGTGATTTCTCCAGAGTTTCTAGGTCCAGGAATAGCGTACGTTTCTAAACGCGCTCCGTTATTATTATTTACAATTTGAACTTTTTCGCCTTGAATAATATTTGCGGCTTCCATTAAATCTTCATCAATAGTAATACTGCCAATATAATTAAGATCAGCACCTGTAACTTTTACTCTGTGAATTTTAGATTTTACTACTTGTATTTGCATGTTGCAAAGATAATTAATTAAGTGCTAGATTATCTATTAATCTTATGTCGTCTGCGTATGCCGCAACAAAAGCACGATAGTTAGTATTATTTTCTTTTGTTTCAATAGGTTTTAAGGTCTTTACATCGGCTATTATAAAATATTCTAAGTCTAATAACTCATGCCTAGCAAACTCATCTTCAACCCATTTCACTATGTCATCAGCATTTTTTATGCCAAACTGCTCTTTGGCAGCCATTAGTGTTTTATAAATAAATGGAGCCTCTTTTTTATAATCGGGCTTTAGTCGCACGTTTCGAGAACTCATAGCTAAACCAGAAGCTTCCCGATGAATTTCACAACCTACGATATTGACAGGTATTTGGTGTTTCTCGACTAATTTTTTAATGATTGCTAATTGCTGGAAATCCTTTTCTCCGAAATACGCGTTATCGGGAGTAACAATTTCAAACAACCGTTTAACAATGGTACCAACACCGTCAAAATGACCATCGCGAAATTTTCCTTCCATTTCGTGTTCTAGACCATCAAAATCAAACTGCTCTGCTTTTGTTTGTCCTTCGTAAACATCTTCTACAGAAGGAGCATAAACGATAATGTTTTCAGATAAAGTTTTCAAAAGATCAACATCGCGATCCAATGTTCTAGGGTATTTTTCAAGATCTGACGCATTATCAAATTGTGTCGGATTGACAAAAATACTTACCACGGCAAAATCATTGTGCGATAACGCTTCATTAACCAACGACAAATGCCCTTCGTGTAGCGCCCCCATAGTCGGTACAAAACCAAACGTAAACCCTTCATACTTAAGTTTGTTAATATGGTTTTGTATTTCGACTTTATTATTGTAAACAGTCATATTTAATATAAAATTAACGGGTGCAAACTTAATATATTAGTGGCAATCTGCATAAAATTTTGTACTTTTGCGTGTTTTTTATTTTGAATTTCAAAAAAAACCATACAATTTATGAAAGATAAGAGAATATTATATGTGTCGTCTGAAGTGGTACCTTACTTACCTGAAACAGAAATTTCTTCAATGTCGTTTGAAACACCAAGAATGGTTAACCAGCAAGGGGGACAGATACGAATATTTATGCCTCGCTATGGTAACATAAATGAAAGAAGACACCAGTTACATGAAGTTATTCGTTTATCTGGAATTAACTTAGTTATTAACGATCTTGATATGCCACTAATTATAAAAGTAGCCTCTATACCAAAAGAGCGTATTCAAGTCTATTTTATTGACAATGACGAGTATTTTAAGAGAAAAGCAACTTTAACAGACGAGGACGGCAAACTGTTTAGCGATAATGATGAACGTGCTATATTTTTTGCGAAAGGCGTTATTGAAACCGTTAAAAAATTAAACTGGTCTCCAGATATTATACACATCCACGGATGGTTAGCTTCATTATTACCTTTGTACTTAAAGCAATTTTATAAAGACGAACCTTTATTTAACGAAAGTAAAATTGTAACCTCTGTATACAATCAAAGCTTCGAAGACACGTTAAATAAAGACATGATTAACAAAATAAAGTTTGATAATATCGCAGACGAGGCTATAAAAGTATTAGAGAAACCCACTTATAATAATATAATGAAAGTCGCTATAGACAATTCTGATGCCTTAATTATAGGGTCGGAAACTATACCTGATGAATTAAGTGATTACCTAAAGGACTCAAATAAACCGGTATTAGACTTTAAAGAAAAAGACGAGTTTGCGGAAGCTTACACTGAATTCTACAACACTAGTGTTTTAGATTAATTCGACCTCATTTACATTATGAAAAAAATAAAATTTAGCTATAAATCTTTAGCTTTTCTAAGCTTAATTTCAGTATTTACAACATCCTGTGACAAGGACTTTACTAATATAGAAAGTGGTTTAGAAGGTATTAAGAATTTCGATGGTTTAAGCCAGTCATTCCCCTTGGTAACATACACAAAATCAGCAACTCCTTTTTCCTCGAGTCCTAATGATTTAGTTGGTATTCAAACAAATAATTTATCAAGTGGCTTTTTAGGTGTTTACGCTGACCCAAATTTAAACGAATTTGGAAGAACGACTGCCTCAATAGTGACACAAATAATTCCTAATCAATTCAATCCTACGTTTGGAACAAATCCTGTTATAAAGTCGGTTGTATTAAACATTCCTTATTATTCAAATGCTTTAGAAACCGATGAAGACGGAAACACAACTTATGAACTGGATTCTGTAGTAGGTGACACTTCAGTAGCATTTAAAGTTGCTGTTTATAAAAATAATTATTTATTAAGAGACTTAGATCCTTCAACCAATTTTGAAGATCCTCAATCTTATTTTTCTAATCAAGAAGATCTATTTTACAGTCAACAAGGAGAATTGTTATTTGAGGACAATGCTTTTAAAATATCAAATTCAGAGACTAAGGTCATGAACCCGAATGACACTTCTCAAATTCTTGCCCGTTATGCCCCATCATTTAGAGCGGAACTCCATGATCCATTTGGAGCAAATGGGTCATTTTGGAACGATGCCATAATTGCTTTAGAAGGCGGATCAGAGTTAACCAACGCTAATAACTTTACCAACTATTTTAGAGGTTTAATCATCAAGATAGACCCGGATGGAATCGCGACAAATGGTAGTTTAGCTCTTTTAGATTTTAGTAAAGCAACCTTAACATTAGATTACACTAATGATGAAGAGATCGAACAAGAGATACAGGATGAAAGTGATGATGTAACACGTCTCATATTTAATTTAAATGGTAATCGCGTTAATTTATTAAAGACAACAAATAACACTGTCGACCTAAACGGAGACCCTAATGCCGGTGATGACAATTTATACCTTAAAGGTGGTGACGGTACAATGGCAGTAATCGATTTATTTAACGGTTATACTGAAGATGAAGAAGGCAACCTAATTCCTTCTCTTGAGTATTTTAAAAGCAAAAAAAATAAATGGATAATCAATGAGGCTAATCTTATATTTTACGTCAATCAAAATGAAGTGCTAGGTGACGAACCAGACCGTGTAACACTCTTCAATTTAAAAAATAACGAACCTATTATTGATTTTTATTTAGACGGAGGTATAAGCACAACATCTCCTATAGACTCAAAAACAAGTTTTTCTGAAGTTCTAGATAGAGACAGTAATGGCAATGGAGTAAAGTACAAGTTTAGACTAACTGAGCACATTAATAACATTTTTTTAAAGGATTCCACTAATGCTAAATTAGGTCTATATATTGCTTCTAATATAAACATAGCACAAACTTCAAAAATCCAAGGGAGTATTACTGATGAAGAGGATGAAACTGTATTAACGAAAATACCATCGACTTCTGTTTTATCTCCCAAGGGAACTATATTACATGGAAGTAAATCAACTTTACCTGAAGGGCAACGTGCAGAATTTGAAATTTATTATACTAAACCAAAAAACTAAATTAAGCTATTATGTGTGGAATAGTTGGATATATTGGCCATCGCGAGGCCTTCCCAATCGTACTTGAAGGGTTAAAACGATTAGAATATAGAGGTTATGATAGTGCAGGAATTGCAGTATATAACGGAGAGAACATTGAGCTTTGTAAAACCAAAGGCAAAGTTTCAGACTTAGAAAACAAAGTTAAGGCAGAGATGAATACATCCGGAACCGTTGCCATAGGTCATACAAGATGGGCTACTCACGGTGTACCTAACGATGTTAACTCACACCCACATTACTCAAACTCTGGAGAGTTAGTAATTATTCACAATGGTATTATTGAAAACTATGCGTCTCTAAAAAAGGAATTAATTGCAAGAGGCTATACCTTTAAATCGGATACGGATACTGAAGTTCTTATTAATTTAATAGAGGACGTTCAGAAGAACGAAAACGTAAAGCTTGGTAAAGCAGTACAAATCGCATTAAACCAAGTTATTGGTGCTTATGCTATTGCTGTATTCGACAAAAAGAAACCCAATGAGATTGTTGTTGCCAAACTAGGAAGCCCACTGGCTATTGGTGTTGGTGAAAACGAATTTTTTATTGCTAGTGATGCGACTCCATTTTTAGAATACACGAAAAAAGCCATTTACCTTGAAGATGAGCAAATGGCCATTGTACGCCTTAAAAAGGGTATTAAAATAAGAAAAATTAAAACAGATTCTGTTGTTGCACCTTACGTTCAAGAATTGCAAATGAATCTAGAGCAAATTGTAAAAGGTGGCTACGAGCATTTTATGCTTAAAGAAATCCATGAGCAACCAAATGCAATTAAAGACACCTACCGTGGACGTCTAAATGCAAAAGAAGGTTTAATTAGAATGGCTGGGATTGATGATAATATCGAAAGATTCCTAAATGCTAATAGAATTATAATTATTGCTTGCGGAACGTCGTGGCACGCAGGATTAGTAGCCGAATATATTTTTGAAGACTTAGCTAGAATACCTGTAGAAGTGGAATACGCTTCTGAATTTAGATATAGAAATCCAGTTATTACAGAAAACGATGTCGTTATTGCGATTTCTCAATCTGGAGAAACTGCTGATACCTTAGCCGCTATTAAATTAGCTAAATCTAAAGGAGCCTTTGTATTTGGTGTATGTAATGTGGTTGGATCATCAATCGCAAGAGAAACACATGCTGGTGCTTACACACATGCCGGTCCAGAAATTGGAGTAGCATCAACAAAAGCCTTTACGACTCAGATTACTGTATTAACACTAATCGCTTTAAAATTAGCTAAAGAAAAAGGAAGTATTTCACATTCTAATTTCCATTATCACTTACAGGAACTAGAGCTAATTCCTGCTAAAGTAGAGAAGGCTTTACTACAAGATGATCATATTAAGAAAATAGCAGACATCTATAAAGATGCTAAAAACTGTTTATATTTAGGAAGAGGGTTTAATTTCCCTGTTGCATTAGAAGGTGCATTAAAACTTAAAGAAATTTCTTACATCCATGCCGAAGGTTACCCAGCTGCAGAAATGAAACACGGCCCTATTGCTTTAATTGACGAGCATATGCCTGTATTTGTTATAGCTACAAAAAAGGGTCACTACGAAAAAGTAGTGAGTAATATAGAAGAAATAAAAGCACGTAAAGGAAAAATTATTGGTATCGTTACCGAAGGTGATGAAGCAGTTAAATCTATAGCTGATCATGTGATTGAGGTTCCTGAAACCTTAGAATCACTATCACCACTATTAACAACAATACCGCTACAACTCCTTTCCTACCATATTGCAGTTCTATTAGATCGCAATGTAGATCAACCAAGGAATTTAGCTAAATCGGTGACGGTGGAATAACCCCCTTAGATTTACAACTTATAAAAACCTCTAATTAATCATTTTAAAAATGATTAATTAGAGGTTTTTTTTTATTTGGAATTAGTATGCAAGCATAATTATATTAACTTTTTTTTAAGATAATGTTAAAAAACGTATATTGTTCTAATAATTTAACTAAATCTATATCATGAAAACAATTTTATCACTCCTTTTTATGCTTTTTTGCGGGGTCAGCTTTTCGCAAACAACACTCACTGGAACGGTTCTCGATAGTAACAGCCAACCCATACCAGGGGCCAATGTTATAGTGTTAGGATCTTCGGTGGGTACCGTAAGTGACTTTGATGGAAATTTCACATTAAAAGTCAACCAAGACCCTCCATTTACAGTGCAAGCAAGTAGCGTAGGTTTCTCTACAGAGAACATCGCGGTAACCTCAAGCAGTCAAACCTTAGACTTTATATTAAGCGAAGGTAGTATACTAGATGAAGTGGTAATCTCCGCATCACGAACACCAGAGCGTATTTTCGAATCGCCAGTAACCGTGGAAAGATTTGGTTTAAAAGAAATAAAAAACACGGCCTCGGCAGATTTTTACGATGGACTAGAAAACTTAAAAGGCGTAGATGTAAACACCAACAGTTTAACCTTTAAATCGATAAACACTCGTGGATTTGCAACTTTTGCAAACACACGTTTTATGCAATTAGTGGATGGTATGGACAACTCATCTCCAGCACTTAACTTTCCTATTGGTAACCTAGTAGGTATGATAGAAACCGATGTTCTTAGCGTCGAGCTTCTTCCAGGAGCATCATCAGCACTATATGGTGCCAATGCCTTTAATGGTATTTTATTTATGAGAAGTAAAAACCCCTTTGAACACCAAGGTATAAGTGCTTTTATTAAAAAAGGAATCACTTCACAAGAAGCTTCTGGAGATAATGATTACACCGACTTAGGGATTAGAATGGCACATAAGTTTACAGATAAATTTGCTGTTAAAGTTAATTTCGGATATTTAAAAGGTACAGATTGGGCAGCGACTAATGAAACCGACAAATTTTCTCCAGGCCGAACGCGTGCCGCATATAACTATGACGGTATTAATGTTTATGGAGATGAAGTTTCTACAAACATTCGCGCTGCTTCTGGTTTAGGAATTATACCTGATGTAGAAGTTTCTAGAACAGGTTATAACGAAAACGTCTTAACCGATTATAAAGCAGAAAGTATTAAAACCGACTGGGGACTTTACTTTAGACCTATTACAGATAACAGCTTAGAATTATCCTATGTGGGTAAATACGGTACGGGGTCTACAATCTATCAAGGAACTAACCGATATAATATTGATGGTTTCTCTCAGCAACAACATAAGCTAGAAGTTAAAAATGACAATTTTACTCTACGAGGCTATGTGGTTTCTGATAAAGCAGGAGATTCTTACGACATGGTATTTACTGGAATTAATATAAACCGCGCATGGAAAAGTGACAAACAATGGTTTCAGGAATACATCCAAACATTTGCAGGAATTAACCTTAGTGGAAATCCTTTAAATCTAACTGAACAACAAAAACATGATGCTTCTAGAGCCGTTGCAGACACCGGCCGCTACCTACCAGGAACTCCTGAGTTTAAAAACGCATTTAACAAATCCATTCAAGACCCTGATTTATCTACAGGATCACGATTTCAAGATCAATCAAAGTACTATCACGCGGATGGAAATTACAACCTCAGTCATTTAATTGATTTTGCTGAAATTCAAGTAGGTGGATCATACAGACGCTACAGTTTAAACTCTTCCGGAACTATTTATACCGATAAGGATGGTGCAATTGACTATTCTGAAGCAGGAATATACACTCAAATTCAAAAAAACCTTGATCTTAACGACACTATGGAGTTAAAACTAACAGGGTCGGTACGCTATGATAAATCAGAATTTTTCGACGGTTTCTTCTCTCCTCGTCTTTCTGCAGGTTTAACAGTTAACCGAGACCACAACATTAGAGCCTCGGTACAAACAGGTTTTAGAAACCCGACTACTCAAGATTTATTTATAGGATTAGACGCAGGTAGAGCTGTTCTTATTGGATCGGCACCAACAAATTTAGATCGCTATTCTAGAACATACGATGTTAGTACTGAAGGACAAATGGATGTCTCTAATGGTGGTGCAGGACAACCTTCTACACTAATCCAAACCGGACGAGCAGCATACGAGAATTCGTATTCAGCATCATCTGTTGAAGCCTTTGCTTTATCTGGAAACACTAATGATTTAAAAATTGGAAATTCAGCAATAGTAAAACCGGAACAAGTTACCTCTGCCGAAGTCGGATATAGAGGAAAACTTAACAAGGTCATCGCTGATGTTAGTGTGTACTACAACACTTATAAGGATTTCATTTCAGGAGAAAACGTTGTTGCGCCATTATATGGTAATGTTGACGCCAATGGTGATGGTGTTGTAGACTTAGACCCGATGGCACTTAAAGCTTTACAAAACGCAGATTTTAATGCTTACCAAACGTACACCAATTCTAAAGCTAATGTTAATTCTTATGGTGCCTCTTTAGGTTTATCGACTAAAGTATTAGGAGATTTTGATTTATCTGGAAATTATACTTTTTCAAAACTAGATTTTGATGAAAATGCATTTCCTGATTTCGAAACTAGCTTTAACACGCCAGAACACAAAGTAAAAGCCTCTTTTGGTCACACCAATTTATTCGAAAACTTCGGATTTAACTTGGCGTGGAGATGGAGTGATAATTATGTATGGCAAGCTACATTTGGTGACGGAGAAGTTCCTGCACACAATGTGGTCGATGCTCAAATCAACTATAAGATTCCTAGTTTAAAATCTACTTTTAAAGCCGGTGCTACAAATATACTAGGTGATGAATATTTCACAGCTTTTGGAACCGGATTTATCGGGTCTCAGTACTATGTATCTTGGACAATTAATAATTTATAATAGAAAATGACTATGAAAACTAAATATATATGGCTTCTTGCCGGAATTATTAGCTTTACAGCATGTAGTAGCGATGATGATGCTGCACTTTCTGTACAACCCCTACCAGAATTAACTCGCGGAAGCGCAAATTTCTCAACTTATGTTTCCTTAGGAAACTCGCTAACTGCAGGCTACTCTGATGGCGCCCTATTTAAAATAGCACAAGAAAACTCTATGCCACGCATTCTAGCCTCACAATTCGCACTTACTGGAGGTGGTGAATTCACACAACCATTAACCAATGATAATGTTGGCGGCTTATTAGCTGGAGGCTCACCACTCCCTGGCTTTGGTCCGCGATTGGTTTTTGATGGCGCCGGACCCGTGCCCATCACAAATCTTAACCCTGGGGCAACTATTACAACAGACATTGTATTAAATAATCCGACAGGTCCGTTTAATAATATGGGCGTTCCTGGAGCTAAAAGCTATCATTTATTAGCACCTAATTACGGTGAGTTATCGGGTTTATTTGCCTCACCACCAACAGCCAACCCTTATTTTGTAAGGATGGCTAGTTCATCATCAACCTCTGTGCTTGCCGATGCTATGGCTCAAGCACCAACCTTCTTTTCATTATGGATAGGAAACAACGACGTATTAGGTTACGCGGTATCTGGTGGCGATGGTACTAACCCAATTACAGACCAAGCGACTTTTGATTTTGCATATAACACCTTAATAAGCACACTAACCACAGGAGGTACAAAAGGCGTTGTCGCAAATATTCCAAACGTAGCTTCTACACCGCATTTTACTACGGTACCCTACAACCCTCTTTCGCCTTTAGACCCTAACTTCGGACCGCAAATTCCAACATTAAACATGGTATTTGGAGCTTTAAACCCAATATTTAGTGCGGTAGATCCGGATCGTGTGATTATTTTTTCAGAAACAGATGCTAGTGCAGTTGTTATTAAAGACGAATCGTTAGCAGACATATCAGGGATCATTACTCAACAACTAAATAACAGCCCGACATTTCCTGCGTTTTTAGCACAGTTTGGATTACCACCATCAGCAGCTCCAACGGTAGCCGCTTATTTAGGTAATGCTTACGGACAATCCAGACAAGCAACTCCAGAAGATTTATTTGTGTTACCAAGTTCTAAGGTTATAGGTACAATCAATACTTCATCGGTAGCCGCATTAATGCAGCAAGGCTTTTCTCAAGCACTAGCAGCTCAGTTTTCGGTAGAAGGCGTTACGCTTCCGCTAGAAGACAAGTGGGTGTTAATTCCTAGTGAGCAAGCAGAAATATCGGCAGCGACAGCAAGTTTTAATGCCACCATTCAAGCAGCAGCAAACAATGCTGACCTTGCTTTTGTAGATGCTAATAACATATTAAATCAACTTGCACAATCGGGATTACAATCGGGAGATTATATTTTAACATCCGATTTGGTAACTGGTGGCGCTTTCTCTTTAGATGGGGTTCACCTAACGTCTCGAGGCTATGCTGCGATGGCCAATGAATTCCTAAAAAGTATCGATGCAAAGTACAATTCCAATTTTGAAGCCTCAGGTCATTTAGTAAATATAGCAAATTTCAACACAAACTATTCGGCTGGATTGCAATAATTTACAATAAAATCCAAGCATTTTAAAGGCCTTTAACCGTGTAAAACAGTTAAAGGCTTTTTTGCTTTCAAAAAAGGTTTAAAAAACCACTTTATTTTTAAATTAAATCCACTATCTTTGCACGCGAAAACAAGTCGTGTTTTCTGTTAATTAAACAGCATAATATTAAATAGATAAGTAATGTCAAAAGTTACAGGTAAAGTTGCACAAATAGTAGGTCCAGTTATCGATGTTGAATTCGAAGCAGGTTCTGAACTTCCAAAAATTTACGATTCATTAGAAATTAAAAGACCTGACGGTTCTATTCTTGTATTAGAGGTACAGTCTCACATTGGTGAAGATACTGTGCGTACTATCGCAATGGACTCTTCAGATGGTTTAAGTAGAGGTACTGAAGTTCACACTACAGGAGCGCCAATACAAATGCCAATTGGAGGAGATGTTTACGGACGTTTATTTAATGTTATTGGTGATGCCATTGACGGTTTAGGAAATTTACCTAAATCTGGAGATAATGGTTTACCAATTCACAGACAAGCACCAAAATTCGAAGATTTATCAACATCTACGGAAGTATTATTTACAGGTATTAAAGTAATTGACTTAATTGAGCCTTACGCAAAAGGAGGTAAAATTGGTTTATTTGGTGGTGCCGGAGTAGGTAAAACTGTATTAATCCAAGAGTTGATTAACAATATTGCAAAAGGACACGGTGGACTTTCTGTATTCGCAGGAGTAGGTGAAAGAACACGTGAAGGAAACGATTTACTTCGTGAGATGTTAGAGTCAGGAATTATCAAATATGGTGATGACTTTATGCATTCTATGGAAGAAGGTGGATGGGATCTTCAAAAGGTTGACAAATCTGTAATGAAAGATTCTAAAGCAACTTTCGTATTCGGACAAATGAACGAACCACCTGGAGCACGTGCGCGTGTTGCCTTATCTGGTTTAACAATTGCTGAGTATTTCCGTGATGGTGCTGGTGAAGGACAAGGAAAAGATGTATTATTCTTCGTTGATAACATCTTCCGTTTTACACAAGCCGGTTCTGAGGTATCTGCATTATTAGGTCGTATGCCTTCTGCGGTAGGTTACCAACCAACATTAGCAACAGAGATGGGTGCGATGCAAGAGCGTATTACATCAACAAAAAGAGGATCTATTACTTCTGTACAAGCGGTATACGTACCTGCGGATGATTTAACCGATCCAGCTCCAGCAACAACGTTTGCTCACTTAGATGCAACAACAGTATTATCTCGTAAAATTGCAGAGTTAGGTATTTACCCAGCGGTAGATCCTTTAGATTCTACATCTAGAATTTTAGCTGCAGATATTTTAGGTGATGAGCACTATGATTGTGCAACTCGTGTAAAAGAGTTATTACAACGTTATAAAGAATTACAAGATATTATTGCCATCTTAGGTATGGAGGAATTATCTGAAGAAGATAAATTAGCCGTGAATAGAGCAAGACGTGTACAACGTTTCTTATCACAACCTTTCCACGTAGCTGAGCAATTTACAGGTATCCCAGGAGTTTTAGTAGATATCAAAGAAACTATTAAAGGATTTAATATGATTATGGACGGTGAATTAGATCACTTACCAGAAGCAGCATTTAACCTTAAAGGTTCTATTGAAGAAGCTATCGAAGCAGGAGAAAAAATGTTAGCTGAGGCATAATTAGTAGTGAGAAATTAGTACTGAGACTTATTAATCTCAATATTTCAAAATGACTAATCGCTCAATACACAATACTTAAACACTATGTATTTAGAAATTGTATCACCAGAAGCAACATTATTTAGCAGCGACATCGATTCTGTTACTGTACCAGGTATCAACGGTGAATTTCAAATGTTAAATAATCACGTTCCTATCGTATCGCTTTTAGCTCCAGGAACTATTAAAATTAGTACGCATAATCAAGGTCAAATCGCATCTGATAAATTACATGCTACTATTGTTCCGCATAAGGATGATAACAAAGTGCTTACCGTAGCTATACAGTCGGGAACACTTGAATTAAAAGATAATAAAGTTATTATATTAGTAGAATAATAATCCCATTATAAGGTATAAAAAACGCGAAGTTCTAAGCTTCGCGTTTTTTTTGTGTTTATATTTTAGTATTACAAACTATACTTTTTTAATCACATTCGTAACAATTCCCCAAATCACAAAATCGTTAGCATCGGTGATTTTAATTATCGGATAGTCTGGATTCTCAGGTTGCAACCAGACTTCCCCTCTCTCGACACGCAAACGTTTAACCGTAAACTCACCGTCTAAAAAACACACAGCTATTTTATTATTCGCTGGTTGTAAACTGCGATCAATAACCAAAAGATCGTTATCATCGAGCCCTGCTCCCACCATCGACTGTCCGCTAACCTTCGCATAAAAGGTCGTTTCCTTATTTTTTACTAGGGTTTCATCTAATGACAATCGGTTTTCAACAAACTCATCAGCAACCGATGGAAAACCAGCAGAAATACCTGCATCGACAAAATGAGCACCCAGCCCTTCAATATGGTCGGGTGTAAAAAATGTTAGGTGTTCTGACTTGTGTAAAATCATATAACAAGGATTTTTGGCGTATTAATGAAAAATTATCTCCTAAAGATACGGTATTTTAATACAGTTCTAAAAATGTAGAACAAAGATAAACAAAATAAGACTCGGCAAACCCATCTATAACCCCGCTATACTAATCTGCTACGTATTCCATAATATCACCGGGCTGGCAAGCCAAAGTCTCGCAAATCGCTTCAAGGGTAGAAAATCGAACAGCCTTTGCTTTACCCGTTTTTAAAATAGAAAGATTAGCCGTTGTAATCCCTATACGCTCCGCCAATTCGTAACTTTTCATATTCCGCTTCTCCAACATCACATCTAAATTAATACGTATAGGCATAATTAAATAGTTAGTTGATTTTCTTCTTTTGCTAGTTTCGCAATTTTGAAGGTTTCACTTAAGATTAAAAAAAACAGTCCTAAACAGATTGTAAATAAATACGGAATTATTCCTAGGTTAATTTGTAGCTCACTTTTTACTAATAAATGAAATAAAAAGAAAAATACGGCACTTAAAATGCCCGAAACAATAAGTAAATTTCCTATTTTCTTATAGGTGTTTATAACATAAGTGTCAAAAGGTTTAACCTGTTGAAAATAACGCAAAGTCTTCCTAAACAAATAAAAGCTATATATTAAAACATACAGCATTACCAATAGAAATACCGTCACCAGCTTTAAATACCATGGCGTAATAACAACACCTTGCTCTAAAACATTATAAATTTTTAGAGCCTCTACATCAAAAAAGATATATACGCTAAAAAATAAACCTAAAAGCAAAAAGGGTATACAGGATACAAACCAAATAAAGTCTACTAACGATTTTAAAATAATAAGTTTTCTCATACCATACCGATTTAAAAATTAATACTGACCAATTAAATTGACAGTCTAGGGGGAATAGAATAAAACAGCTAAGATCAGGTCGCTGTTATTCGGAACCTAAAACTTATCGTTTAACGATAACAAATATACATAAATTATTGTAAAACGATAATTTCCTATAAAAAATAGTTTACAAATTTTTAATTTAAGCCAGAACAGTCCTTCATTTAAAATATGAACCCATAAAAACTGATGCTTTATTATATATTTACTACATGGAAAAACGACCTGTAATTATTTCTGAAAGAAAACGTCCTTTTTGGCGATTAATACTTGCCTCTATTTGTTTTACATTGGCCTTTACCTATATTTTAGATTTTATTCTCCTTGTTTTTTTCGACTTATCCTTCCTAAATCATTCAACGCCACAACTTATTTCCCCATTGTATTTAATTGGTTTTGGGGTATCCCTAAGTATACATCAGCGTATTTACATTGACATAGAACATTCTAAATTTAGAACCACAAAAGAAATAGGCCCATTAAAAATTGGACGATGGATAACCATAAAAAATTATGAGTACGTGTCCTTATTCACCGAAAAATTACGTGATGGATCTACCACCTTTAGCGTTAATTTATGGTATGACAACAATTGCCATTTCTCCTTATACAGCGAACCTTATTTTGAATCGGCTTTAGAGATTGCCTATCATCTCTCAGAAGAATTAAATATTGATTTACTGGATGCTACAATAGCTCATGACTTCAAATGGATAGATAAAGAGGCGCTAAAAGCCCAAGAAACCACACCCTAAACACTTATGATTATAAACCTATAATTCTCCAATAGAAAGCTATTAAGTTATCACGCTCTTCGCTACCTTTGTAAAGCAACCGTTCTACATGTGGGACACAAGCCATTAATAAACAATCTAATATGAGTGACCTCTTCAAAACCATAGCGCGATTTCAATACTCCTCGGAAGCCCAGATTATTAAAGGCCGTCTAGAATCTGAAGGCATTCAAGTGTTTTTAACCGATAATTTAACTATTGACACCGACCCCTTAGTTAGCAATGCTATTGGCGGTGTAAAACTTAAAGTTTATGCAACGCAAGCATTAGAGGCTCAACATATTTTAGAAACCATAAGAAAATACGCCATAGACGATGAAGGTGATGTTATAACATGTCCCCAATGCCTTAGCAAAGGTATTTCTAAAATTTCAACCATTACCGACTTGAAGTCATTTACCTCCTTTTTATTAGGTTTTCTCACTGGTAAACTTCCATTTTATGCTAAAGACAACTATCAATGTGACAACTGCCATACCGTAGTTGACATTCATTAATACACTAAATTTATTTTATATGCAGTCCTTATTTAACACTTTCCTCGCAGTACTTTTACTTAGTAGTATTTCTACTATAGCGCAACAAGATCCTACTATTTTTGAAAAATTTGACTCTAAATATTACACCATAGATGGTTATAAAATTAATGTAGAATTAAAGGGCAGCGGTGATCCTATTTTCTTCTTACCTGGAGGTCCCGGGAATTCTCACGACTATATGCAAGGTAATTTTGGTCACTATTACAACACCAACACTGTCGTGTTTTTTGATTGGTTGGGCAGAGGGTTAAGTGATGATGCCAAAGAGCGTTCAGAATACACCGTAGAAAACGACGTTTTACTAATTGAAAAACTTAGAAAACTATTAAACTTTGATAAAATATCTTTAGTCGGACATTCTTATGGCACTGTTCCGGCACAAGCCTATTCACTACAATACCCTAATAATGTAGACAAAATGGTATTGATAAATGGCTTTCATTCCGGCGCGATGTGGCAAGCCAATTGTGATAGTTACAACCATTATGCAAAAACCCATTTTCCAGAAAAATGGAAAAAAGTAGACTCATTACGCGCTTTAGGTTATGTATCTAGCGAAGAGCCTTTAAAAACAGTTTACGGGAATTTCCCTACCAAATATATCTATTATCACAACACCCAATTAAAGCAAAATACACCTAAAAAAAGATTTAGAGGTTGGGCTAATGATGTGTATACTACAATTATTGGATTAGATGGCGACTTTCATGTGGCAGGGAGCATGATAAACCAAGATTACAGACGTCAATTAAAAGATATAAAAGCAAAAACGTTAATCATTGCTGGGCGATATGATGGTGTATCGACTCCTGAGTTTGCCGTACAATACAAAACCTTTATGCCACAAGCACAATTTGAAATGTTTGAAAAAAGTGGTCACAATCCCTATTTAGAAGAACCTGAAAAATTTTACTCGATATTTAATGTGTTTATGGGCATTAAATCGTTCAATTAGACTAGCAATTCATTATAGGCCATTTTTAAAATCTCAACAACAGTTTCTATTTCCTCTTCGTTTAAATGACCAAATCCCAAGCGAATGGCACAGATGCTCTTATTTTGATACAGTATAGTTTTAGGTAAGAACAAGTTTTTTTGTTTCGCGATTTCAGCTAGTTTTATCAGTGATATGGTAGGATAAAAATGCAACCAAATAGCTAAGCCTCCCGAAGGAACCTGCCAAGATGCACACCCTTTAAAACACCTTGTTAAACTCGCACACAAAACGTCTCGTCGTTGCTTGTAGACGGTGGTGTTTTTTTTAATTAATCGATGTATTTCGCCCTCTGTGATTAACTCTTGCAGGATTTGTTTCTGAATTAAATCTCCTTGTTTATCTAAGATTTGCAAGTAGTTTTTGGCTTCCTTAATTATATTCTCGGGGGCAACCACAAAACCTATTTGAAAGCTTGGAAAAAACGACTGTCCCAAACGGCCTAAGTAAATAACAACACCCTCACCATCGGCACTTGCCATAGGTAACATGGCAGAACTATCGAACTGGAAATCGTAATCAAAGTCGTCTTCTATTATAGCAAATCCATAAGCCTTTGCTAGTTTTAATAGCTTTAATCGGCGTTCGGCAGAAAGCGTAACCGTTGTAGGATATTGCCTATGTGCGCAAACATACACACAGCGAATACTATGTCGCGTAAAATTCTGCTCGATAAAATCGACATCAATACCCTGCTCATCAACAGGAATAGTAATAATGTTAGCCCCTGCCTGTTGGAAAATCATATTCGATTTATAATGACTTAAGCGCCCCACCAAAACAACATCATTTTTTTTCACCAAAAGCTGAGATACTATATATAAGCTCATTTCTGTACTTCGCGTACTTACACTATTTTGTGGTTTGATATGAAAACCACGGGTTGCATTTAAATAGTTACATAAAGCCGCACTAAATGAAGAGTAGGAGTGCTCTTGGGGTTGATTCCATTTAGAAATTAATGACGCGCGTTTCATAGATGCACTATACCAACGCGAAAACTGATGCGTAGGATGTAATCTCAAATCTGGCTGACCGTCATTAAGTACATACTTACAAGTAGACTCTTCTTCGGTAGACGCTAAATTAAAAGACGGTTGAAACGGAAATCCAGCCGTACTAGGATAAGCGTTTAATAATTCTAAACCTTGGGTACTTCCTTTTATAGCCGCCGTTTTCTTCTCAGGCTTTAAAATATAAGTCCCTTTATTTGCTACAATTTCAACCCAACCTTGCGAAGCCAACTCATCATAAACCGCAACAGCCGTATTTCTATTAATAGAAAATAGAGTACTAAACGTTCTAGTTCCAGGTAAAGCCGTACCTTCAGGGAGGTAACCTCGTTGAATAGCATTAATGATCTGTTGTGCTATTTGAATATAAATTGCCGTATTTGGCGACTTTTCAAAGTGTACAAGTGATTTCAGCATGGCATTAACCGGACTATCTATCATTTTAAAACTGGACTATTTTAATGATCCGGAAAGTTAGTAGTTTTGCCGCTCTTAAAAAAACAAGAATACTTAAAATTATGAAACGTCATCCCTTATTTATCTTGCTTGTACTACTTTCAATAACAACGCAAGCCCAAAAGCTAGACCAAGAACAGGTTTTAGATTCTGTAATAATCACTTCCAATAGAATTGATTTACCATTTTCTGAAAACTCAAGAACCATAACCGTTATTACCAAAGAGGATATAAAAAGAAGCGCCACTAATACTGTAGCGGACTTATTACAACAGTTTGCTGGCGTAGATGTAAGACGTAGAGGAACTGCAGGTATGCAAGCCGACTTATACATACGCGGTGGTGGATTTGATCAAACTTTATTATTAATTGATGGGATAAAAGTAGATGATGCTCAAACTGGTCACCACACCCTAAACATGGCTTTACCCATAGAGTTAATCGAACGTGTTGAGATTATTAAAGGCCCCGCAGCACGTGTATTTGGACAAAATGCATTTACAGGAGCCGTTAATATTGTAACCAAAAAGAATACTGGAGATCAAGTTTCGGTAAAGGCCCAAGCAGGTTCCTTTGGTCAACTTCACGGTTCTGTTTTAGTCTCTAACCAATTCGAAAACTCCTCACATATTGTACAGGTCTCTAGAAATACTTCGGAAGGGTACCGACATAATACAGATTATGACAACCAAAATTATTTTATAAAAAGTGCTTTCAATACGAAACACACGCCTATAAATTTAATTGCGTCATTTCAAGAAAGAAAATTCGGTGCCAATGGTTTTTATGCCAGTCCATCTGCTATAAACCAATACGAAGAAACACAAGCCAGTTTAGTTGGTGTTTCCACCGAAATTAGATCTAAGAATCTAATTTTAAGACCAAAACTTTATTGGAAAAGAAACCAAGACACCTACGTCTTTGTAAGAGAGAATCCGTCTATATACAGAAACTTACACCAAACCAATAAGGTGGGGGCAGCTGTAGATGCATCATACACTTCAAATATTGGTGTTACTGGTTTTGGTGTAGATGTTGCAAAAGTGTATTTATCTAGTAATAATCTAGGAGATAGAAACAGATTTATGACCACTCTATTTTTAGAACATCGCTTTAAAGTATTAAATAATAAATTAGATATTACGCCTGGAGTAGCTCTAAACTACTTCTCAGATTTTAAATTTCATGCGTTCCCAGGGATAGATTTAGGATATAGATTAAACGACGATTTAAAAATCTATGGAAACATAGGTTACACGTACAGAATCCCTACCTACACTGATTTATATTACAGTGATCCAACAACTATAGGAAATGAAAACTTAGACCCAGAAGAAGCAATAGCTGAAGAATTAGGAATAAAATATAACCACGGAAAATTTAATGCTTCAGTAGCCTTTTTTAACAGGGATTCTAAGAAATTAATTGACTACGTTAAGGAAAACGAAACCGATTTATGGGAAGCAACCAATACGAGAGATTTAAACACAAAAGGGGTAGAAATTAACACCTCATACGGCTTTAAACTTGGTGGCTTTAATCAACATATAAAAGCGGGATACACCTTTTTAGAAGATGATTTAAAAGCCTTTAATAATTTCTCTAAATACTCAATAAATTCATTAAAACATCATGCTACTGCCGCTTTACAAACGCAGTTTCTAAAAAACATTACTCACAATATTGTTTATAAATATGCAGAAAGAACCTCGGGAGAAAGCTACACTGTAGTAGATGCTGGCGTAAATTACACACTAGAAACACTAGAATTTTCTATACTAGCTAACAATATATTCAACACAGAATATACGGAAACCAATTTAGTTCCGATGCCAAAAGGGAATCTGCTATTTGGTTTGAAATATAATTTTAAATAAACAGCATCTTACTATTCTCTAGCCCTAAAGTTATAGTAACTCTAGGGCTTTTTACATACAACCTAGCTTTATATTCCCATGAGTAAACCAAAACACAATTGGTCCACCCAAGACATTCTAGATATTTATAATAAGCCAATGATGGAGCTACTTTACGAAGCAGCTACAATTCACCGTTTGCATCACGACCCCAATACTGTTCAAGTAAGCACCTTATTATCCATTAAAACTGGAGGGTGTTCGGAAGACTGTGGATATTGTCCGCAAGCAGCACGTTACCACACGAATGTAGAGGGAAACAACCTCATGACTGTACAACAAGTTAAAGCACAAGCCTTACGTGCAAAATCTGGAGGAAGTTCTCGCGTTTGTATGGGTGCCGCTTGGAGAAATGTAAAAGATGGTGAGGAATTTGATCAGGTATTAGAGATGGTGAGAACCATTAATAAACTGGATATGGAAGTTTGCTGCACCTTAGGAATGATTACAGAAAACCAAGCCAAAAGGTTAGCTGAAGCTGGTTTGTATGCTTACAATCATAATTTAGATTCCTCGGAAGACTACTATAAAGAAGTTATTTCTACCCGTGGCTTCGAAGACCGCTTACAAACCATAGATAACGTTAGAAAAACAAATGTAACCGTTTGTTCGGGCGGTATTATTGGAATGGGCGAAAAAATTGAAGACCGCGCCGGTATGCTAGTCGCACTTTCCACTTTAAATCCTCAACCCGAATCGACACCTATTAATGCCTTAGTGGCGGTAGAAGGGACGCCATTAGAGAACCAAGAGCCTATAGCCATTTGGGATATGATTAGAATGGTGGCTACCACTAGAATTGTTTTACCAGAAACCCAAGTTAGATTGAGCGCTGGTAGAACACAAATGACAAAAGAAGGACAGGCTTTATGCTTTTTTGCTGGAGCGAACTCCATATTTGCGGGAGACAAGCTACTAACAACTCCTAACCCAGACGTCGATGAGGATATGGAATTATTTAGAGCTTTAGGATTAACACCACAAAAGCCATTCACAAAAAAAACACAACCACAAACGGTAGAAGCTTCAGATTCTGAATACGAATCATTAGGCGAAAAACCGAAATGGACACGACCAAATCATAAAATAGAACGTAACGAGTTAGCAAAACATAAACATAAGACCCTAAAATAGTTAAAGTATTATTATAAGACTTTTGGTTTAATAACGTTTTCATAACTTTGTAGGCTAAACTTATAACACTTTAAATTTGAACCTTAAAAATATACCACGTGTAGAGACTATTTCGAAAGATGACTTTATACGTCATTATTTTAAGCCTCAAAAACCGGTAATTATAGAGCGTTTCATAGAAGATTGGCCAGCTTATTCCAAATGGAATTTAGACTATATGAAACAGGTTGCGGGAGAGAAAACTGTTCCGCTATACGACGATAGACCGGTAGATTACAAAGACGGGTTTAACGAACCTCACGCCACTATGAAAATGAGTGAGTATATAGATTTACTAAAAAGTAAACCTACGAAATACCGTATTTTTTTATGGAATATTTTAAAAGAAGTCCCCGAGCTGCAAAAGGATTTTAACTTCCCCGATTTTGGCCTAAAGCTAATGAAAGGCTTACCCATGTTGTTCTTTGGAGGAAAAGACTCCTATACCTTTATGCATTACGATATTGATTTGGCCAATATTTTCCATTTTCATTTTGAAGGTAAAAAAGAAATTATCCTTTTTGATCAAAATCAAAACAAGTACTTATATAAAATTCCTCATTCACTAATTACCAGGGAAGATATTGATTTCTCTAATCCTGATTTTGAAAAATGGCCAGCTTTAAAACAAGCAAACGGCTGGCACGGCGAATTAAATCACGGTGAAATCTTATACATGCCGGAAGGGTATTGGCATTATATGCGTTATATAACCCCCGGATTCTCTATGAGCTTAAGAGCCATTGCAAGACGACCTAAAAATTTAGGAAAAGCCTTATATAATATAATTGTAATGCGTAATTTTGACAACTTAATGAGACGTTTAAAAGGTCAGCAATGGATTGATTGGAAAAACGAAAAAGCATTAACTAATATTAATAAATCATAATTTAAACATGAAAAAAATACTACTTATAGCCCTGTTATTTTCTGCATTTATAGCAAATAGCCAATCGTTTACCGGTAAAGGTGACCAGAAATTTTTTATTGGAGCAAACTTACAAAATAATGCCTCCGGACTTAATATTGGGTACGATTACGGACTGGGAGAAAACTTCTCGATAGGTATGAATTCTACCTACGCTTTAAACGTATACAATGGTGTTGACAAAGCTTTTATTGAACGTTTCGATTTAAAAGCAAGGTTTAATGCAAACCTAGGAAATGTTGTAAACATTAGCGAAAACCTTGATTTCTATCCAGGATTAAGCTTAAGTTTAAAGAATTTTGGTGGGCATTTTGGTATGCGTTATTTCTTTACTAGTGGTTTCGGAATTTATTCAGAATTCAACACGCCATTAGCAAAATATGACACCGACCGTTTAACACCAGCAGAAAAAATTCACAATCAATTTACAGTAAATATTGGCGCTATTTTTAATCTTTAAGAAAGCCCCACTATAAAGCATAAAAAAAGTCTTTCAAGAGCATCTTGAAAGACTTTTTTTTTATATCCTTTACTTAATGAGCTCATTCACCTTATCAAATACCAAATGAGACTCCCAACCACGGTATAACAAATAATCAATTAGCTTTTTCTTTTTCTTATACACATCCTTTTCTTCTATCAAAAGTGCTTTTTTTTCGGCGAGTTCATTAAAGACTTTATAGTATTCGTCTTCATCGATTTCTTTCATTGCCTGTGTTACATTGTACTTAGAAATATCTTTCTTCTTAAGCTCTCTTGTTAGCCGATGTTTGCCCCATTTTTTTATATTAAACTTTCCGCGGACAAAGGTTTTAGCAAAGCGCTCTTCGTTAAGAAAATTGTGCTCCAATAAATGAACGATAATAAGATCGACCGCTTCTGGTATCATATTCATACCGTATAACTTTTGCTGTACCTCCTGGTGACAGCGCTCTTGATAGGCACAGTAATGCTCTAGCTTTCTTTTAGCCTCCTCTATGGTATAGGTCTTAGGGTTATGAAACATAGGGTAAAAATAAACTATTAGAACAAAACAACACGAAGTAGTAAGCCTGCTCTTCTTTTTACAGTGTGTATTTTAAGGATAAAATAAGATTTCTACCTGGAGCAGCAATTCCTGACGAATACGTTTTGTAACGCTCATCGGTTATATTCTCTAAACTAGAGGTTAACATAATAGCCTCGTTAACTTGGTACTGCAATCTAAAATTAAGTGTATACCACGATGGCGAATAGGGCTGACCATTAGCATCTAAGGCATAGATATAGTCTTTATTTATTTCTGAAGGTGCTAACTTGTAAAACGACAGTTCGCTATTGTATTTTAAATAGGCATCGGTAGTCAATTTATTATTTTGCCATATAAAGTGTGTATTTCCAAAATTGGGAGCAACGTGTCTTACAGGTACCTCAACAGTATTTGTAGTTTCAGAACCACTTACGACTGAGTACTGAGAGGTTATTTTAAAAGCTTCTGAAATATTAATTTTTGTCCCCAGTTCGAATCCGTAAATACGGGCCTCAGAAGCATTTTGAAGGGATTGTACTGTACTTAACTCGCCATTATACATAATCTCTGTCTCTCCGTTTAAATCACCATCTTTACGCACTAAAGCATCATCTAAATAGGTATAATACGTAGCGGCATCAAGTACCACCTTATCACTAAAGTTTAAAGTTAACCCCAACTCCCCACCATAGGCATACTCCGATTTCAAATTAGCATTTGGCACAACAACAGCACCAGGCTCAGAATCGAATACCTTACCTATATCATCAATATTCGGTGCTCTAAAAGCAGTCGATAAATTAAAGCGCCATTGCAGCGTTTCATTAGGCAACCAACTAACCCCTGCCGACCCTGTTAAGGCATCTGCCGTATTTTTAGACTCTGAAAAGGGTAAATTTAAATAAGCGTTATTGGCTTTAAAATCGGCAAAAGAAGTGATGTAATTATACCTCAAGCCCGTTTGAAAAACAAAGTTAGTATTGGGTTTGTATTTTAAACTCGAATAAATTGCTGCCGATTGCCATCGTGCACCATTAGGATATCTAGATACCGTGTGTGCCGTTTCGCCTGTTAGTATATTCTCCTTTTTAGCACTAGACCCCACGTGGTTATAAATATATTCTGCACCGTAATGAAATACGGTCTTATCGCTTAATCTTTTCTCTAAATCTAAATTAAAAGACAAGGCATTGACAGCTTCCTCTTTAATGGATCGTGAAATCGAATTAAAATTTCTATCTACCCTACTTTCTTGAAAATTTTGGAACGCCACAGTAGCCTGAATTTTATCGTATAAATTTGAACCACTACTTAGTTTCGTCACGTTTAAATTAGTCATAAACCATCGTTGAGGCCCATAATACCACTCGGCAGATTTTAAAACATCTCCCTTATAGCGAATCAAGCGATCGTATCTTGGAGTATTTGACGTTGTGGTATAAAACACTCCCAAATCAAAACTTAAATTTTCTTTGGGCTCAAAACGCACTTTTTGCATGAGATTGATTTGCTCGTAACCCGTTTGCTTTTGAAGTCTAGGGTTTGCATTTTTAATCACCACATCTTCTCCTTGTTGCGTCACAACATACTCTGGTCTTAAATAGTCCGTAGGTCCGTTTGTACCCATTCGCAAATCATCGAAATAGCTATAACTCACATGAGATAAAAACGCCCATTTTTCTTTTCCAAAATTAAAATCTACATGCGCTGTTTTTTCCTGATTTGCACTGGCATAGCGTATAACAGCTTGGGCTTTTGTGTATAGTTTATCTGAATAAGAGAGTTGCGGCTTTTGTGTATAAAAACTCATAACACCCCCGATAGCATCACTACCATAAATAATAGATCCTGCACCTAAGGTTACCTCCGTTTTTTGTATTGAAAAAGGATCGATAGCAATCACATTTTGAAGGTTGCCTCCTCTAAAGATAGCATTATTCATACGCACACCATCTACAGTAATCAAAAGTCTATTGGTCGAAAACCCTCTAATTATAGGACTACCACCACCCAACTGACTTTTCTGAATATACACTTGTCCGGTATTCTCTAAAGCATCAGCACTAGTTTGCGGATTACTTAAGGCTATAGATTTAGCATTTAAACTAATAATTTTATTGGGAATATCGCGCTTGTCCTGCTTAAATCGAGAGGCAGAAATAACTATTTCGTCTAGAGCTTCATTATTCGCTTCAAGAACGACTACTGACTTTTTAAGTGTTGATTTTTTAATTTTTTTTAGCTGATATGCTATATGCTTAAAATAAACTTTATCGTCAAAATTAAAACGTGAGAGATTAACTTCTCCCTTAAAATCACTCACCTCGCTTAATGTTTTCTCTTTATTAAAAACAGCAACTCCGGCTATAGGCTCATGGGTGTCGTGATCTACTATTTGAATCGTCTGTCCGTGTACCAAACATGAGAGTAACACTGCACATAACACACTAAAATATTTTTTATTTACACACTTAGCTAAATACTTCATTGAAGACTTGTAGAGATTTTGGTTTTTTAAATGCCCCTAAATGCAACTCAAAATACAGCAACATAACCCCTAAAAAGGCTTGCCGTTGAGACCCATTTATTTTCACTAATTCTAAAGCATCAAAATTTGTGCCCAATAGCTGTTTTAAAAGTATTAAGTTTTCTCCCGAAATGCAATACTTACTTTCTTTCAAATATTGGAACTCGCCATCATACAAATTAAAGTACGGTGCATCTATCGCTGTTTTATCGGGATAAAACCCAAGATGCTTAGATAGGTTTAATAGAAATAGCAGATGAAAATTAGCGTAAGTTTCATTAGTATCAAGCCATTGCAAGGTGGCCTCTAAAAAGTTAAAGAGCGTATCGTTTTGCTCTTCTTCTTGTAAAGAACTGGATAGCACTTCAGCTAAAAACATCACAATAGCACTTTTTAAAACATGCGTATGCAAAGTACTGTACAAGTAACTCGTTTTAACTTCTTTAATATATTGTAATCCGCGTTTCTCTTTGTGGTCGGTAACCAAATGAAGTTGTGATAACTCCTGAAAATAAGCGACTTTAGAATAGGCTTTTTTTGATTTGAAAACACCGCGTAATAAATAACTAACAATGCCCTCCTTTTGAGTATAGCATTTAACAATTAAGTCATTGTCTTTATACTTAATTTTCGATAGCACTATTGCTTTTGTGGCCGTAAACATTAGCGTACCACCATTATTTTTAGCACTTTGGTTTCAAAGCTATCTAAATCTGATAATAAAATGAGGTAAACTCCAGACGCCACGGTTTTACCGGCTAAATTTTTACCATTCCATAAGGCTGTTCCCCCATCAACTTCTAAATTATAGCCTCTAAATTTAGTATTCGTTCGCGATTCAGCTTCAGTCACTAAATTCCCTTCAATATCCGTGATTTTTATATTTACATTTTTGGTAAGACCTTTAATTTTTACTTTTTCTTGATTAATATTAAAGGTAGGACGTACTGGATTTGGATAAACAAATGCGTTTTCTAAACTTTCTTGTGCCTTGGAAGTATCACTCTTAAAGGACACAACACCTTTATCGGTAGCCATATAAACTATACCATTAACCTCATCTAAAGCAATATCTACTATGTTGTTTGATGGTAGTGGTGAGTTATCCATAGTAAAATGGTAAATGGTTTTCTGTCCATCGGCAGATAAATAGTACACCCCCGTTCCTAATGTTGAAATCCATTTATTATTAGATCCATCCACTTCGATACTCGTTATAAACTGCTGGTAAAGTAATTCGCTTGCCGTACCATTATCTAAAACAATAATTGAAGACACCTTAAAGTTAGGATTGCTAAAAAAATCTGATCCACTATAAATTACTCGCAATCCCTTTCCCGTACCTATCCAAACGGTGTTACTATTATCTACAGCAACACTATACACCTGGGCTATAGGCATGTTTAAGTCTTCTGTAGAAATATTTTTTAATAGGTTTTCACCTCCAGTATTATCGAAACCAATAATTCCTGATTTATAACCACCTATCCATTTCACTCCATTATCGTCCACATCCATATCGCCATATCCAAACTCCGAGTTTGCCGTAGGAAGTATCGCACTAAAATTATAACTCCCCCAAGCTCCAGTACTCATATTAAAGGACTTTAAAGGACTAGTCGTTTTTGCATTGGTACACCACAAAACACCGTCTTTATCGATTACCGAAGCACTATTGCGTATATCAATTACGGACGCGCTAGAGGATTGAAAACTACTATTATTCACACTGTATAATACTTCTGGAATGTCATTATTAACTTCCAACAAGCCATGTACAAAAGAGTTGATAAAAACCTGATTATAATTTAAAGGGTTTACATTAATCTTATTTAAATTCACTGCTCCTAACACACTATCGAACGGGATATTAACCCATTCGTCTTGTTTTAAATGACTAAATCCTCGTGTTCTTAAAGGAAAAGGATTAAAAGACACGGAATAATCACCATACGTTATCCATAGATTTTTATCTGCAGCAGCTATAGCAAAAGCATTATTTGAAATTGGGCTATCAGGATGAACTTCTTTATACTCTAAAGGCGCATTAAATGAAGCTTTTAAAACACCAAATCCAATACGTCCAGTATCAAAATCACCTTTTGTTCCAATATATGCATAGTCTCCGATACTAATTCCTGAAGTAAACTCTGTATTAAAGTCACTCACCACATCAGACTGCGATAGAAGGCTTAAATTTTCATCATAAACATAAAAGGATTTTAAGGTTGTAATTTGTAATCTATTTTCTTCAGATTGTATTTGAACAGACGTTGTATTATACGACACACGCTCAACGAATGTAGTATTTACCAATTCATATAATTTATTCACATTTCGCAATGCATAGAGTTTATTATTTAAAGACTCCACACCAACCCAATTAAAAGCATTAATTAACTGCCACTCTTGAAAATTAACCAAGTTAGGACTGGATACATCTGCTCTTCGCATTCCGGAAGTTGTAGCGGCATAAATAAAACCATCATTTATTGCCGTTTGATTCACCTTTAATTGCGCTCCGCCATTTCCAATAAAATAAGTGTCTCCAAACTCTAAATTTTGAATGTCGTATAAGGAAATTCCATAATCTGTAGAAATATAGGCAAAACCATTATACACTCTAAAATGGTTTATTTTTTTATCTATGGGAGGAATCGACGGTTTATTTAAAATATCGACAACCGTAGTAAATTTATTTGTAGACTCGCTATAGACTTGCACTAAACCATTATCAAAACCAATTAATAAAACACCTTGATTCTCGGCATATTTAATTGCAGAAATAGGCTCTCCAGACAACCCATTAATGGTAGAAAGCTTATCCATTTCATTGGTTTGAGTATTGTAAATAAAAATAGCATTATCTGCTGCACCAAACACCAGATTAGCGCTTTGAGAAATATCCTTAATATCTAAATAACTGAAATACCCTTGCCAATCTCTAGTAAAATCTTGAGCATAGTTTAATGCAGGAATTAAAAATAAAAGTATAAGTAAGGTTTTAATTTTCATGCGTTCAATATTCGATATATCTAGTATAACGTTAATTACTACAAAAATATATACAAAAAACAATAAAGCCCCTTAGAAGGAGCTTTTTATTACAGTTTAAACATGATCCCTATACCACGCCTTGTGCGATGATCGCATCGGCAACTTTTACAAACCCTGCAATATTAGCTCCTTTAACATAGTCTACACCTCCTATATCATTAACCCCATAAGTTTCACAAGAAGAGTGGATGTGCTTCATTATATCTTTTAGCTTGTTATCGACCTCCTCTTTAGTCCAACTTAACCGTATAGCATTTTGGCTCATCTCCAACCCCGATGTTGCTACCCCTCCAGCATTCGCTGCTTTTCCTGGAGCGAACAATACATTAGAATTCTGAAAAACCGCAATTGCATCGGGGGTTGATGGCATATTTGCACCTTCGGCGACCACCAGCACCTTATTCTTAACCAACACCTCAGCTTCTTCCTTATTTAATTCATTTTGAGTCGCACAAGGAATAGCAATATCACATGGAACAGCCCAAGGGCGCTCGCCGCTAAAATATTTAGCCTGTTTATACGTATTAAGATAGTCTTGAATACGCCCTCTATTTTCATTTTTTATGGTCATAATGACCTTTAACTTTTCAGTGTTGATACCTTCCTTATCATAAATATATCCCGAAGAATCAGACATTGCAACAACCTTCCCTCCTAACTCTGTTACTTTTTCACAGGCATACTGAGCGACATTCCCAGAGCCAGATATGACAACCGTTTTATTTTTTATGGCGTCATTTATCCGCTGTAACATACTTTGAATAAAATACACACAACCATAACCAGTAGCCTCTGGCCGAATTAAAGACCCTCCATAAGACAAGCCCTTGCCGGTTAACACACCTGTAAATTCATTTTTTAATTTTTTATAATACCCAAATAGAAAACCTATTTCACGAGCACCTACTCCCATATCTCCTGCTGGAACATCTGTGTTTTCGCCAATATGCCTATATAATTCACTCATAAATGACTGACAAAACCGCATCACCTCATTATCACTCTTTCCCTTAGGGTTAAAATCACTCCCTCCTTTACCGCCTCCTAAAGGCAGACTGGTTAAACTATTTTTAAAAACTTGTTCGAATCCTGAAAATTTTAGAATACTTAAATTAACAGAGGGATGAAATCGTAAACCACCTTTATACGGTCCGATAGCAGAATTAAACTCAACTCTAAACCCGCGGTTGACTAGCACTTTCCCTGAATCATCCACCCAAGATACACGGAACATAATTACTCTTTCGGGCTCGACCATCCGCTCCAAAAGCATCCTATTTTGATACTTAGGTGTTTGCTCAATAAAAGGAATTACTATTTCGGCTACTTCATAAACCGCTTGCAGAAACTCATCTTCATTACGATTCTTATTCTTAACCGCATTAAAAAAGTCTTTAATTTTAGAATCCATAATTAAAAAAGTTTAAATTAATTACCAGTAACACCACTAATTTATAGACCAAAACTTAAATTTATTGTATTACATTTCACCTTACATCAATTTAAAGCTTTTATTATAATAATGTGATAAGATCAATAACTTTATGAGTTATATTATTAATAACCTTTAAGTTACCATAATTTTAAATCTTTGTACTTTAAAGTACTCTAAATTTCTCATTTTTATGTTTCGAGATTTGTTTTTTCACAAATCAGAATTACCCATGAAACAGGTGTAATTATAGGTCCGGTCGCTTTTAAATCGGATTATGGTGTGCGTACCAACTGGGATACGAATGCTGGTAACGTAGGCTTAGGAATAGGGATTGTACACTTTTTAGAGTTCGCCTATAGATCTAATCGAGGTAGGTATACTGTCGATTATTTTTATGACCATTTTAAAATTAGAACAAAGTCATCCTGTAACAAAACCAATTTAGCAGGTTTCGGAATATTTGTAGATCCCTCAAAAACGAGTGATGAAGCGCAACGCTTACGAGACCACAAAGGGGAAGCGAATAATTTTAATGTCGGGATGCAATTAGAATATTTCCCATTAAACATTAGGGATTTTCAAGCCTTTTCAAGTCGTTGGGACCCATTTATAACTGCTGGTTTCATAATGTTTCTTAAAACCCTAAAGTAAGTACTTCATATATGGGGGAAGGTAACCCGGGTAATATTAAAAATCTAAATAACTTTTATACCCCTTGGTCCGCTCCTGGATTACCAAATCCAATTAATGTAAGCTCAGCAACCACATGGTCTACTGTAACCAGTGTAGTACGCTATAAATTAAATACCATGACGGATTTAATGATAGATCTGCGCGGTCAACATTACCTTAGCGATTGGGTTGATGGTTTAAACTATGGATTAAGCTATAATAAATACAACGATTGGTTGGTTTGGTTAAATTTTGACTACATTCTTTACCTGGATGAGTACTTATAAAACACTATCCTAAAGCTTGTTTTAAATCCTTTATTAAATCTTCTATATCTTCGATTCCTACACTAAGGCGAATTAAAGAATCTACCACACCTGTTTTTTCACGATCTGCTTTTGGAATACTTGCATGTGTCATACTCGCTGGGTGTCCGGCCAAAGACTCTACACCTCCTAAGGACTCGGCAAGAGTAAACAGTTTAAATCGCTCTACGGTTTTAATAGCTTCTTTATAATTATTGCCTTTCGTTGTAAATGAAAGCATCCCACCAAAACCAGTCATTTGTTCTTTTGCAATAGGGTGATTAGGATGTGTTTCGAAACCAGGCCAATACACGCTCTCTACTTTAGGGTGGGCTGCCAGATACTCCGCTACTGCTTTACCATTTTCACAATGGCGCTGCATTCTAATATGCAAGGTTTTAATTCCTCTTAAAACAAGAAAAGCATCTTGAGGTCCACAAATTGCACCACAAGCATTTTGAATAAAATATAACTGCTTCGCCAAGGCCTGATCTTTAACTACCAAAGCACCCATAACAACATCACTGTGCCCACCGAGATATTTAGTCGCAGAGTGCATCACAATATCGGCACCTAACTCCAAAGGTTGTTGCAAATAAGGCGTGGCAAATGTATTATCGACAGCCAATAACACCTTGTGTTTTTTAGCTATGGCCACAGCGGCCTTAACATCAATAATATTCAGCATCGGATTTGTAGGCGTTTCTACCCAAATTAGTTTTGTTTTCGCGTTTATATACTGCTCGATAGTAGATGGCTCTCCCATATTCACGAAATGAAACTTAATACCAAAACCTTCAAAAATAGAGGTAAACAAACGGTAAGACCCACCGTATAAATCGCTAGTTGAAATCACTTCATCTCCTGGTTTTAATAGTTTCATAACCGCATCTATCGCGGCTAAGCCAGAACCAAAAGCCAATCCGAACTCCCCATTTTCTATACTTGCTAAAGCATTTTCTAAAGCCTGACGTGTAGGGTTGCTACTTCTAGAATACTCAAAACCTTTGTGTCCACCAGGAGTAGATTGGGCATAGGTCGTAGTTTGATATATGGGTGGCATCACTGCTCCGTAAGCTGGATCTGGAGATTGTTTGCCATGAATTGTTTTTGTATTAAATTTCATCCTAATATTTTTTGATTACAACTAAATTAACGCTTAATTCGTTCTATTCAAATTCCATTAACATCTTTAAACTATGTTTAACAGTTTCGCATTAAAGCCATTTCAATACCTTTTAATCCTAATGCTTTCAATTAGCTTGTTGAGTTGTGAAAAAGATAACACACTCGTATTTATAACAACTGAAATCATTTCAGAAAACGAAACGATTGTGGAGATTAACATCCCCAAAGCTGAAGGGAATACGGAAGCTGCTAAAGCAATAAACAACGCACTAGCAAGCTACACCAATACTGCATTAACAGTCGACTCCGCAAATACCGCTCACCCAACAATAGAGGAAAACATTTCTGCATTTAACAAGTCTTATACTGCCTTTAAAACTGAAATCGGAAAAACACTTTTAACCGAACTTCCCTCTTGGGAAGCCTTAATCGATGGTGAAATAATATATCAAAACGAAGCATTAATTTGCATCGTAATGAACTCGAGTATTAATACCGGTGGGGCGCAAGGTGTTTTTAATATGAAATTCTTTAATTTTGATACAGAAACCGGTAAAGAATTGGAAACTACCGATTTAATAACCGACATTAACGCTTTTAAAACCCTGGTTAAAAAGTATTATGATAAAGAGTTAGAAACAGGGTATAAAGAAAGTAATTTAGAGCTTAACGACGATCCGTTTTCTCTTCCTGACCATTTAGGGTTTAGCGAAGAAGGCATAATTATTTTCTACGATCGCTTAAGTAGCCCTGCAAATGACCCTTTAGAATTTACAATTCCTTATACTGTTGCCAATTCATATTTAAAATTCTAAAGTGACTTTTTAAGCGCTAAAATATAGCCTAAGTGAATGCCCTCATGGAAGTTATTAAACGCTATTGCATCTTCTACATTACGAAGTGTACTATTTGTTGACACCGTATAAGCTGTATACGTTTTAAAACGTTGGTTGTTATAGTCCGTTGCCATTTGCTCTACAGTAGAAAACAACAAACTTTTAATATCGTCAACTTCTTCTTGGGAAGCCACATGCTCGGTTTTTGTTCCTTTTTTGTATTTGGCAACCATATCATCCGACACATTCATTGGTAATCCTGATAAGTTATACACCAATAACTGTTGGGTAACAACGGTATGTGCTATATTCCAAATAAGATTATTCTTAAACCCATCGGGTACTTTATTTAAATCCTCTAAGCTATAGTTTTCTAAAATACTTTTTAAAAGGGCTCTATTTTTTAAAGTAATATCGAATGCAAATGTCATAATTATAATTTTAGATAAAAGTACTCCTTTTTTGTTAAATTAAATTTATTTTGCACTCACAAACCCACCTGAAAGATGAAAAAAGTATACTATTTAAAAACGTGTAGTACCTGTTCTAGAATTTTAAAAGAATTGAATCTTCCTTCAGATTTTGTTTTACAGGATATTAAAAGCGAACCCATCACCGAAAAGCAATTAGAACAGATGGGAGAATTAGCAGGAAGCTATGAAGCGCTGTTTAGTAGACGAGCAACCTTGTACAAAACGATGGATTTAAAAAACAAATCCTTAACCGAATCTGATTATAAAAACTATATTTTAGAACATTACACCTTTCTAAGCCGCCCTGTTTTTATTATAAACAATACCATATACATAGGAAATTCTAAGAAAAATGTAGAAGCTGTTAAACAGGCTTTAAATGAAGTTTAGGGTTTGGGCGCTCATTGCTGCCTTTACAGTACAGCTGCTTTACGGGTTAAATTTTACCTTTGCTAAAGATGTTATTGCTGGAGGTTATGTAACGCCATTTGCCTTTATTATTTTTAGAGTTGGCGGGGCTACTTTACTGTTTTGGCTCTTTAGTAGCATGGGGCCTAAAGAAAAAATTCTTCGGAAAGATTTTCTTACCTTATTTTTCGCCGCTGTTTTTGGTGTAGCCACCAATATGCTACTATTTTTTAAAGGTTTAGAATACACCACCCCAATTCATGCCGCCGTAATTACCACCATTGTACCTATTATAGTTTTAATACTGTCCACTTTTTACTTGAAAGAACGTTTAACAGCGCTTAAAATTACAGGGGTTATTCTCGCCTGTATTGGTGCCATTGTTTTAACTGTATATGGTAAATCAACACGTATAGCCGACAATGTGCCACTTGGGAATTTATTGGTTTTAATAAATGCAATTTCTTATAGTATTTATATAATAATTATTAAAAAATTAACCGATAAATACCATCCTTTCACCTTTATAAAATGGGTGTTTCTATTTGGGTTAATCCTTGTAACGCCCTTTGGAATACGAGACTTTTTGGCTATAGACTACTCGTCATTCCCTTCTTATATTTACTTCTCTATTGCATTTGTAGTGGTTGGTGCTACGTTTGGAACCTACACCTTAAATCCGTTAGCACTACGCCATTTAAAAGCTTCAACAGTAAGTATATTTATATACATCCAACCCATAATTGCCGGACTATTTGCAATTATAATGGGAAGCGATAGTTTAAGTAGTGTAAAACTTATCGCTTCCGCTTTAATATTTTCGGGAGTCTATTTAGTGACTAAAAAACCAAAAGTAGAAGGTTAAACTATAGCTCCAAATTTACGGGTCTGCGTCCTTTAGCTCGCGCATCTTCTTTGGTGAGTATTTTAAAATCTTTCGACTTTGGGAAATGGTTGGCTATGTCCAGTAACTCCTGTGGTAGCTCTGTTATTTTTCGTTCTTTTAAATCGATCCAAGAGCCAAACATTTCACAAAATGCTAAATTTTCTCCTTTATGGTTGTAAAAATTATGATCAAATTTAAAAAACGAACCATCTTCACTCAAACCTGAAACTTCAAGACTCACCGTTATTGGCTGCCCCATAAACGCTTCTTTAAAATAAAACATATGCTCGTAAAAAACTACAGGACCAATATTATGTATTGCCAATTCTTTCATGGTAAACCCTTTCTCTATTAAAAAAGCCATACGCGTATGACTCATAAAGTTCGTATAAGCAGAATTTGCTAGGTGCCTATTCGCATCCACATCACTCCATCGTATTTCAAATTGTTTCGTGTACATTATCTTTTTTATTTTAGTTCAAAACTACATAATTTTACTGTGCATGCATAATAAATTAAAAGGTTTTCTATACACTCTGTTTTCATTACCTTTGCACAACTTTATACATAAAGCTTATGATACATTCCATGACAGGCTACGGTAAATCTGTAGTGCAGTTACCAACAAAAAAGATATCGATAGAACTCAAATCGCTAAATAGTAAAAACCTGGATTTAAATGCCAGAATGCCTTCTATTTATAGAGAAAAAGAACTCCCACTACGCAAATTAATTGCCCGAGAATTAGACCGTGGAAAGGTCGATTTTTCTATTTATGTTGAAACTACTGCCGAAGACACCTCAGCAAAAATTAACACGCCTGTTGTAAAGCAGTATATCGAACAATTAAAAGCCGTTGTAGATGGTGATGAAGTGGAGCTTTTAAAAATGGCGGTCCGGTTTCCTGATGCTTTAAATACAGAGCGTGAAGAAATCGACGAAACCGAATGGAAGACTATAGAAGCTGAAATTAAAAAGGCTATTGAAAGTATTAAAACCTACCGATTGGATGAAGGTAAAGTATTGGAAGCCGATTTTAGAAATCGCGTAGCATCGATTGCTAGTGTATTAGAGGAAATCATCGCAATGGATCCTGAACGAATCGAAGGCGTTAGAGAACGCTTAAAAAAAGGCGTTGAAGAACTCAAGGAGAAATACGATGAAAACCGCTTTGAACAAGAGTTAGTTTATTACATCGAAAAATTCGATATAACCGAAGAAAAAGTACGCTTAAAAAACCACTTAGACTATTTTTTAGAGGCTTTAGACTCTGAAGATTCTAACGGAAAAAAATTAGGGTTTATCTCTCAAGAAATGGGCCGAGAAATTAATACTATAGGCTCAAAAAGCAACTTTGCACCAATGCAACAATTGGTCGTGAAAATGAAGGACGAGTTAGAAAAAATTAAAGAACAATTACTAAACGTACTGTAATTAGCACGTACCAAAATTAAAATCTGTGACCACAGCAAACAACACAAAACAAGGTAAATTAATCGTTTTTTCTGCTCCCTCAGGATCCGGAAAAACAACAATTGTTAGACATTTATTAAATAACGACGCTCTTAACTTAGCGTTTTCTATCTCTGCCACCTCTCGCGAAAAACGCGGTGAAGAAGTAGATCAAGAAGACTACTACTTTTTATCGACTGAAGAATTTAAAAGCAAAATTAAAGCTGATGAATTCCTAGAATGGGAAGAAGTTTATAGAGATAATTTTTACGGAACTTTAAAAGCAGAGGTCGAAAGGCTTTGGGCTTTGGGTAAACACGTGATTTTTGATATTGATGTGTCTGGAGGATTGCGTATTAAACGAAAATTTCCTGAACAGTGTTTATCTATTTTTGTTAAGCCACCAAGTATCGATGAGCTAAAGATTAGATTAAAAAATAGAAAAACAGAAAGCGACGATAAAATTAATATGCGTGTAGCAAAAGCATCGGCAGAACTTGCCACTGCACCTCTTTTTGATGTGATTATAGAAAATGATAATTTAGACAAGGCGCTTGCAGAAGCAGAAACTACAGTTGAAAATTTTATAAACAGTTAAAATTAAAACACCGTAATTATGAAAATAGGTCTGTTTTTTGGCTCTTTTAACCCCATTCATGTTGGCCATTTAATTATCGCCAATCAAATGGCAGAAAACAGCGACTTAGATCAGGTTTGGTTTGTTGTCACACCTCATAGTCCGTTTAAAAAGAAAAGCACCCTACTCGATAACTACGACCGTTTAGAAATGGTGCATCTGGCAACAAAAGACTACGACAATCTAAAACCTAGTGACATCGAGTTTAATTTACCTCAGCCTAACTATACGATCAACACACTCACCTATTTAAAGGAGAAATTTCCAAATCATGATTTTTCCCTTATCATGGGAGAAGATAATTTAAAAGGGTTTCATAAGTGGAAAAATTACGAGCTCATATTAGAATACCATTCTATTTATGTGTACCCTAGAATCGCTGAAGGCACTGTTGATACCCAGTTTAATAGCCACCCAAAAATTCAACGGGTAGATGCGCCAATTATGCAATTGTCTTCAACATATATTCGCAACGCTATAAAAGAAGGTAAAAACATAAGGCCGCTAGTACCAGAACACGTATGGAAGTATATTGACGACATGCAGTTTTACCGCTAAAAGCACCTTCTAGCAAATGGTTTTATTCAGGCTTTAAATGCCTAATCACTATTGGGTGAATAACCATTAAATAGGCTGGGGAATCAGAAAAACAGCTCGTCTTATGAAAACGAAATTACAAATTTTTAAAACCGTTGCTAATCATTTAAGCTTTACAAAAGCCGCCGAAGATTTGTATATTTCTCAACCTGCGGTTTCTAAAGCGATTAGAACTTTAGAATCTGAATATAAATCCACCTTCTTTTTAAGACACCGCAATGCCATTGAACTTACAGAAAACGGCAAAGCCTTTTTAATTTATGCGGACAGAATTTTAGCCATTTATTCTGAAATCGACAATCAGTTTTTAAATTTAAGAGAAGACCTACCAAAACAAATCACTTTTGGTGTGAGTACCACCTTGGCCAATTATATCATTCCAAAAATAATTGCTAAGTTTAGACTACAATATCCGGAAATAACTTTTAAAATTAAAAGTGGGAACTCGGAAGATATCGAAGCGCTAATTGTAAACCAACACTTAGATTTTGGGATTACCGAAGGTAAAGAGTCGAATAGAATACTTCAGTTCACGCCATTTATAAAAGATGAAATTGTACTGGTCACCCATGCTAATAATCCCGATTTTAAAAACGGAATTATTAATCGTGAAATCCTACAACAATTACCTATAATAGAACGTGAGTCTGGCTCTGGCACACGAGATATTATGTATGACTTTCTAAACAAAAATGGTATTTCAAACCTCAATACTGTGGTCACTTTAAACAGTACCGAAGCTATTAAAAACTACTTATATTACTCTAACAACTATGCCTTAATCTCTATAAATGCTGTTAGTGAAGATTTAAAAAATAATAAACTTCGCATAATAGATATTTCAGATTTAACTATGGAACGCTGGTTTCATTTTGTCTGTCGCACTGGTTATCAGTCAAGAGTCATGGATACCATCGAAAAATTCTTCCGCAACAACCATTCATAACTTATAGTTATCCCACATCACTTTTTAATGTGCATAAAGGTTATAACAGTAGTGTAAATTTGCTGTTTTAATAATTTAGTCACAATGAAAACCCTGTTACACAAAACCCTTTTTTTTGTCCTTGCCGCTATTGCAATATTAGGTTTTATCGATAGTGTTATGGCCTTAGTTTTAGGTTTTAGCTTTGCTATACTTCTCAAAAACCCATTTAAGTCTCAAAGTAAAAAAGCGGTTGGCTACTTATTAAAAATAGCTATTGTAGGTTTGGGGTTTGGCATGTTTATAAAAGAAACCTTAGTAACGAGCACAGAGAGTTTTACGCTCACCCTCCTTTCTATTTTACTCACAGTGAGCCTCGGAATACTACTAACACATGCCTTTAAAACAGACCGGAAACTGGGGCATTTAATCACCTCTGGAACGGCTATTTGTGGAGGTAGCGCTATAGCGGCAATTTCACCCGTAATAAAAGCTAAGAGTGAAACTATTAGTATGGCTCTAGCAATCATTTTCTTATTAAACTCGGTTGCGCTACTGGTGTTCCCTCCTTTAGGGCATTATTTTGAACTCTCCCAAGAGCAATTTGGCCTTTGGTGCGCCATTGCCATTCATGATACAAGCTCGGTAGTGGGCGCTGCGTTAAGTTATGGCGACGAAGCGCTGCGCATTGCAACAACTGTAAAATTAGCGCGAACACTTTGGATTATCCCATTATCACTTTTTTCTATGCTCCTCTTTAAAACAAAAGGCGAAAAAATAAAAATCCCTTATTTTATACTTTTGTTTGTTGGGGCCATCTGTATTAATAGTCTACACCTCATTCCTGAAAATATAACCAACAGTATAGTTACGGTCTCAAAACGCTTATTAGTTCTGACCTTATTTTTAGTGGGTTCTACTATTTCAATTCAAGACATTAAAACAACAGGCATAAAACCAGTAGCATTAGCGATACTGCTATGGATTTCTATTGCCCTCTTTACTTTAGTGTATATTTTACATTAATGTGTCGTTACTTTTAAATATTATTTAACACAAACGAATTTTGACACAACAAAAAAAAGAGCGAGATTCGAGGTTCGATATAAGCACCTAATTAATACCGCTTTAATGGTGGCAACACCGATTTAAAAATGCAGTCGCAAAACTCAAAAATATTAAGCCTAAAGCTCCTAACACTTCCGTTACTCGCTTTGCTATTATTACTTTCGCCATGCTCGGTTAAAGGTGCGGTACAAAGTGCATTAGACCTTGAAGTGTCTCGATCACTCAATAAAAACAAAACAACTGCACCCCAATTAATTAGTTGTTATGTTTGGAATGATCAATCGCAATTAGAAACTGTAATCGCGACAAAGAAAACGCTTGATAAGAAAGATTTTAAAGCCTTTTCTCAGCAGTTTTTAGCAACGCATACAACTCGCAAACCATCATATTGGGTAGAACAGCATATTAAACGCTACTCAGAACTCCCACTATATATTTTATATAAAAGATTGAAAGTCTACGATTTAAACACGCTACATTTCGTTTAAATCTCAATTTTTTTAATATATAATTTATAGCAATGCAAGATCAAAAAATACTGCAGTCATATAATATGGCTGGCCTTTTTACTATGTCCCTACGTTTGGTAGTAGGATGGACTTATTTCTCTGCCTTTTGGCGTCGTTTAATTTTAGCGGACAAACTAGACCCTGAAGGGGTGGGGTATATTGGCGAAAAATTCAATCACTTTTTACCAAATGCCTTAGGAATAAAACCCCTTATAGAATACTTAGTTACCCATCCAGAAGCCCTATGGTGGTCTATGGCCATTTTTACAATTGTAGAAGCTATTGTTGGCTTATGTATGATGTTAGGGTTATTTACACGCCTTATGAGTATTGGCGTTTTCGGACTCGCTATGGGTATTTTGTTAGGTGCAGGATGGATTGGAACAACCTGTTTAGACGAATGGCAAATCGGGGTACTCGGTATCGCCACCGGATTTACCATTTTCCTTACCGGTAGCGGTAAATACTCATTAGATTACCTCTTGCTTAAAAAGGAGTCTAAAATCACCAAAACAAAAGTTTTTAGCTGGTTAGGATCGGGAGTACTTCCCATTAAATTAAACCTATTACATAAAATCGTTTTTACAGGTTCATTTTTAATTTTAGGACTCACCTTATTCACAAACCAGTATTTTCATGGTGGCGTATGGGGGACATTACACAACAAATCTGTTAAACCTAAAATAGAACTTAGTGGAGGTGTTATAAAAGACAACACCTTATCGTTTCAAGTTTTTAGAGTTGAAGGTGTCGATGTGTATGGTTCATTTTTAATTGGAATCGATTTAAAAAATGAGGCTGGAGAAACACTTTTAACTTTAGACGGCACACGTTTATCACAATTTCCAGAAGAGCAAATAAACAACGCCTATGTTGCCAAGGTAAAACCGGGAAAACACAGTATGATTATTCCTTTGGGCGCAAAAGCGACACTTTCTATTAAAGATCGTGCACTTGCGAATTTACCTGCCGGGAAGTATACCGTATACCTCACGGATATTAGCGGAACAGTTTGGCAAGAAACCATAAACATTTCTATTTAGTTTATAGTACAAGTAGCAAAGCTCAACCCTAACAGGTTGGGCTTTTTTTATGAGCAACGCGAAGTGCTAAAACTAGGATAAATCCTACAATTACGGTTTTTGCCGTAATGCAAAAACTCAAATAACAGCTGTTTTAGACGAAATGCAATAAATATCGATTAACGGTTGCCGGTAACTCGTAGGAATCCAATATTTTTATTCAAAATAGATAGATATGACGGTAGTAAACCCCTTAACTTTACTTCTAATGTTTGCTTTTTTATTTGGATACATTGCGTTAAGCATATGGTTTATCCTTAATAACGAGCAAAACACAACAAATAGAACATGCTGGATTTGCATTATTTTAGCGCTTCCATTTATTGGTTCTACTTTTTGTTTTTTAAAGTATTTTATCGACAGTGATTTTAAAGAGTTAACCACCAATAAAACCAACTGATTTTTTTATATTTATTTAGTTAATTAAAAAAAGCCAACTCAAATTGAGTTGGCTTTTTTTTTAATTGTGGTTATGTATACTTACTAATCTAACGTTGGAATACGTAAGACTTGACCTGGATAAATTTTATCTGGATCTGAAAGCATAGGTTTGTTCGCATCAAAAATAACTGGATATTTCATTGCATTTCCATAAAACTTCTTAGCTATTTTACCTAAGGTATCGCCACTTACAACCGTATGAAATTGCGCTTCTGGTTCTTTGTGCTCTACCGTCATTAAATCATCTACTGTAGCAATACCATCACTATTACCAACAACTAAAATCACTTTTTCGCGCGTTGATTGGTCTGCAGCCTTACCTGAAATAGTTGCTTTATCATCGTCAATTAAAATAGTCAGTCCTTCCACCTCTAATCCAAGATCTTGTACTGTTTCTTTTAATTTGTTAGCAGCCATTACTTCTAACTTTAGTTCTGCTGCTTCTGCTTCAGCTTTTTCTTCTTTATCAGTTTTACCTATTCCAAAGACTTTTGCTCCAGCATTTTTAATAAATGAAAATAATCCCATAATTTTTATTGGTTTTTAATATTAATAATTAATGTGTTCTATTCTTGTAAAGTTTAAAAAAATCCTATTCAATTCCTACTAATTTTAACACTTTATGGCGTTAAAATCTTATTAAAATTAACAAAACTACTCAACCTGTTAATGCGAAGTAGTTTTGTTATTATTATTAAAGTACACGAGAGTTCGTACGACTGTTCTCTTTTTTATCCGTACGTTGTTTTCTTTTCTTCTCTCCCGACGATTTAGATTTGTCTATTGTTGTTCCTTCCTTTAAATATTCAATATAGCCACGCCCCTTAAATCTATAAAGTGTACCAGAATCGGCGTGAAAAAGCTCTATAGTTTGATCGTTTCTAACATCAAGTTCAAAAAACTCATTATCAAAATAATCGTAGTCTAAAGTCAAAGTTTTTAAATACATATTACCTACAACATCACCTACTCCGTAATTACCTATATAATCCCAATATAACGCATAGGGTGCGGTACCTACTATATCCTGAGAACTTCTAAATGTGGCATCATTACCTCCCCCTAAAAACTGTAAAAAGTTTTCATCATCAAAGGCATTCAGTGCCCCGTAATTACTCGTATACGTTTTTTCCCAAGCTTCATATTCTTGTAAGAAATAATGAATATTGTCATAAAACACATAATCATAGTCAAATGTAGAGCGCTGAGATCCATTTAAAAAATAAGACGTATCGTTATATGGATTATAGAGTTCTATAGTATTATGGTCTATTTGATAAACGTCAAACGTATCAAGACCATCAATATCATGATCAACATCCAATACCATATTATAAGCGTTATAGTCCCCAATAGGGATTCCAAAACCATTACCTTGACTTCTAATACCTACTAAATTATTATTAGCATATAACACGCCATTTCTAAATGAAATGGTAAATGCCATTTGCAAGAAAGGCGTTTCACCATACCCTACGGTTTCGTTAATATCAACATACCACAACTCGTAGGCGTTTAACAATTGATTCACACTTAGTGGAGGCGGTGTGGTATTAACGTAATCATCGTGAACAATTACATCTGTATGGCAAGACGATACAACGACTGCCAAAAGCAGGAGACTTAAAATGTGTTTTAATTGTTTCATAACTGTCGATTTTAAAGATTGATAGTATACGTTTTCCAAAAGTTGTGCCAAAAACGTTAAAGCTCTTGTATCAAGGGGTTAGCGATCATTAATATTTTTGTATTTTTGAAGCCTACTTTAAAGACAGTATAGGTTTTAAAAAAGAGACTATGAGTAACGAATTGAAATATGCCGTTTTTGGATCCGGAAGCTGGGCCACTGCCATTGTAAAGATGTTATGCGAGAATCAGACCGAAGTTGGATGGTACATGCGCAGCGTGTATACCAAAGAACATTTAATAAAAGAACAACATAACCCGAGCTACTTAAGCTCTGTAGAATTTAATATAGAGCAATTAAAAATAAGCAACGATATTAATGAGATCGCTAATTATGCCGATGTTTTAATTTTTGTTGTTCCGTCGGCTTTTATTTATTCTGAATTAGAAAAACTAACGGTCGATATCACCAATAAAACGGTTGTTTCGGCGGTAAAAGGAATTGTTCCTGAAACCGGTTTGTTACTCGGAGAACATTTTCATGATATTTACAAGGTCCCTTTTCAAAACATTGCTGTTATTGCAGGCCCTTGCCATGCCGAAGAGGTCGCTTTAGAGCGTCTCTCTTACCTTACTATTTCTTGCGACGACGCTAAGAAAGCACAACATATTGCGAATGCCCTATCGAGCGATTATATTAAAACAAAAATTAGCGACGATGTTATTGGTACCGAGTATGCCGTTATGCTTAAAAATATTTATGCTATAGCAGCTGGTATTGCCCATGGTTTAGGTTATGGCGACAACTTCCAAAGTGTGTTAATGAGTAATGCTATTCGCGAAATGAAGCGTTTTATTAAGAAAAAACATAAAATGAAACGCAACATTAACAATTCGGCCTATTTAGGCGATTTGTTAGTCACTGGTTATTCCCTGTTTTCAAGAAACCGCATGTTTGGAAACATGATAGGAAAAGGCTACACGGTTAAATCGGCACAAATGGAAATGAGTATGGTTGCCGAAGGTTATTACGCTACAAAAAGCGCTCATTTAATCAACCAGAAAAATAAAAAGAAGACTAAAATGTATATTATAGACGCTGTTTATAATATTTTATACGAGGGAAAAGACCCGAAAAAGGAATTTATAAAACTAGCCGAAAAACTCGATTAGCAGACCGTTTTTTTTTCTTTTTCAGAACTTACTTTTTATGGGCGTTCCCCAAAGGGTCGGGCTTTACGCTACAATCTTTTGATGCGGGACGCTCCAAAAGGATTTCTGCTGCAATCCCTATCGCAAAACAGAGCTACAACAGTACGTTTAAAACCTTATATTAAACCTAAAGATTTCGTTTTAACTGCCCCAAAATTAATAAGGCAAAACCTGCTCCCATAAATAATCCCGTAACAAAATCGATACTGTCATTCTCCACAAATAAATGGAGCACAACCCCAACTACTAATAAGATAAACCCAATTGCTCGTATTTTTTTCATAGTCTATTTTTTAAGTAATATACTACAAAAATTAGGGTTTACATACTACTTTACTAAAACACCTCGTGCTTCCATTAATGGAACAGGCTGTAAGGCTTTTAAATTGATCGTGTTTTTTCTAAAGGTATACACCTTATCATACATCGTGTTACCCTTAAAATACGTGACTTTAAATTGATTGTTTACCGCAAATAATTCCTCTTGCATCAATTCAATTTTAGCATAACTCTTTTTAGGTAATACATCTATTTTCTTACGAAATTTAGAAGTTATCTTGTCTTCAGAATAACCGTCGGTAACAATAATTACCATCTCTAAAGCGTCATCATTATCATTAATAATGTAAGCGTTCCAGTCTTGAGTTTTATAAATGTCGTTGTATTCATTTACGATCGCCACGTAAACACCTTCAACTTTTGGGATATCAATATCTTGTTTCATACTGCAAAAATACAAATCTATTCAAAATAAGAATTAGAATAATTCATCGTTGTTATTCCACGCAAATTAAATATAACAACATGCTCCAAAATGCTGTTTAAAGAATAGGTTTCAAAAAGCGCATCCGATTTAAAAGCAATCGCATCCATTCTTAAAAAATACAACTCACAAATTAATCTAATATCCACTTCTGGTTTAATACAACCTTCAGATTTAGCTTGCTCTAATAAGCTAAATATCGTGCTAAAAACCAACGTTTTTCTAAAAGCCTCAAAAATTTGGTTGGCATTGGGGTAGTACTTTTTAATTTCAAACAAAAAAGAGGGTTTGAAGTATTTTAAATACTCAAACCCTTTTTTATAAATTAAGATAATGGTTACGATACTATCACCAGCATTTTGAGCTATAATCTGCTGTATTTCGCTATTAAAATCATCGATTAAAAACTGTATACTCTGAGCCACAAGATCCTCTTTATTCTCAAAGTGTTTATAAATCGTTTTTTTAGAAATCCCTAAAACTTTAGAAAGTTCGTCTAATGTAAACTGCTTGCTTCCAAACTTCGTGAAATTAACAATAGAACTTTCTATAAGGGTGGTTTTCGTAATCATTTTAAACGACTAAGTTATTTCCAGCCACCACCTAAAGCTTCATAGAGATTTACCATAGCAATAAGTTGTTGCAGCTTACTGTCCACTTTATTCAGCTCGGCACTCAATGCACTTTGTCTAGCCGTTAATAAGTCTAAGTAGTTAGCATAACCGTTTTTAAGTAATTCTTCAGAATTAGCTTCGGCATTCTTTAATGCCGCTGCTTCCAATTCTCTAAATTCTATTTTTTTAGTTTCAGAATCGTAAGCATATAAAGCATTAGACACTTCCGATCCGGCTACTAGTAGCGTTTTCTTAAATTGTAATAACGCTTGCTCCTGTTGCGCCTTAGCAACTTCATTTTGTGTTTTTATTTTACGCTGGTTAAGTAAGGGTTGGGTTACGCCACCAATAAGTGTTGCGAAAAGCGAGTTCGCGCTTAATAATTTATCTAATTCCAAACTCTGGAAGCCACCAGTCGCCGTTAATTTTAATGACGGATAGTAATTACTACGCGCTACGTTTGCTAGCTCAAAGGCTTGTATCAGTCCGTATTCGGCAGCCATAACATCCGGGCGATTACGCAATAGCGTTGCCGGAACACCTAAACGAATATCGGCATCTATATTTTGAAGATCCAACGCACTTCTTTCAAACTGCTGTGGCCCTTTACCCAATAAAATACTTAAGGTATTCTCCATTTTAAAAATAGCCATTTCTAAATCGACCTGTAGCGCCTTTGCATTATTAAATTGTGCAATATTTTGGTCTACAGCAACTTGAGTGACTTGCCCAGCATCTTTTAATGCCTTAATAGTCACCACACTACTATCGCGAGTAGCTATTGTTTTTTTGGTTATCTCTAACTGAGCATCTAAAGCCAACAGGTTGTAATACACGGTTGCGATACTAGAAATCAACTGTGTTTTCACCGCTTGATGCCCTGCAACACTTTGCAAATAAGCCGCTTGGGTAGCACGCTTATTACTTCTTATCTTTCCCCAGATGTCTGCTTCCCATGATAAACTAGCCGATAAGTCAAACTGATCTATAGAACCACCAGAAGATAGCGCTCCAAATTGGCCGTTTTCAGACAATTCTTGATGTGTGGCATTGGCTCCCGCATTTATAGTTGGTAAATACCCTGCTTTACCTTGCTTAGCATAGGCTTCTGCAGCAACCAATTGCTGTAGCGCAATACGCACATCGATATTGTTTTGTAAACCTTCATCGATGTACTGTTTTAAATACGGATCTGTAAATAGCGTAGTCCATGACACCTCGGCCATCGACAGACTATCGGTAGGCAAATTATCGGTGCGGTATAGCGCTTCTGTTTCTTCTAAAGTCGGTCTTTCATAATCTTTTGCTACAAAGCAAGAGGTTAACACCAAAGACATCCCTATAATAAGGGCTATATTATATAAACTTTGTTTTCTCATAACTAATTAATTTCTTGAGGAGTTTCGTTAGTATCTACTTCTGGAGCGCCAGAAACACGTTCTTGTAACCATTGGAAAACCACAAACAATACTGGAATGACAAACACCCCAACTACAGTACCTATTAACAACCCACCGGCAGCACCAGTACCAATAGAATTATTTCCTGCTGCACCTACACCTCTTGCTAACACTAAAGGCAATAGCCCTAAAATAAAGGCAAAAGAGGTCATTAAAATCGGACGTAATCTTACTTTTGCCCCATCAATTGCAGCATCAACTAACGATAAGCCTTGTTGGCGGCGTTGAATCGCAAACTCCACAATTAGAATCGCATTCTTTGCTAATAATCCTAATAGCATGATTAATGCAATCTGGAAATATATATTATTTTCAAGTCCTGAAAAATAGGTGGTTAAATAAGCTCCCGCAACACCAATTGGCAGAGAAAAAATAACCACTAATGGTAACAAGTAACTTTCGTATTGTGCCGATAAAAAGAAATATACAAACAGGATACTAATCATAAAAATAACCGCCGATTGTCCTGAAGACGCAATCTCCTCTCTAGTAATTCCTGAAAACTCTACTTTATAACCTTCCGGCAGACTTTCTTTTGCAATAGCGTTTATTTTAGCAATAGCATCCCCAGAACTATATCCTGGTGCTGTCGATCCGTTTACGGTTACCGCATTAAATAAGTTAAAACGGTTTACGGTTTGCGGACCATAAGTTCTATTTAATGTTACAAACTGCGAAATAGGCGTCATGTCACCACTAGGCGTTTTTACAAACATACTATTTAAACTTGCCTCGTCTGTTCTATCCTCTGGTAACGACTGCACAAATACACGGAACTGTTTACCGAAGCGACTAAAATCGGCTACATAATTACCACCTATATACCCTTGTAAGGCAGATAGAATTGCACTTGTTGAAATACCTGCTTCTTTAGCACGCTCAATATTAATATCTAATTCCAATTGCGGATAATTCGTACTAAATGAGTTCGATGCGAATCCGATTTCAGGTTGTTGGTTTAACAGGCCAACAAATTCGGTTGCTGTAGCATCCAATTCTGTTAACGGATTAGCCCCACGGTCTAATAATCGCATTTCAAAACCATCGGCACTACCAAATCCTGGTACACTTGGCGGGGTAAAGAAAATAATATTAGCATCAGGAATAACAGCTGCCTTAGCAAATAACTGTCCGATAATAGCATCAACAGATTCTGAATCAGAGGTGCGTTCCTCCCAGCTATCTAGAATAAGGAATCCCATAGCATTCGAACTCCCTTCTCCAGAGAAAAAGTTTCGACCGCTAATAAAGGTTGCTCCTTTAACACCTTTAATTTCTTTTATACTCTCATTAAGGATTTCAGTCACTTGGAACGAACGGTCTAATGAAGAACCTGGAGGCAACTGTGCATTCATAAAAATAACCCCACGGTCTTCAGCAGGTACAAATCCTGTACGAATGTTATTACTCATCCAAAAAATACCAAACACACTAATACCTAATATGGCAACAGTAACCCATTTATGTTTGATTAAAAAGCCTAATGAGGCCACATATTTATTAGTGGTTGCATTAAAACCAGTATTAAAAGCGTCGTAAAAACGCTGCATAAAGCTTCTCTTTTTATTCGGATCGTCATTATGTGGCTTTAAGAAAATAGCACATAATGCTGGCGTTAAAGTCAAGGCATTAATCGCCGAAATAAATATGGCAATCATTAAGGTTACACCAAACTGCTCGTAAAATACTCCCGAAGGTCCTTTTATAAAGGTAATAGGAATAAATACCGCCATCATCACTAAAGTAATGGATACAATAGCTCCACTAATTTCGCTCATGGCAGAGATCGATGCTTTTTTAGCATCAGTATATCCTTCTTCCAATTTAGCATGTACGGCTTCTACGACTACAATGGCATCATCCACCACAATACCAATGGCCAGAAGTAATGCAAAAAGTGTAAGTAAGTTTATCGAGTAACCAAAAAGATTTAAGAAAAAGAAGGTACCGACAATAGATACTGGAACAGCAATTGCTGGAATTAAAGTCGATTTAAAATCTTGTAAAAAGACAAACACCACAAGGAATACCAATAAAAAGGCTTCAATCAAGGTTGTTTTTACCTTACCAATAGAAGCTGTTAAGAACTTATTAGTATCGTAATTTACGATATAATCAATCCCTTCAGGGAAATCTTCTTTTAACTCGTCTAAGCGCTCATAAATTTCATTAATAATATCCTGAGCATTAGATCCTGGTGTTTGAAAAACTCCAAAACTTAATGAAGGATACCCTCTAGAACGAGATAAAGAAGAGTAAGAAAAGGCATCTAGCTCTACTTTGGCTACATCTTTAACTCTTAAAAACTGACCGTTTCCTAAGGCCTTAATAACAACATCCCCATATTCTTCAGCCGTTTTATAACGTCCTTTATATTTAATAACATACTCGAACGACTCACCAGCATTTTGCCCTAGAGACCCCGAAGCCGCCTCTAAACTTTGCTCGTTAATAGCCTGTGTGACTTCTCTAGGCTCTAATTTATAAGCCGCCATTTTAGCAGGATCTAACCAAATACGCATCGCGTAATTTTTAGCTCCAAAAGCATTTACAGCACCTACACCATTAATACGCTGTAGTTCTGGAATGACGTTAATATTTAAATAATTCTGAATAAAGGTATCGTCGTACTCAGGATTTGTAGAATATAATCCCGCATATAACAAGGCCGAATTTTGCTGCTTCGCTGTAATCACTCCCGCTCGTATTACCTCCGAAGGTAATAAGGCATTAGCACGAGACACACGGTTTTGAACGTTTACTGCCGCAATATCAGGATCATAACCTTGCTCGAAAAACACCTGTATAGATGCCGAACCAGAGTTACTGGCTGTAGAGGTGATGTAAGTCATCCCTTCTACACCATTAATTTGCTCTTCGATAGGAACGATAACACTTTCTAATATCGTTTCTGCATTCGCCCCTGGATAAGAAGCGTTTACTTGCACTGTTGGAGGTGCAATATCAGGGTATTGGGTCACCGGTAATTCGGCAAGTCCTAAAACCCCAAGAATTACGATGATAATGGATATGACCGTTGATAATACCGGTCTTTCAATAAATTTTTTGAACATACTTTTATTATTTAAAAACGGTATTAAACGATTTTACAATACTATCCATAGAAATTGGCATAGGCTTAATTTTACTTCCAGGTCCTAATTTATTAATACCCTTTGCTAAAATAGTTTCTCCTTTTTCTAATCCGCTTTCAACGATATATAATCGGTTTGCAGTTGCTTTAATTGCAATTGGTCTTGTAACTAACGAATCACCTTGTACTCCATAAACATAGTACTTACCTTGTCTTTCAAACGTAGACTCGGCTGGTACAACTAAAGCATTTTTAAAGGTATTTGGAACTAAAACCGTACCACTACTTCCGTTTCTTAACACACCCGATGCATTCGAAAACTTCGCTCTAAAAGTGATTGTACCTGTTTGCTGATTGATATCACCTGTAATTGTTTCTATAGTTCCTTCTTGTTCATAAAACGCATTGTTTGCCAATTTTAATTTTACTTTTGGAAAATTCGCGATTTTATCTTGATACGTTTCGCCTTCAGCCTCAGCAATAAAATCGATAAATTGCTTTTCGTTCATTGAGAAATAAGCAAACACATTATCTATAGACGACACATTGGTTATAGGTAAAGGATCTTGAGCACTTACTAACGCACCTTTTCTATAATTTATAGATCCTACAACACCATTTACCGGACTTTTTACATTAGCATAGTTAATATTAGCAGCAACACCATTATAGGCACTTTTTGCTTGTGCTAATCTTGCTTTAGCAGTTTCTAACTGCACTTTGCTAATAATGTTTTTTTCTACTAACGGTTTAAGTTTATCAACCTCAACTTGTGCAGCATTAACATTCGCTTTTGAAGCCTCTGCATCTTGACTTAAAGCAGCCGTTTCTAATTTAAATAATAGTTGCCCCTGTTTTACAACATCACCCTCGTCCACTAATACATTTTTAATATATCCTGATACCTTAGGTCTAACATCACTATTAACTTCTCCTTCAATACGTGTTGGAAAACTATTATACGATGTAATGGTTTGATTTTCGACTTTCACCACTGGGTAAGGCATGACACGAGGTGCTTGTTGTTGTGGTTCCTTTTCGCCACAACTTGATAAAATAAGCACTAAACTTAGCACAAACAGACTATGTATTGAGTTGATTTTCATTGATTTGGTGTTTATAGTTAAGATTTATTATTCTTGTTTTCTAATTTTTGTTTTAAATGTTTCATGGTTGCCGATGCTTCTTCGATAAATTTTAAATAATCGTTATGAAAACTTAAATCGAAACGCTCCTCTTCGGTACTTGACTCTAAAGCATTAATAGACTCTTTATAGCTTTTAACTTCCAAGTGCAGTTGTTTTTCTTCATCCCATCCCATTAACATTTCGTCTATATTTCGGATGATATTATCATGATTAACCACAAAATATTTTTTGCGATCGCCCACTTTTGTGAAGTATTTTATACGATTTGCATCTTGTAAGTGGTGTAAATGTGTAGAAATTGTACTTTTACTCGCTAATAACCGGTTTACTAAATCTTCGAAAGTAGTTCCTACTTTGCCTGTTAGGATAATATAGGCTAAAACCCGAGCAGCAACCGGAGCTAAATGCTCTTTGTTCTCAATATGAACTCCCAATTTCTCGACGAGTTCTGTTTTTTTCTCACAAATAGGTACTGCCATTTTTATATACTATTATAAAATTTAAAAGTACAAAAATACAATACGTTCGGTTTCATCCGAACCAAACGAAGTTAAAAAAACGTTAAATAAAAAAAAAACCGATATCGCTATCGGTTTATAAGGTTATAATAAAACGTAACTAAACGTTATAAAGCACTTTTAAATTGTTTTAAGAAACGCACATCATTTTCGCTTAACAGTCTAATATCGCTAATTTGATGTAATAGCATCGCAATTCGATCTATACCTACTCCAAATGCAAAACCAGAGTATACCTCAGGATCGATATTACAGTTTGTTAACACATTAGGATCAACCATACCGCAACCTCCAATTTCTAACCATCCAGTACCTTTTGTAATCTTATAATCGGTTTCTGATTCTAGTCCCCAATACACATCAATTTCTGCACTAGGCTCTGTAAATGGAAAGTATGACGGACGCAATCTAATTTTAGATTTCCCAAACATTTCGGTTGTAAAATATTGTAGTGTTTGTTTTAAATCGGCAAAACTCACATCCTTATCTATATATAAACCTTCTACTTGGTGGAAAAAACAATGTGAACGCGAGGAAATAGCTTCGTTTCTATACACGCGACCTGGAGAAATAGTACGAATAGGCGGTGTATTGTTTTCCATATAACGCACTTGTACCGAGCTGGTATGCGTACGCAATAATATATCTGGATCGGTTTGAATAAAAAACGTGTCTTGCATATCACGTGCCGGATGGTATTCTGGCAAGTTCAATGCTGTAAAATTATGCCAATCATCTTCTATTTCTGGCCCTTCACTAACGTTAAATCCAATATTAGAAAAGATATCGATAATTTGATTTTTAACAAGTGAAATAGGATGTCTCGCTCCTATAGAAATAGGATCACCAGGTCTTGAAAGATCGCCATTTAGAGACGCTTCCTCTGTACTTTCCAACTCACTTTTTAAAGCATTTACTTTATCTTGAGCTGTATTTTTTAGCTGATTAATGGCTTGACCAAATTCTTTTTTCTGATCGTTAGCAACATTCTTAAACTCTGCAAAATACGTATTAAGCAGTCCTTTTTTACCTAAATATTGTATTCTAAAGGCTTCTACTTCTTCTATAGATTGCGCTGTAAAAGCTTCTGCTTCTGCTATAAGTTCTTTTATCTTATCTATCATAATATCTTGTGATTACCGATCACTTAGTAATTAAAACGGCTGCAAATTTACTGTTTTTTTTGTGATTTTTGCGTTAAGGATAGCAGCGATATCCTTTTTGCGCTTTTTGCAAAAAGATTTAGCGCATAGCCTGACCCTTTGGGTAACGCCCTAATATTTATTGTATATAATCGTTTTCTACAAAGTAATTAACCAAGGCTTCTTTCATTAAAACACTCTGTTCACCAGCTTTTAAATGTGGCAATTCTTCTTTAATAGTGTAATGTGGCCAGCCTTCTTCGTCGACATAATCCAGTTCATAATAGCCGTAAGGGCTGAGTAATTTGCAGATGGCAATATGCATTAAATCGAGTTTGTGGTCTTTTTTAAAACGACGGTGTAGTTGCCCTAATTCCTGAACGCCAACCAAGTAAATAATTGCGTCTAAGTCTAGGGGGTCTCCGTCGGCAAACTGTGCAGAAAGCCTATCTACAAGCAATTCCCAACGTTCTTTTAATTGTGTGTCTCTTGACATATATGAATCCTGATTTCAGGAGGTCTTTTTAATTAGTGATATTTTATTGATAATTAAACCTAAAACAGTGGTTTTTGAGTCTAAATCATGAATTTACAACGTAAAACACAAAGGTATTTGGTTGCAGTGGCAAAGTTAATTTATATTTGTTAAAATTCTAAAGTATTATGAGTGTTATTGATATTGTACTAGCGGCCTTATTACTATTTGGTTTGGTGCGTGGTTTTATGAAAGGGTTATTTGTAGAGATAGCCTCCTTGGTTGCGCTAGTCGCCGGGGTTTATGGAGCCATCCATTTTAGTCACTTTGCGAGTACGTATTTAGAATCTAAAACAGAATGGAACGAGCAAACAATTAGCATTTCCGCTTTTGCTATAACCTTTGTAGTGATTATTATTGCCATTTCTCTGGCCGGAAAAGCACTGACTAAGCTCGCTAGCTTTGCCGCTTTAGGTATTTTAAACAAATTACTTGGAGGGGTTTTTGGAGCTTTAAAAATAGCACTGATTTTAAGTGTTGTATTGAGTGTTTTTAACACCATGAATAATACCTTGCCTTTTTTATCTGAAGAAGAAATCGAAGACTCAATGCTTTACGAACCCGTAAAAAGTATAGCGCCCTTAGTACTGCCTACTATTATTAAATCTTATGAAGACCAACAAGAGGATGACAGCTTAAAAGCTGGAGAAACGATAGAACCAGATGCTGACCTAAATACAGAAAAGGATTTTACAAACTAACAGTCTTGATTTTGAGTTTACTTCTCAGTTAAATCACCTTTAGTTTAAAAAAAACCTATAATCGATATCATCTACAGTTAAAAATCTGCTACTTTTTTTATTCAGGATTAAGTCCTTTAGTTCTTCAATTTCGAACCGATTAAACATAAGTACCAAATTCTCTTGCTCCGATGGTATTGGAATTTTTCTATTAATATCGGCATTGGCGTATTCCGTTTCCCAATACGTACTATCTACTTTCAATAAAAAACACCTAAACTGTTTAAACTGCTCGTTATTAAACTCAAAATAAAGATTATTAAATTCTAAGTAGTAAATATCGCAATCTTGGCAAACAGAAAGACTTCCACTTTTCCCTTTTGATAAAATTTTTAGTCTATGGCACATCACGATAATTTTTAGATGATTAATAACAATCCATTTTTAATTGCTTTTTGCTCTGGTAATAGCGCAATGGCTTTTGGTTGTACTTCTCGCAAATCACATTTAAGACTTGTAAAACCCCCTTTTGCATCGCTAAGGAGCCACAAAGCATTACAACCCCATTATTTTTAAGGGTTTCGGCTACAAAAGGAGCATCTTCTAGTAATAAATCTTGCACATATTGTTTGTTTTCTACTCTAGAAAATGCCAAATGCAATTGTGTTAACTGCTTTTTTTGTAAAGCGCTATCCAAATCTTTTTTGTACACATTTAAAGACTGTTTTTCTCTCAATCCGTAATACAAATGAGTTTCAATTTTAGAGGTGTTTTCGTGTGTCATCCCTATAAAAGGTGCTATACCAGTGCCATTTGCCACTAGAAGAACTCGTGTTGTTTTTGACGGAAAATGGAAGGCTGAATTTCTAATAATTCGTGCTTTAAAAACTGCGTTTTCCTGAAGCGAATTAATATAATTAGAACCAAAACCATTTCTGTAATGCTTGACACTTAACTGGACATTCCCGTTTACTTTACCAATTGAATATAAACGTTCTCGATAATCGTTTTCTGGATATACCGCCAATAAATCGCCCGAATTAAAACGCTGTTTTCTGGATGGTTTTAGTGTAATAATAAAGGTATCGTCTGGATTAGATACAACATCTGTTTTACTTATGACCTGTAAAGCTTTAGTCTGTTTTGGTGGTGATACTAATTTTTTCTGCGGAATTTCTAATACTAAACCAGAGGCTTTGTTAAAGGAATAAATCCATTGATTAAAAGCTTCCAAAGAACGATCGTTAATTTTAAAAGGTGGTAAAAACTGATGCGCTTTCTTGGCTTTAAAACCTCGGTCTACATCTAATGCAAATTGGCAAAAATCTGGGTAGGCATACGACCCAAAACCAACTACCGAAAAAGAAATAGGATACAATTGCTCGGTACTTTTTAATTGTTCTAAAAAAGTGTTCGCATTTGTTGGCGGCTCGCCTTCTCCATAAGTTGCAGTAAACACAATAATATGTTTTACTTTTTTAAACGTTTCGTACTTATTAAGCTCGGTTATATAAACTTTTTTTCCTGCTTTAATTAACTGTTTGTAAAAGGCATTAGCGAAAGGAATGGTACTACCGTTTTCTGAACCTACCAAAATAATATACTCACATTTGTGTTTTTTAAACTTGTTTCTCAGTTTTGCCTTTTGGCGTTTTAGCGTCATTGCAAAACCAGAATAGATAAAAAACAAAATATTTAAACAAGCGAATGCTAAAATTAAAGACCAAATAATGCTGCCTTTTCCGGTGTGGAGATTAAGACTTAACGCTGAAATAAGTGTGACTAAAGGATATTTAATCTCACTTAAAACCTCACCGGTAAATTGGTTAACAACAATTTCTTTGTCTTTTAAATAAATGGTGTAGTAATCTTCAACATCACTAGAAAACGGAAATTCAACGGATTTAACATCGGCAAGAGGAATGTTTTTAAAAACAGTAAATGCTTCAATTTCTTGTATTGGAGTTTCCGAAATAGCTTCGAAATCTACAGTATGCGAAGCTTTACTTTCGGGCAACAGATTAAATTTTAACAGCGATAAATACACACCAGTAATCGTGATTACTATAATAGGAATTAAAGATAATCGACCTAAGACCACGTGCCAATATTGCGCAAAATTGTCATTCACAATTTTTGAAAAAAACTTTTTAAAACTCCGTTGTCGTTTAATAATTAAAATAGCACCAGAAACGGCTATTAAAAAGAGTAAAAAAGAACACAATCCTACAAAAAAGCGCCCGACCCCTTTTAAAAATAAAGAACGGTGCAGTGTAGTTGCAAATTGAAAAAGTTTTGAGGGTTCTACTTTTTCACCGAGATACTCGGCTGTAATGGGATTAAAATAACCATTCAAATTTTTGTTATCTTCGGTAATTACCGAAGCAGAAACAAAATCATTTTTGTCTATTTCTAAAGCTGTTACTTCAGGGTATGTTTTTTTAAACACCGATAAGGTCTCAGCTAAAGAAGCGGTATCAAAACCATCACTTTTAAAAGGCTGAAGTTGTTCTGATATTGGCTGAAAAGCTAAAACGATTCCAGTAACGGACGCAAGAAAAACAAACACAAAAGAAGATACAGCTAAAGCAAGGTGGCTGTATCTCCAAATTGAAATAGTCATATTAAATACCGTATAATTTAGTGTTATTAATTAGGCATCATACGTACGTAACGTATAAATCCGGTGCCCTGTTGTTTACTTTTTACGGTCTCTGAAGTTAAAGGAAACTCGACATCTTTAGTATAGTATTCTTGATCTTCGACTGCGGTTTCAAAACGAATACTATAGCCAGAATCAATTTTGGAATCCTCGATATCGACAATACTTATATTTCGAGCACCACCTGCTATTGTTGCGCCAGTAATAGCATCAATATTAGTGCGCTTTTTTCCGTAGAATTTCCACCATTCGGAAATATCGTGGTACCACTCTTCATCATCCCCCTGCACATACAACGTTTTTTCGTATTCCCCATTCGGGTTGATTAATGAAACGACCACATACGCAGACTCACCTGTGTAATTTATCATCTGAATCATACATTTATATTTGGTGCTTTCCGATGCTATCGTAAAAGAAAGGAGGCCGAATAATACCACTCCTAAATTGAGTAACTGCTTAAAAGCTTTCATTATTTATTGTTTTTTAAAAATTCGATTGCAATATTTTTCGTCTTTAAAATTTCATTCTCGGACGCTAAGTCGTAAGCCGTTTCTCCAAAATCGGTTACAGCTTCTTTTTTAGCACCTATAGATACCAAATACTTAATCGTTTTAGTATCTTTAGCTAACATAGCGGCTTTATGCAATGGCGTTAATCCTTCGTTATTTTTAGCATTTACATCGGCATTAAGACCAGCTGCAAACTTGACTAGATCAAAATTATTAGTATTTAGAGCTAAGTGAAATACAGAATCACCATTTTTTTGAGTTTTTGAAACCTCTAACCCATTTGCCGATAAAACGTTCAGTTTACTTTCAAAATCATTTTTTCTTGAAGCTTTATATGAGTTTAATAAATACGGTGTTAACGAATTTCCATTGGCATCGGTTACCATAACATCAGCTTTATTAGCGATCAAAAACGCTACGACTTCTGGTGCATTGTATGCCACAGCCAAAGTTAAAGCAGACTCTCCTTTCTTATTTTTATGATTAATGTTTCTGACTTCTTTAAAAAGTGTTTGAACAATCTCAATATTATTACGTTGGGCTGCATTTAAAAAAGCCGTAGCACCCGATTTATCTTCTTGATTTACATCCACTCCCTTATCGATAAAATAAGAAATGGTAGCTACATCTTTTGATCTTGAAGCCAAGGCGTGCAATGGAGTTTCTCCATTAACAGAAGTTACATTTGGGTTTAAGCCAATACCTTCTAAATACCTAAATACGTCTAAACCGTTTATTTTAGAACGCGTACCTTGACTTGCTGTAATAAAAGCATTATCGGTACCGGTTAAGCCTTTATTTGCTAATTGCTTTAACAGCTCTATATTTCCGCTTTTAGCAACATAATTAAAAAGACCGTTACCATTTTCGTCAACACTATCTACACTTAAACCCTTTTGTATAAAGTAATCGATTAAAGTAAAATCTTCTGTAGACTGACCTACTAACAGCAAGGCGTTTGCGCCATTTGGTGTGAGATCTTTCTGAAGATTTGCTCCGTTAGCTAAACAGATATCGTACACTTTAGTGTCTCTCTGCCCTGCTCCAGCAGCAAAATTAAGAACCGTATTTCCTTTATCGTCACGTATATCTGTTTTCGCGCCGCGACTCAAAAGAAACTCCATTATTTCTGTATTCCCTTTATATGCTGCCCAAAAAATATAAGTTCGTCCATCGTGTGTTAACTTATTAACAGCATTACCTTCTTTAGAAATGATGTGTTTAATGGTTTTGTTTGAGACCCCTTGTAAAATAGCAAATACTACAGCATCAAAATTATTACTATTGGCTTCTGCTATATTATTACCTTCTCTAATTTTTAAATCTATTATATCTATTGAGGGGTTTCCCTTCCAAAAGTCGCGATTTAAAAAAATATTTTCTTGTGCTTGCGCTGTAATCCCAAATTGAAGAATTAAAGCAATAACAAGTCGTTTTATATTTTTCATTTTACTTTTTTTACAAATGATTCTATTACTGGATATATTTGTTCTGCTGTTTTATAATTCTCGTCGTCGAACAAGTATTTAAACAATACTTTATTATCCACTTTCTCTGCTAATATTAAGTCTTTATTTCTTGCAAAAATAGCGTCCCATGTATTACGAACAACAGCCCATTTTCCGGCATTCTTTTTCCAATATTCTTGTGCAGCAACACATTTACTATCTGCTACTTTTACATATTTATTATATCCTTTCTCTTGAGCGATAATAACATCTTTCTTTCCTGTTTCACGTAAAACCTTGTCATTATCTTGGTCGTGAACCCAGCCTGAACCTGTTATCTCATGTCTATTTGTTCTTACTGTTACATTGTAATCACTGCGTTGTGTATACTCGCGTCTTGGTAATGGTGCGGAGGTCGTGTTTTCCCAATAACTTTTTCCGTCCACGTGAACCCAGGAAGCCGAACCTTCGTAGCGCGGACTATCGTCTACTTGAAATACTTTTTGGGTCCATTGCCCTTTTACATCTTTCTTAGGACGTTTTTCAAAATGCCATTTGTTATTGTGGTCGTAGGTATATAACTCTGTGTTTTCGAATAGCCAATCTTGCCTCCAATGTTTTACTATATATGGCCCTTGCTTAGTTTCTACAATTAATAAATGTTGCATTACAATCTCATCTTTATCATCTTTTACCAACTCAACCCATTCTAATCCACGGTCGTGTTTTACCTTAGAAGGCACATACGTAGAGTCTGTATCATAATTAAACGTTTCTGCGAAATTAAAGGACACTTCATAGCAGCCACACATATCCTTTATGGCTTTGTGGTCTTGTTTTTTCTTGTTTTGAGCATTTATATTAAATATAAAAGCAATACTAAATAGGGCAAAAATTGTTAACTGTTTCATTTTGAAAATGTTGATTTATTAGTGTGAAAAAAAAAATTAAAAAACTCTATTCTTATTTAGACTGAATTAAAATAAGATTATATATTTGCGGCAAATATAAAATAGAATGAGTCTAAATAAAAATTATAATTATACTTTTTTGTTGTTTTTTTTAAGCCTTTCGTGTTTTTCACAATCCATAGCAAAGGATTCCACACAGGCTGAGTCACTTAGAGAAGTTATCATCACCGGACAGTATAATCCGCAATCCATAAAAAAATCTATACATAATGTTACTGTTATAAAAAGAGAACAAATTGAAAGTCAAGCAGCAAATAACTTAGCCGATTTATTAAACTTTAATTTAAATCTAACAGTAATCCCTAATAGTCTAACCGGAAAATCTACCGTGTCTTTCTTCGGATTAGACTCTCAATATTTCAATATTTTAGTAGATAATATTCCTTTAGTTAGCGATAACGGCCTTGGAAACAATATCGATTTAACCCAAATTAATCTTGATGATATTGAACGTATTGAAATTGCCGAAGGTGCAATGGGTGTAGAATACGGTGCAAATGCTGTTTCGGGAGTAATTAATATTATTACTAAAAAATCTATAGATACAGATTGGGCTATTACCGCATCTGTTCAAGAAGAAACCATAAGTGACGAGTATGAGTGGTTTAATGAAGGTAGACATATACAGTCTTTAAGTGTAGCACATAATATTAACAACAAATTACTTGCAAGAGTTGGTGTTAATCGCAATCAATTTGCTGGTTTTTTTAATGGTAAACAAGGACGAGATTATTATAAAAACGACGGATTACGTGGATACGATTGGCAACCTAAAGCACAAATTAACACCAATGGTTTGTTAAACTATAAGTTAGACCACTTAACGGTTACTTATAAATTTGAATACTTAAATGAAGTCTTAAATTTTTACGATGCTTCTGTGAGACAGAATATTGATGTTGTCTCCCAAACAAGCAATCCATTGGCCAGTGACAGAATATTTACCACCAATAGGTTTATAAATAATTTAAATGTAAACGGACATCTTGAAAGCGGAGCAAACTACAGCGCTGCTTTTTCTTACCAAACGCAAAAACGCGATTTAAACAAATTTACCTATTTTATTCTTTCTGGAGATAAAACAAACGAAACTGACGACACCTACCAATCTAGTGAGGTCTTTTTTACAAAAGGGCGCATAAATAATCTTGTAAAAAGTGATTTCTATAATTTTGAACTCGGATACGAAGCCCGCTACATAAAAGGATACGATACTCAAGCTTCGGGAGATATTACGAAGTTAGAAAAAGAGCGTTCGCAAAGTAATTATGCTGCTTTTGCTTCTACAGAATTGAACGTAACCAATACACTCTCTCTTCGTCCTGGTGTGCGTTACGAATACAACTCTAAATTTAAATCGAAAGTATTGGCCTCTTTTAGTGCACGCTATTTATTAAATAATGGTTTCGAGTTACGTGGTAATGTAGGTACCTCCTATAGAACACCAAACTTTGAGGAACTCTACTATTATTTTGTAGACTCCAACCATGATGTTCAAGGAAATGAAAACTTAAATCCTGAAAAGGGGTTTTCAGCATTTTTAAACCTAAAAAAAAGAAGTTGGTTTAATGATATATCGCTAGTAAACGCCTTAAAATTAAGCTATATAGATGTTGAAGACAAAATTGACTTGGCCATTATTAATGCAAGCCCTTTACAATACCAATATATAAATATCGATGCTTATAAATTATGGAGTATAAGCTTAGAAAACACTATTAAAAAAGGACATTGGGCTTTTAATTTAGGAGCAACGTTACAAGGTGCTTCTAGAATAGCAAACAACGAAGTCAATGCTGTAAACGATTTTCTATACTCTTTTCAAGTAAATACAAGCGGAACGTATGCCATAGAAAATTGGGACACTGCTTTAACCATCTTGTTAAAATATAATGGTGAGCAAAAAGACTATGTCGCCACCGGAATGGACACCTATGGAAACTCTTTATTTTCAAAATCTTCAACAGAAGGCTATAGCTGGTTGGATGCTTCAATAAAAAAATCATTTCTAAACAATACAATTCAAGCCACAATTGGTGGCCGAAACTTACTGGACGTTACCAATGTTAACATAAGCACACAGGCATCTGGAGGTGCACATAGCGTTTCAAATAACTCGCTTTTATTAGGCTACGGACGTTCGTATTACTTAAAACTATTATATAATTTAAATTTTTAAAACTTTATTACAATGATTAACAAATTATTTACTCTATTCTTATGTGCATCAGTACTTGCTTTTACAAGTTGTAGTAGTGATGACGACACTATTACGGGCACTGGCCCCATTGATGTTCTTGTTGAAGGGGCTTTAGTGTCTCCACAAATTGGTGGTCCCAACGAACAAAACCAAGTGTATATAGATTTAAGCACTAACGTATCTACAAATGTACAACGCGATACTTGGGATCTTGGCTTTTATTCTGGTGATGACTTTAGGGTAACCATTAATGGTTCTATTTATATGGCAGCTGCTGCTTTAACCAGTACAGATATCGATGCTATTAATTCGACTAATACTGAAGTCCAGAATTTACAACCCGATGTGAAAGTAGGTACTTTTAATGCTATTAGCGGTACGTATATTGACGCTCCAAATGGAGATATAAACGGTACTGCGATTTCGGAAATTTCTGTTTCCAATAGTGACAATCCTGTTTACCTTGTAAATTTAGGCAATGAAGTCGGCACAACAGTTCCTGCGGTTGGAAGCGTAAATACGCAAGGAGATTCTAGAGGTTGGAAAAAAATTAGAGTATTAAGAAACGGAGACGATTACGTTTTACAATATGCAGATTTAGACGCTACAACACATGAAGAAGTGACTATTTCTAAAACTCCAAATTATAATTTCACACATTTTAGCTTTAATACCAATAGTATTGTCAGTGTAGAGCCTATAAAATCCGAATGGGATTTAAACTTTACTGTATTTACTGATATAATTTCCGGATATGGAGCCTATGGCTATAGCGATTTTGTAGCTATTAATTCTAAATCTGAAGTTGAAGCCTATAAAATAGAAACAGAGGCTATTTCTTACGATGCGTTTTCTAAAACAGATATAATTAACAATAATTTCTCTAATGACCAACGTATAATTGGTACGCATTGGAGATCTGGTGGAGGTCCTAATTCATCTCCCGCACTATATGAAAACGTATTTTTTATACTCAAAGATGGTGATGGAAACTTCTATAAAATTAAATTTATAAGTATGTATAACGCTGCTGGAGAACGCGGACACCCAAAATTTGTATACGCATTATTACCATAGATGAACAATCATCATGTAATAAAAAAGTCGTCTTAACATACTATTTAAGACGACTTTTTTATTTTAATCTAAGTGATAAATCTCTCTAATTTCATCTAGAATTTTTTCAAAATCAATTTTTAAATCGATTAACTTTCCAGAATGAATATCGAAAACCCAACCGTGAACCACGAGCTCACGATCTCTAATAGCTTTTTGAATAACCGCTGTTTTAATTAAGTTTACACATTGCTCTTGAACATTCAACTCTATTAAACGGTTGTATTTCTCGCCTTCATTCTCTATAGCATTCAATTCTTTATTATGAAGACGATACACATCGCGGATACTTCGCAACCACGGGTTTAGAATGCCTAAATCGGCCGACTGCATAGCGGCTTTTACTCCACCACACCCATAATGTCCACAAACAACAACATCTTTTACTTTTAAATGACATACAGCATATTCCAAAACAGACATCGCGTTTAAGTCGGTACCAATAAACATATTCGCAATATTACGATGCACAAATACGTCTCCAGGACCTAATCCCATAAGTTCTTCGGCCGTTACACGGCTATCGGAACATCCTATAAAAAGTAATTCTGGGTTTTGACCAGATCCCAATTTATCGAAATAGGAACTATCTTCAGACAGTTTGTTTTTAATCCACTCCTTATTGTTATCAAATACGTTCTTTAAATTCATGGTTTTATATTTTGTTCACACCAACTCAAAATAAGCACTCTATCCACACAGTTAATAAGGCTGTTTTTGGGTACTAAACTTTGGTTTGTGAAGCAAATCTACAAAAACAAGGTGAATTCTTTTTTGTTTTTTACAGCATGCAGAAACAACAAAACAGAATAAAAAAAACAAGAAAGTATAATTTATAGTTTATTAAAAACGGAATACCTTTTAATACTAGCACATATTAAGGCATAAACGAGATCTAACATCTAATTACATTATAGCTATAAATGTAATTAAATTGGAAATATTAAGATCTTATAAAGTTATAATTCTTTAATATCCTCTTTTTTTATCCAACCGGTTTTTCCATCGGTTAACTTAATTTTATTCCAATCGCTTAAGGTATCTAAAATCTGTACTTTAGTTCCTTCATGCAGCATAAAAGCCTCTGTACTTCTAGGGTTAGGCTCTGTTTTTATACTACTAGACGCAGCAAACACAATGGCTGGTTGATCATTCTTTGATAAATTATAATTGTGAATTGTTAAACCCAAAGTAACAAACACCAACAGAGCAGCGAGGATACTACTCGTAAAAAACAAGCGTTTTCCGGTTGTAGAATAAGAAAAATAATAGGTTAAAAACAGCACTACAAAGACAACAACAAAACCTACAGACACTTTGGCCCAGCTGTTATAAGACAATTTATTAGTGAGGCTTGTAACATATTTCGCTAGCCCTACTTCGGGTACGACTGCAATAGCATCTATAGTCATATTCTTAGCAAAAGCCATATTATTATCTATATCCTTATCATTTGGTGCTAACTGCTTCGCTTTTTCGTAATAATAAATACTAGGAGCTATATGGTTTAACTTATAATGGGCATTGGCGATATTAAAATATAAAGCCGCCGAATGCTTATTACTTTTCTCTAAAACAGAGGTGTATTTATCTAAAGCTTCAGCATATTTCCCATCGTTATATAAGGTGTTTCCTTCCTCGAATAACACCTCGCTCTGTGCAAACGACAAACTACTTACTAAAAATGATATGATTAAAAAGACGTATTTCATAATTTTAGAAAACATTTAATGGGCTTAAAGTGGTGCTAAACAAACTTATTTTATCTGCTTATCTATCGTGTGAATTGTTCGTGACGCTTTATCATAATCTTGTTGCATTGCCACACTAGTAATAGGTGTGTATCGCGCCAATTCACAATGTTCTAAAAGGGTATCAAATTCGTTAATCGCGAACTGATCAACCTGTCTCTCCTCTAATAGTTCTTTAATTTTTTCCTTACTAAACTCGTTGGTTTCAATATTTAATTTTGCTTTTAAATAGTTGTGTAATGCTTTTTCTAAAGCCACATAAAAGGCCTCTTTATTACCCAATGCTTTTTTAGCTTCACTTAAATAACGCTTCGCCAATCTATCGGCTTTTCGCAACCTATTCCCAACGATATCATTAGCGCGTTCTTCCTTTTTTCTTCGGAAGGCAATCGCCAACGGAATAGCTAATAAAGGTCCTAATAAGCCGGTCCAAAAACCTGTAGATTTAAAGAAATCGCTAGATTCCTTCGGTACTAAATCGGCTTCCGTTTTAACAAAAACAAACTGATCATTACTTAAAATAACCTTTTGTTTATCTGTCCCTTGAGCAACAATATTATTATCTGACGCACCGTAAACTGGTCCTTCTAGCACGTCGATTACAAGTTCTTCTGAAGAGATACGCTTATAGCTTTCTGTTTTAAGGTCGAAATAAGAAAACGAAACAGTAGGTATTGGGTATTTACCTTTATACTGTGGCACCACGGTATAAACATCTGAAATGGTTCCCTGCATACCGCTTAAATACGTATTAACTTTCTCACTGTGCTCAGGCTCATAGACCTCTAATGAACTTGGCATGGTTAACTTTGGAAGTTGAAATAATTTTAAATTTCCCTTTCCTGAAACCTCAACTTTTGCCTGTAACGACTCGTTTGCATTTAATGAATTCTTAGAGGTTGTTACATTAAAATTAAAATCTCCAACAGCGCCAGAAAAATCTAGAGGCCTTCCCGCTTCAGGAAGCGGCTTCACTTTAATTGTACGACGTCCTGCAGAGACTGTTTTATGTGCTTGCGACATTAGTCGCCCGCCAAAAATATCTCGACGGTTAGTAGGGATATCGATAGTAATATCTAAAGTTAAAGGTTCAATAGCTAACTCTCCAGTTTTTTGAGGATACAACACGGCCTTTCTAAGCACCACATAACGATAATCTTCTCCTTTGTACGTTCCATTTTCAATTTTAAGCCCTTTAATATCTATGTTCTGACTCCAAAAGTCATTGTATTTCGGACTATCGATTTCTCGCCAATTACTAACTCCTGTCGTTGGAGAGACGTAAAGTTTGTATACAACGGTAATCGCTTCGTTTAAATAAGGGTTTGTCTTGGAAACCTCAGCTACCAAATGAATACTGTTTTCTGGGACTGTATTAGGGCTGTTTGGGTCGTTAAAAGTACTGACTGCTTTGGTAACTGTAATAGCAATGTCCGACGTAGAATAGGTTTCACCCTCGATCTCTATTGTAGCTTGACCAATATTAAATTGCCCTTGCTGCTTAGGAGATAAAAAATAACTATATGTTTTTTTAAAGGTGCGCTTCCCGTTAATCCAAGAGTGACTCACCGATTGGTTTGGACCTCCAATAATATGAAAATCATCAAAACTCGGCGGATTAAAATTATCGCCATCTTCATTCATACTAAAATCTACACGTAAACGCTCGTTTACCCCTAATTTTTTCTTACTTACTCGCGCTTCGAATTCTACTTGAGAAAAGGTAAAACTCGTACTTAGCAGAAGTAATAGTACCGTAATATGTTTAAATAATTTCATTTGTTATCGCTTTGAATTCTTGCTAAAACAAGACTTACAAACTTATGTTCTCTCCCTACCAGTCTTTATCCGTTTGCACTTTCACACCCTTGGCTTTTTCGGCATTCATTTTTTCCTGCACTTTCTGCTCTTGGTTATTCATAGCCTCAAGCAGATTTTTTATTTGCTGTGGTGACATTTGCCCAGGCTGCTGCTGTGGCTTTTGCTGTTCTTTTTTATCGTCCCCTTGGTCTCCCTCATCCTCTTGATCATCGTTTGGCTTACCGTCCTCCTCATTTTCATTTTCACCGTCTTTTTTATCTTGATCGCCAGAATTATCGTCGTTCTCTTTATTTTCGCCTTCGTCTTTGTTTTCGTCTTTATTCTCGTCTTCCTTTTTATCCTTATCCTTATCGTCTTTGTCATCTTCCTCTTCTGGTGGCTGCTCGTTTTTAGCACAATCTTGAGCTAATGCCAAATTATAACGCGACTCATCATCGGTAGGATCATTTCTTAAAGCATTTTTATAAGCCTCAACCGCTTCTCTACATTTCTCATTCTTCATTAAAATATTTCCTATATTATGAAATGCTTTGTGTTTCTCGGCTTTTGAAGTCGCATTTTTTATCGCTTGCTGATGACGATAAAGTGCTTCTTCGAAATTACCCTCTTTAAAATACGCATGCCCTAAGTTATATGCACCAGCAACCAATTCAGGTTGCTCTGACAAAGCCTTCCGGTATTCCATTTCGGCAGAAACAAACTCATCATTGTTTGCTAAGGTATTTGCTTCGTAGACCAAAGCATTTGCTTTTTTAATAGCTTTTAGCTTTGCCTTGTCTGTATCTTGTGCGAATACACTAGCAAAACATAAAACCAACACATATAAAATACTCTGTTTCATAATTAATTTTGGATACAAAAATGATTTGTATTTTTCAACTCTAAAGGTATTAAACTCCTATTTTTCTTATAGTTAAAGGTTTTATAAATTCTCGTTAAATAGATTTAGTTTCCTCAACCAAGCGGTTTTACGTTCTAATAAAAAGACATCTAAAAACAACAATAGAAAGCCCAATCCTAAAAACCATTGAAATTGAGACTCATAATCGGCAAACTGCTGGGCTTCAAACTCTGTTTTATCCATAGTATTCAGAATATCTCGGATTTCAGAGACCACTTGATCGGTATTATCGCCTTTTATATATTTTCCGTTTGCTTGACTAGCAATGCCTTTTAAAGTATTTTCATTTAAACGGGTAATTACAGTTTCGCCTTGTCTGTCTTTTTTATAACCTTGTAATACCCCATTTCTTTTCATGGGAATAGTTCCTCCTTTTGTACTACCAACCCCTATAGTATAAATACGAATGCCTTGTTCTCGGGCTTCCTCTGCAATTGCATCAGAAGACCCTTCATGATCTTCTCCATCGGATATAATAATAAGCACGCGATTGGTTTGCTCATCATCGTCGTAATAGGTTTTTGATAATTCGATAGCCTCATTAATGGCTGTTCCTTGCGAAGACATCATATCGGTATTCATGTTCTGAAGGAACATTTTTGCCGAACTATAATCGGTAGTAATTGGCAATTGCGGAAAAGCTTTTCCTGCATACGCAATAATCCCAACACGGTCACTCGCTAGGTTATTTATAATTTGAGTCACTACCTGCTTAGATTTCTCTAATCGGTTTGGAGCAATATCTTCGGCCAACATACTTTTAGACACATCAATGGCAAAAACAATATCTACCCCTTCGCGCTTAACGGTTTCTAAAGTAGACCCCACTTTCGGGTTTACTAAAGCAATAGCTAAACTAGCGAATGCTAGACAAAGCACCACTATTTTTAAAACCGACTTAAATAAGGAGCGATCAGGACTTAATCGTTCTAACAATTTTTTATCAGCAAATTGACGTTGCTTATTACGTTTCCAAAGCTGAAGCGCTAAAAACACGATGCAAATTACCGGGATAATTAGCAATGCCCAAAACCATATTTTTTCTTCTAATTGAAACATTCTTCAGTTGTGTTTTGCATGTATTTACGAATTAGATAAAACTTCTAAAAACCGTATATCTTAAAATAAACTCTAACAATAAAAGTAAGCCTGCGATATACACGAAAAATCGGAATTTTTCCTGATAATTGTAGTACTTAAACTCTTCAATCTCTGTCTTCTCAAGTTTATTAATCTCGTCGTAAATCTGTTCTAATTTCTTGTTGTTTGTTGCTCTAAAATATTTCCCTCCGGTCACTTGAGCAATCTCTTTTAATAAAACCTCATCAATCTCCACCTGCACTCTACCATATTGAAATTGTCCGTTAGGTCTTAAGGCAATTGGAGATAAAGCCATACCATTACTCCCCAATCCAATAGTATAGGTTTTTATACCAAATTCAATAGCCAATTCACTCGCTATCTTCGGGTTAATAGTACCAGAATTATTAACCCCATCGGTTAATAAGATTATAATTTTACTTTTTGCTTTACTATCTTTTAAACGATTCACAGCGGTAGCTAACCCCATACCAATAGCAGTACCGCCTTCTATAATTGTATTGTACTTGATATCATTTAATGATCTAAGCACAATATTTTTATCGCTAGTAATAGGTGTTTTCGTATAGGCTTCTCCAGCATATTCTACAATACCGATACGATCGTTTGGTCGTCCCTTAATAAATTCTGATGCCACTTCCTTAAGGGCTTCTAGACGGTTTGGCTTTAAATCTTTAGCCAACATACTGGCCGAGACATCTATAGCCATAACAATATCGATTCCTCGTGTTTTTTTTGTTTTGGTTGATACATCTACCGTCCTTGGTCGTGCTAAAGCGACAATAATACATGCTAATGCCACTAATCGCAGTGCGAACAACAGATGCCTCAATTTAGGCAATATTGATCCTGATGTACTAAATCCCTTTAGACTTGACATTTTAAGCTGCGCAGTTTGTTTTTTATGCTTTAAAACATACCAAAGCACGGCTATTGGCAGCGTTAAGAACAACCAGAAAAAGGCTTTATTTAAAAATTCTATTCCTTCAAACATTATTCAGCTTTTGGTTTTAATTCTATTGAATCGAGGATACGCTCTATAATATCTTCGGCATAATCATCATTATCTTTCCATGAAAGCAAGACTTGCTGAAGTATATTCTGACTTGTAAAACTCAAAATAGCATACTTTCCTTTTTCAGTTTTATCGGACAATAGCGAAGGTAAGTCGGCTGTTCCAAATGCTTTTAAGCCTTCGGCACCTCGAGGGGTTACAAATTTCTCTTTATTCAGCACGATATTGATCGCACCACTTTTCTCCCAATGACTCAGCACAGCGTCTACAGCTTGATTTAAGTCAATTTCTGGCTCCTGATCATTAGTTTGCATTTCCTGTTGCTGTGGCTTAGTGAATGTAGTGGTTCTTACTACAATATTTAGCTTGTCTATCAAGCTACCATAGCTAAACATCGTACTTTTATACTGTTCTTTTAGAGCTTCTGGCGTTGGTACTTCGGTACGCTTTAAAACCTTTGGCGTAGAGATTGTAATTGGTGGATACCCATAATCGCTCGTCACCCAATTGCCTTCTAAAAGAGATTTACTTTCATGACCAATAATCGTATCTTTCACATAAGTAAATCCGTAAGTCGCAATAAACCCAATTAAAGTTGCAAAAACAAGTGCTAACGATAGGACTACAGTAAGCACAATTTTCTTATTCTTTTTACGGCGCTCCTGCTCTTCTTTATAGCGTTTATCTTGAAGCTTTTCGGCTTCGGTAGGTTCTGGAAGCGCACTTTTTACTTGGTCGATTTCTAAATCTACCGTTTTTCTATCCATTTCAGCTAAAGCAACATCTGGAGCTGATTTAGCAAACTTCACTAAATCGGCACGCTTTAAAATAGTTTCAATATTTTTAATGTCGTTAGCACTCAATTCTATTTGGTTTCCATCTTTTAAAAGTTTCAACCTGTAAACCAACTCATCGGTCGTACTTTCTAGGGCACGATCGTATACTTTTTCATCTAAATATTTTCTTATAATAAACGTCAGTTCTGAGTAATACTCTTTTAGATTTTCAGTTTGAAGATAATTACTCTCATCTAATTTCTTTAAGGCCATTTTTGCGCGATCATAAGGTGGTAACAGCGCAATTTCTTCGGCTTCAGTTAATGGTTTTTGTCTCCAAATAAACCAATACATTAAAAAAGCAACCAATGCCACACTAGCTATAGCAATTAAGAGGTAAATCCACCAATCCCCTATTTCTTTATCAACAGCCATCACCGGTTTAATGTCGTATAAACCTTGTTTTGTTGTATCAACCATAACGGCTTGGACTTCTACATGAAGCGAATCGGTAAAAAATGTTTTATCGTTGATAATTATTTTTTGCTTGGGAATGGCGTAAGCCCCGGAGTCGAATTGCGTAAGACCGTACTTCTTAATTAATCGAAAAGTAGCATCCCGCTTTGTGGTGTCAATTTCGTAAGAAGATATCATTTCCAAAGGTGAAAATGATTGCCCTTCTGGAAACACAACCAAGTCGGTTGAATCCGTATTAACTTCAATTTTATAAATGATTTCTTCTCCAATTTTAATTGAAGTAGAATCTATTGAAGAGGATACCTGCGCATAAGAAACCAAAGAAAAAAACACAAAGAAAAAAACTAGGGTTCCGGTTTTTTGTTGCATTATAGATCGCGTCATCCTATGTAATTTTAAAGTCATCATCTGTTTATCCTCTGCGTTTAAAATACCCTAATAATTTTTTTACATAACTTTCATGGGTGGCACAACTTATAGCTCCAGCACCAGATTTAGAAAAGCTATTTTTATAGTATCCTACTTTCTCATTGTAATATGAACTATAGTCTTTACGTACTTTTTTAGACCCTGTATTAATGTATTGCAAAACACCCGTTTCGGCATCTTCCATTTGCACCAAACCTAGGTTAGGAAGTGACTCCTCTTTGGTATCATATACTCGAATACCTGTTACATCATGTTTTTTAGCCGCTATTTTAAGCGTTTGATTATAGTCATCAGCAATAAAATCACTCAAGACAAAAACAATTGCTTTTTTCTTCATGACATTATGTAAAAACTTCAATGCTTTAGCGACATCTGTTTGTTTGCTTTTAGGTTTAAACTCTATAAGTTCACGAATAATTCGCAACACATGAGAGCGTCCCTTTTTTGGTGGAATATACAGCTCAATATCATCTGAAAACAAAATGAGTCCGATTTTATCGTTGTTTTGTGTGGCCGAAAAGGCTAATGTAGCTGCTATTTCGGTAGCCATTTCATTTTTAAATTGGTCTTGTGTTCCAAAGGCGTTAGATGCCGACACGTCGACAAGAAGCATCATGGTAAGTTCGCGTTCTTCTTCAAAAACTTTAATATACGGTTCGTTGTATCGTGCAGTAACGTTCCAATCTATATTTCTTACATCATCACCAAATTGATACTGTCGTACTTCAGAAAAAGTCATACCGCGCCCTTTAAAGGTAGAATGGTATTCTCCTCCAAAAATATGATCAGACAAACGGCGTGTCTTAATCTCAATTTTACGTACTTTTTTTAGTAATTCTTTAGTATCCATTCTAAGTAAAACTCTTTATAAGTTGGAGTTTTTAATGTTTTAATCCTTTATTAGTCTGCAGTTAAAATGTTTTAATTCTAGACGTCATGAAGATTAAAATTTATGGCACTTCGATAACGTTTATAATTTTGTTGATAATGTCTTCTGAAGTAACATTCTCTGCTTCGGCTTCGTAGGTTATTCCGATTCTATGGCGTAACACATCGTAAACGACAGCTCTTACATCTTCTGGAATAACATACCCACGACGCTTTATAAACGCATAACATTTTGCTGCTGTAGCAAGGTTTATACTTCCACGAGGAGAGGCTCCAAAAGAGATTAGTGGTTTTAAATCGTTTAATTTATACTGTTCTGGGTAACGTGTTGCAAAGATGATATCTAGAATATATTTTTCTATTTTCTCATCCATATACACTTCACGAACCACCTCTTGTGCTCTTAGTATTTGCGACACAGAAACCACCGGGTTTACTTTTTCCCAAGACCCTTTTAAATTGGCTCTCATTATAAGTTGTTCTTCCTTTTGCTTTGGGTAATCGATAACTGTTTTTAGCATAAAACGATCCACCTGCGCTTCTGGTAATGGATAGGTTCCTTCTTGTTCTACTGGGTTTTGCGTTGCCATCACTAAAAATGGCTTATCTAGCACAAACGTTTCATCGCCAATAGTAACTTGCTTTTCTTGCATGGCCTCTAATAGCGCAGACTGTACTTTCGCAGGAGCTCTGTTAATCTCATCTGCCAATACGAAATTAGCAAAGATTGGTCCTTTTTTTATCGAAAAATCATTCTCTTTCATGTTGTAAATCAAGGTTCCAGTAACATCTGCTGGCAATAAATCTGGAGTAAATTGGATTCTACTAAAACTACCATCTACGGCTTGCGCAAGCGTGTTAATAGCTAAGGTTTTCGCTAGTCCTGGCACACCTTCTAATAAAATATGACCACGACCTAATAAGCCAATAAGTAAACGCTCGACCATATCCTTTTGGCCAACGATTACTTTATTCATTTCTAACATTAATAAATCTACAAAAGCACTTTCCTTTTCAATTTTCTCATTTATAGATTTAATATCTACCGTACTTGTATCTTCCATTATTTATATTTTTTTAAAGGCTCGAATATACTATTCTTACTAAGGTCATGCAAATTGTTGATTTTTTTACTTGAACGCTGTTAATAATTGGTTAAAAATTAAAGAGCAGCACGAATCGTGCTGCTCTTTAACAAATATTTAGATATAAAGCCTCTAACTAGCTCAAAGTCACCGCTCCTAAATCGGTAGTCATTCCTAAAACGACCTCAACATCAGCAATTACTGTCGCCGACAATCCAGACGCCACGTCGGGAGTTATTGTTACGTTATAAACTCCAACTGGAATCCCTTCCAAAACAAAAACACCTTCAGCATCTGTTTCTACAGAGTAAAGTGTACCATCTACTTCTAAAGAAACAGTGGCCATTACTCCCGTATTTAATACCGTTCCTGAAATAGAACCAACTGCTAACTGAACATCACCAAGCGTAGTAATCTCACCGTTTACAACAGTCACATCATCTACTGAAACAGTCGCATATCCAGAAGCTGGATCTGGAGTAAAAGTCACTGTATAAACACCTTCTGGCACCCCATTAAGTACAAATGAACCATTTGCATCGGTGTAGGCAGAAATTATATCTCCATTAACATCAATCGAAGCTACAACCTGATAATCAAAAGGAACAACTGCCCCCTCTATACTACCTGAAGTGTATTGCGTTGCCGCATGTATTACAGGTTTTAAATTGATATTTCCAGAATTCCCTGCCACAACTATAGATTGATCGACATCAAAGTCCAACACAATATCATACGTGTAACCAGGTAAAAGTTCCTCATTAATTTTAACTTTTAATCCCGATTGCTGTGCACTTGGTGTATTTAATGGAAAAGTCTCCCCATCAATAACAATCGAATTATCTTCTCCTAGCACTAACCTAATTTGATTAAGTGTTCCTGAAGGCACTTGAAAGCCATCAACTAACAACACATTAATACCACCTGTAAGCTCTAAAAGATCATACACACCGGTATTAATAGCGCCTGCACTTTGCCAACCGCTCTCTCCCGTACTCTCATCATTAACTTTTACCATAACATCAACAACCTCTACATAAACATGATCATAATCACCCGGATTATCAGTAAGTCTAACAGAAATATTAGAAGTTCCTTCTGCTACTGCAGAAGCATCATCATCACTACAGTTAAATAAAACAATAGATAATAGTGATAGAATAAAAATTTTAATTGGCTTTAATAGTCTCATAAAATATATATATTTTGATTCATTAGAATATACGGGATACAACCTCTAATTAGATTTTTTTTGTCAGAAAACTTTTAACTTATAAGAAAACTCACACTCTATAAAATCACGCAACTCCCTACATCCTCTATACGTCTGCCAATTTTAAATCGGAAATTAAAATTTTGTTAAAATCTTAAATAGGCCACTATAAAATAATCACAAATTTCGCGACAGAAATACTATAACATATCGTCTTAAATTTAAATACGAATAAGTACTTTTATAGTTAAATAACACATCCACGTTAAAAAAACATCTTCAAAAAAGAGAACTTATTATGAATAAAACAGCATTAATCACAGGAGCTACTAGCGGCATAGGCAGAGCTACCGCATACGCATTTGCAAAACAAGGCATTACACTAATATTGTGCGGCAGACGGCAAGAGCGTCTAGACGCTTTAAAAGCGGAGTTATCTAAATATACCCAAGTACATACTTTAACGTTTGATGTTAAAGAAAAAGACGCCGTTTTCAATGCCATCGACAGTCTGCCAATAGACTTTAAAACAATTGATATTTTAATTAACAATGCTGGAAACGCTCATGGATTAGACCCAATACAAGAAGGCAACCTCGACGACTGGGATGCTATGATGGACAGTAATGTAAAAGGCTTACTTTATGTTAGTAAAGCAATAATACCCCAGATGACTGCAAGACAATCCGGACATATTATTAATATTGGATCGTCGGCAGGAAAAGAAGTTTATCCAAAAGGCAATGTCTATTGTGCGAGTAAACACGCTGTATTGGCATTAACAGAAGGCATGAGAATAGACCTTAATCCTTTTGGTATTAAAGTAGGCGCTATAAATCCAGGTTTGGTAGAAACCGAATTTTCTAAAGTCCGTTTTAAGGGTGACACCGTTGCTAACTCAGTTTACAAAGGCTATAAAGCGCTTCAGCCAGAAGATATTGCCGATATAATTTACTTTGTAGTCACACGAGCTCCACATGTTAATATTGCCGATTTATTAGTCTTTCCAACCGCTCAAGCGAATTCTACTTTAGTAAAAAAAGAATTGTAACTTAGAAAGATAAACAAGACGTGCTTTTAGTTTCTAATTGATTATGATTAACAAACGTTTACTTATTAAAAACCTACTCGCTCATAATGACGAGAATAGCTTTTATGATAAAAAACGCAAAATTGATATTAGCCATAAGGAAGGAAAAGCTAAGTTTTTAAAACACATCTGCGCCTTAGCCAATAGCAATCCCAAAAACAACGCTTACATTGTAGTTGGTATAGAGGATGAAGATAGCACTATTGTTGGTGTTGATTTTTTTGACGATTCGAAGATTCAAAACCTAGTAAATGCTTATTTACACAATCCGCCACTAGTTCAATATGAAAATGTATCGTTTCCGCACTTAGAAGACCATAAAGTTGTAGGGTTAGTAACTATTAGAGCAACGGAAGGCTTAACCTCGCTTAGAAAGAACATTTGGAAGTATTATGGCGGCGCTGTTTTTTTTAGAGAAGGCAGCATAAGTATGCCCAAGGCCTTTAAAAGCGATATTACCGATGTTAATTCCAAAACTGTTTTCGCCATTGAAAAACACTCACAAAACACAATAGAATACACATTAGATGGGGTCTTCGATTTTATGAAAAAGCGAAAAGACTACAGTCCGCAATACAAAGTCTTTAAAGAGTATTTTGTAATATGTTGGGCAGCCGAAAAAAAACAAATGCCCAATGAGACCTATCTTTCTAGGGTTGACATAGAACTTATAAACGAGCAAGTGCGTTTGTTTTATTCTAATTTAGACAAGGTAACCATTACAATCACAGAGGACCAATTTATGATTGTGGAGTATGTTAACTTAGGACTCCAAGACAATTACAAACATTATCCTTTAGAAGAAACTCGTATACAATTCAATAATAACCTGAGCTATTCTATAGAGTCCACCTTAGTATTTGAAGCACCACAATTCGACAAAAAGATCCTACATCATATTTACAATATAAATAACACTCTACTTGAACGCTTAAAGCGAAACGCAACACTTACTAACGAAGAGGAAAAAGACTTACTAAACTTACCAGCAACTTACCTCATTTGCTATTTAAATTTATTTCACGAAGCCATTGATAAATTAGAGGAGGCTAAGCCGTATTTAAAGGCGTATAGCAGCAATGCCTATTCAAATTACAAAGAGGCTACGCGCATCCTTAGAAAAGTAAAATACAGCTAGATTAATTCGCTACCAATTATACACTATTTAATACCAAACACACATTAGGCCCCATTTAAAGCAAAAACATTCCCCATCTTTACAATGCTATTAATCAATTTTACACCTTATTTCTCCCAGTAAAACTGGCATTGAAATAAGGTTTACACCAAAAAAAGAGTTCAGCATATATATACTGAACTCTTTTTTATTTCTTGTTAATGCGGGTTAAAACCAAACCGTTTTATTGCCCTTTATCTAAGACATCCTGCCACTCTTTCAATTTTTGCCATTGACCTTCGTGGGCTAATTTTGCCTGCTTAGGCCAGGTAAATGGTTTATGAATTTCAAAACGCTTACCGCCAGCGCGCAATATCTCTGTACATTTCTCTACCGTACATTGAGACAAATCATACCATGTTTTTATATTATGAGAATGAAACAACTCTGCTATTTTAGGACCAATACCTTCCACGACTTTCAAATCGTTATCTTTAACAGCTTTACCCATTGCTGCTTTTGCAGCAACAGCATCAAAGGCTACCGCGCTAGAAGACGATGGTGACGGACTGTCTACTGACGCCTGTGGCGATACAAAATTTGAAGTCATCATACTCGAATCAGCCCCAGCATTCCCTGCTCCAGAGGGTTTTCCTGCCGGTTTTTTAGACGTTAATTTACTTGCTTTACACGCTTCTAAATCAGCTTCAAGTTTAGCTATTCTATTTTTAAAAATATCTGTATTGGTCGATTCTGTTTGCGGACTTGCTCCGCCAGAGATTTTACCAATTAGGTATCCAAATATTGCACTTAAAAGCCCTACTATTAAAGGAATTAATATACACCAGTTCATAATTTTTGTGGTTTTTAGTTAATGGTTACGACTACTCTTCGGTTTTTAGCACGTCCTTCGTCGGTATCATTACTCGCAATAGGAGCATCAGGACCTTTTGATGACGTTTCAATTTTAGTATCAGAAATAGCGTTATCTACAAAATACTCTTTTATAAAGCCCGCTCTTTTTAAAGCTAATTCTATATTACTTTTTCGATCCCCTGTATTATCTGTATGACCAATAATATGCAGTTTAGCATTCTCCGATTTATCTATATACCGCGCTATTTTTGCTACCTTTTCACGTTGAGATTTAGAAAGGTTTATCGATGTATCTCCTATATCGAAATACATCACTAAGGGATTGGTTTTTATTTCGGTTTCAAGGGCTTTTAACTCGTCTTGAAGACTAGTATCGTTTTCGGCAATGGTACTCACACGGTAGCGCAATGGGCCAAAAAAAGTACCATCTTGGTCAGGAATCATTTCAGCATTTAATTCACCATAGGCATTTATAGACCTTGAAGACACCCCTTGAGACATGCAGTAGCTTTTAACGGCATGAGCTCGTGCCAACCCTAAGTTGGGAAAAGCCGTGTTATTTATTTCATCATCACGATAAAAACCTGTGATTTCAGCAACTTTTCTCGGATTTTCATTTAAAAACCCGGATAACCTATCCAACTCATGTTTTAAACCTTCAGATACAGGTTGAAGAATTTGAGCCTTGGAATGCGCAAAGTTAAAATTAGACATCGCGCTAAAGGATACACCACTCTTATTGTCTTCCATAGAGAACTTATTCTTAGTTGCGGGCGCAATGACTTCTTCAACTACAACCGTTTCGGTTTCATCGGGCATTACCCCATCAACATCTAAGGATGAACAACAAAGATTATAATACAATAGGGTCCCAAAAATAATGGTTAATAAAAGACCTAGGATATACGTTGTTTTTTTATTCATTATCATTTGGGTTTTTAGATTACTGACTATTAAGTTATTAAAAAAAACAATATGAATTCCACTATTGATTTAATCATTCATTATTATTCGACCAATAACACGATTCTATGGGCAAACGCTTATTAAAATGTATAGAAAACAAAAAACCCGCAGCTTTCGCTGCGGGTTTTTTAAAATTATAAATCGATAGACTACAAGTCGAATTTAATCCCTTGAGCAAGAGGTAAATCGGCTGTATAATTAATCGTATTTGTTTGACGTCTCATGTAAATTTTCCAAGCATCAGATCCAGACTCACGTCCGCCACCTGTATCTTTTTCACCACCAAAAGCACCACCAATTTCTGCTCCTGACGTTCCAATATTCACGTTAGCGATACCACAATCCGATCCTTGAACCGATAAGAAGGCTTCTGCTTCACGTAAATTGTTTGTCATAATTGCAGAAGACAATCCTTGGCCAACTCCATTTTGTAATTCTAAAGCATCATGAACATCTCCTGAGTACTTAATTAAGTATAGTACAGGCGCAAATGTTTCGTGTTGTACAATTTCGAAATCGTTTTTAGCTTCAGCAATTGCTGGTTTAACGTAACATCCAGACTCGTAACCTTCTCCAGAAAGCACGCCTCCTTCTACTACAATGTTACCACCTTCTTCTACAACCTTTTCTAAAGCCGCTTGATACATTTTTACAGCATCCTTATCGATAATTGGTCCAACGTGATTGTTTTCATCTAAAGGATTTCCGATACGCAATTGACCATAAGCTTTAACCACCGCTTCTTTTACCTTATCGTAAATAGATTCGTGAATAATTAAACGACGCGTAGAAGTACAACGTTGTCCTGCAGTACCTACAGCCCCAAATACAGCACCAATAACGGTCATTTTAATATCGGCATCTGGAGTAACAATAATTGCATTGTTTCCACCTAATTCTAATAATGATTTACCTAAACGACCAGCCACTTCTTGAGCAACAATTTTACCCATTCTAGTCGATCCTGTTGCTGAGATTAAAGGTACGCGTTTGTCCTTAGTCATCATCTCACCAACTTTATAGTCACCGTTAATTAAGTTACTAATTCCTTCTGGTAAACCGTTAGCTTTAAAAACTTCGGCTGCTATATTTTGACAAGCTACACCACACAACGGTGTTTTTTCACTAGGTTTCCACACACATACATCACCACAAACCCAAGCTAAAGCTGTATTCCAAGCCCAAACAGCAACTGGGAAGTTAAATGCAGAAATAATTCCTACAACTCCCATTGGGTGGTATTGTTCGTACATTCTATGTCCAGGACGCTCTGAGTGCATCGTTAAACCGTGTAATTGACGCGATAATCCTACTGCAAAGTCACAGATATCAATCATTTCTTGAACCTCACCCAAACCTTCTTGGTAAGATTTACCCATCTCATAAGAAACAAGCTTACCTAAAGCTTCTTTTTTCTCTCTTAATTTATCTCCAAACTGACGAACTATTTCTCCACGTTGTGGTGCAGGCATTGTTCTCCAATCTTTAAAAGCAGAAGTTGCAGCATCCATAATCTTATCATAGTCTGCTTGCGTAGTTGCTTTTACTTTTCCTATCAATTTCCCATCTACTGGAGAATATGATTCTATAACCTCCCCATTCGAGAAGTTATCTGACCCTGTAGATGATCCTTCATTTATATCTTTTACACCTAACTCTCTTAGTGCTTCTTCTATTCCGAAATCAGCTAAATTTGCTGCCATATTTAATTGTTTTTTACGAATTATTAAATTATTTATGCGAATATACTAATAATTAAGAGTTTTATAGGTTATAGATATCTTAAAATCCTATGAAACCACAGACTTTTTAAAAGCGTTCAAATATTCGCTAACTATTCCTTTTTTTAACCTTCCTTTATATATTATCTTACACTTAGCAACTTACTATATCTAACGAATTCTACTCCTTTTATAACGGATACTTGTTAAGAAGAAACACTTTCTATAAAAAGCTATCTAATTAGGTATATATTATTTAGTTTTATAAAAAAATTAATCCATGTCCATCAAATCCATTTTTAGCTTCATACTCTGTGTAACAATCTTATTTTCATGTAAAAAAGACCCTGTTGAAACCGACAATCTATTTAAATTTAGAGACTACATTAGCTATACTACTTCGGGAAGAATTTCGGCTTCGAGTCCGATAAAAGTAAGTTTAAGCAACCCTGTAGACGGCTGGGAAATGGATAAAGAACTACCCGATGCTATTTTTTCTATTCAACCCCACGTTCAAGGACAATTAATTGCGAACAATACACGTGCATTTTCATTTATACCCGATGAAACCCTAGAAGCAGACACCGAGTACACCGTAACTGTGTCTTTAAAAAAAATCTACGGTACGCTACCAAAAGCGTTTAATAGCTATACTTTTAAATTTAAAACTATAGCACCAAATTTTAATATTGTCACCAACCAATTACAATCATACAGCAAAGAATGGCAATACCTTTTAGGTGTTGTAAAATCTGCCGACTATATTTCATTAGAACAAGCAAAACAATTAATAAAAGCTTATCAAGACAAGAAACAACTACAGTTAGAATGGAATGAGTTAAGTGAACCTGCAAAGCAATTCGAATTTAAAATTGATAGCATACACCGTAAAATAGACGACACCCATATTAAAGTATCGTGGGACGGCAAAGCTATTACTGCTGACACAAAAGGAGAAAACACCGTTGCGATTCCGGGCATTAACAACTTTATAATCACCAAAATCGATGTTATTCAAGAGCCAGAGCAATACTTGTCAATCAATTTTTCTGATCCTTTAAAAAAACAACAGAATTTTGATGGTCTAATTACTATTCAAAATAGCAAAAACCCTAAATATAGTGTAGACGGAAATATTTTAAAAGCATATCCTAGCACAAAAATAAACGGCAATGTTCAAGTTGATATTTTTCAAGGTATAACAAATACTTATGGCTATAAATTAAAACAACCGTTTTCTGAACTCATTTCTTTTGAAGAGGTTAAACCCGAAATACGCTTAGTCAATAGCGGAGTCATCTTACCAAATTCTGAACAATTAAAATTCAATTTTGAAGCGGTTAACTTAAAAGCAGTTGATATTCGCGTCATTAAAATTTTTGAAGATAATGTTCTTCAGTTTTTACAAGACAATAACTTACATGACAATAATAGTTATGCTATTCGCCAAGTTGGTAGACGTGTTGCAAAAAAAACAATAACACTTTTACAAGAGGGCGAACCAAATACAGGCAAATGGAAAACCTACAGTGTCGATTTATCCACGTTATTTAAATCTAGTCCTGGAGCTATTTATCGAGTAGAAGTCAGCTTTAAAAAGAACTACTCGCTTTACGACTGCGCCGTAAATAGAAATATTACTAACGTTGAAAATAACGAGAACTATTTTGAAGACGAGTACTATGAAGATGACACCTCGATCTACAACGAATTGAGCCCCGAAGAAGAAAACCTTCGCGAGGAAAATTACTGGGATAATTTAACGTACAACTACCGCTCTAACAATTACAATTGGAATGAACGTAACAACCCTTGCCATGACGCTTATTACAATCAAAACAGGGAAGTAGCTCAAAATTTAATCGCTTCAAACCTTGGTGTTATTGTTAAAAAAGGAGCGAACAACAATTACTTATTTGCAGTAACAAATCTTTTAAACACCCAAGTGGAACCTAATGCGTTAGTAACCCTATACAACTTTCAACAACAAGAGATCACTTCAAAAAAAACAAATACCAATGGTATTGCAACTATCGACACAAAAAGTCGTGCCGCTTTTGCTGTAATTACCAAAGGCAATAATACTACTTATGTAAAATTAGATGATGGAAATTCACTATCACTGTCTAAGTTTGATGTTTCAGGAAATCAGTTACAGCGCGGTTTAAAAGGCTATATCTATGGCGAACGTGGCGTATGGAGACCTGGAGACTCCCTTTATTTATCTTTTATACTTGACGATAACGCTAATAAATTACCAAAAGGGCATCCTGTAAAGATGGAAGTAACAGACCCTAACGGAAAATTAGTTTACAAAAATAGTTCTTCTCATCCTGTAAATAGTTTTTACACGTTTACCGTTCCAACAAGCACCGAAAGTAAAACCGGTAACTGGAATGCTAAAGTTAGCGTTGGTGGTGCTCATTTTTACAAACCCCTAAAGGTCGAAACTGTTAAACCGAACCGATTAAAATTAAAAGTTGATTTTACAGATGCAATTTTAACTAGCAGAAAACCTCTTAACGGTACTCTGCAAGTAAACTGGTTACATGGGGCACCCGCAAAACAAGTAAAAGCTGAAATTAAAGCTAAGTTTAGTAATGCCTACCAACCTTTCCCTAAATATAAAAAATACACCTTTTCAGACCCGTCTAGAAGATTCTCTTCGGAAGAAATATCGATATTCGAAAGTCAGGTTAACGCCGATGGTTTTGCTAAAATTGACAATACTTTAGCGATAGGAAAGAACGCTCCCGGAATGCTAAACGTTCAGTTCTTAGCTCGAGCCTTTGAGAATGGTGGTGATTTCTCTATGGATGCATTTACTAAAAAATATGCTCCATACGCATCGTTTGTTGGACTACAATCCCCTGAAGGAAAAGCCTATGGCTCTTATTTCACAGATCAAAACCACACCTTTGATATTATCACTGTTGATAACCAAGGTCAGCCAATACAGCAAAATAACTTAGAAGTAAAAGTTTACAAGGTAGAATGGCGTTGGTGGTGGAATTCCTCTGAAGATAATTTATCAAAATACACGACAAGCGCATACCACAAACCTTTTATGGAAACAGTGGTAAACACAGATACTAATGGTAAAGCGCAATTTAAAATAAACGTCCCTGAAGAAGAAAGTGGACGCTACCTTATTCGTGTTTCCGACCCTAAAAATGGTCATGCTACTGGAAGAACGGCCTATTTTTATAAAAACTGGTGGACTAAACAACCTAGCGCCGACAAAGAAGCCGCAAAAATGCTTGTTTTTGCTGCCGATAAAGAAAATTATACCGTTGGTGAAACTGCCAAAATCACCTTTCCGTCAGGCACTGCTGGTCGTGCATTAGTGAGTATTGAAAATGGTACCGAAGTGTTAGACCATATATGGGTTGAAACCTCTAAAGGTGAAACCGTTGTCGATATACCTATTACCAAAAACATGACTCCTAATGTATTTGTAAACATTTCTTTATTACAACCACATGCTACAACAGCGAACGATTTACCTTTACGATTATATGGCGTTATCCCTCTTTTGGTAGAAGACAAGAACACGAAACTTGAACCGGAAATAAAAATGCCTGACGTCTTGCGTCCAGAAGAAGAGTTTAGCATAACCGTTTCAGAAAAAAATGACAAAGCAATGACTTACACTATTGCCGTTGTTGAAGAAGGCCTTCTAGATCTAACGCGATTTAAAACGCCAAACGCATGGGATGCTTTTTATGCCCGCGAAGCATTAGGTGTAAAGACTTGGGATGTATTTGATGATGTAGTAGGTGCTTATAGTGGTAGTATAGAACAAATTTTCGCCATCGGAGGAGATGGTAACGCTGCTGCCGGAAAAGCAAAAAAAGCCAATCGATTTAAACCTGTTGTTACTGTTTTAGGTCCATTTAGCTTAAAAGCCAATAGTAAAAAAACACATACTATTAAAATGCCGAATTATATTGGCGCCGTGCGCACCATGGTAGTAGCTGGAAATACTGCAGATGAAGCTTATGGTAGTGCAGAAAAATCTGTTGAAGTAAAAAAACCACTAATGGTTCTAGCTTCTTTACCAAGAAAGTTAAGCCCAGGTGAAAAAGTAACGCTTCCGGTAACCGTTTTCGCAATGGAACCTCGCGTAAAAAATGTAACTTTAAAACTTAAACTAAGTGACGGCATTACAGCGACTAGTGACACTTCAAAAACAATACACTTTGACAAGCCTGATGAGAAAATGGCTTATTTTGAATTGGATGTTAGTAAGGCTAATGGATTAAATACGGTTGAAGTTATAGCGACTGGAAATGGAGAAACAGCAATTTACAACGTGGAAATAGACGTTGTAAACCCGAACCCTATAACTTCTAAAGTTATAGATCAAACCTTAGAAAAAGGCACTTCAGAGACCTTAAATTTCGACACATTTGGCGTAACAGGATCCAATTTTGCAAGCGTAGAATTCTCAACGATGCCACCAATGGATTTTACACGCCGTTTACAATTTTTAATGCAATACCCGCACGGGTGTTTAGAGCAAACGACCTCTGCTGTATTCCCACAATTGTATTTAAATTCTATTTTCGATTTGCCATTAAAAAAGAAACAAGAACTCGAGTCTAATATCAAAAAAGCCATCAAACGCTTAGGAAATTTCCAACGTCCAAATGGCGGTATGAGTTATTGGTTAGGAGAGAATCACGTTAACGATTGGAGCACAAGTTATGCGGGACACTTTATGATAGAAGCTGAAAAACAAGGATACGTTCTCCCAATTACCTTTAAAAGTAATTGGTTAAAATACCAAAAAGAAACAGCAAGAAACTGGAGACCGAGCTATAAAACTTACAATAGTGATTTAGCACAGGCGTACCGACTATACACTTTGGCTTTAGCGGGGAGTGCCGACTTAAGCGCAATGAACCGCCTTAAAGAATTCACAGAACTTTCTAACGAAGCCAAATGGAGATTAGCAGCAGCCTATGCTCTAGCGGGGCAAAACGAAGCTAGTAACGCTATTGCTAAAACGGCTAATATTGAATTCGAATCACCAAGGTATAATTATTACACTTATGGATCGGTAGATAGAAACCGTGCGATGGCCCTAGAAACCATGGTTATAACTCAAGACAAGAGAATGCATAGTTTAGCAAAAACTCTCGCTAAAAACCTATCTAGCGACCGCTGGATGAGCACACAAACCACAGCTTACAGCTTGTTAGCGCTTTCAAAAATGGTTAAAGCTAATGGAGGGAAATCGTTAGATATTATCTATACTATTAATGGAAAAACGGAAACCATAAAAACAAACAGCGCTATTGCTCAACGCGAACTCAAAGTGAATTCCGGAACCCAAAAATTAAGCTTTACAAACAATCAAGATAATGTGGTTTATATTCGCGTTTTAAATTCTGGAAAATTACCATTAGGTGACGAACATAAGGAGCAACGTGGTTTAAGTGTTGGAATTGTCTATAAAGACTTAAAAGGAAACCCTGTTACAATCGACAAATTAAAACAAGGTGACGATTTTATGGCTACAGTGACCGTAACGAACCTTAAGCACGAAAAGGTTAACGACATTGCATTAACACAAATATTTCCTTCGGGATGGGAGATTGTTAACACACGATTTACAGCTTTCGGAAATAGCATAACAAGTCAAGCGCGTTACACCGATGTTCGTGACGACCGAGTTAATTTCTATTTCGATTTACACAAAAAAGGAAATTCTCAAGACACCAAAACATTTAATGTATTGCTTAATGCGTCCTATTTAGGCACCTACTATCTACCAGGCATCCAAGCAGAGGCCATGTACGACAATGAGTTTCTTGTCCGCGGAACGGGACAGTGGATTTCGGTAGAAAAATAATTTAGGACTACAACATTCAAATTACTGAACCCTATAGAAATACTAAATGAAACGTATTATACTATATGTAAAAAGACACAAACTAAAAGTGGTAGTTATTGCTACCCTTTTAGTGTCTTATTATTTCTGTTTACCCAGTCCTTTATTTAAAGACCCTACCGCTACAGTTATTACTAGCGCAACACACCAATTATTAGGAGCAAAAATAGCTAGCGACGGACAATGGCGTTTTCCAAAAAACGAAGAGGTCCCAGAAAAATTTAAAACCTGTATTATCAACTTTGAGGACGAGTATTTCTTTAAACACCCCGGTTTTAATCCGATATCTATCGCGAAAGCACTCCGTCAGAACTTAAAGTCGGGTGGCGTGAAACGTGGCGGAAGCACCCTTACTCAGCAAGTCATTAGACTTTCTCGTAAAGGGCAATCGCGAACGTATTTTGAGAAAGCTATAGAATTGATTTTGGCCACGCGATTAGAATTAAAATATAGCAAGGAAAGTATTTTAGCCTTTTACGCAAGTTATGCACCATTTGGCGGAAATGTTGTAGGACTAGATGCCGCAGCATGGCGATACTTTAATAGGAGCGCCGAAGAACTATCTTGGGCAGAAAGCGCAACCTTAGCCGTTTTACCAAATGCACCAAGCTTAATCTATCCAGGGAAAAATCAGCAAACACTCTTAAACAAAAGAAACAGACTTTTAAAAAAACTTCGCGATAACAATACTATTGACAGTTTAACCTACACCCTATCTCTTGCGGAAAGTTTACCTCAAAAACCTTATCCGCTACCTCAAACAGCAGCACATCTCCTTCACAAAGCAGCAAAATTACACCCCGGAGAACGAATTGTAACCACACTAAATAGCAAGTATCAACAACAAACCAATACCATTGTTTCTAATCATTATAATGTATTAAAACAAAATGAAATTTATAACATCGCGGTTTTAATTTTAGATGTTCATTCACGTCAAGTTCTCACTTATGTCGGCAATTCTCCTACAGATAGAAAACATCAAAAAGATGTTGATATTATTGATAAACCGCGAAGTACTGGTAGTATTTTAAAACCCTTCTTGCATGCCGCTATTTTAGACGCGGGAGACATACTCCCTAATACACTAATTGCAGATGTACCCACAAACTTTGGGAATTACGTTCCTGAAAACTACAATAAAGAGTTTGACGGTGTTGTTCCTGCTAAACGAGCCTTGTCAAGATCGCTAAATATACCTTCGGTTTTAATGCTTCAAGATTATGGTTTAGATCGCTTTTATCATGACTTAAAAGCATTAAAACTTCGAGACATTAAATACAATGCCAATCACTACGGACTCTCATTAATATTAGGAGGGGCAGAAAGTAGCTTGTGGGATTTATGTAAAAGCTACGCCAACCTATCCTCTACCTTAAATCACTTTAGCTCAAGCTCATCAGAATATTTTTCAAAAGAATTTAGCGAACCTACTTTTTTAGCTTCCAAAACCATTGATTTCGGAAAAAAATCGACGGAAAAAACAGTATTTGACGCTGCTTCTATTTACCTCACTTACGAAAGTTTAAAAGAGGTTAACCGCCCAGAGGGTAATGAAAGTTGGGAATTTTTTGATGATTCTAAGCAAATTGCATGGAAAACAGGAACGAGTTATGGGTTTAGAGACGCGTGGGCTATTGGCACAACTAAGGATTATGTGGTTGGAGTATGGGTTGGTAATGCCGATGGTGAAGGCCGCCCAGGATTAGTTGGAGTACAGGCCGCCGCACCTATACTCTTTGATGTCTTTGATATTTTACCTAAAAGCGAATGGTTTGACAAACCTTATGACGCCATGAAAGAAGTCGAAATATGTTCTATTAGCGGCCACCGCGCTTCACTAATTTGTCCGAAAACAGAATTACATTTCATTCAAGAAAGCGGCCTTAAAACAAAGTCATGCCCCTACCATGTCACTATACATTTAGACGACAAAGAAGACTATCAGGTTAATAGCTCTTGCGAAGAATTAGATAAAATAAGACATGTACCCTGGTTTGTATTACCTCCTTTAATGGAATATTACTACAAAACTAAAAACCCCTTTTACAAATCGTTACCGCCATTTAGAGCGGACTGCAATACAAACACTTTCGAGGCCATGCAGTTTATTTACCCAAATGAAACAGCAACCATTTTCCTCCCTAAAGACTTTAACGGAGAAGCAAACCCTTTAATTCTGAAAATTGCACATACCACCCCAGAAACTACAATTTATTGGTATTTAAATGAAACTTTTATAGGCGCAACTAAGGACATTCACGAAATAGCTACTTCACCTCAAGAAGGAACGCATACTGTTACAGCCGTAGACCTATTCGGTAACGAAATTAAAAGACAACTAAAAATAACTATTTAAACAATTAACAATCAGTGGTTTAATAAAAAATCACTGGTGAATCTCACAATTCTTTTATCGATTAAAAAACACATTTCACCTATTCTTATTCATTGTCTGCAACATTTAATATATCTTTAAGATTAAATTAGCAAATATTTAACTAATCAAACTAAATAAGTATCTATATGAAAAGAATTACGCTACTGTTGTTGTTTTTACTGTGTATAGGGGTTTCGCTTAATGCACAGACCTATATACAAGAGGATTTCAACACCACAATACCTACAACCTGGACCATTACCGATGGTGGTTCAGTAACCGGAGATACTTGGGCCTCAGGCTTACAAGGTGGAAACTCGTTAAACGGTACCAATGGTGCTTTTGTTGATGACGACGCCGCAGGATCGGGTGTTACACTTGAAGAAACACTTACTACACCCGTTTTCGACGCTTCAGGAGCAACTGCTCTGTTTTTAGATTTTAGTCAATATTTCAATTCGATAGGCGGTGTTTTTACTGCTGTTGAGGTATTTGACGGGACAAACTGGGTAGAGATTTTAAATCAAACTACAGATGTTGGATCTTATGCCACTCCTGATGAGCAGCATATTGACATTACACAATACGCTAATGCATCTATGCAAGTACGATTCATATACAACGACCAAGGCAACTGGGGATGGTATTGGATGATTGACGATGTAATTATCTACAATGCTACTTGCCCTAACCCTAATGATTTCACATTAGTTATGGCAACCGCTACGGAAGCTGATTTTTCTTGGACTGCCGGGGGAACCGAAACAAACTGGGAAGTTGTTGTGCAACCTACCGGAACAGGAGTCCCTACTGGAAATGGTACAGCATCTACAGCTACTACTTACACAGAAAGCAACCTAAGTCCGCAAACAAACTACGAGGCGTTCTTAAGATCAGATTGTGGAGGTGATTTTAGTATTTGGGTTGGCCCAATTAATTTCACTACAGAATGTACTACGTTCACAGCACCATATACTCAAGATTTTGAAAATGCTGGAGCAATTCCTTTATGTTGGTCAATGAGTGGTGGTGAAGACTGGAAATTTAATGACGTACCAGGTGTTAACCATATTGGTGACAATGGTACGATTACAGGTACAACACCGTCTAACGGATATTTTGCATGGGTAGATGCTTCGGGATCTCATGACCCTGCTTTATTAACTACACCGTTTGTAGATGTATCTACGTTAACAACACCTTCAATTTCATTTTACGAAATTAGTAATAATGAAGGCTTTGCAAACTCTGAATTAAATGTTGAGGTTTGGGATGGAGCTGCTTGGAACTTAATGGCAACATACAATACAAACACTAATGGTTGGGAAAAGAAAACTATCAATATAAGTACACTGAATATAACGGGAGATGTGCAAGCACGCTTTATATTTTCTGAGCCAGTTCCTGGTGATTTTTATGATGATATCGCTATAGACGACGTTACTTTTGATGAGTTACCAACATGTGTAAACCCTTCTAATATTACATTTACAAACATCACATCTACATCAGCAGATATTGCGTGGATTTCTAACGGTATGGAAACAGAATGGGAAGTTACTATTCAACCTTTAGGTACTGGAGCTCCAACCGTAGATGGTGATTTAACAACCACAAACCCTTACCTAGCGACAGGATTAACACCTGCTACGCATTATGAAGTATATATACGATCTGTATGTGGATTAGAAAAAAGTGATTGGGTTGGACCGTCGAACTTTACAACCGAATGTGCTTTATTCACAGCTCCGTATACTGAAAATTTTGAAAATTCAGGAGACATCCCTTTATGCTGGACAATGAGTGGTGGTGAAGATTGGAACTTTGACAATGACCCTGGGTTAAACCATATTGGAAACAATGGTGCTATGACAGGAAACACGACTTCAGGAGGATATTTCGCATGGGCTGATGCCTCTGGAACAGACACTCCAGCGACTCTACAATCACCATTAGTCGACGTTTCCCCGCTTACTACTCCTGCTCTTTCATTCTTTCTTATTAGTCATAATGAAGGCGAAACCAATGCACAACTAGACGTAGAAGTATGGGATGGTGCTGCTTGGAACCCTATGGGAGTATATAACACGAATACCAATGGATGGGAATTAATTATATTGGATATTAGCTCGTTAACCATTACTGGACCTGTTCAGGCACGATTTATATTTTCAGAAGTTATTACACCTAGTGATTTCTATGACGATATTGCTATAGATGATGTCACTTTCGATAATCTACCAACTTGTGCTTCTGTAACACAGTTAACATCAAATAATCTATCATTAACTTCTACAGAAGTATCTTGGACTGAAAATGGAACGGCAACGAGTTGGAATGTTGAATATGGTATACAAGGATTTACTCCTGGTGCAGGAACGACAATCAACTCAACAACAAATCCAGCAGTTCTTACAGGATTAACTGCAGATACTCATTATGATTTTTATGTTCAAGCCGATTGTGGAACTGATGGTACCAGCATATGGATTGGGCCTGGATCATTCTACACAGGATATTGTGAATCTATTCCGACAGATAACGATGGAACAGGTGTTGGCGATGTTACTCTTGCTTCAACAACTTTCAATAGTAGTGGTGATGTGATGTATGAAGACCATACGTCTCCAGCAGTTTCTGTTTTTCAAGGTGTGAACACAAACCTTCAAATTACTTTTGAAACAGGTTACACATATAACACGTATGTTTGGATTGATTTTGATGACAACTTAGTATTTGATGCTTCTGAATTGGTTTACCAAGGGGAGTCAACAAACGCAAATCCAACGGTACTGGACGCTTCGTTTATCATGCCAGCGACAGCTGCTTTAGGGCAGCATAGAATGCGTATTGCAACTGCTGACTTTATGACAACTCCAGACCCTTGTTATAATGGATCTTATGGTGTAACATTAGATTTTACAGTAGACATCCAAATGTTAACTTGTACTCTACCAGAAGCAACTTTTACAATTGTTCCTGATTGTACAGCAGAAGAAATAATGATTGACGTAGATCTTACCGATATTGGTGATGCTTCTACTATTACAATTTCTAATGACTTTGACGGATCGACAACAAATGTATCTACACCAGGTTTATATCCTGTAGGGCCTTTCCCTTTAAATCAAAACGTTAATGTTTATGTTACTAATGATCAAAACACAGACTGTGTAATAGGAAGTGGAACTTTAAACTTACCTGCTTGTGCACCGGACAATGATGATTGTTTAAATGCAACAAACTTCTTAGCAAATGCAGACGATACGTGTACTAATAGCATTTCAGGGACTCTGTTTGGAGCTACTACTTCGACTGAAGCAAATGCGTGTGGAGGCACACCAAACGATGATGTTTGGTTCACTTTTGAAGCTGTTTCAGAAAATCAAGTTGCACAATTAAGCAACATAACTGGACCGACGTCTTTCCTTTCAATGGGAATATACGAAGGTACCGACTGCAACAACTTAACAAACATAGATTGTACAACTGCAGACGAATTAGCTCTTAATGGTCTAACAATAGGAAACACGTATTACATTAGAATTTTCACGTTTGCTGACAATGACTATCAAGATGTAGATTTTGACTTATGTGTCTTTACAACACCACCTCCAATTACAACGAGTGTAGACACTTATACTGTTGAGGAATTAGTGAGCGACGTATTAGTTAACTCTCCTTGTTCTAATGTTTCTAATATTACTTGGTCTACAGGTACTAACTTTGGCTCGACAAATGGAATTGGATACTTTGATGCTAATGGTTCTAACTTCCCATTCTCAAGCGGTGTAGTTTTAACGACTGGTGATGTATTAAATGCACCTGGTCCTGAATCAGGAACCCTTATTGATGGTGATAATAACTGGCCAGGAGATGCTGATTTAGAAGCAGAAATACCAGGTGTTAGTAGTCATAATGCTTCGGTTTTAGAATTTGACTTCGTACCATTTGCAGATGAAATGTCATTCGACTTTATTTTTGCGGCTGAAGAATATGGAACCTTCCAATGTAACTATTCTGATGCCTTTGCTTTCCTATTAACAGACATGGTAACTGGAGTAACTACAAATATTGCTGTTGTACCAGGTACAACGACACCTATTTCGGTTTTTACTATTAGAGATAACACATATAATAATGGTTGTTCTTCTGAAAACCCAGCTCTATTTGGTGAGTATTATGGACCAGGAGGATTACCTGCACTATCAAGCCCAACAAACTTTATAGGACGTACAGTGCCAATCACTGCATTCTCTAATGTGGTTCCTAATAGACAGTACCACATTAAATTGGTAATCGCAGATGATGGTGATACCGCATTCGATTCTGCTGTATTCTTTGCAGCGAGTAGTTTCCAAATTGGTGAAATCGACCTAGGAGAAGATATTTTAATAGCTGATGGTAACGCAAACTGTGAAGGTGATGCTGTTACATTAGACATTGGTATTGAAATTCCAGACAATACAGTGGCTACCTGGTACACATTCGATTCTGGTATTCAAGATCCAATTGCAGGAGAAAACGGTTCAACATTAGATGTTACAGAAACTGGAACCTATATTGTAGAACTTGTATTTAATAACAACTTCTCTTGTTTTGCAACTGACCAAATCACTGTGGAGTTCTTCCCTAAACCAATTGTTTCTGAATCTCCAACTATTTATAGCTGTGATGACGATGGTGATGGGATTGCAACATTCGATTTAACAACGAATGATTCAATAATAATTGGAACTCAAACGAACCTTGTTTTGAGTTACCACTTAACTCAAGATGAAGCAGAAACAAATAGTGCTGCTATTGCTAACCCTACAGCGTATGACTCGACAGCAGGAACTGTATTCGTAAGAGTTGAAGATGCGACAACGGGGTGCTACGAAACAACCACGTTCGATTTAGCGATTGCAGATTCACCTGAAACGACTTTCAATCCTAATGTTGTATATGAAGTATGTCCTAATGCATCTACACCGATTACGGTAACAGCAACTGCAGTTAATTACAGTGCTTCTGAAGTGTCTATTAAATGGTACAACGAAGGTGTACTTATTCCAGGAGAAACAACCCTAACTTTAAATACAGTTTATACCCCAGGAATTTATACTATTGAAGTGACTTTTGAAGACTCTGGCTGTGTTGCTAGCGAAAATGTTGAAGTATACGAATTAACAACATGTGTTATCCCTCAAGGTATTTCACCGAACGGCGATAACTTAAACGACAACTTCGATTTAAGTAGTTTTGATGTACAGAGTTTAGAGATCTTTAATAGATATGGAACTAAAGTATATTCTAAGACAAACTATACAAACGAATGGTTTGGACAATCTAACGATGGTGATGAGTTACCAGTAGGAACCTACTACTATGTAATGAAATACCAAGGCGGAAAAGTAAAAACAGCTTGGGTTTACATTAACAGATAATAGCATTACAAACATCAACTAAAATAAAAGAATGAAAAAAATATATATCCTTTTCGCCGTTTTGTTTGCTTTAAACAGTTATGCACAACAAGACCCACAGTACACACAGTACATGTATAATATGAATATTATTAACCCGGCCTATGCTGGTTCTAGCGAGAGTGTTTCTATTGGAGCACTCTACAGGAGCCAATGGGTTGGAATAGAAGGTGCTCCTACTACAGGAACACTTTCTATTCACTCTCCGGTAGGGAATCGTGTAGGATTAGGTTTCTCACTTATTAGTGACGAAGTTGGTCCTGTAAGTGAAACTAATGCTTACATCGATTTCTCATACACCTTGCCAATGGGAACAGAGACTAAATTAGCTTTAGGTTTAAAAGCGGGAGCTACATTTCATGATATCGGAACCGGTTCGGTAGTGACTTTAGATCCAGGAGATCCATTTTACAGTCAAGATATTAACGAAACCACACCAAATGTTGGTGCTGGAGCGTATTTCTACAAGCCAAACAAATACTACATTTCTGCCTCTATGCCAAACATTTTAAATGCAACACATTTAGATGTTGATGGTCGTAAAATAGGATCAGAATCAGAGCATTTATTTGCAGCTGCAGGTTACGTATTCGATTTATCACCAAACTTTAAATTAAAGCCACACGTGCTTGCTAAGTTTGCTTTCGATGCACCCGTATCTTATGATGCTAACCTAAACTTATTTATGTACGACTTAGTAGAAGTAGGTGCAGGTTACCGTTTAGACGATTCGTTTAGTGGTATGATAAACTTTATGGTATCTCCAAATTTAAGAATAGGATATGCTTACGATAGCATTCAATCTGACTTAAATATCGATACCAGTTCATCACACGAAATATTTATAAACTTCGACATTTTCTTACCAAAGAAAGTATCGCGTTCACCTCGTTATTTCTAATCAGTTAAGCTAAATCAACTATGAAAAATATAAAATTATTATTAACACTAATTATCCTGAGTAGCTTTAGTGTGACTGCTCAAAATAAATCGACTGAAAAAGCCGACAAACATTTTGCGAAGTTGCAGTTTGTAGAAGCTGCCGAAGCTTATGCTAAACTTGTAGACAAAGGAGAAGCCGATGCTTATGTGTACGGTCAATTAGCCGAAGCGAACTACAATATTTTTAATACTGTAGACGCCGAAAAATGGTATGCTAAAGCTTTAGAATCTAGTACAGATCCTGAAATGAGATTTAAGTACTCTGAAATGCTAAAAGCTAACGGAAAGTATGACGCTTCAAACCAACAAATGCAAAAGTTTGCTGCCGCTAACCCTAGCGATGAGCGCGCGAAAGCTTTTTTAGCAAACCCTAATTATCTAAATGATATTTTAGCTAAAGAAGAAAAGTATACAGCCAAAAACTTAGAGTTTAACTCTGAAGCTTCAGATTTTGGAGGGACTTTAAAAGATGGTAAATTATACTTTACTTCTGCAAGAAACGATTCAAGACGTACTTACGGATGGAATGACCAACCGTTTTTAGACATCTACGAGTTAACTTTAGCTGAAGATGGAACTTACTCTGAGCCTAATTTAATAAAAGGAAAAATCAATACGAAATACCACGAAGGTATCGTATCCTTCTCTCCAGATGGAAACACTATGTATTTCTCTCGTGAGAGCTTCTTTGACAATATGTACGAGAAGAACGAAGATACTAACACTAAATTAAGTGTGATTCAATTGTTTAAAGCAACGAAAAACGGAGATACT
>NZ_FNQK01000037.1 GCF_900107625.1 Bizionia paragorgiae
GATTTTGTACGCGAGGATTTTCCGCAGGAAAATCAGAAGCTAGCAAAAGAGCAACGACCAAACGATCGAACTAAAATAAGCAATGTTTTTTACACGGTGTTGGGTTTTAGTGCTTTTTATCCACTGGGTATTTTGTTCAGATTACTCTTTTATCGATTGTGTTTTTATTCCGCAAACTTGCTCAAATTCCGCAATATATTTAATTCAGATGGCGAGTGAGCGATTCCTTAACTTGCTACATTCCGCTTATAGTTTGGTTAAGTTTTAATTCAGATTCTGCAAACGATCTAAAATAGTCAAGGTTAGTTGTTCAATATTTTGATTCCGCAAACCTGCTAAAAATCGGCTGTTGTTTTTCAGTATAAGAATTGAATTTAAGCCGGAACTTTGGATTGGTAACAGGCGTTTCCGCATTAAACCCAACGTTTATGTGTATGAGTTGTGGCGTGGACTAATAACGGACAATTCCAAACGGTCAACTGCCTGTGGAAAATCCGCAGGATTTTCCAAGTAGACACAGACCCAGCCATAACTTATAGCATTCATGAAAAAGCAGCGAGTCTCGTATCTTTAAAGTTCATCAAAACAATTAGATATGAAAACTGAACCCACTGCTCACCCAAAATTACACATTGGCATCGACATTCACAAGCGTAGCTGGAAAGTGCACTGTGCGACCGATTTTTTCATCGGCAAATCTTTTTCCATGCCGCCCGATCCAAAGGTCCTCTACGATTATGTGCAGAAAAACTTTGCGGGCTATGAAGTTTCCACCGCCTACGAAGCTGGCTGCTGCGGCTTTTCCGCCCATCGCATCTTCGAGGCGTTCGGATGGCGTTCTGTCGTTGCCAATCCCGCCGATATACACCGTCGAGGAAAGGAAAAATACTCTAAGACCGACCGTATCGATGCCCAGCTTATCGCGAGGGAACTCAAGGATGATTGGCTCAACTCCATAAAGGTGCCCGATGTCCAGCGTGAGGCACTTCGCAGCCTTTTCAGGAGGCGCAACGATATCGTTAAGGACATACGGCGCAATAAAAGCAGAATCAAAATGCAACTCCTTTATTTTGGCATTACGATTCCCGAAGAGTTTGACAAAGACAACTGGAGCCATAACTTCAGGAACTGGGTGGCTGGCGTGGACTTCGCCCATCCAACTGCCAAGTCTACGCTTGAGGGCAGGATGCGCACCTTCAGGTTTCTGGACAAGGAAAAAAGAGAGGTTTCTAACGAACTTCGTGCCTATTGCCGTAAACATTACAAAACCGACTATAACCTATTGCGCAGTGTTCCCGGTATTGCGGGGATTGTTGCCTGTGGTATTTTAAGCGAGCTTGGCGATCTACGCCGCTTTAGCACCATTAAACATCTTGCAGGCTATCTGGGTCTTGCTCCTGGTATATACCAGAGTGGTGATAACTCTCGAGATACGGGGATTACAAAAAGGGCAAACAAAATTATGCGCAGTTATTTTGTGGAGGCATCGTGGCAGGCCATACGCGCAGACCCAATTATGCAGGCCTATTACAGAAAACATCTGCCCAAGGACTCCAAGACAATCATTATAAAAATTGCACGCAAATTGGCAAGCAGGACATTGGCCGTAATAAAGACGGGAATTCCCTATCAAGCGGGCGTGATACAATAAATAAAAAAGGAATATTAACAATAACAGAGCTCACATAAATACTATTTCCCGGATTACAAAACACCGTTTGTGACCTTCGCCCAAGGCGGAAGGATCACTTTTATAAACAGTGACCGGGTTATTATAACTTACAATCATAAAGATGCTGGTGGCCGCGCTTCACGCTGGACCACACATAGGATGCGGAGCAAGTTATTTAAAGGCATTGAAATATTGATAAACCTAAAGGTATTATCAACATTTCAACACCACACAATCATCATTATGAGATAATTAGAAAATAAATATTATATTTGAAGAACGGGATAAGTGCTTTTCATAGGACACGGTGTTGGCAGTAGTTATTTGGTTTTCGGTATTTTATTATTAAAACATATCTCCGGGTTTTAATTTCATCTGTTTTCGTAAATATTTTATCTTTTCTTCTTTATTCATTCCTTTGATAGAGTCGTAGAAATTTAGATATATCATTTCTTGTTCTTCATTATTAATTTTTGCTCTTATGCTTTTTCTTATTAACAATTCAGATTTAAAATTGACATTAAACCGTTTATTGTTAGTAGCTTTATAAAGGCTGTCGGTAATAGATTTACTTATATCTGTAGCGATGTTATAATCTAGAGTATATAATTGTTTTTGAATACTGTCTTCATTTATTTGTTTAACATTGAATCTGTTATTTTTATTACTTAAAGTGTGTCTTTTGTAATAATAAAAGTCTCGTGTCATAAATGGAAAAATATGATTTCTATACTTAATGATAGGTTGAATACGCCAATAAGCATTATCTCCATTTTTCTGATAGTTGTTTTCTGTTTTTAATTTTTTACTCGGATTCCAAAAATCATTCAATTCTAAATTTTCAAGATTATATAAAAGATACTTTCCATAATTAGAACCATTAGATTTTCCTTCATAAATACTAGAAATTTTTAAAGCGCTTAATCTATTGTTATAAATTGTTAATTGATATGGAATGTATACATAAATGCTATCTCTATATGGTCTAATTTTACAAGGTAGATTTTTAGCTTTTGTATTTTCTACGTAGTACTTTGGTTTAATGTATTTAAATATAATTATAATAGCTATGGATAAAATAATTGTTAATGCTATTTTTTTGCTGTTAACCTTAATTATCATATGTTTTTAGATTTTCACTCTCTAACTAAAGAGATATTTATGCTATTTAAAAAACCAACAGGATTATTGAATTCTAGCAGGCTCTGTTTAATTACTGCTAACGGTTTTGTGTAAGGAACGTTGCGATTTTGTACGCGAGGATTTTCCGCAGGAAAATCAGAAGCTAGCAAAAGAGCAACGACCAAACGATCGAA
>NZ_FNQK01000013.1 GCF_900107625.1 Bizionia paragorgiae
GGAACCTCTGATTTTTCATTCTGATAGAGGTATACAATATGCTAGTCAAAAATTCACCTCTATCATTAAAAACTATGATGGGCTAGTTAAGCAATCTATGAGTCGTAAAGGAAACTGTTGGGATAACGCGGTGGCAGAATCCTTTTTTAAATCCTTAAAAGTAGAATGGGTATATAGGCACAATTATAAACGAAAATCTGAAGCTGAATTATCTATCTTTCAGTGGATAGAAACATGGTACAATAATAAACGAAGACATTCCTTTTTAGGGAACAAAACTATCAAAGAATTTGAATTAGATATGTATAATCATGAACTAGCAGCTTAGTCATTCAACTAATTGTCCAGTTTTTTGTTGCAAGTCCATTAGAAAAAGTAAAAAGCCTGTGTGACAATCAAGAAAATATATCAGTTTTAACTTTAGACTTAGCTGAAACCGATACGCTCGCAGGTATTGCAGAACATGCCATTTCTATTTTCGGAAAAATTGATATGCTTATTAATAATGGCGGAATTAGTCAGCGCTCAGCAATTATTGAAACGACTATAGCCGTGGACAGAAAACTCATGGAGGTTGATTATTTAGGGACAGTGGCTTTAAGCAAGGCCCTTCTACCTCATTTTGTTGCTCATAAATCGGGTCATTATGTTGTAGTTTCAAGTTTAATGGGAAAATTTAGCTCGCCATTTAGATCTGCTTACTGTGGAGCAAAACATGCTTTACATGGGTTTTTTGATGCCTTACGATTAGAACATGATGCCGATAATATTAAAGTCACTATGATTTGCCCTGGTTTTGTAAATACGAATGTAGCAAGAAACGCACTAACTGCAGATGGAAGTAAACAAGAAGAACAAGATAGTATGACAGAAAATGGTTTGCAGGTCGATGTATTTACGAAGAAAATGATTCGAGCTATCCGCAAAGAAAAATTTGAAGCTTATATAGGAAAAAAAGAAACACTTGGTGTGTACTTAAAACGGCTATCGCCAAGACTTCTTCACTATATGGTTTTACGAAGTAAAGTACGTTAAGCTTGCTAGCAGGAGTATTAAAAAAATAAAAACCTTATAGCTGTAGTTTGCACTAGTCTATAAGGTTTTCATTTAAATTGTAAAAGCGTTTCCTAAAGCTCTATACTCTCGCCTATTTCTAATAACATAAGATCTTTATTTTTATCAAAGAACATACGTTTTGCCTTTTCATGATCTATTTCAATATATCCAAAAGTATCAAAGTGATAGCCTAATATTTTGTCGCACTGCACAAAATCACTAGCAATAATAGCATCTTTAATTCCCATCGTAAAATTATCTCCAATAGGTAAAATCGCTAAATCTAACTGTGTTTGCATAGGAATAAGCTTCATATCAAAAGTTAAAGCAGTATCTCCAGCTATATAAATATTTTTATGCTCGCCTTCTATAACAAAGCCACCTGGCTGTCCGCCATATTTCCCATCTGGAAAAGAAGAGGTGTGAATAGCATTTACGTATTTTAGTTTTCCGAATTCGAAATCCCACGACCCTCCGTGATTCATTGGGTGTCCTTCTAGTCCTAAAGCTTGAAAATGAGACACTATTTCAAAGTTAGAAACAATAACTGCATCTGTACGTTTTGCAATAGCTTCAACATCTAGAATATGATCTTGATGCGCGTGCGTTAGCAAAATATAATCGGCTTTTAAATCATCTATATTTATATGAGAAGCTTTTGGGTTTCCTGTAATAAACGGATCTACTAAAATATGTATATCCTCTATTTGTATTCCTAAACTGGCGTGGCCATAAAATGTGATTTTCATATATAAATTTTTTAAAAAAGAAAATTACAAAAAACTTCAGACCTACTATAATATACTTCTGGGTTTTTCTAATTGTAAAAATAGATTTATAAAACTATATCAAATGTCCTAAACCCAATAAAACAGATAACAATACTGTTGTAAGTGCTAACTTTTTTAATTCTGGATCTAATTCTTTAGGAATCGTATTATTTTTTACTGTAATGATATGTTTAATTAACGGTAGGTAGGCTATTACAAACAGCAAATTGTATGGCGAAGTATAATACAAAACACCAAATAGTGACGCTGTAAATAGTGCTCCAACGATTAAAAAGTAATGGTATTTTTTCGATCCTTCAGCGCCTAATTTAACAGCCTTAGTGATTTTATTTGATTTAATATCACTTTCTATATCGCGCATATTATTAAGGTTTAACACTCCTGTACTTAGCAAACCAATAGTAATTGCAGGTAAAAACACCACGTGATCTATTTGTTTAGCAAACAAGAAATACCCTCCTATAACACTGACCAATCCGAAAAACAGAAATACGAAAATATCCCCCAATCCTCTATAACCATAGGCACTATCGCCTACCGTATATTTAATGGCCGCGACTACAGAGAGAACGCCTAACACAAAAAACAAAAAGATTAACAATAGGTTTTCAGAACCAAAGGCCATAAAAATTAAAAGTACTGTAAGCACAATACTAATAAATACATTAAGTCGTATCGCATTAAGCATACTTTGTGGTGAAATGGCACCACTTTGTAACCCGCGTTCTGGACCAATCCTATCGTTATTATCTGTGCCTTTAACACCATCACCATAATCATTGGCGAGGTTAGAAAGTATTTGATAACTTAAGGTTACCCCAATAGCCAGCAGAAAGATGCCCCAATCGAAGACACCATTATATTCGGCCAAACAGCCGGCTACAATAATCCCTGATATTGATAGCGGTAAGGTTCGTAATCGCATTGCAGATAACCATACGGAGACTCTATTCATAAGTTACCGACTATGGGATCCACTGTTTTGGAAAGTTAGGTTTTCTTTTCTCTAAAAACGCATCTCTACCTTCTTTAGCTTCATCGGTCATATACGCTAAGCGTGTTGCTTCACCAGCAAATACTTGCTGACCAACCATACCATCGTCTGTTAAATTCATTGCGAACTTAAGCATTTTAATAGATGTAGGGGACTTGGCTAAAATTTCTTGAGCCCACTCGTAAGCGGTTATTTCTAATTTATCATGAGGGATTACGGCATTCACCATTCCCATTTCGTAAGCTTCTTGTGCTGAATAGTCGCGACCTAAAAAGAAAATTTCACGCGCTTTTTTCTGGCCCACCATTTTTGCTAAGTAAGCAGAACCATAACCACCATCAAAGCTAGTTACATCTGCATCTGTTTGCTTAAAAATAGCATGTTCTTTACTGGCAAGTGTTAAATCGCAAACCACATGTAAACTATGACCTCCACCAACAGCCCATCCTGGAACTACAGCGATAACAGCTTTTGGCATAAAACGGATAAGACGTTGTACTTCTAATATGTTTAAACGGTGGTAACCATCTTCACCAACATAGCCTTGATGACCTCTTGCCTTTTGATCTCCACCCGAACAAAACGAATATATGCCATCTTTTGTTGAAGGACCTTCAGCAGATAATAAAACAACACCAATATTAGTATCTTCTTGCGCATCGTAAAATGCTTCATACAATTCTTTGGTTGTTTTTGGTCTAAATGCGTTTCTTACATTTGGTCTGTTAAAAGCAATTCGTGCTACTCCGTTACATTTATTATAAGTGATGTCTTCAAAGTCTTTAACTTTTATCCATTTAATTTCGCTCATTGTTTTCTGTTTTATTGAACACTAAAAATCACAAATCAATAGGTTGTGATTGGTTTAATTTAAATAAATCCCATCCGGTTTAATGGTAATTGTTTTTTCTTTATATAACGATCCGATCGCCTTCTTAAAAAGTTTTTTACTCATCTGAAGTGTGTCTTTAATAGCTTCAGGAGAAGACTTATCATTTAAAGGAAGAAACCCCGAATTATTTTGAAGTTCTTCAACTATTTTTTGCGCGTTCGGCTCGATATTTCTATACCCTATTTGGCCTAAAGTAATATCAATTTTATTACCGGGTCTAATTTTTTTAACGATCCCTTTAAGGTTATCGCCAATACTTAAATCTGTATAAATATTATCTTTATAGATTAATCCCGCATGCTTGTTATTTACAATAACATTCATCCCTATATCACTAGGGTGAGAAACAATTAAATCGACCTCATCAAACTCTTCAACTGTCAATTCTGAATTGTCTAAAAAGCGATTGGTTTTACTAGACGCTACTAAACGTTCTGTTTTCTCATCTAAATAACAGTGTACGAGGTACCATCCTCCTTTTTTCATTGGGAAGGCTTGTTCTTTAAATGGGCAAAACAGCTCTTTAACCATTCCCCAATCTAAAAACGCACCGTGTGGTGTCACTGCATTACAACGTAAAACAGCAAATTGGTCTCTTAAAATATAGGGTTTGTCGGTTACAGCAACCAAACGCTCGTTATTATCTAAATAAATAAAAACCTCTATAGAATCTCCTATTTCAAAGGTTTCGGGAACGTATCGGTTGGGTAACAACACTTCATTTTCATCTTCATCGCCCAAGAATAATCCTGGCTCTGTATCTCTTAAAATTTCAAGAGTATTATATTTTCCTACTTGTATCATTTTGCAAAGATAGTTATATAAAAAAAGCGTTACAACAAATGTTGCAACGCTTATGGTAAATTATTCTGTATTTTATTTATAAACAGATTCTTTTTTGAAGTGTTTAGCTAAAAGATAGTAAACAACAGCTCTATATTTATTTCTGTTTGAGCGTCCGTAAGTTTCCATAACTGAGTCAATTGCTTTATCTAACTCAGGACCATCATTAAGACCTAGTTTCTTGATTAAAAAGTTATTTTTAACCGTTAATAATTCAGACTCATCACTCCCTGAAACAGTAGCTGCGTCTTTATTGTAAATTGAAGGTCCGCAACCAATAGTTACCTTAGTTAAAAAATCCATGTCTGGATTTACACCACATTTATCTTTTAAATCTGCAGCATATTTAGTGATTAGTTCGTCACGCTTACTCATATTTTATAATTTTTAAGTTAATTAATGTGTTTAAATATACGAATTATTATGAAGTATTTTTCTTTAAATTAAAAAAATACTTAAAAAGTAATAAAAGCTTATTTTATTTAATAAAACTGAAGTATTTCAGCAATATTTCATCATTTTTTGTACTTGGTGTTGCTATTTCCATCACCCTTGGTTTATCCGATAAACTATAAAAATCTTCAAGGGCTAACTCCAGGTCGTTTTCATTAGTAATATAACGGTAATCCAAACCATAAAGGTCGCATAATGGCTTCGCCGTTAATTGGTGTTTAGTTTCAAAATAGGTATCAAAATTTTCAGTGTTTTTATGACCTGGTAAAATTCTAAAGATGCCTCCACCATTATTATTAACTATAATTATTCTAAAATTCTTAGGTATATAATTATTCCACAAGGCATTGCTATCATAGAAAAAGCTAAGATCTCCGGTAATAAAAACTGTTGGCTCCTTTGAAGCTACAGCTGCACCTACCGCCGTACTTGTACTACCATCTATACCACTCGTCCCCCGATTACAAAACACCTTTAATGAGGGGTCTAAATCAAATAATTGCGCATAGCGTATCGCCGAGCTATTCCCGATTTGCAATTGATTATGACTCGGTATGCTTTTTAAAAGAATATTAAAAACTTTAAAATCTGAATACGGCATCTCCTTTACATAGTCCCTATGTTTTTCTCTTCGTTTTTCCATCTCGCTTAACCAAAATGATTGGTATGTGCTAGTTATTGGAGTTGTATGGTCTAAAAACTGTGAAAAAAATGTGTTTTCGGACATTTTAAATACCTTATTTAATATAAAGAAGGTGTCGTTGGCATTATGTTCCCCAATATGCCAATGCTGTTTTGGTTGATAGGTGCGGAGAAATTGTTTAATTTTTTTGGAAATAACCAAACCTCCAAACGTAAGCAATACATCTGGCTTAAGAGCTTCAAACTCCGAAGGGGATAATGCACCGATTAACTTATCGATACTCGGTATAAAATTATTGTGATGAATATTCGATGTGCTTTCTGTAAGTACCAGTACACTATCGTCTGCAGCCAAGCGATCCAAATACTGTTGTTCTATTTTATTTGGCTGATTAACACCAACCAACACCAATTTTCTTTGGGCTTGATTCCAGTCCGAAATAAAAGACTTAAGATCTTCAGTCCCCATGTCATTCTCACTAGGCATTACATTCGCAGGTGCTACCGAAAGTGCATCAACCCGATCGTAAAGCGGTTCGTTAAACGGAATATTAATATGCACAGGACCTGGTTTCTGAATCGCCATGTTTAGCGCTTCATTAATTCCTTTTTCATTATTTTTTTGAATGATTGCTTGTTGCTTTTCTCTATCAGTAACACATCCTATTTCAGCTTGCGACTCATTTTCATTTACATCTTCCACTAAATTCGCAGAATACAGAATATGATTCTCAAAAACATTTTGCTGATTAATCGTTTGTCCGTCACCAATACCTATTCGTGATTGTGGTCTATCTGCCGATAGAACTACTAATGGAATATGGCTATAAAACGCTTCAGAAACGGCAGGGTAATAATTAAGTAAAGCACTTCCTGAGGTACAGACTACCGCTACAGGTTCTTGCAATTGCTGTGCGATTCCTAGGGCAAAAAATGCAGCACAGCGCTCATCGACAATACTATAACACTTAAAAAAAGGATCATGAGTAAAACCAATAGTTAGAGGTGCATTTCGACTTCCTGGCGATAATACAATATGTTTAATACGTTTGGCTTTACAAAGGCTTAGAACCGTTTGTGCTAACGGAATTTTAGGGTAGGTCATAGGATAAAAAATCGAAGCGTAAATTTACGGAAAAGGCGAACGATTTAAAATTTTTACAGACTATTTTTAATGGTTCTAGATTTATTAATGGTTTCCTCCCACTCTGATTCCGGATCCGAACTGGTTGTTATTCCGCCACCCACATAAATATAGCCTTCATGTTCTTTAAGCTGCATACAGCGCAGGTTTACAAACAGATTCGACACTGTTTTCACTGTTCCGTAGGCGCTATTTTCTACATTTCGCAACTTAGGGTTTCTATTGATTTTCACTTTTTTATTTAACTCACCCAAAAAGCCAGCATAAAACTCGCGGCGGTAATTTTCATTTTCTAAAATAAAAGCTTTAGCCAATAGCTTAGGGTAACCACAAACTGCAGGCGTAGGATGCAAGGCACCAATTACCGATTGCAAATCTAAATGACGTGAGTTGGAGCGTCCTGAAATCTCCGTTTTTAAGTGTAAAACACCTCCTGCTCGAACGGTTTGTAAGTCGGATACTTCCAAGCGATCGGAAACCCCTTGCAAACTAGACGTGATAAACTGGGTTACAATATGTTGTTCTTCTTTTTCCTTCTCTTGCCATTCTACAGCTTCTGTATCCTTATACTTTTGAGTTCCTGCTAACGACATGGTTTTAAAGCGATTCCCCTCGGTTTTTAATAAGGTTTCGGGAGTAGCACCTAACCACAATCCTATTTTAGGGTGATACCAACAATATACATATGCAGTTCTATAGTTAGACAGTAAGCGCTTGTAGATCGCCAAAAAATCTTCTGCTTTGACCTCTACCATCTCCTTGCGCGATAGGACTACTTTTTGAAAGTTACCAGCTTTCATAGATTCAATTGCTTTTTCTACAACAGCAATATGAGCTTCCTTATCGGCTAAGGTAGCAGTATCCTTACTTTTTGATTTTAAAGACACCTCATCATAGTTTACAGTAACTGAAAAAGCTTCAGAATTAGCGAATGGGAGTAACACTGTTTTTTGCTCACTATCGAAAGGAGCGAAAACAAAACCACTTTCGCTATAATCGGTCGTATAATAAACGGTATCATCCGTTTGAAATACCCCTTTAAGCTCTGTCGCATTGGGTTCTCGATATAATACAAAAGGTAAGGCCTCGTTAAAATACGTTTCGGCACTTTCTAAGAGTGAACTAAAAGTCATAATTTTCCAGTTAATATTTACTTTTTCCTAGGTAAAGAAATAGTTGAGAGTCTGCAAATAGACACTAAATTATCATCGTCATCGGTGACTCTAATATCTAATAACTGAGTAGTTTTTCCTTTATGTAAAAAGGTTGCTTTGGCATAAATAAATCCTTCTGTAACACTTTTTAGGTGATTGGCAGTAATTTCTGTACCGCGGACAAATTTATTGGTAACATCCAGAAAAATATGCGATGCAAAACTACCTACACTTTCGGCCAAGGCAGCGGTTGCACCACCATGTAGCACCCCGTCCGGTTGATATACTCTTGAGTTTACTGGCATTCTAGCCACTAAAAAGTCTGGACCATAATCTACCATTTCAATGTTTAATGTTTCCATTAATGTATTCTTAGAGGCAGCATTTGCTTTTGCTAATATTTCAGCTTTAGATAAATTCATCAAATTACAGTATTTTTGTTGTGTAAAAATACAAAACCAAAGCCTAAGCCTAAAATGAATTCTACTGAAAAAGAAATTTCTTACGTTTCTAAAAATTCTTATTCCACACTAAACCGTTTAACTGAAAAAACCAAGACTATTTGGTTCGTTTGTCACGGTATGGGCTATTTAAGTCGTTATTTTATAAAGTATTTTTCGCAACTGAATCCCGAAGAAAATTATATTATCGCACCTCAAGCACAAAGTAAGTACTACCAATCAAAAAACTTCAAACATGTAGGTGCAAGTTGGTTAACCAAAGAAAACACGGTTGTAGAAACTAAAAATATCTACGCCTATTTTGATGCCGTTTTAAAAGCTGAATACTTCCCGAAATCTGTAAACCTCATCGTCTTTGGCTATTCTCAAGGTGTTAGTGTATCCCTGCGCTATCTCGCAAAAACAAAACTACAATGTCAGCAATTGGTAATCCACTCTGGAGGAATCCCAAAGGAATTAACCCCCGATGATTTTTCTTACTTAAACCAAGAGACGTCTGTTCGATTAATTTATGGCACTGAAGATGAATATTTAAACTCGGGCCGCATAGAAGAGGAAACAAAAAAGGCTGAAGCTTTGTTTGGAAAGCGTATAGATATTATGCCTTTTAAAGGAAAGCATGTGGTAAATGTAGAGTTAATTAATACCTTAGTATAATCTCATAAGTATTACTCACAACTAAAGCAGCGTTGCAAGGCTTCACTTAATTGAATATCTTCAGACCCTTTTAAGGGAGCTGTTAACCCTCCTTTATTATCGATTTCCTTTTTAAAAGCAATCGCATAATCTACAATTGCGTTTCGGCGCTTTATGACTATGTCTTTAATTTCCGATTGATCTAAATCCGATATCGCTTTTGGCCAAACACTAAAGGCAGCTTCTATCTGATTGTCTGTAAGTACATTTTGCAAAGCTTTAGCTTCCTCAATAAAAACCGATTCAGGAGTTTGTAAAAGGAAGTAGCGATCGAACGGGTATACCAAGCCCGGCATGTATTTTATTTGTTCCTGAAAAGGACGTAATCTCGGGACTATATTTTCGTTAGACAATAGTGAAGGTATCAATCCTTCAGCCTTAAAAAAGGCATTATCACGATCACCAGGAATAGGGATGCCTTTTAATTTACCATTCTCCTTTTGTAACACCCAGCCCCATTGTTTTGCGTGCCTATCCCAATCGCCAATAATTAAATCAAAAAGCCGTGCACGAACCAATTGTCTTTCATCAATAAAAACGGAATCTTTTAGCTCTTGTTTTAACTCTTGAAGATCATCAGTTTCTACAATCGATTGCACATCTTTTAAAGCCGTCCAATTCGTATCACTTTCGGTTTCATACTCTAATAGAAAGAGTCGGTTACCATACTTTTCATTATACGTGTCGCCCAAAGTTTCTTGTTTAGGAATAAAAACAACTTTTGGGTGTGTCGATAATACATTGGCGTATTTGGCCAATTCTGCGACTAATATAGCTCCGTAAGGATGTTGAGCCGAAATACCATCGACTACAATATTCTCTAGACTTAGTGCTTTTAGTAAATCTGGAATTAAAGCTTCAGGGTCTTTATTTATACTACGTAAGGTGTATTGAATATTATTTTTACACTCTAATTTTAGGGAGTGTGTTTGTTTACCTCCGCCTTCTTTTGTAATGTTTACCCCTCCAAACAAGGTGTCTAAATATACAACAGGAACTTTTATAGGCGTTTCCCAAGCTTTTCTATACTGCTCACCTTGCATCACCCTTTTTACAGGATCCCCCGTGTATAATGTACTAGCGGCTATTACAATGGAATCGTGCGATTTAAAATCGATAGATTCGATGGTATCATTATGAATTACTTTACCATAGGTAGTGATCTCCGGAGTGCTTTTAACCGACCAATATAAAAAGGCGATAAAAACAACGAAAAGAAGAGCTACTACAAGTAATACTTTTTTCATACGGACTAATAACTATTTAATAATTAGTTAAGCAGCATAAAAAGTACTAATAAATCCATAAAGAATCAAATCATTAGATCAAATAAATAAGGGCATATGCTAATCGTGGGTTAACTTATAAATAATATCCTTAACAGGAAGAATAGCTTTTGTATGCTCGATACTAGGTCCTGCCACCCATACGGTTTTGTAAGTGGCTTTTGTAGCTGCTTTTTCTGTAGCACGCATTCCAATACCGAATCGAATCATTTTAACCCACTTTTTAAGTTTTTTATTACGGTTTAAAATAGTCTCTAACCAAGATTCTTTAGTTCCTATTTTCTGAACGTAAGGCGTGTTAATCACTGTACATGGCGTTCCAGAAATACGTTGTGTCATTATAATATCATCGGCCCCATAGTCTACACAGGCTTGTTTATACTCTTCGGTTACCCCTGCTTCTACTGAAGCGATAAACGGACTACCAACAGATACACCTTCTGCCCCATAACTAATCATTTTATCAATATCTGCTTTACAACCTACACCACCGGCAGAAATAACTGGAATCGCTAATTTATCACATAATAAGCTGGTAAGTTCTTGAGGCGATAAATTACCTCTATGTCCTCCTGCTTCGTTATTTACAGCTATTGCTGCATCGGCACCGAGCTCTTGAACTTTCATTCCGAAACGTAAATCGGTGACATCACAAAAGACTTTTATACCTACCTTATGCGCTTCTCTAATAGTCTCTTCTGGGCTACCTAAAGAGGTGATAATAAAATCACACCCTTCTTCACATAAAACACGTAATTGCTCTTTGTATTTAAGATTAGATTTATTGACAATTAAATTAAACCCAAAGGATCCGCCTTCTACTTTTGCAGCCTTTAATTCTTGAATAGCCGCCTTTAATTCTTCTAGCGTTCTATAGTTTAAGGCAGGAATACATCCTGCAATCCCGGCTTTCATAGCTTCTGTCACCATCGCAACATTGGAAACTAAAAACATAGGCGCTTGAATAATTGGATATTTTATTTTAAGAAGTTGTGTGAGTTTTGTTTGCATAATCAATTCTATAGTTAGAAAAATCTTTAGATTTAATGATTTAAAATAAGTGTGCTTTTGAAGCAATAACAAATATAATCAATAATTTGTTATGCGTGCATAATACATTGTTAATAATAGCGCCCTATAAAAAAATCATACGCGTTTTTGGGCTTTTAAAATGGTTTCTTGTGCAGCATACCCATTAACATTATTAGCATCACTTTTAAAATCTAAGCGTTCTATGGTAAAACCGACATGCTCCAGCCGTTTTATTAAACCAGAAACCGAATAAATCCTAACATGATCAGATTGACCAAAATGAAGAAGACGTTCACTTTCAGTTTGAACAGAGGGATCTTCGTAAATTTCACCATCTTTAAAAGGTGTTTGAATATAACACACACCATTAGGCTTTAATATTCTAAACAGCTCAGACATTGCCTGAATATCGTTTTCTATATGTTCTAAGATATGATAGCAAATTACACAATCAAAATAGCTGTCAGGTTCTGCAATGTCTAATATATCTAAGCGTTTATCTGCTTTAAACTCTTTTGAAAAATCTGTAGTAATATATTCCTTAGTATGAGCTTTGCGAATACATTCACTCAATTTTAAGGCTGGTGAAAAATGGAGTACCACGCGATCTTTAAGGCTTGACTCTAAAATACTCCACAAGCGTCTTGCACGTGCTACGCTACCACATTTAGGACACAAGTTCCCACCTCTTTGATTTTCTATAAACTTAGAAGCTTTAAATCCGCATAAATTACAGTGTACCGTATTTCCTTTATAAAACAGAGCCACTAGGGGTCTTATTTTAGATTCATTTTTTTTAAGAAAAGTTTTTGGTATGAGTTGCTTTAAAGTATTGTACATAGACACGGACATTTAACACTGCTAATTTAATATATTGACAGCGTTTAAAGCATAAAAAAACGCAATCAAATTAATGATTGCGTTTTATTTTATTTATGTGTTTTCGTGAAGGTTCCAAAATAAATTTCGGATAAGCGATTCACTCAATTTTTGCTATGCAAAACTTGGGTTGCTGCTTACTTTACTTCTTCGAAATCTACATCTTCTACATCGCTACTTTCGTCTGCGTTCCCTGCTCCATTTGCATTTGCATCTGGTCCTGGTTGCGCTCCGCCTTGAGCTTCTGCTTGTGCTTTGTACATTTCTTCACTTGCTACTTTCCAAGCTTCATTAATTTTTTCTAAAGCAGGATCGATAACAGCAAGATCTTTAGTTTCGTAAGCTTTCTTTAATTCTTCTAAAGCGTCTTCGATTGGTTTTTTCTTATCATCAGATAATTTATCACCAAACTCACTTAATTGTTTTTCCGTTTGGAAAATCATAGAATCTGCTTCGTTTAATTTCTTAGCGTTTTCTGCTGCTTTAGCATCTGCTTCAGCGTTAGCTTCTGCATCGGCTTTCATTTTTTGGATTTCTTCTTCAGTTAAACCAGAAGACGCTTCGATACGAATATCTTGAGTCTTGTTAGTTGCTTTATCTGTAGCTGATACTTTAATGATTCCGTTTGCATCGATATCGAAAGTTACTTCAATTTGAGGCACTCCTCTTTGTGCTGGTGGAATACCATCTAAGTGAAAACGTCCAATAGTATTGTTATCGGCAGCCATTGCTCTTTCACCTTGTAATACGTGAATTTCTACAGACGGTTGATTATCTGCTGCTGTCGAGAATACTTGAGATTTCTTAGTTGGAATAGTCGTATTCGCTTCAATAAGTTTCGTCATAACGTTACCCATTGTTTCGATACCAAGAGATAAAGGTGTTACGTCTAATAATAAGACATCTTTAACATCTCCTGATAATACACCACCTTGGATTCCTGCTCCTAAAGAAACAACCTCATCTGGATTTACTCCTTTACTAGGCGCTTTTCCGAAGAAAGACTCTACTGCTTTTTGTACTGCTGGTATACGTGTAGAACCTCCTACTAATATCACTTGATCAATATCACTTTTTGTTAATCCTGCTGCTTTTAAAGCGGATTGACAAGGCTCAATTGTTCTTTTTACTAAATCGTCTATTAACTGCTCGAATTTAGAACGTGTTAAAGTACGTACTAAGTGCTTTGGTCCTGAAGCCGTAGCCGTTATATAAGGTAAGTTAATTTCTGTTGATTCAGAAGATGATAATTCGATCTTCGCTTTTTCAGCAGCTTCTTTTAAACGTTGTAATGACATAGGATCTTTTCTTAAATCCATAGACTCTTCAGCGTTAAACTCGTCTGCTAACCAGTTAATAATTTTATCATCAACATCATCACCACCTAAGTGTGTATCTCCTTCAGTAGATAATACTTCGAATACACCATCACCTAATTCTAAGATAGAGACATCATGTGTTCCTCCACCAAAATCGAATACTACGATTTTTTGATCTGTTCCTTTTTTGTCCATACCATAAGCTAAAGCTGCTGCTGTAGGCTCGTTGATAATACGACGTACTTTTAATCCTGCAATTTCACCAGCTTCTTTAGTCGCTTGACGTTGTGCATCGTTAAAATATGCTGGTACTGTAATTACTGCTTCAGAAACTGTAGCTCCTAAATAATCCTCGGCTGTTTTCTTCATTTTTTGAAGAATCATAGCTGATAATTCTTGAGGTGTATATAAACGACCATCGATATCTACTCTTGGTGTATCGTTGTCTCCTTTTACTACTTTATAGGCTACACGTCCTGTTTCATCTTTAGCATCAGAAAACTTAGTTCCCATAAAACGCTTAATAGAATAAACTGTTTTAGTTGGGTTTGTTACTGCTTGTCTTTTTGCTGGGTCACCAACTTTGATTTCGCCTCCTTCAACAAAAGCGATCACTGAAGGTGTTGTTCGTTTACCTTCTGCGTTTGGGATTACAACAGGCTCGTTTCCTTCCATTACAGAAACACAAGAGTTTGTTGTACCTAAATCGATTCCAATAATCTTACTCATAATTTTATATTTTTTTAATTTTGCGTTGTAAATGTTACGCTCTGTTTAAGACAATGATTATGCCAACTAAAAAAATATGACATCGTGTCAGTACATTTCATTTTATTAATAAATAGTAGCCTTTATATATCTGTTAACTTTCCCATTAATACCCTTGATTTATTTAGTAACTCCAGAACTAAAATCTATATTTGTAATACTAATTATAAAATGATTTGAAAAATGGAATGCATTTCGGTTTTTGATATGTTAAAAATAGGTGTTGGACCTTCAAGTTCTCATACTTTAGGCCCCTGGCGTGCTGGAGAACGTTGGATTTACGAATTAAAATCGGACGATGTGTTTAGCCAGATTGCCAACGTTAAAGTAGATTTATACGGTTCTTTATCATTAACAGGAAAAGGGCACGCGACCGACTTGGCCTCTATGCTTGGTTTGAGCGGATCGGACCCTGAGTACATTCCTACAGATACCATAGATATTATAATTGCATCGATTAACAATACGCATAAACTAGTCTTAAACAACGAACGGATTATTAATTTTAATCCCGAAACAGACATCGTTTATAACAAGTCCTTTTTACCTTTTCATGCTAATGGCATGACATTTACCGCTTTTAATGATCAAAATGAAGAATTACACCAATCGACCTTCTACTCTATTGGCGGTGGTTTTGTAGTTAAAGAAGAACGTACGGTTGACAAAGAGAATAAAGAATTAAAAAAGGAATTTCCTTACCCTATAGATAAAGCGCACGAACTCTTAGCTTTTTGTATTGCAGAAAACAAAACCATTTCTGAAATAGTATTAGAAAATGAACGTTCCCTGCGTACTGATGAAGAAATCGATTTCGAATTTAATCGTATTTGGGACACCATGTTAGAATGTATGTTTATTGGCTGTCATACCGAAGGTCATTTACCTGGCGGACTAAATGTACGTCGTCGTGCTTTTGACATGCACAAAAAACTAAACATTGAAGTCCCTTATGTATGCTCGAAAGAATGGATGCAAAGCATCAGACAAAGTGAGGTTAAATTCAGACAAATTTTAAAATGGGTAAGTTGTTTTGCACTAAGTGTTAATGAGGTAAATGCCTCTTTAGGACGTGTTGTTACCGCTCCAACAAACGGAAGCGCAGGAGTAATTCCTGCTGTACTCATGTATTATTTAGTCATTGAAAACCACGATGCTGGTTATGACGAAATCAAACAATTCTTATTGGTAGCGGGAGAAATTGGAAGCATCTTTAAAAAAGGAGCTACAATTAGTGCTGCTATGGGAGGTTGTCAAGCAGAAATTGGCGTATCATCGGCAATGGCTGCCGCTGCTTTATGTGAGTTATTAGGAGGGAGTCCGGAGCAAGTTATGATTGCTGCCGAAATCGCTATGGAACATCACCTAGGGTTAACCTGTGACCCTATAGGTGGTTTAGTTCAAATACCGTGTATAGAACGTAACTCTATGGGTGCCATTAAAGCGATTAATGCTGCCGAGTTGGCTCTTGAGACCGATCCTAAAAACGTTAAAGTTCCTTTAGACAAGGTGGTCGATACCATGTGGGAAACGGCTAAGGATATGAACACGAAATATAAAGAAACTAGCGAAGGTGGTTTGGCCGTACGAGTAAATTTAGCCGACTGTTAATCTGTACTATAGACTACAATAACAGCTTATAGCTTCAAAAGCAGCTCTATTAAAAAATACTTGACGCAAGAGAAAGCAAACAAAAATAACTAACCGGTCTACAGCAAATAGAAAGCCTTTCCGCTTGCGGAGGAAAATAAAATACGCTTGGTTATTGATAATTTAGTACTTTTGCACAACAAATAAAACGTAATACTCAAGACTATGTCTGTAGCTAAAAAACAATACAAAAGAATCACAGTAAAATCGTTAGTAGATATGAAAGCTAACGGTGAAAAAATATCGATGCTGACAGCTTACGATTATACCATGGCTAAAATTGTGGACGGCGCAGGTATAGATGTTATTTTGGTTGGTGATTCTGCAAGTAATGTTATGGCAGGTCATGAAACCACCTTACCTATAACTTTAGACCAGATGATTTATCACGCCTCTTCTGTGGTACGTGCTGTAGAGCGCGCATTGGTGGTTGTCGATTTACCTTTTGGTAGTTACCAAAGTGATCCTAAAGAAGCTTTACGCTCTGCTATTAGAATCATGAAAGAAAGTGGTGGCCACGCCGTAAAAATTGAAGGTGGAAAGGAAATTAAAGAATCTATTAAGCGGATTATTAATGCCGGAATCCCTGTGATGGGACACTTAGGCTTAACTCCGCAATCTATCTATAAATTTGGCACCTACACTGTTCGTGCTAAAGAAGAAGAAGAAGCAAAACGATTAAAAGAGGATGCCTTACTATTAGAAAAAGCAGGATGTTTCGCTATCGTTTTAGAAAAAATACCCGCTAAATTAGCTCAAGAAGTTGCCGAAAGTGTATCGATTCCAGTTATTGGAATTGGCGCAGGTAACGGTGTTGACGGTCAAGTGCTAGTTACACACGATATGATTGGAATGACACATGAGTTTAATCCGCGATTTTTACGTCGCTATATGAATCTTTACGAAGATATGACCACTGCTATTGGTCAATATAGAGATGATGTAAAAAGCAAAGATTTCCCTAACGATTCAGAGCAATATTAACCCTATTAAACAGACGTTATTTTATATACAATAACGTCTGTTCTCATTTTCCCATAACCCCATACTAACGTGTCTAAAGTTTTATCTAACGCTACAAACTTACAAGTGCTCTATGAAGACAACCATATTATTGTGGTTAATAAGCGCGCGGGTGATATTGTACAAGGTGATAAAACCGGAGATAAACCACTAAGTGATGTTGTTAAGAAATATATAGCTATTAAATACAACAAACCAGGTAATGTGTACTTAGGAACGGTACATCGTTTAGACCGACCAACCACAGGATTGGTTATTTTCTCAAAAACTTCGAAGGCCTTACCACGGTTAAACAAACTCTTTGTTTCTAAGGACATCGCTAAAACCTATTGGGCATTGGTTAAGAATAAGCCAAAAAAGGAAGCTGACACACTTATTCACTATTTAAAAAAGAATCCTAAAAACAATAAGTCTACTGCTCATATTAAAGAGGTTCCGGATAGTAAAAAGGCCATTCTACATTATAAAACCTTAAAAGCTTTAGACAACTATTATTTATTGGAAGTCAATTTGGAAACCGGTCGTCATCACCAAATCCGATCACAACTCTCGAGTATTGGATCGCCAATAAAAGGGGATTTAAAATACGGATTTGATCGCAGTAATAAAGATGCTAGCATCAGTTTACACGCTAGGTCGATTGCTTTTACCCACCCTGTTTCTAATAAAGACTTAAACATTGAAGCTCCCTTACCAAACGACCCTGTGTGGAATGCGTGTTTAGATTAGACATTCTATACTTACCAAACAAATATTTTATAGGCCTAAGAAATAAATTAGCCTTAAAATGATTACCTTTTGCTCGGTAAAATTCCTTAAAATATACAGTTTATGATTTCAGAAACGCTACAGTCGCAAAAAAACTATTTTCAAACCGGTGAAACCAAATCTATTGCCTACAGAAAAAAGATTTTAAAAGCGCTAAAAACGGAGCTTTTACTACGAGAAGATGATATTGTAGCGGCATTAAAAAAGGATTTTAACAAACCTGCATTCGAAAGTGTATTGTCTGAAACTGCGGTTGTTATTTCGGAAATCGAACTCACATTAAAGAAACTGAGTGGCTGGGCCAAACCAAAGCGTGTTTTTCCATCACTACTTAACTTCCCCTCTACCGATAAAATTTACTCTGAACCTTATGGTACCGTTTTAATTATCGCACCATGGAATTACCCTTACCAATTAGCATTAGCACCGTTAATTGCGGCTATAGCAGCAGGAAACACTATAGTTTTAAAACCTAGCGAACTTACACCAAATACCTCATCACTAATTAATAGTATAGTGACCACGGTTTTTAAACCCGAACATGTTAGGGTTATAGAAGGCGGTGTCGACGTTTCTCAAACTCTGTTAGCACAACGCTGGGATTATATCTTTTTTACCGGAAGTGTTGCCGTTGGCAAAATTGTAGCTAAGGCTGCAGCTGAACATTTAACACCTACGACCTTAGAATTAGGAGGGAAAAACCCGTGTATTATTGATGATACTGCTCCAATTGGCTTAACGGCAAAACGCATTGTTTGGGGAAAATTCCTAAACGCCGGCCAAACCTGTATTGCACCCGATTACATACTAATACACCACACTAAAAAAGAAGCCTTTTATACGGCATTAAAAAACGAAATAGACAAGGCGTATTCCCCAAACCCACAACAATCTGATGATTATGCACGCATTGTAAACACGAAAAACTTTGAGCGTTTACAGGCTATGCTAACTAATGAAAACTGTGTGATTGGCGGAGACACATGTAGCGAACACCTATATATCTCCCCTACGGTAATCGATGAGCCCGATTTGGATAGCGAGGTTATGAAGGATGAGATTTTCGGACCTATATTACCTGTGATTTCTTACAGCAACACTTCTGAATTAGAGTCTATTATTTTAAAATACGAAAAGCCATTATCGCTCTATGTATTTACAAAAAGCACTGCTTTCTATAAAAAGATTATTAATACATTTAGTTTTGGTGGCGGCGTTATAAACGATACGATTATTCATTTTATAAACCACAGACTGCCTTTTGGAGGCGTTGGTAATAGTGGGATTGGCGCTTACCATGGTAAATTATCTTTCGACACTTTTTCACATCAAAAAGCAATTGTTAAAAAAGGAAATTGGTTAGACCTTCCTTTGCGTTATGCCCCATATAACAATAAGCTAGGCTTTATAAAACAGGTACTTAAGTGGTTATAAAAACTTAATAAATAAGCTCTAGAGCAGCTCTCGTATTCTGCCACTGCCTTATTTTTTAAAACTACTTTTAAAAGCCTCTTGATAGGGATAATTAATTTCTAATTTCATACCCTGACCGTTCGCTGTGGTTAATTTAAATTGAGCATTAATCAGTTCGGCTCTATTTCTCATATTAATGAGTCCCGATCCTTTTTCTGCTGAAGCTATATCGAAACCAATACCATTATCTATCGCTGTAATGATTAAATGATCTTGGGTAAAATTAAGCACAATTTGAAAGGAAGTCGCTTTTGCGTATTTTATGGTATTCGAGATACATTCTTGGAGAATTCTAAATAAGATTATACTCTGCTTACCTTCAGTAAACAAAGCGGGATTACCCTTAACTTCTATGGAAGCATCAATTAACTTTAATTTATTTAAGCGATTAATTTCACTGCTAATAGATTCTTGAAGTCCGCGATTAGAAATCACATCACTATTCAAGGTTTTAGACAAGGCTCGCAACTCGCTTAAACTATCTTTAACTGCTTGCTTGGTGTCGGTAAAAGACTCCTTAAGATCGGCAGGAACTTGCATGGCCAGAATACTCATATTCATATTGGCTACCGATAATATTTGCCCCACATTATCGTGCAGCTCTTGTCCGATGTTTTTTAGTGTTTGCTCTTGAATTTCAATCTGAGTTATGGAAATTTCCTCTTGAAATGCTTGTTCACGTTCAATTTTCTCTAGAAGTAATTTATTTTTTCGTTTCTGAAATACAATAAAAAAGATAATAATAAGCGAGCAAACGATAAGTAAAACACCAATCATATACGCTAATAAATAACGCTCTGCAGCCGTGGACACATTTTGTGTGCTTATTAAAATAAAAAACAATACTATATTCATAATTGGCATTTTAAAACTAGGGAATCTACAGTCAATTTACTCGTGCAACATAAGGACACTATGAATTTTTTTTGAACTCTGGTTTACACCACCATAAAGCAAAACTAAATGTAAAATACATAAACATATTGGCAAACAAGTGAATTTGCCATTTTAGGATTATAAAATTCCAATCGGCAGACCTAAAATATAAGTCATAAAATGTTAGAGGCGTTACAATAATCCACCATAAAAAAATAGCGATAGTAATATAAAAATATAAGTGCTTATGCATCTGTAAAACAGCATCACTTTGTAGTAATTCGAATAAATAAAAAGCACAACACATCAAAATAATTAGCGCTCCTAAAAGTTGAAAAACAGGAAATGTTTGTTTAAATAAGTCTTGGTAATTAATCAGAATAAAAATTACAGAAAAACCAAAATATAGAATGGTAGCAGCTTTAATAATCCGCTTAAACGCAATGGACTTAATTATTTTTTGATATAATACGGAGAACAATAAAATTACGCCTATATCGAAAGCTAAAGTATACCACCAATAATTTTTTCTAAAAACCGAATTATATAGGGGTTCTAAAAATTCAACCTTACCATAAAGTCTAGGGTAATTCCCTACTAACTCAATAGCAAACAAGTAAAAAATTATAATTATAAAAAAAAACTCGGGGTTACCTTTGTACTTTTTAATTGAAAAAAGGCCGGCAAAAACAGCTATTAATATTGTACTATTAGTCAGTAAGAAATAATTTTGTCGAAAAAACTCTTCCAAAATATTTAGTTTGGGTAGTCTTCACCTGGAGGCATACCATTAGCTCCCTTATCCATACCTCTAGCCTCTGGAATATCTTTATTCTCACTGTCAATTTCTTCTGTAGGCACCATAAATATTGTGGTTAATCCTTTTGGCGCTTCTTTTGTAGTCTGCACTCCCAAATAAAAGCGCACGCCATTTACTGTTGGATTTTCTGCCTTGATAAGGCTTAAAAATTGCTCCATATCCTCTAAAGAATACCAAGACGAACGATTGTCGGGCTGCCCGGCCGCAGTCTCGTTTTCTTTAGCTCTTAAAGATGTCCAATTATCGTTTAACTCTTTAGCTTCTGCAGCGGTGATTATTCCTTTTGGTGTTGACATTTAATGTTTTGGTTAATGGTTAATTAGAATCTAAAATTATAAAAAAATCTGTTAACAACACTACTGTAGTAGTTTTATTACAAAAAATATACAAAATTGCCTTTTCCAAAAACGTTAATCCTATTTAATATAACTTCAAACCACTTTACACCAATCACTTAACTGTTTTTCGGATTAGAAACCAGTAAGCCAATTATGAAAATTAAATACATAAATACAATAGAGAATAGAAATACCATAAATTTAAAAAACACAAAACTATAATCATAGGCATTGAAGTATTTTTCATAAAACTCTAAAGGCGTTGTTAATAACCAAAAAACCAAAATACCACAACTAATATAAAACGTCATAGTTCTATAAAACACCAAAATAGTATTGGAGTTCGTGAGTTCTATAAAGTAAGAGAAAACCAAAAACAAAATGGTTAACAAGCCTAGTAATGTTATAGGGGTATAAAAGCCACTATATAACACGTGATAATTTACACTTACTAAAACAATAGAAACTACGGCAAAAGAAATAGCTACATATTTTATACTTGTTTTTAAAGTCTTGTTTTTAATAATTTGATAGTAGTAGAACGAAAAGAACAATGGACTACCAATAATCCAAAAGACCTGAAAAAGCCAATAATTTTTTACAAAAAGAGTATCCTCTACAAGGAAAAACAACCAACACAAGACACCGTCTTTAGTTATCCATACGGTATAGTTCCCTAAGGTCTCTATAAGTAGCGCATAGGCTAAAAAGTAAATAAAATATTTTACTGGGGTATCCTTATATTTTCTAAAACTTAAAAAACCTACAACACATGCCAATAGCTCGATACTAAGGATTAAAAAACTGTAATTTTTAAGTATAAAATCTTTCAAAAAAATACTATTGTGGGTATGTTGCTTGTGGTGGCATACCATTACTGCCCATATCTAATACTTTGGCGGAAGAAATATCTTTGGTATCTCCGCGATCATCTTCAGTAGGAACGATAAATACTGTTGTATATCCTGTTTCGTCAGTTTCCGTTGTTTTCACCCCCAAATACAAACGAAAACCATTAACACGCTCTTGTTCCGTTTTCGTTAAGGCTATATAGTTTTCCATATCTTCCAAGGCATACCACGTAGAACGGTTGTCAGGTTTTCCTGCGGCACTATCGTTTGCCACCTTTCTAAGTGCAGTCCAATTTTCATCAAGCACTCTTGCTTGAGCCGGTGTAATTACACCTGATGGTACAGCAGGCGTGCCATTTCCAGGAGAAGATAATGTGCTTTTTAAAACGAAATAGGTAACTCCTACTCCAACAACAAGTCCTAGTAATAAAATTCCAAATGTTTTCATAATTGATTAATAGCGTTAGGTTTATAATTTATTAATTAGTATTTAAATACCGTAAGTTTTGATTCTGGAACGTTTAGCCCAACCATCCTTCACGATCTAAACTTCTATACTGAATCGCCTCGCTAATATGCGAACCGTTTATGGCTTCGACACCTTCCAAATCGGCAATTGTTCGTGATACTTTTAAAATGCGATCGTAAGCACGGGCGGAAAGATTTAAGCGCTCCATAGCGGTTTTTAACAAGCCTTTCGACGCCTCGTCCAACACGCAATATTTTCTTATTTGTTTGGTATTCATTTGTGCATTATAATGCACAGCTAAAGATTCTTTAAAACGTTCTGTTTGAAGCGACCTTGCCAAAGTGACACGCTTTCTTATATCTACAGACGATTCCCCTTTACGCTCGTCGCTTAATTTTTCGAAAGGCACAGGAGTAACTTCAATATGGATATCTATACGATCTAGTAACGGCCCAGATACTTTACTTAGATAACGTTGCATTTCGGCGGGGCTTGAAGTTACTGGAGCATCGGGATCATTGAAATACCCACTAGGACTCGGGTTCATACTAGCAACTAGCATAAAAGACGAAGGATAGGTCACCGTAAACTTTGCTCTAGATATTGTCACTTCGCGGTCTTCTAGCGGCTGACGCATAACTTCGAGCACCTCGCGTTTAAACTCTGGCAGTTCATCTAAAAACAACACGCCATTATGCGATAAAGATATTTCTCCTGGCTGGGGATAACTTCCCCCACCAACAAGAGCCACATTGGAAATGGTGTGGTGCGGACTGCGAAAAGGGCGTTGCGCCATTATACCAACATGCGATTTAATTCGTCCTGCAACCGAGTGAATTTTTGTCGTTTCTAAAGCTTCATTTAAGGTCATAGGTGGTAAAATACTTGGCAATCGTTTTGCCAACATAGTTTTACCTGCTCCAGGCGGACCGATTAAAATAATATTATGCCCTCCCGCCGCTGCTATTTCCATACAGCGTTTTATGGATTCCTGACCTTTAACATCACTAAAATCAAATTCCGGGAAGTTGAGATTTTTTTCAAATTCTAATTTAGTATCGATAATAGTTTCTTCTAGAGGCTCATTCTTATCAAAAAAGTGAATTACTTGCTCGATATTATCTACACCATAAACAGTTAATCCTTCAACAATAGCAGCTTCTTTTGCATTTTGTGTCGGTAAAATAAACCCTTTAAAACCTTCTTCCTTAGCTTTTATAGCAATAGGAAGCACACCTCGAATTGGCTGTAAGCTTCCGTCTAAGGACAATTCACCCATAATAAGGTATTCATCTATTGTTTCTGCTATAATTTGATTAGAAGCAGCCAATATACCAATAGCCAAAGTTAAATCGTAAGCACTTCCCTCCTTGCGTAAATCGGCAGGTGCCATATTAATAGTGATTTTTTTACCTGGAATTTTGTAACCGTTATTTTGAAGCGCTGCCGCAATACGGTAGTTACTTTCTTTAATGGCATTATCAGGCAAGCCTACCAAGTGATAGCCTATACCGCTATCGACATTGACTTCAACTGTAATTGTTGTGGCTTCAACTCCAAACACCGCACTTCCAAAAACTTTTCTCAGCATAAACGCCTGATTTTTACAACAATGTAAGGAAAATTTTACAATACAACACGAATTACCGTATCAACCACTGTTTTAATAATTTTATTTTTTAAGTGTCCTAACCGACGTTTAGAAGCTCCCGCTGCATACAAGGCTTCTAAGACCAAAATATCTTTCTGACTTTTTACTAACCACTCATAATCTTTAACGGTTAGTTCTGTGGATACCAATAAGTGCGTCCACCGTTCTAATTTTACCTTTGAAGATTCCAAAAAGGCATCAATATCTTCCTTTGCTTCTTCCTTATATTCGGCATAACTTTCCCCTAGAACACGGATTAACTCCTCTTTTATCAATTTTAACAACTCTTCGAAATCCATAATTTAGCGGTATTAGTTTTTAATATTAACGACATTTTTATTTCTCTAAAAAATTGAGAATATTAGTTTCGTTGGTTTTATTTTTTTCAGCTTCATATTTAATGATTAAGTCAAAAGCCTCCATAATTTGTGCCTTAGCCTCCTTGGTAAAGGCTTCAGACAGTTGTTGCTCCTCTTCCCATCGTTTTAAAAATCCTCCTAATAGATTCCTGTCTTCATTCTCTAACAATTGAAGCATAGCATACGAAATGGAGTTATTAGGTTTGTTTTTTTCATACTCTACTAACTTCTTCAAATCCATTCGCAACCCCGTGATTACGTTAATATGATCGCGAAACGGTGTTGTAGCATGGTCAATAATAGCATCGCTTTCAACTTTTAAGGAAATGGCTTGTTGATAGGAATACTGGTCGTAAACTGCCGTTTTTAAACTCTGACATGAAATGACTAAAAAGGTCATTATTAGCAGCACTAGTGATCGGGTGTAGTTTTTTTTTAAAAGCATATTGATGGGTATTAGAATATTTGGTTTTGGATTCTAGTAATGGCATTAACGTGATACTTTACAATACGCTCACGACCTTCTTTAGTGTTTAAAATGGACTGAAAATCTTTAAGACTGTCCATAAAGAAGTTTTCGGTTAAAACCGCGGGCATTTTGGTTTTCCTCAACAGGAAAAACCGCCGTTCTTTATCTAAATCAAAATCTGAGAAGTCATGTCTTAAAATTTCTTTAGGAAATTCAGATTGAAAAGCATCACCAAATACAGTAGCTATAGCATCGCTTTTTGTTTCCCCTGGGCTAGTATAGACTTCAAAGCCAGAACCACCACCAGCATTAGCGTGAACAGAAACCAAGAACGCATCTTTAAAGTTATACCTGTTGGCACGATTAACACGTGTTTGCAAGGTAACATCACGATATTCGGGTGTAATATTGACGTATCGAATACCTAAACGGGTTAGCGCTTCGATAATGCCGTTTACGATAGCGCGATTAAATTCGCCTTCATAAAAGACACCTTGGGGTCCCCAATCTTTTTGCTTACCAGAAGTCTGGTAAACACCATTTATAAGTCCTCCATGGCCATTGTCTAATAACACCAACATAACGAAACCAATTGATTTCCTTAAAGTTAGTAAAATTTTAATCTAAATGGATTGAATAAACTCTAAAGTTCGTTTCTCGCTATAATACAGGTTATTTTTATCGTAAAAGCCGACGTGTCCTCCATACTTAGGCATTTCTAAAAATAAATTCGGATTGTTTTTAGCTTCTTTTACAGGATAACACTCCGGGGATAAAAAGGAGTCATTAAGTGCATTAATCAGTAATGTAGGTATTGAAATCGACGGTAAAAACTGTCGGCTACTGCTCTTTTCGTAATAATCGTAAGCATCTTGAAACCCATGAGCTTTAGACGTGTAAACATCATCAAAATCTTTTAAGGTTTTTACCCTGTTAATCATATCTTGCGATACGTCTTCAGGAAAATGGAGTTGCTTCCGTTTTAGTTTTTCGATTAGGTGTTTTTTAAACCGTCTATTATATAAACTGTTTTTAACCGTATGCAGCTGCAACATCGACCCTTTTAAAAATACTGGAACTGAAATAGCAACTGCTCCTTTTATTGAAGCTGGCAAATCATTATGAGTTCCTAAATATTTCAGCAATACATTGCCACCTAAACTAAAACCGTTAAGATAGATTTCCGTGTAGTTTTTATGTTTAAGTACAAACTGTATGACCTCATCTAAATCTTCCACGACTCCAGAATGGTACGAACGGTATTTTATATTATCCTCACCACTACATCCCCTAAAATTTATACAAACGGCATCACCTTCTTCTTCATTAAAAAGTTTAGCCACACCCAACATATAATGCCGTTGAGCATCGCCTTCCAGTCCGTGAAGAACAACTATAAGTTTCTCCGATTTTTTCTTAGAAAAACTCCAATCTAAATCGATAAAATCCCCATCCGATAAGGTGATACGCTCACGTTCTTGCTGCACACCTTTTACACGGCGCATAATTCCGGAGTAGATTGTCGCCAAGTGACCATTTTTAGAATAAAAAGGCGGTTTGTAAGTCGAGGTAATTATTGGCATTTAGAATCTGTTTTTATACTAATTAATACAATGTAGGTTTTAAACCTCCAACGGGGTAAATTTAAAATCGGTACCGTTAAATAAGCCTTTATCACTTAATTTTAAAGCAGGAATCACTAATAAGGCCATAAAAGACAAGGTCATATAGGGTGCTTTTAATGTGCATCCCATTGCTTTAGCCATTTGGTCTAATTCGGCATATTGCTTACCAATAGTGTAACCATCCTTATCACTCATAATCCCTGCAACTGGTAAGGCTACTGTTTTTGAGTTTGTATTATTAACCGCACAAATCCCACCTTGAGCTTCAATAATAGCATTTACCGCCTTACAAATTTCAGCATCATTAACTCCGACAGCAATAATATTATGAGAATCATGACCTACCGAACTGGCAATCGCCCCTTCTTTTAATCCGAAATTTTTGATAAATGCAACAGCTGGTTTTTGATTCTGATAGCGATTAACAACCGTCATTTTTAAAACATCTGTCTTCGTGTTGGACACTAAATTTCCGTTGTCTATTAAGGATTCTGTAATAATCTCATGGGTCACCAACTCGCCATCTAAACACGCTATAACGCGAATATTTTTAGCGGTTGATTCATATCTAAAATCTTCAACCGTCTTAAGGTCGGTATTAAAATTATTCAAATTCTCGAAGGCGACATCCTTAATATGTGCTTTCCCTTCTGAATACACGCAGTTCCCATCAATATAAGTTGCCACGGTTTTAAAATCTATTAGGTCCTTAACCATAATAAAATCGGCAGCATCTCCTTTTTGTAGTAATCCCACATCCAAATTATAATGTTTTACAGGATTAACACAGGCCACTTGCAAAACCTTAAACAGGTCCATTTGTTTAGCAATTGCTCGCGCACAAAGGGCATTAATATGGTTAATCATTAAATCGTCGGGGTGCTTATCGTCACTACAAAACATCATATTTTCATAGTACTCAGGTAACAAATCGATTAAAGCGTTAAAATTTTTAGCAGCACTGCCTTCACGAATAATCACTTTCATACCCTTTTGCAACTTCTCTAGAGCTTCTTCATAAGTAAAACACTCATGGTCTGTAGAGATTCCAGCCGCAATGTATTTTGTAATCGCTTCACCTTTTAATCCCGGGGCATGACCATCTACTGGTTTATTGTAGTGTTTGGCCCATTTTATTTTTTCTAATACCTGTTCATCATCAAATAAAACGCCCGGATAGTTCATCATTTCGGCCAAATATTTTATATCCGGATTTGCCATAAGGGTTTTAATTGCATCGGCATCGATAACCGCTCCTGCCGATTCAAATTCGGTTGCTGGTACACATGACGGTGCTCCAAAATTAAACTTAAACGGGGTCTGCTTTCCATTTTCAATCATAAACTCTACCCCTTTTACTCCTAAAACATTAGCTATTTCATGAGGATCGGATACCGTGGATACGGTACCGTGTGTTACCGCTAATTTAGCGAACTCGCTAGGGACTAACATGGAACTCTCAATATGAATATGCGCATCTACAAATCCTGGTAAAATAAAGGTCTCTACAGCATGATCTCGTTCTTCAATCGCAACAATTTTACCCGCTTCAACCGTAATTTCTCCTTTATAAATGCGTTTGTTTTGTATATCGACTAGTTGTCCTTGTATTTTCATTTTTGGTATTTTTATAGGCGTTACGAACCGTGGTAATCCGTCGTAACAGACGCTATTTATGATTTACTTTTTATACGTTATTTTTAGAATACTCTGCGTGTTATGGGTAACTTTAAATCGGTTATCTAAACGTTTCCCAACCACCCAGACTATAGCACTATCCGTGCACAATAACCTACAGTTTGATTTTTCTATAAGCGATAGCTTTTCATCTTTAAAAAACTTACTCAGCTTCTTTTTACCAGTCATTCCTAAGGGATAAAAAATATCGCCTTTTTCCCAGTGCCTCAACACCAAGGGAAACGCAAGCTTATCCTTATCTACAAATACAGAATAGGTATCATGTTCAGAAATGCTATCGACTTCCGTTATGGTTAATTCCCCATCGTTTAGACGAACACTATTAACGTTAGGTGCTATAATAATACTGTCATTTTCTAAAGCCTCTTTTTTTACTGTAACGACTAATTCCGATCTGTTTTTTAAAAGCATGTGTGTCGCACTAAGCAAGTATTTACCAGATTGCGCGCTCATTAACTCTAAAATTGCGGTACCACTATTAAACCCATACCCTTTAAATAGTTCGTAAAGGTATGCTTCGCTAGCTTTTAAGCGCTGTAACACAGCAATGTCATAACGCGTGCTCGTAGCGTCTGAAAACAGCACAGCCTCTTTTAAAACAGCTTCTATACTTTCGTTGATAATAGACTGACTGGCTTTTAAATGCTGTAAGGTGTTTTCAAAGTTATTTAAAAACTGCGGATTAACCGCTTTGAGCTGCGGAATGATATCGTGACGTAATTTGTTTCTTAAGTATTTTGTAGAAGCATTACTACCATCCTCACGCCATTCAATATCCTGTGAATTTGCATAGTTTTCAAGTTCAGACCTAGAAAACGGCAACAACGGTCTTACAATGCTATTATTAATTTCTGGAATCCCCGTTAAACCATCTAAACCGGTGCCACGAGACAAATTAATTAGAAAGGTTTCTAGTGCATCATCGGCGTGATGCGCGGTGAGCACATAATCGAATTTTAGCAAGGTTTGTAAGTCATTAAACCAATTATAGCGCAACTCGCGTGCAGCCATTTGAGTCGACAATTTATGCTCGTCTGCATAAGTACTAGTCTCAAAACGCTGTACAAAAACTTCAACATCCAGGGTATCGGCGAGATGTACCACAAAATCCTCATCCTCATCACAATCGCCTGGTCGCAGGTTAAAATTACAGTGTGCCAGAGCGACATTTAAACCCGCCTTGTGGCATAAATGTGTAAGCACGACACTATCCAATCCGCCAGAAATAGCGATTAGTAGTCGGCCATTTTTTAAAAAAGGAAGCTGATTGTTGATATGGTTTATAAAGGCGTTTTGCACGGTATGGATTTCAATTATAGAGGTCTTAATCCCTTATACAAATGTAAGAAAGGATTGTAAATTAAACCCTAAATAGCAACAAAACTAGTTTTCTAGAACCTCGCGCATGGCTTTGGCTTTAACCAAACACTCTTCATACTCCTTTTGAGGCGTACTTTTGGCGGTTATTGCACCACCAACAGAATAGGAAACATAGTGTTTTGACTCATTATATAAAATACTACGTATTACCACATTAAAATCAAAATCACCAGAAGGCGTTATATACCCAACAGCACCAGAATACAAACCGCGTTTGGTTTCCTCTAAATTTTCAATAATTTCTAAAGCTGAAATTTTTGGTACGCCAGTCATACTCCCCATAGGAAAGGTCGTTTGGAGGATGGATACTGGACTGGTTGCAGGATCAACTTCAGAAACTACGGTAGATATCATTTGATGCACCTGTTCGAAAGAGTATATTTTGCAAAGCTCTTCTACCTTTACACTGCCTTTGGTTGCTGTATGCGATAGATCGTTTCGCACCAAATCTACTATCATAATATTTTCACTACGCTCTTTATCGTCTGATGCTAACGCTTGCTTTAAGGCCTCGTCTTTATTAGGGTCACTTGCCCGTTTTGCCGTCCCCTTAATAGGTTGAGAAATAATCTTGCAACCTTCTTTTTTTAAATAGCGCTCTGGGGTTGCCGATAACAAAAATTTATCTCCTAGCTTTAAAAAGGTTGCAAATGGTGGTTTTGAGATCGCATTAAGTTTACGGTAGGTATCTAAAGGATGAATTGTGGTGTTTTCAGCATAAAACTCCTGACAAAAATTGGCTTCATAAATGTCTCCCCTATGAATATGTGCCAAAAGGATTTTTAGCTTTTCGTAATAAGCAGATTCTGGAATGCGCTGTTGTATATAAATCTTATCGACTGTTTCGAATAGAGTATTGCTATTTAAACGTTCTATGGCTTTTAAATCATTTTCCAAATCCTCTTCTACTGCATGTAAATACAATGTTTCGACCGTATTCCCCTGAATTAAAAAGAGTTTTTTTGGTTGAAAGAAATAGAGATCAGGAAATGCTAAGCCATCATAATTATTAGACTGTAGCTCTTCAGTCGTGTTCTTTAAATCGTAGGTAAGATAACCAAATAACCAATCCTTAGTGGATTTCTGATACTCCTCTAACTTTTCAAAAGCCCCTACATAGTCGGTTTGAATCGCTGTAAATGCATCCACTGCCAGCACCGCATCATAGCTAGAATACTGTTGTTTATGGTGATTAGAATCTAACCATACCACATCGTCAAATTGCTGAGACCATGCTAGTAATTGCTGTTTAAATTCTTGAATCTCCTCTTTTACAAATACCGTTTTATTCCTCAATCTTAGTGATTTTTGTCGGTGGCAAATTTATTAAGAATTAAGCTATTTTTAGTATAAACCGATCAGTATTTATTGTGGCGTTAAGCTTTGTTTTGTTATTTTAGGACAATTTATAAAACAAAATTTAAAGACTATTATCATATTAAATAGGATTTAACAGGTTTTTCAGCAAAAACGCAATAATGTAAAACAGATTAAGTTTTAAAACTTACCTTTGCAGCATAAATAAAAATACAATAGAGTGACTTTTCAAGATTTAAATTTAAACACAGCATTATACAACGGACTTGACGATTTAGGCTTTACGGCACCCACGCCAATACAGGCAGAGGCGTATGGCGTTATTGCTGGCGGAAAAGATATGGTAGGAATTGCACAAACAGGAACGGGAAAAACCTTTGCCTACATGCTACCTATTTTAAAGAATCTACCGTATTCTAAACAAGAAAATCCTCGTATTTTAGTTTTAGTACCCACTCGAGAATTGGTCGTTCAGGTTGTTGATGAAATCGAAAAACTAGCCAAATACATTAATCTTCGCGTGCTTGGTGTGTATGGGGGTACCAATATAAACACCCAAAAACAAGCCATTGCACAAGGTCAAGATATTATCGTTGCAACTCCGGGTCGCTTATATGATTTAGCACTAAGTCGTGTTTTACAATTAAAATCGATAAAAAAACTAGTGATTGATGAGGTAGATGTTATGTTAGACTTAGGGTTTAGACATCAGCTGATTAATATTTTTGATATTTTACCAGAGCGTCGTCAAAATATCATGTTTTCGGCTACGATGACAAATGATGTAGACGAGTTAATTTCTGATTTCTTTGTTAACCCTGAGAAAGTATCGATTGCAACTTCGGGAACACCTTTAGAAAACATCAATCAAACACGTTATGATGTACCAAATTACTATACTAAATTTAACTTACTAAAAGAACTCCTTCAAGACAAAGAGACTTTTAATAAAGTATTAATTTTTGTGGCTTATAAAAAGATGGCCGATCGTTTATTTGAAAGTTTAGACGACTTCTTTCACGAAGAATTATGTGTTATTCACTCGAATAAAACTCAGAATTACCGATTGAGAAGCATCGAGCAGTTCCGTGAAGGTTTTAACCGTATTTTGGTCGCTACCGATGTTATGGCACGTGGTTTGGATATTGATAATATCTCTCACGTTATCAATTTTGACACACCAGACTACCCTGAAAATTACATGCATAGAATTGGTAGAACCGGTCGTGCAGAACGTGAAGGAGAAGCTATTTTGTTTTCAACGGAAAATGAGCAAGAATCTTTAGAAGCGATAGAAAGCTTGATGCAAATGAAAATTAAGCGTCTAGATATTCCTGAAACGGTTGAGATTTCTACCGAACTTATCGAAGAGGAGCGTCCGCAAATAAAAGAAAGAAACAACCCGCACAAGCGTAAAACTTTAGAAGAACGCGGTGAAGCTTTCCATGAGAAATCGGCTAAAAACTCTAAAGAAAACTTAGGAGGTTCTTATAAATTTAAAATTGCTGCGAAATATAAAAAGCCAAAAACACGTGGTGATAAGAATTATAATAAGCGTAATAAAAAATAGTATACCGGCCATTTCGCTATAGATTTCTCGCTGTAATTCAAATAAAATTAATTTATTTTCGTTATTTTTATTGTGAATCATACGTGCCCAAATAATGCCTTCAGACATTTTCGAACTACTTCCTAACCTTGTTGCGTTTAATTATGAACGTCACTATGAGCCCCTTTTTATTAATCAGAATTGGGTATTAATAAATGGGATATCAGAAAAAAAAGCAACTTACGTTTTTAAGGACGATAATATCCTTAGTATTCAAGATGATGATGTAGTTAGCGAAACCTCGTGGACTATTAGTTTTCACAATATTTTTTCTATAGAAACCACCGATGGATTAATTACTGTTAAGGCCTACTTTAAGGATAAAGATGTCTTGGTCTTAGAACATCAAGACAAGGAAGATTATGCCTTATTTATAAATGAAGACAAGGTAGAAGACGGTATCAACTCTATTGACGATGTGACCCGATTTTTAAAGGCTAAATATGAAAAAAAAGTAAAAGAGGTCATCCATAAACATGAGTTTTATTACATCGATAATTTTAAAGAATTTGGTCCTTATACAGCAAAGGAACTCGTAGAAAAGGTTAAAAGCAATGCCTTAAGTGTGTATTGTTTTATTAGAGATATTAATGACCACGACTACAGTAAACGGCTACGCATTAAAGATTTACTTTATTCTTAATACGCTTTTTTACAGCGTGATGAGCTATAAATCTTTGTTAAGAGCTTAGCTTAATAAATTCTAAACTTCTAATTTTCCGATTTTAAAAGCAACTTATATTTGAAACGCCTTATACTTCTTGCTACTAAAATAGCAATCTGCTTACTACTTTTACTCATCGTCTTTGTACTTGCCGTACGCTTTAACGTGTTTGGTAAAGTATATACAGAGGACGAGCTTATCAATTATAAAAATGAAACCGCATCGGTAGTACTCTCGGAAAACCAAGTGGTCTTGGGTAAGTATTTTGATAAAAACCGTACCAATGCAAATTACGAGCAATTTCCTAAGCATTTAATTAATGCTTTAGTAGCAACAGAGGACGCTCGCTTTTTTGAACATGAGGGTGTCGACACCCGAAGTCTGCTTCGCGTACTTTTTAAATCTATATTGTCTGGCGATAAGCGTTCTGGTGGTGGTAGCACCCTGTCACAACAATTGGCGAAAAACATGACGGGACGAAGTCATCACGGCATATTAAGTCTTCCTGTTAACAAAATCAAAGAGATTATTCAAGCGCGACGTATTGAATCTATTTACTCCAAGGAAAACATATTGACGCTTTATTTTAACACCGTTTCTTTTGGTGAAAATATTTACGGTATTGAAAGTGCTGCCCTACGCTATTTTAATAAAAAGGTAAGCGCCTTATCTATTGAAGAGTCTGCAGTATTAGTCGGTATTTTAAAAGCAAACACGTTTTACAATCCGAATAAAAATCCCGAAAACGCCCTTATGCGTCGTAATGTGGTTTTAGGCCAAATGCATCGCTATGAGTATATCGATAAAAAAACTAGCGATTCACTTCAAAACCTACCCTTAAAATTAAATTACAATAATTTAACGACTAAAAACAAGTCGGGCCACTTTCTTACCTATGTAAAAAAGGAAGCTACTAAACTTATCGATTCTATAAATAAAGCGAATAAAACATCCTACAGTTTAGAAAAGGACGGACTAGTAATTTCAACATCTTTAAACGATAAACTTCAAACTTATGCTACAGACGCTTTTGCTTCACACTTAAGTGGTATGCAAGAAAAGATTAGATCGCAATACCAGCGCAACGGCTATCAAAAGCGGACATTAAATGAGCTTGTGGACGCCCAAATAAAGCAGATGAATATTCATCCTGATTCCGCCAAAATAAAACGTAAGCAATCGGTTTTTACTTGGAAAGGTTTAGAAACCGATTCTATTAGTACTAGAGACAGTTTAAAATTAGAACACACGATACTGCATGCTGGTCTTTTAGCCCTATCACCAAAAACTGGGGCTGTAAAAGCTTATGTTGGAGGTATTGATAACCAACGTTACGCTTACGATCAAATATTTTCACAACGGCAATTAGCTTCTACTTTCAAACCTATATTATATGCAACAGCATTTGAAAGTGGCAAACAACCCTGTTACTATTTAGATAATGACTCCATAAAATTAAAAGAATATAAAGATTGGAATCCTACTAATGCCGACCATACTTTTGGTGGTAAATATTCACTTCAAGGTGCTTTATTAAATTCGAAAAACATTCCGACAATAAACTTATATTTAGAAACAGATTTTAGCACATTAGACAGCGTATGGTCGCGTTTAAATTTCACTTCTAAACTAAAAAACGTTCCGTCTTTAGCCTTGGGAACCACCAATGCGAGTATATATGAAGTTGCCAATGCCTATAGTGCATTTGCTAATTCCGGACAATCGACTACGCCTTACTCCATTGTAAAAATTGAAACAGCATCGGGTGTTGTTTTATACGAACACAAAAACAAAGCACAAAAAGAAGTGCTTTCTAAACGCACCACTGCTTATATAAACGAAATTCTACAAAATGCTATTTCGCGAGGTACCGGACAGCGTTTACGCAGCCAGTATGGTGTTACAGTACCATTAGCCGGAAAAACAGGAACCTCTCAAGACTATACCGATGCTTGGTTTGTAGGCTACAACCCCGATATTGTAGTGGTAAGTCGCGTGGGATGTGATTCGCCAAAAATTCATTTTAATAGTGGTTTAGGATCAGGTAGCGCTTTAGCTTTACCTCTAGTCGCTAAAACCCTTAAAAAAGCAGAAGGTGATACCGAATTAAAAAAGAAAATCCGTGGTAACTTTGCCCCATTAACAGAAGATGAACGCAATCAGCTGGACTGTGAAGATTTTAAAGAAAAATCTGGAATAGAAAAATTCTTTGAATTATTTAAGAAATCTGAGGTTTCTTACGAAAAGAAGCAAGAACAAATAAAAAAGAAGGAAAAACGGAAGAAAAAAGGCTTTTTTAAACGCCTTTTTGGCAACTAATAGACAGCAAAGAAAAACCCCTATACTAAAAAAAGAGAACCAAAATGGTTCTCTTTTTAATTAGTTATAACGCGATAATTACTCCTGTAATCCAGGAATACTCACCATTTCGTTAACATCTTTATCGTAATCTATACCTTCTACATCAAACCCAAATAGGTAAAAGAAATCCTTAGCATAGCCTTTTAAATCCCCTATTTCTGGTAGGGTCTCCGTCGTTGCTATTTTCCAAAGATCGGCAACTTTAGCTTGAATATCTTCACGCATTTCCCAATCGTCCACACGAATTCTTCCTTCACTATCCAATGGCATATTATCGGCATACAAACGCTGATTAAACAAACGTTCAATTTGCTCGATACACCCTTCGTGAATTCCTTCTTCTTTCATCACTTTATATAACAACGATATATACAAAGGAATAACAGGAATCGCCGAGCTGGCTTGAGTTACTAGTGCTTTATTTACTGAAACGTAAGCCTCTCCTTTTATGTCTTTTAACTGGTCTTTAATTTTAAAAGCCGTCGCTTCCAAGTGGTCTTTAGCGCGACCTATGGTTCCGTCTCTATATACCGCTTTTGTTAATGAAGGGCCAATATAAGAATAGGCAACCGTTTTAAAATCTTCAGCTAATACATCCTGTTCTTTTAAGGCGTCAATCCAAAATTCCCAATCTTCGCCACCCATTACGGCAACAGTATTTTTTATTTCCTCCTCAGTACAAGGTTCAATAGTAATATCTTTAACCTCACCTGTATGGAAATCTACTGTTTTATTCGTAAATGTTTGTCCGATAGGTTTTAAGGTCGATTTAAACTTCTCTCCCGTTACAGGGTGCTGTCTTACTGGAGATGCTAAACTGTATACTAATAAGTCTATTTTCCCTAAATCTTCTTTAATCAGTTTTATGGTTTGCGCTTTAATTTCGTTAGAAAAGGCATCACCATTTATGCTTTTCGCATACAAGCCATCTTTATGTGCTTGGTCTTCAAAAGCGGCTGAGTTATAGTATCCAGGAGATGCTGGTCGTCCTTCGCTTGGTGGTTTTTCAAAATACACACCAATAGTCGACGCATTAGAACCGTAAGCACTTGTAATTCGTGATGCTAAACCGAATCCTGTAGATGCTCCAATTACCAATACACGTTTTGGGCCATTGGTTGTTGGGTGGTCTTTTATATAGTTTATCTGGCTTAAAACATTGCTTTTACAGCCTTCCGGATGTGCTGTTAAGCATATAAATCCGCGTGTTTTTGGTTCTATAATCATTCTTTTACGTTTTTATTTTATCGTAGTTTATAACAAATTTAGGCTATATAAATGTAATGGAAAAACTTATAACAGATGTTTATAGTGCATACGGCTATAAAACAAACAAAAAAAAGCGAACCCGAAAGTCCGCTTTTTTTATCTATACAATTATATAAGGTTTACTATACATGTAAAGCACGATCTTCAGTAGCTGCTAATGCCGCTTCTTTAATCGCTTCTGTAAATGTTGGGTGAGCATGAGACATTCTAGACACATCTTCTGCACTCGCTCGGTATTCCATAGCTACTACCGCTTCTGCAATCATATCTGCTGCACGTGCACCAACCATATGAACTCCTAAAATTTCATCAGTAGTTTTATCAGCAAGGATTTTAACAAAACCATCTAAATCCATACTTGCTCTACTTCTACCTAAAGCACGCATTGGAAATTGTCCTGTTTTGTATTCTATTTTTTCTTCTTTTAACTGCTCTTCAGTCTTCCCAACTGATGCTGCTTCTGGCCATGTGTAAACTACACCTGGGATTAAGTTATAATCGATATGTGGTTTTTGACCTGCTAAAGTTTCAGCTACAAACACCCCTTCTTCTTCGGCTTTATGCGCTAACATAGCACCTTTAATAACATCTCCAATAGCATAAATATTAGAAGCACTTGTTTGTAAACGTTCGTTCACATCCACTAAACCTCTATCTGTTAGTTTTACACCTGCAGCTTCAGCATTTAAACCATCGGTATAAGCACGACGCCCCACAGAAACAAGACAGTAATCTCCTTTAATTTCTACCTCTTCTCCTTTTTTATTATCCGCTTTAACAATGATCTCATCACCAACACGCTCTACAGATTTCACTTTGTGAGACGTGTTAATCGTCATTTTTTGCTTCTTAAATATTTTGTTTAATTCTTTAGAAACACCTTTATCCATTGTTGGTACGATACGGTCGATATATTCAACAACAGTAACTTCTGCTCCTAAACGTTTGTAAACTTGACCTAATTCTAAACCAATAACTCCACCTCCAATAACAATTAAATGCTTAGGAACTTCTTTAAGTTTTAAAGCTTCAGTAGAGGTAATGATACGTTCTTTATCAATAGAAATAAATGGTAAAGAAGCCGGTTTAGACCCCGTAGCAATAATGGTGTTTTTTGCTTCAATTTCTAAAGTTTCTTTTCCTTTTATGGTAATATGAGTTGCATCTTTAAAGCTACCAACACCTTCATAAACATCGATATTGTTTTTCTTCATTAAAAAATCAATCCCTCCAGTTGTTTGATCAACAACCGATTGTTTACGAGCAATCATTTTTTCTAAATTCACTTTAATTTCGCCTGGTATTTCAATACCGTGCTCTTCAAAATGTTTTACAGCATCTTCGTAGTGGTGAGAAGAATCCAGTAAGGCTTTACTTGGAATACATCCCACGTTTAGACAAGTACCGCCAAGTGTTGAATATTTTTCGATAATTGCAGTTTTCATTCCTAGTTGTGCACAACGTATTGCTGCTACATATCCTCCAGGTCCTGAGCCGATAACGGCTACATCGTATTTACTCATAAAAAGTGTTTATTTTATATTATTTCGCTTGTGCTGAAATAGTGAAATTTTAAATTTATACAAAAGTACAATTTTGTAGGATGAATTGCGAATGACTTATGATGATTTTTTTATTTGTTTTCCCAACTGATTATCAACGGATAAATATCACATCTTAAATATGAGGTTCCACGCGATATACAAAATCAATATAACACTATAAATTGTCTTTTCGTACCTTCTTTTAAGTCCTATGATTACATCGAAATAGCCGTAGTATATTTAACCTCATTAATCATAAACATACTGTGTGTACTCCCAATATGATTAATCGTTGTGAGTTTTTCGACCATAAATTCTCTAAACGCCTCCATATCTTTTACAATCACCTTGAGTAAATAATCGTAATCGCCACTAATATGAAAGCACTCCAACACTTCATTTAAATTATTCACCGCATTCTCGAATTCTACAATATTATTTTGTGTGTGTTGCGTGAGTTTAATATGACAAAAAGCAACAAAGGCCATATCGGCTTTTTCTTTGGTTAGCAACGCCACATATTTACTAATAACCCCTAGGTTTTCTAGCTTTTTAACGCGCTCATATACGGCAGTAACCGATAAGTTTAATTTATTAGCTAGCGCTTTATTGGTTTGCTTACTATCGTTTTGAAGTAAATCGAGTAATTTTTTATCTATAGTATCTAATGTCATTTTGAAAATTTTTCATCGGAAAAGCGGTTTAGCTATTCAGAAACGCAATATTATCATCAAATTTAACTATTATCAGAATAAAAATCTAATTTATAATACATCTATTGATTATCTATCTAATATTCATCACATTTGATGTAATTATAAAATAGTATAAACACACTAATAAAATTAATAATTATGTCTTTTAAACCTGCAAATAAAATTCAAGACTTGCAATACTTCGGTGAGTTCGGTGGAGTAAACCCATCAATTTCAGACTCTTCGACCTACACGTTTCTATCTGCAAAAACCATGTTTGACACTTTTGAAGGGAATGCCGACGGGTGCTACTTATACTCACGTCACTCCACGCCTTCTAACTTGTATTTAGGTGAAGCCTTAGCAGCTATGGAAGGAACAGAGACAGCAAATGTTACCGCTTCTGGAATGGGTGCTATTACACCGGTGCTTATGCAATTATGCGGCGCTGGAGATCATATTGTATCTAGCCGTACTATTTATGGTGGTACTTATGCCTTCTTAAAAAACTTTACACCGCGTTTTAATATTGAAACATCATTTGTAGATATTACAAAATTGGATGTTGTTGAAGCAGCTATTACTCCTAACACAAAAGTACTTTACTGCGAGTCGGTAAGTAACCCTTTGTTAGAAGTTGCAGATATTAAAGGACTAGCTGCTATTGCAAAAAAGCACAACTTAAAACTAATAGTAGACAACACGTTTTCACCCCTATCGATTACACCTACTCAATTTGGTGCAGATATCGTAATTCACAGTTTAACAAAATTTATCAATGGTTCTAGTGATACTGTTGGTGGCGTGGTTTGCGGTACCCAAGATTTTATTAACGAATTAAGAAGCGTTAATGATGGTGCCTGCATGCTTTTAGGATCGACTATGGATAGTTTACGTGCTGCTTCTGTATTAAAAAACTTAAGAACATTACATCTTAGAATACAACAACACAGTAAAAATGCGCATTATTTAGCAGAGAAATTTGAAGGTCTAGGATTAAAAACAGTATATCCTGGTTTAGCCTCACACCCATCTCATGAGTTAATAAAAAGCATGCTTAACGATAAATATGGTTATGGCGGTATGCTAACTGTAGATGCCGGATCATTGGATAAAGCCAATGCTTTAATGGAATTAATGCAAGAAAAAAATCTTGGTTATTTAGCGGTGAGTTTAGGTTTCTACAAAACCTTATTCAGCGCACCTGGAAGTTCTACATCTTCAGAAATTCCTGAAGACGAGCAAAAGGAAATGGGACTGAGCGATGGTTTAATCCGTTTTTCAATTGGACTAGACGACGATATTGAGCGTACTTTCGAGATGATGAAATCATGTATGAAAGAACTTAATATAATATAACACGTTTTCAGTAAAATAAAACCCCTTATTTAAAGAGCACTTCTTTTTATATAAGCATTGAGCCAGCGCCATAACGCCTGGCTCAATGTGTTTATAACACCTTTTTATTAATTTGGTTTATCTTACCGCAAATACCAGCTTTGTGACGAGATCAACAAAAACTAAGCCTTTAGAAAACACTCCGCATTTAATAGGTACCCAGCGTAAATTAAGCAAAATGCAAAAGCAGATTCCCAGGGTTCTCATTGGGATTTTGATTGCAGCCTTTATACTTCCATTTACACCTAGTCGCCGTGGAGGCGATGGTCTTTTAACGTATATCGATTATCATTACCTAGTTATTATCACCTTTATTTTACTCTTATTATTTTATGCTATTGGCTATCACATAACTAAGGACCGCTATAAAACCAAGCTATTAAAAGCAACTCAAAAAAGACAAAGAGCCGACAACAACGAGGCGATAAAAGATTAAAATTAAGATTGTATTCCTTATGTATTTGAAAGCATAGATGGCTAAACGCTCTTTATATGCAATGAAACCTATTTATTTCTAAGATATTAACAACAAAACAAAGACTATCTGCTTTGGTTTTTTAGTTTATTTGCATAACAACACCGAAAATCGTAACATTACAATCCTAAAAACAAACCTGAATGCAAGACGATAATAACCTTTCGAATATAGAGTTAGAAGACGAAACTATTATAGATAACAAAGAATTAAGTCTAGTTGAAGCATTAATCCCAGTTGTAATACTTATGGGGTTATTGGCATACAACATCTTTTTTGTAGACGGTCAAGAATGGTTTGGAACCTACACGAATCAGATTATATTATTAATGGGAGGAGCCGTATCGGCAATTGTAGGCTTGTTTAATAAGGTTACGGTTTCATTAATGATTCGAGAAGTATGGTCGAACCTAAAAAGCGTATTGGTTCCGATTATGATTCTATTTCTTGTAGGAGCTTTAGCAGGAACTTGGCTCGTTAGCGGGGTAATTCCAGCCATGGTTTTTTATGGCTTAGAAGTCTTAAAACCGTCAATTTTCCTACCTGCATCGGTTATTATTTGCGCCTTAATATCTATTGCAACGGGAAGCTCATGGACCACCTCGGCAACTGTTGGTATTGCCTTAATAGGTATTGGTGGTGCCTTAGGAATTAATCCGGGTATGATTGCCGGAGCTGTAATTTCTGGTGGTTACTTCGGTGATAAAATGTCACCTTTAAGTGATACCACAAATTTAGCACCTGCTATGGCTGGAACAGATTTGTTTACCCACATTAGATATATGGCGATGACCACGGTACCTACTTTTATTGTTACCATAATAGCGTTTAGCGTTATGAGCGCTATGATTGTCACAAAAGGAACTGCCGATGTTACTCCCTTATTAGAAAGCATTCAAAGTACATTTAACACCACACCTCTGTTATTTATAGTTCCTATAGTAGTTATCGCACTTATATTATTTAAAACAAAACCTTTAATAGCTCTTACTGTTGGCGTATTATTAGCTGCTGTATTTGCTTTTATCTTTCAACCTAACATATTAGATAGTTTGTCGTCTTCTAAAATCGAAGCTATTGTTACCACCATCCTATCCGATGTACAAATAGTAACTGATAATGACAAGCTTAACGACTTGTTTAGTTCTGGAGGAATGCAAGGTATGATTTGGACCATCCTATTAATATGCTGTGCCATGGTATTTGGAGGTATTATGGATGGTATTGGAGCCTTATCACGCATCACTAAAGAACTCTTAAAACTAGCGTCTAGTGTTTTCGGGTTATTTGCAAGTACCGTTGTAAGCTGCCTCGGATTAAACCTTATTGCATCCGATCAATATTTGGCGATTGTTATACCTGGAAAAATGTTTAAAAAAGCCTATCAAGACAAAAACTTAGCTCCAGAAAATTTAAGCCGAACCCTGGAAGACTCTGGAACGGTAACTTCAGCTTTAATTCCTTGGAATACTTGTGGTGCATACCATAGCGGTGTCCTAGGTGTTGGCGTAGGTGAGTATTTTATGTATGCCATCTTTAACTGGTTAAGTCCGTTTACAACATTACTTTTTGCAGCTTTTAGCATTAAAATTAAGCAGCTTACTTCTAAATAAGATAAACTTATCATTAAATTAATTCATGATAAGTTAAATCTATTAAGTAATAAATATTAAGAATTTCATTTCTTATGCAGAATGCCTTTTCTATACTATATTTGTAGTAGAAAAATTAATAACAATTAAATATATATAATATGGCATTTGTAGGAAAAAAATTCCCTGATTTAAACGTTGACGCAATGAACGAAATGGGCGACACTTTTAAAGTGAACGTTCTTGAAGAAGCAGTTAACAACAAGAAAAAAGTATTACTTTTTTGGTACCCAAAAGACTTTACATTTGTTTGCCCAACAGAATTACACGCTTTTCAAGAAGCTATGGCTGAATTCGAAAAACGTAACACGATCGTTATTGGAGCATCATGTGATACACCAGAAGTTCACTTTGCATGGTTAAACACACCAAAAGACAATGGCGGAATCGAAGGTGTAACATACCCAATATTAGCAGATTCTAACAGAAACTTATCTTCAACTTTAGGTATTTTAGATATCACTAACGAAGAGTACAACGAAGAAACTGGAAACATCACAGTAGAAGGTGACAACGTTACTTACAGAGCAACATACATTATTGATGAAGAAGGAACTGTAGTTCACGAAGGTATTAACCACATGCCACTAGGAAGAAACGTAAACGAATTTTTACGTTTAATCGACGCTTACACTCACGTTCAAGAAAAAGGTGAAGTTTGCCCAGCAAACTGGGAAGAAGGTAAAGACGCTATGCAAGCAAACCGAGAAGGTACTGCTGCGTATTTAGCATCTCACTAATCTCATATTAAAACCACACGGTTAGTTTAAAATCGTGTGGTTTTATTAAAAATCTAAATATTATGGTAAAAGAATTAGAACAAGATAATTTGCAAGATGTTGTAAATACTAACGACACTGTTGTTGTACAATATTCTGCAACCTGGTGCGGTAACTGCCGCATTATGAAGCCTAAATTTAAAAAATTAGCTTCAGAACACGAAAATGCAACCTTTGTTATGGTAGATTCAGAAAAATTTCCAGAGTCTCGAAAAATGGCAACGGTAGATAATTTACCAACTTTCGCTGTATTTAAGGATGGAAAGTTTGTAAACCAAGTACAAACAAATAAGTTTGACGTTTTAAAAGATTTAGTTAATCCCGTATTATAAACTACTAAGACATGAAATTACCTGTAATAAAACATTTAACTCAGTTTATTGCCGAAAATGACGAGGATTATGTTGTAGAAACTATTGAAACACTTGAAGCATTAACCGAAGTACCGTCTTTAAAAGACGAGGAATTAGATGTTATTGGAGAATTAATTTCTAATATGTACGGCGCTATCGAAGTCAATAAAATGATTAAAGAGGGAACACCTCAAAAAGAAGCGTTAAATTCATTTATGAAACGCGTTTTAGGATCTATAGACACATAGACCTTTCACTATAAAGCATTACAAAACCACCTTAATTAAGGTGGTTTTTGCTTTTTTATAGGTTTATAACCACTAAAACCTAAAGCTTATCATTTTTCTAAGCTGATTTTTTTAAACACTCTAAAAAAAAACACCCTTTACACTTCATTACTATTTTTTATAGTCTTAAATTTATGCTTTAACCTTAAACAGTAATTATTTTGAGCACAATAAAATTAAAAGGGAACCCAATAGAAACTTCTGGTTCACTACCTAAAGTTGGGGATAAAGCACCTAATTTCACCTTAACAACAACAGAGTTAGGAACTAAAACACTTGCAGATTACAAAGGCAAAAAAGTTATTTTAAACATTTTCCCTAGTGTAGACACTGGGACTTGCGCACAGTCCGTTCGCTCGTTTAATACCGAAGCTTCAGAAATAGAAAACACTAAAGTTCTATGTATTTCTAAAGACTTACCTTTTGCTCAAGCACGTTTTTGTGGTGCCGAAGGCATCAAAAATGTCGAGATGCTTTCTGCTTTTAAAGGCGATAACTTTGGTAAAGATTACGGACTAGATATGACCACAGGACCTTTAGAAACCTTGCTTTCACGTTGTGTGATTGTACTAGACGAAAACGGCGTTGTAACCTATACCGAACAAGTTCCGGATATTGTAGACGAGCCTAATTACAAAGCTTCTTTATACGCTTTATTAGATAACTAATCTCCTAAAATTTACAGCTAAACTTAAATTAGTAAGACGCTTGTTAGTGTTATTGTTTAATAACGTTCAAGCGTCTTATATAATATAACCTTATGGCTAAAAAAGAATCGTTTTTTATAAATCGAGTAAAAAGTGTAGGCTATGCTTTTAAAGGCGCCTATCTATTACTCACCACTGAAGCCAGCATTCAAGTACAATTTAGTATTGGAATCCTAGTGACTATTGCTGGATTTTATTTTAACATAAGTACCACAGAGTGGATTATTCAAACCCTAGTAATAGCTATTATTATGGCCTTAGAAGGCGTAAATACTGCTATTGAAGAAATTGCTGACTTTATACACCCGGAACAACACCCTAAAATTGGGCTTATAAAAGACTTAGCCGCTGGTGCTGTATTTATTTTCGCTGTCGCTGCAGCTTGTGTTGGCTGTATTATTTACCTCCCTAAACTATTAGCATAAGGGTTATTTAGAGGCTAATCACCGTTCTAAAATCCGCATTAAAATAATTGAGGCGAAAGCAATTTTAAAATGTAATTCTCCGTTAGGATAAACGTTAGTAATTTGTATTTTTGTCTCATCCTAAAAACCTATAATGGCGAAGAAAAAACCAAAAGCAAAAAAAGCAAAAGAACCGAGAGTTAGAAAACCACTATTTGTTCTGAACAGTCAGCAGAAGCTGATTTTTGGTAGTTTTATGGTACTTTCTGGTATCCTTTTATTTATTGCTTTTCTATCGTTTATATTTACAGGAGAAGCAGACCAAAGTGTGCTTAGCGAATTACCTTCTCGTGCTGTAGAAACAGAAAATTGGGCGAGTCAAACGGGCGCTTGGTTAAGTGATTTCTTTATCCAACGTGGCTTCGGACTTTCGGCATTTATATTTTCGGGATTAGTATTTTTATCTGGAATTTTCACCCTGTTAGACTTAAAAAAAGCCAAGCTTATTCAGCATTGGTTTTGGGGCACTCTAATTGCCTTATGGATTTCTACCCTATTCGGCTTTTTTGGTCATAAAAATGACCTATTAAGTGGGACTATCGGATTTGAAGTTAATACTTTTATTCAAGCTTTTATTGGTAAAATCGGAACCATCCTCTTACTGTTATTCGGATTAATAACGTATGTAGCCATCCGTTTTAAAGTCACACCAGAACGCCTTATTAACGCATTCAAAAAAGTAAAAAAAGATTTTAAATCAGATCTTAACGATGCTAAAAATGACGTCGTACCTTTTGATAATAATTTAAGCCGTGAAGCCGAATACATAAAGACAGCTTTAGACTTGGATAAGGACACTCCAAAACCGAAACCTGAACCCCCTGTTGAAACCAAAGAACAACCGCAAGTCATACTAGATACCACCGACGAATTACCAGCAGAACCTACTGGGGAAACAGCTCTAGAAATTGAAGTTCCACAACAAGAAGATGACGAGGAAGATATCGCTATGGAAGTGGGACAAATAGTTGAAGAAAAATCGGAAACCGACAATCTATCGGATAAATTAGTAGCCGATTTTGGTTTATTTGACCCTACCTTAGAATTAGGAAACTTTAAATTCCCTCCTTTAGATCTATTAAAAAAATATAGTATTGAAGGTATAAAAATTGATCAAGACGAGCTTGAAGAAAAGAAAAACCGAATTGTAGAAACTCTAAATAACTACAAAATCGGAATACAATCTATAAAAGCGACTATCGGGCCGACAGTAACCCTTTACGAAATTGTTCCGGATGCGGGAGTACGTATATCAAAGATAAAAAACTTAGAAGACGATATTGCTTTATCATTAGCAGCCTTAGGGATTCGTATTATTGCACCCATTCCTGGAAAAGGAACTATTGGTATTGAGGTACCCAATAAAAATTCGACTATTGTTTCTATGCGATCGGTAATCGCTTCGCAAAAGTTTCAAAAGTCCGAAATGGAATTACCGATAGCCTTAGGAAAAACCATTAGCAACGAAACTTTCGTTGTTGATTTAGCAAAAATGCCTCACCTTTTAATGGCAGGAGCTACAGGACAAGGTAAATCGGTAGGATTAAATGCGGTTCTTACTTCATTATTGTATAAAAAACACCCTGCTGAAGTTAAGTTTGTATTGGTCGACCCGAAAAAGGTTGAATTAACATTATTCAATAAAATAGAAAGACATTATTTAGCAAAACTTCCAGATAGTGCAGATGCTATTATCACCGATAATACCAAGGTGATAAACACTTTAAATTCACTTTGTATTGAAATGGATAACCGCTACGAGATGCTAAAAAATGCTTTTTGTAGAAATATCGCTGAATACAATGTAAAGTTTAAAGCCCGCAAGCTAAACCCTAATGATGGCCACGCCTACCTTCCTTATATTGTATTGGTTGTAGACGAGTTTGCCGATTTAATTATGACTGCTGGTAAAGAAGTAGAAACGCCTATTGCCCGATTAGCACAACTTGCACGTGCCATAGGAATCCACTTAATTATCGCTACCCAACGTCCGTCGGTGAACGTCATCACAGGTATTATTAAAGCCAATTTCCCAGCACGTATTGCCTTTAGAGTGACGAGTAAAATAGATTCTAGAACCATCCTAGATGGCTCTGGGGCAGACCAGCTAATTGGTCGTGGAGATATGTTATATACTCAAGGTAATGATTTAATCCGTATTCAGTGTGCCTTTGTAGACACACCAGAAGTCGAAAAAATCACCGAGTTTATAGGGTCTCAAAAAGCGTATCCTGACGCTTATTTACTTCCAGAATATGTAGGCGAAGAAGGTGGCACAAATCTTGATATAGATATCTCGGAAAGGGATAAACTCTTTAGAGAAGCGGCAGAAATCATAGTGGTAGCGCAACAAGGTTCAGCCTCATTATTACAAAGAAAATTAAAGTTAGGTTATAATCGTGCCGGTCGTATTATCGATCAATTGGAAGCCGCAGGAATTGTGGGTGGATTTGAAGGTAGTAAGGCAAGGCAAGTTATGGTAACCGATTTAGCGTCTTTAGATGCCCTTTTAGAAAATGAAGGTCAATAAAATAAACGAAACAATTTAAAATGAAAAAATTAGTACTACTCTTATTACTCATCAGTTCATCAGTATTTAGTCAATCGTCAAACGAAGCTAAAGCACTTTTAAACGACGTCTCTAAAAAAGTAAAAAGTTATAATAATATCTCCATCGATTTTAAGTACGCCTTAAACAATTCTGCCGAAAACATTCAGCAAGAAACCCGTGGTGATGTGACTATGCAAGGCGATAAGTACAAGCTTAATATTTTAGGCATCACACGTATATTTGATGGTAAAACATTGTATACCATTAGCCCTGAAGACGAAGAGGTAACTATTTCTTCAGAAAATTCTGAAGGCGAAGGAAGTATTACACCTAGCAAAATGTTATCTTTTTACGAGGATGGCTTTAACTATAAGATGGATATCGTTCAGAATGTTAAGGGACGTAAAATTCAGTATGTAAAGTTAACCCCTATAGATTCCGATTCAGAAATTAAACACATCCTTTTAGGTATTGATGTACAAACTAAACACATTTATAATCTTATAGAAACAGGAAAAAACAGTACCCAAACAACACTTACTGTTAATTCTTTTAAAACTAACGAGCCTATTTCGAAAACCTTGTTTACTTTTGACAAAAGTAAGTATAGTGACTTCTATATTAATAAATTAGACTAGGCTACCCTTGAAAATACTAGATAGATATATATTAAGTTCTTATCTAAAAACTTTTATCAGCGTGTTTGTAATACTCATGCTGATTTTTGTATTACAAGCCATATGGCTTTACATCAAAGAGTTGGCAGGAAAAGATTTAGATTTAATTACGGTTGCTAAGTTTTTATTTTACATTACCCCTACTCTAATTCCGCTAATACTGCCCTTAACCATTTTGCTATCGTCGATTATGGTTTTTGGTAATTTTGCCGAAAATTATGAGTTTGCCGCCATGAAATCTACCGGTATCTCTCTACAACGAGCGATGTCGGGTTTAAGTATATTTATCGTTGGTTTGGCTATAACCACCTTCTTTTTTAGTAATAATGTTATTCCATGGGCGGAATACAACAGTTATAATCTTCGTAAAAACATTGCCAAAGTAAAACCTGCTATGGCTATTGCCGAAGGCCAGTTTAATCAAATTGGAGAAAGTTTTAATATTAAGGTTTCAAAAAAATCTGGTGATCGCGGACAGTTTTTAGACTCGGTAGTTATTCACCAATCGGAAGCAAATAAGGTGGGGAATTTCACCACTATCATTGCCAATAAGGGAGAATTAGTAAGTGCTGAAAACTCGAATGTTTTAAAATTGATTTTGTTTGATGGCTATTACTATAATGACACGCCTCCAAAAGATATTCAAGAACGCCGTAAAGAACCCTTTCTAAAAAGTGCTTTTGAAAAATACACGATGAATATCGATTTATCGAAATTAAATGAAGTAGATCTAGACGACAAGGCTTACGACGATAAGTACTCGATGCTTAATATTAGTGAACTTTCAATTACCACCGACTCGTTAGCAAAAGCAAGACAAAACACGTATACCGATTTTTCTTCAACACTATATAAGCGTACAAATATAGAAACGCTAAACCTTACTGTAGACACTAAAGAGGCTACTGATTTTACCGGAAACGTTTTAGATTTATTTAAAACCAAACGTCAGGTACAAGTTATAGAGTATGCTATAAATGCAGTGAGCAGTACGACAAATATTATCAATTCTAAGGAAGCCGATTTAAAAACTAAGACCATCTTGTTAAACAAACATATCATGGCCTTTCATGAAAAGTTTGCCTTAGCGATAGCCTGCATTATTCTGTTTTTTGTTGGTGCCCCTCTAGGAGCGCTAATTAGAAAAGGAGGTTTAGGATTACCAATGGTTATTGCTATAGTTCTATTTTTAACGTATCACTTTATTGGTATTTTTGCTAAAAATAGCGCTAAAGACAGTAGTATTAATCCTATAATAGCGACTTGGTTTTCTACTTTAATCATGTTGCCTTTAAGTATATATCTTACGCGAAGAGCGACTGCAGATCGTGGAATATTTGAATTTGATCATATTACAATTCCTCTAAAAAATTGGATAAGTAAGAGGTTTCCAAACAGTAAGTTATTTAAATCTAATGATGAGACGACTTAAAGTGTACTAGCTATTAACTATAGTACTAATAAACAGACGCAGAAATTTCAAATCAGATACTGCCTAAAACCTATTGATAAGTACTATCTTTGCAAAATAAAACGGCATAGTAATGACAACAACAGAAGCTACAAAAGAGATTAAATTAAACACCATTCAAGAAGCAATTAACGACATAAAAGCCGGTAAGGTCATTATTGTTGTTGATGATGAAGACAGAGAAAATGAAGGTGATTTTCTTGCGGCTGCCGAATTAGTGACGCCAGAAATGATAAACTTTATGGCCACTCACGGTCGTGGGTTAATTTGCGCACCACTAACCGAACACCGTTGTAAAGATTTAGGACTACACATGATGGTTACTAATAATACCGACCCTATGGAGACGGCATTTACCGTTTCTGTTGATTTAAAAGGTCAAGGTGTAACCACAGGTATTTCGGCCGGAGATCGAGCGCTAACAGTTCAAGCGTTAGTGAATAAGGAAACCAAACCATTCGATTTAGCGCGACCAGGGCATATTTTTCCTTTAGTCGCTAAAGAAGGTGGGGTTTTACGACGCACAGGCCATACAGAAGCTGCTATCGATTTTGCACGTTTAGCAGGTTTAGAACCAGCAGGTGTTATTGTAGAAATAATGAATGAAGATGGTACTATGGCCCGTCTGCCACAACTTTTAAAAGTTGCTGAGAAATTTGATTTAAAAATTGTTTCTATCGAAGATTTAGTAGCCTATAGAATGGACCACGACTCTTTAATAGACAAAAAAGAAGATTTTAATCTAGAAACACGTTTTGGAAACTTCCGCTTAAGAGCGTATCAGCAGACAACAAATAACCAAGTTCATATTGCGCTTACTAAGGGCGATTGGACAACCAATGAACCAGTATTAACACGAGTAAACTCCACTTTAGTAAATAATGATATCTTAGGGACTTTAACCAATAATGCCGACCAGAAATTAGACGGTATGTTTAAGGTGATTAATGAAGCTGGTAAAGGTGCTATATTATTTATTAACCAAGAAGCGCAGTCACTAAACCTATTGCAACGTCTCAACGTTTTAAAAGACACACAACAAGACAATACATTGGTAAAAGCACCAGCTATTCAAATGGATGCTAAAGACTTTGGTATTGGCGCACAAATCTTACACGATTTAAACATTCATAAAGTGAAACTGATCTCTAACTCGCAACAAACAAAACGTGTTGGGATGATTGGGTACGGATTAGAAATTCTAGAATATGTGAATTACTAAATTTAATTGCACATAAAAAAAGCGTCAAATAACTGAGTTACTTGACGCTTTTTTTATGACCTCTATATTAGGAATTCACTTTTACTTTATAAAGCCCCCTTGATCGCCTCGACCATTAATTCAGCTCTGCGCTTTACTTCCTCTTCTGTCCATGATAACTTAATTAAGCACGAAATATTTCTAGCGATATAATGATCTGACTGCTCAAAAGTTTTAGTTTCTAAATAAGCTAATCCTTTTTTAACCTCTGCTGAAACAGGATATAAAGACTTTATATTTTTAAGGTGACTCCATTCTCGTACATAATGCCAATTATTATCATAATAATGAAAACAACCATCTACACCGGCCTCTTTTAATCCTTTAGACGCTTTTCGAGCGCATTCTAAATCTGGTAAAAAGAAACTTAAAAAGGCATAGCTTTCCTCTCCTCCTTTAGGCACGGTTCTAAACGTTACTTCAGGCACTGCCGATAACGCTTCACGTAACACAGTAAAGTTTCTTTTTTGAACCTCTAAAAACTCTGGCAAGCGTTTAATCTGCGCTAAACCTACTGCGGCATGCAATTCTGAAATCCTAAAATTATAACCTAAATACGGGTGTGTTTCCGCCCCTCTATCCGATCCTATATGATCGTGACCGTGGTCACTGTATTGATCGGTATGCGTATAGTAACTGTCGTTGTTAGTAACAACCGCCCCCCCTTCACCACTTGTAATGGTTTTTACAAAATCGAATGAAAAACAACCTAAATCACCTATGCTTCCAAGAGGTTTGTTATTAAAAGTGGCTCCTATCGCTTGACAAGCATCCTCAATTAATAAGAGCTTATTGTTCTTACAAATAGCTTCCAGCTCTTCCATACGCCCCATACTTCCACACATTTGCACTACCATTACAGCTTTTGTTTTTGGTGTAATAGCAGCTTCTACTGCTTTGGGATCTACAGCCAAGGTATCATCGATATCCACTAACACTGGGACCGCACCAAGCATCATAATCGCTTCAAAACTGGCTACAAAGGTAAAGGTTGGCATAATCACTTCATCTCCTGCTCCTATACCTGCCGATGCTAAAGCCACGGTAACTGCTGCCGTTCCACTAGACACTAGTTGTGCGTGTTTGGTTTGTAATGTACGCTCTAACTCGCGCTCCAATTCTTTGGCTTTCCAATGGCCGTTTCGCATCCCATCAAAACCGTAGCGCATTAATACACCGTTATCTAATACATCTTGTACTTCTTTGCGTTCTTGGTCTCCAAAGCGTTCAAATCCTGGCATCTTTCTTCTTTTTAAATGAACTCAAAATTAATTGAAATTCGTTAATAAAAAAAACCGCTTAACAAATAGTTTTTAGCGGTTTTTAAAGGGGTGTCTTTTAAAATAAGCTGTTTTATTAGATTTCTATAATGGCATCCGACAAGGGTTTACGTACCTTTTTAAAATCGGCAAACATATCATCTTCCGCACGGTAACCAATAGGCATAATTAACACTGACTTTAGGTCTTTCGACTTTAAATCAAGAATAGCGTCGTATTTATCATTTTCAAAGCCTTCCATTGGACAGGCGTCAATTTTATTTAGCGCACATACAGTTAATAGGTTTCCCATAGCCAAATAGGCTTGCTTTACTGCCCATGTTTCTATATCTTCTTGCGACTTCTTATAAAAATCTTCAATTAAAAACTGTTTAAAGGGGTTTAAAATGGCGTCTGGTGTATTTCTAATCGCTTTTACCCTTTTAAAATAAGCTTCTATAAATGCAGTATCTATTTTTGTTTCTATACAAAATACTAGGACATGAGATGCTTGCAAAACTTGTCCTTGATTCATAGCGTTAACCATCAATTCTTTTTGCAGCACTTTATCACTAATAATCACCAGTTTTATAGGCTGTAATCCAAATGAAGTCGCTGTTAAATTAAACGCTTCTTTAATCTGGTGTATATGTTGAGCGGATAGTTGTTTATTCTCATCGAATTTTTTCGTGGCATACCGCCACTGTAACTGCTCTATTATCTCCATGGGTTTGTTATTTAATCTGCAAAAGTACTATTTGATATGATTATAAGATAATGCAATAAAAAAAATAATTTGATAACTCACTTATTAATAAGCAGATAATGATTGAAAATAAAAAAAATAAAAAAAAGGTGTCAAATTATTTGAAATAAACTAAAAAGGATTCTATATTTGCACCCGCAATCAGGGAATACTTGATGAGACACTCGGAGAATTGGCAGAGTGGTCGAATGCGGCAGTCTTGAAAACTGTTGAGGGTCACACCTCCGGGGGTTCGAATCCCTCATTCTCCGCTAGGAATAGCATAAATTCCACCAAAACCCTATAAACTCAATGTTTATAGGGTTTTTACTTTTCTACAAATACCAAATTATAACATAAAATAACATCTTATAGGTTACCTATTCGGTTACCTAATTGAAATTTACCAACAGGTAACCGAATTAGACGTAAACACCTATTAATAAAGCTATTACAGACTGATTTTTAATTTAAATTTTGTATATTTAGTTAGATTTAGTAGTTATAATATAATAGGTAACCGATGATTTCTACGTATAGTATTCTTTTTATACTACATAAAATAAAAGCCACTCCTGATGGAAAGGCTCCTATTTACGCACGTATCACCGTAAATGGAAAAAGATCACTTATAAGTATCCAGCGTAAAATATTAATCCAAAAATGGGATAGTACTAATGGTAAAGTTTTAGGAAATTCCGCAGAAGCGCGAGCCATCAATAAGTATATTGACGATGTAAGGTATAAGCTAAACAAAATCCACGAACGTCTTTTAGATCTTGAAAGACCATTCACTGCAATGATTATTAAAAACCGATATATCGGAAAAGATCAGCCGACTAAAATGCTCCTAGTAATATTCCAGGACCACAACGACGAAGTAGAAAGTCTAATTGGTAAAGACTTTGCTCCTGGCACTGCAGAACGCTATCGAACTACTAAAAAACACGTGCAAAATTATATCCATAAGGAATACCAAGTAGACGATATTCCTGTTAAAAGTGTAGACCATAAATTTATCACCGGTTTAGAGTACTATTTAAAGACTAACCGAAAGTGCAGTCATAACACCGCGATTAAATACATTACCAATTTTAAGAAAATCATCCGAATTGCCTACGCTAACGATTGGATAAGCAAAGATCCTTTCGTTCATTATAAAGCAAAATTAAAAACTATCGATCGTGAATTCTTATCAAAAGAGGAGCTCCAAACCATAATAGAGAAGAAATTCGAAATTCCTCGCCTACAATTAGTAAAAGACATATTCATCTTTAGCTGCTTTACAGGTCTAGCTTATATTGATGTTAAACAACTATCAAAAAACGATATTGTAAAGGGCATTGATGGAGAAAATTGGATTAAAACAAAAAGAGCCAAAACACATACGCGAAGTAATATTCCGTTACTACCTATTCCGGCCGATATCATAAAGGGCTACGAGGACCACCCACAAGTAGTAAACAGTGACAAACTGTTACCGATCCTAAGCAATCAAAAAATGAATTCGTATTTAAAAACGATTGCAGATAACTGTGGTATAAATAAAAATCTCACCTACCACTTGGCAAGACACACTTTTGCCACTACTGTAACACTTACCAATGGAGTTCCTATTGAGTCCGTTAGTAAAATGCTCGGACATAAATCATTAAAAACCACCCAGCACTACGCAAAAATACTAGACCGTAAAGTCAGCTCCGATATGAGCGCTTTAAAATCAATTTTAAATAAGGAAGAAAAAAAGTCCAGGGAGTCTAAAAAACAGCTATAATACTCATTTTCACTTATTTATTGAAAATTAAGTATATTTATAATCCCAACTCAAATCTAACCATTTATGGATAAGATAAACACCCTTATTGATGAATACAAAATTGAACTCATCAAATATCATCAAGGCAACCTAAATGAAATTACTAATTTAAGAGACCTAATACATTTAAGCTGTGATTACCTTCAACTCTTAAGAGTATCGGTAAGGCAACGTGGTTTCAATTCTGTATCAGATGAAATTCTATTCTTTAAAAGCCTAAAACCTTTTGTTAACGGACATTTAAAATACTTCTCTCACGTTCACTCCTATTTAATAAATCGACCCAAGGTAAGCACCTCTAAACAAAGAAAACATATTTATCATATTTTAGACAAATACGAAGAGACCAAAGCCCAAGAGATGGACTTCGTAAAATACTACAGACATAAATCTACAAAGCTAGATCAAATCTATTTCGTTAGGGGTTCCAACAGCATTGATCTTTCCAACAACATAAACCATTTTATAGACCCAGAATTCTCCACAAGTCACGATGATAAAGTTGCTCAAATTGTTGCTTACGATTTACTTATAAGCTATTTCCAAAAAGAACTTAAAAACCTAAAGTCTAAAAAAAAACTTCCAAATCCAAACCCCACTACCCCGCTATCAGACAAACCATCTTGGACAGCTTCCAAAACAGATCTCGTAGAATTATTATATGCCATTAATGCCACCGGCGCCATTAAGAATGGCAAAGTTGATATTAGAAGTCAAGCTAAAATATGCGAATCCCTTTTTGGCATAGAATTAGGAAATTACTACAAAACCTACGGAGAGATCAAAGCTCGAGGTAAAAACAAAACAAAATTCTTAGATAATCTAAAATTTTCATTACTAAGAAAAATGGCTAAGGACGATGCCAACGAGCCTATAAGCAACCAATAAACACCAATATCTTCCCTCTTTAAAATGTTAAATTTTTTCGGTACCTCTTCGGTACTACCGAAAAATCTCCAACAAATTGTCTCAAATTTGTTTTGTGATGGACGGATTAGTAGCTAGAAGCCATCATCACATGCGAAAGCTTATGATGGTGGCTTTTTACAATCTCGTATCAACAAATTACATTTTTACTAACTTAATTTTAATGATTATGCCAACAGCTATTCTTACTACAGACGATCTGTATCAATTCAAAACAGAGTTATTCGAAGAAATCAAAACCATTATTTCAAACGCACAACCCTCAAAAAGGTATTTAAGGTCTTCAGAAGCTATGGACCTCCTACAAGTAAGTCCAGGAACACTACAAAACTTAAGAGTTAATGGCGTGTTACCATATACCAAATTAGGAGGTATAATTTATTATGACGAAGAAGACATAAACAAGGTTCTTGAAGCCAATCGTATTCATCATATCTAATCCCAGAAAAAGTGGTGACCTTTTATACAACTTACCCCTGCTTACCTAAAAATAAGCAGATAAGAAGTTGAAGTAAACACAAAAGCTCTCTATGTCAACTATAAACTACATAAAGCATCTTAACGCAGTCTTCCATCAGTTCTCTAAAGACAGTAGATTAAACCCTACCCATATTAGCTTATACATGGCATTCTTTCAATTGTGGAACCACAACCGATTCCCAAAAAAATTCCACGTCAATCGAGAGGATGTCATGAAGCTATCTAAAATCGGGTCCAAATCTACCTATCATAAGTGTATTAAGGAATTAGATCACTATAAGTACCTCGTCTATTTTCCCTCGCACAACCCTTTTAAAGGCTCACAAATTAGGATGCTTATTTTTCATCCCGTATCCGATGAAGATCCTATTAAAATAACAAATGATTTTCTTGAAAAAACAACTGTCCCAAAATCAAGACAAGTACCAAACCAACCAGTGGACTTAGGTGTCCCAAATCAAGGACAAGCAGTGGTACCTTTATATAAACATAATAAACAAATAAAAAACAGTTATAAACTTGACCAGCCAAAAAATGAATTTGAAGTTTTAACCTTTTTTAAAAAAGAAAATTGGCCGGAATTAGAAGCTAAAAAATTCTACAACCATTACCTGGGAATTGGGTGGAAAGTTGGTGGGAAAACTAAAATTGTAAACTGGAAAGCAACAGCTCAAAACTGGATGCTAAAAGCAGTAGAAATAAAAAACAGCAAGCAAGTGTCCCAAAACAAGGACAACCTAAAAACTACCAAAAACAAAAATTACAACCAGCCACTCTAAACGACTAAGATCATGAAGAATCCAGAACCACATATTATCACCGAAGGCGGTATAACCTATCATCTAGGTTCAATAAATAAAAACTGTATTCACTACGACTTCCAGAAGATATTAATTTACCTAGAAGCCAAAGGAAAACTCTTATTCGGTAAGTATTTCAAAATTTATGAAGAAGACCACCCTATAATTTTCAAATTGTGTATCTACGCTATTCAAGATTTCGAATACTGCAAAAAACTAGATATCGATATAACCAAAGGCATTCTCCTTACGGGACCTGTTGGATGCGGAAAAACAAGCTTAATGAAACTGATAAGACACATCACTCCACACCGCAAAGCCTATAATATCATTCCGTGCCGAAACACCGTATTTAGCTTTAATCACTTAGGTTATAAAACAATAGATGAATATGGCAGCGAAGGCTTTTACTGCTTCGATGATCTGGGCGTAGAACCTACCGGAAGACATTACGGACAAGACTGCAACGTCATGGGAGAAATACTCTTATCTAGGTACCAAATCCATGACCACACAGAAAACAAGCGACAAATCTTAACCCACGCCACCACCAACCTCAACGCAACCGAATTAGAAGAACGCTACGGCAACCGCGTACGCTCCCGAATGCGCTCTATGTTTAACCTGGTTAGTTTTAATACTAACAGTAGAGATAAACGCCAATAACTGTAAATAGAGACCTATCACCACATCCACTTAAGATTTCTACCTCTAAAATCAAACTCACATTTACGATTTTTTACAATAATTTAGAATAAGTAATTTCTATATTGTGTTGACTAAAAACAATGCGGTCAAAGTCTCCATTATGGGAAAATCTCTAATCATCTTTATTTTTCTTTTTACATGTTTTAAAAATTTCTCCCAGGTTATTATTATAGTAGATTCATTGAATAAGAAACCTTTACCTTTTGTAGGAGTTAAGTATAACAATACTGGCTTTTATACTTCAAAAGAAGGATTGTTTAATTTAAACCAGGTCAATACTGACTCCATAGAAGTTTCACTCTTAGGATATAAAAAATTAGTTTTAAAAACTAAAGCCTTACGAGATACAATTTATTTAAATCGTGAAACTTACACTTTAAAAGAAGTGGTTTTGACCAAAAAGAAAAATAAAACTAAACAGATTAAACCCTTAAAAAGCCCCAAATCATTCGGCTCTTGGGTTATACAACCAAAATCTGAACTACTAATTTCAATCTATCCCAAAGACAATATTAAGGACCATTATATAGATAAAATTAAAATCTACTTTTCTAAAGTAATAGAAATAAAAGAGCTTAAAGACAACAGTTTAATGGCTTATGTGCGTTTGCATATATACGACATTAAAGATGGCAAACCTTTTAATTCGGTATACAGCAGTAATGCTATTGATGTAAATTCATTTAAGAAAGACGAAATATCATTAGATATTTCGAACAACCTTATCGTTTTAAAAGAAAGCGGACTTTTTATAGGTCTCGAATTAATTGGATATTACAAGAATGACTCCTCAATAATTAATAACAATCCAATTATAAGACCTACACTAACTAATAAAATTAATAAAGACATTTCTTCAAAGACATTTGTTAGATCTATTTTTAAAAATCAATACAAAATAGAGCCCATCAATGAATTATTAAAAAGAGGTCGACCGGCTAAGAAAGAAATAGTTAGAAATTTAAATATAGGTTTAGAGCTCAGTAATTAGAATCTTAACGTACACAACGAAGGCTAGTAATACACATGACAATGACTAAGAATAATAGCAAACCAACAAATACTATTAAGTAAAATATAGAATTTCACTTTTAAGTAGTTCAGAAAAATTAAGGGATCATCACATGTTAACCTATTTGTACACAAATAACAATAAATTAAATTTGTTTATTATCTAAATTAAATTTATGTTTGTACACAGTTAACAACAAACAAAATGAAGTTAAGTCAAATCACATCTATTACCTCAGGTATTAACGAGCGCAGAAACCCGCAAGGGAGTATCTATTATTTGAGTGCAAGTGATTTTATCGCTCCTCACACTTTAGATCCTCTTCTGGAGCCAAGCATAATGCCTTCACCTAAATTAGAACGTCACTTTCTAAACAAGGGGGATGTAATTATTTTATCCAAAGGACATCACGGGTTTATTGCACACAGCTATCAGGCCATAAAAGAACCGGCAGTAGCCTCTTCTATATTTATGGTATTAAGGGATATCAACCCTAAAGTATTACCAGAATACATAGCCTGGTATATAAACCTAAAATCAACACAAAAAGAACTAATCAACTTTAGTCGAGGGTCAGCACTACCAGCCATCAACAAAAGAATTCTGAGCGATCTAAAAATTCAAATTCCAGATTTAGAAACTCAAAGAAAAATAGTAAGATTAGATTCTCTAAAAAAAGCGGAAACCAAAATCATCAATAAGCTAGATCAGCTTAAAACAATAGAGTTAGAAATAGTATTAAAAAATAAAATCCAATAAACATGAGCAATAAAATCAAATCAGAAGACATCAATAGAATTATTTGGCAAGCGTGCGACACCTTTAGAGGGGTTATAGATCCCAGTCAATACAAAGACTATATTTTAGTTATGTTGTTCTTGAAGTATGTTTCTGATACCTATACAGAAAAATATGAGGCCCACCTTAAAAAATACGACGGAGATATTGCTCGTGCACAAAGAGCTATGGCTTCAGAACGTTTTATTGTACCAGAGCATAGTCATTTTGATGCTTTGTACGACAAACGTAACGAACCTAATATTGGAGAGTTAATAGATATTGCTTTAGCAGACTTAGAAGATGCCAATCGTGAAAAATTAACAAGTAGTGATGGTGCAGGAATTTTTAGAAACATTAGTTTCAATAGCAGCAATTTAGGTGATAAGAAAGACAAAAACTCGCGCTTAAAAACTCTGCTAACAGATTTCAATAAGCTAGATCTTAGACCTTCAGCATTAGACGGTCAAGATGTATTAGGGGATACTTATGAGTTTTTAATCTCAAACTTTGCTAGTGATGCAGGTAAAAAGGCAGGAGAATTCTATACCCCTAAAGAAGTATCTACAGTCTTAGCACGTTTAACTAAATCGAAACCTGGAGCACGTATTTATGATCCTACATGTGGGTCGGCTTCTCTTTTAATTAAAGCTGGACAAGAAGTTGGTGACCCTAACTTTTCCCTATATGGTCAAGAAGCTAACGGAAGCACCTGGGCACTAGCTGTTATGAATATGTTTTTACACGGTTTCGATAACGCATCTATTCGTTGGGGAGATACATTACGTAACCCAAAGCACACCGAAGGAGACAACCTAATGAAGTTTGATACGGTAGTTGCAAATCCGCCATTCTCATTAGATAAATGGGGTCAGGAAGAAGCAGAAGACGATAAGTTTAATCGATTCAACCGTGGAGTTCCTCCAAAAAGCAAGGGAGACTGGGCATTTATATTGCACATGATTGAAAGCGCTTACGAAGATACAGGTATTGTAGGTGTTGTTGTGCCACACGGAGTACTCTTTAGAGGAAGTGCTGAAGGACGAATTCGTAAACGCGTAATAGAAGACAATTTACTGGATGCAGTTATAGGACTTCCAGCCAACCTGTTTTTCGGTACAGGTATTCCTGCAGCCATACTTATTTTCAATAAAGCGAAGGACAAAAGAACGGAAACCCTATTTATTGACGCAAGCGAAGAATACCTTAATGGAAAAAATCAAAATATTCTAGCAGACAAACATATAGACCACATTGTAGAAACCTATACCCGTTTTCGTGAAGGCGAAATCAAACCAGGTATAGTAGAAGACAAATACAGCTATATCGCTACGCTTTCAGAAATGAAAGAAAACGAATACAACCTCAACATACCACGATACGTAGACACATTTGAGGAAGAGGCCGAAATTGATATTTCAGAAGTACAAACAGAAATCTCTAAATTAGAAAATGATCTAGCAGATGTACGTTCTAAAATGCAAGAATACCTTAAAGAATTAAGTTTATAAATCATGGAAGAGCAAAATAATATCATTATCTATACTGCGGATGATGGAAAAGCTTCTGTAGCTTTATTTGAAAGAGATGGGACTGTTTGGTTAAATCAAAAACAACTCTCTGAACTTTTTGACACCTCTGTTCCCAATATAAGTATGCATATTAAAAGCATACTGAAAGACAAGGAGTTAAATACCAATTCAGTTGTTAAGGATTACTTAACAACTGCCGCAGATGGCAAAGAATACAACATTACATTTTATACTTTAGAAATGATACTTGCTATTGGCTATCGTGTACGCAGTAAACGCGGTGTACAATTTAGGCAATGGGCAACCAGAAACTTAGCCAGCTATATGCGTAAGGGTTTTATTATGGATGATGAACGTCTTAAAAACCCTGACGGACGTGCCGATTATTTTGATGAGTTACTAGAGCGTATTAGAGACATACGTAGCTCAGAAAAACGTTTTTATCAAAAAGTACGCGACCTTTTTAGTTTAAGCAGTGATTATGACGCGACAGATAAAGCAACACAAATGTTTTTTGCCGAAGCCCAAAACAAGCTGCTATTTGCAGTAACAAAAAAAACAGCTGCCGAGATGATTGTAACACGTGCCGATGCTAGCAAATTGAATATGGGTCTTACCAACTGGAAAGGCAGTGTGGTGAGAAAACAAGACATAACCATCGCCAAAAATTATCTCACAGCAGATGAACTCGATAGTTTAAACAGACTTGTGGTTATCTTCTTAGAACAGGCAGAATTAAGAGTAAAAAACCAACAAGATCTTACCATGAGCTACTGGCAGGACAACCTAGACAAATTGATAGCCTTTAATGAATTTCCAGTACTTAAAACAACTGGACGCATAAGCAATACGCAAATGCAGAAAAAAGTAAAAGCACATTATGAAGCTTTTGATAAACTGCGAAAACAAGAAGCCGCAAAAGAGGCAGATAGGCAAGAACTAGAGGAATTAAAAGCCCTAGCAGCACAAATTAAAAGGAAAAAGCAATAATGGAAAATACAATTACAGAAAACAAACCAGGCTATAAAAAAACCAAATTAGGATGGATTCCGGAAGATTGGGAAAATTCAAATATAGGTTCAGAAATTAAATTTACTGGTGGAAGTCAGCCTCCAAGGTCAACATTTGTTTTTGAAGAAATGGAAGGCTACACAAGGTTAATTCAGACAAGAGATTATCGAACGGATAGATATAAAACCTATGTTAAGACCATTCTGACCAATAAGTTTTGTGATAAAGACGATATAATGATTGGTAGGTATGGACCTCCTATCTTTCAGATCTTTAGAGGCCTCAAAGGCGCATATAATGTAGCGTTGATTAAAGCTGAACCTAAAAGAGATAATTTATTTAAAGAATATTTATGGTATTTCCTAAATAGGCGTGATTTAAGGGCTTATTTAGAGTCATTGTCTCAAAGGTCTGGTGGTCAGACAGGTGTTGAAATGGATTTGTTGAAAACGTATCACTTCCCACTTCCACCCCTCCCAGAACAAAAAGCCATAGCAAACTGCCTCAGCACCTGGGACACCGCCATCACAAAGCTAGACGCGCTTATCAAGGCAAAACAAAAACTTAAAAAAGCACTAATGCAACAATTGCTAAGTGGCAAGAAGCGTTTGCCTGGGTTTGTAGAGGAATGGGAGGGAAAACGATTAGATTTCTTTTTTAATGAACGGAGTGAACGAAATAACTTGAATTTACCTTTGCTATCTATTGGAGAAGCTGGTGTGTATCCTCAAGATGATTCTAATAAAAAAGATACCTCAAACAGTGATAAATCGAAATATAAGAAGATCTGTGTTGGAGACATAGGCTACAATACTATGCGCATGTGGCAAGGAAGAAGCGCCTTAAGTGGTTTAGAAGGAATAGTAAGTCCTGCATACACTATTGTAAAACCTAAAAACAATACAGACTCTAAATTCTTTGCTTATTTATTTAAGGACCCAGCTATTATACATCGATTCTATAGAAATTCTCAGGGAATGGTTAGTGACACTCTAAATTGCAAGTTTAAGGATTTTGCAATCATAAAATTAATGCTACCTACCAATAAATCGGAGCAAACAGCCATAGCCCAAGTCCTTAACACTGCAGACGAAGAAATTAACCTTTTAACTGCCCAGCGCAAACAGCTGCAGTTGCAAAAGAAGGGTCTAATGCAGCAATTGCTAACTGGAAAAAAAAGATTAAAGACTAATGGATAGAACTCAAGATCATATAAAGATATTGTCTACTCTGTCCCTGGCTTCTTCAGACACCAGAGAAGACACACTAGCATCAGTAATTGTAAGAACAATTGATATGTCTGGAAATGGGGTTAAAAGAGATCTTATCAGTGACGTTGTAAAAGATAATTTTCAATTTGAACCATATAAATCTGAACTAGAAAATATACTAGATAAGCTCATAGACAATGGGGAGGTTATTATTGTTAACGGCTTACTTCAACTATCCCCTGAAAAGTCTATCTTAGTGAAATCTAATGATTTAGCGCTTACAGATAAGGATAAGAAAAGATTCCAAAATTTTAAGGCTTTTATTCAAGATGATTTAGAGTCAAAAATAGAAACCTCTGACATAAAACTGATATGGCAACACTTCTTAAATTACCTATACAACTGTTTTTATGAACATGGCCAAGAAGCACTTAAAACGCTGCACCCCCACATGGAATTTGAAAGTGCTGAAGATTTTGAAAATTTAGCCACACACGCTGTAAATCAATTGAAATCAGAACGTGATGATCTTGCTGAAATATTTGAGAAAGCAATAGAACAATTTCCAAATTTTGCGTCCGAAGATGATCTAGCATTTCTTGTAGAATTAGCTCAAAAAACGTCATCATTTTCATCTTTAGGGATCGACCCCTCACTACTTTCTTCTGGTTTAAAAAACGAATTAATAGATTGGACATTATATCTTGATACAAATGTATTGTACTCCCTTTTGGATTTACATTCTCATCCTGAGTCTGAGGCATGTAAGGCTTTAATACAACTTATACATGACAACAGTGAGCAGATTAAAATCAAACTAAGATATTCTGAGTTTACGTATAGGGAACTAAAGAATAAGCAAAAAGATTTTGAATTGCTCGATGCAAAAATGTCGAGTCCTGCTATTGGAGCTTTACTAAAATCAGGCAAAGTTGATGGTTTTACAGAACAATTTTATCGAAAACTGTTGGAAGATCCAGACACACTCCATCCATCTGAAGTAGTAGGCTTATCACAGACTGAATTAAATGCAAACAACATCAAAATAGGTCGTAACGCTAAAAGAGTTGAAAAAATTGGAGAAGATTATATTAATGTTCAGATAAGTGAATATTTTAAATATATAGATGACAGAAATACTATAAAAGAAGAGTTTTGCAAAAAAAATGGAACACATTACTATCCTATTTATAAAAGTGAGGCACAGGTGCGTCACGATGTTACATTAAGAGAATTATTAAGAGACTCTAGAAAGATAAAGGAAGGCGAAGATTTAACAATGAATAATATAAAATTTTTCGGATTGACTTTAGATTCGATGCTTATTTCATTTGATAGACATATGGTAAAGGATTACCATGATGAGGATACTTATCCCATTTTTTTCAAACCGTCCTTTCTATTAGATAAATTAACAAGAATTCTACCGGTTCAAACTGTAGATTATAAAAAAGCATTTGTTAAAGCATTAACCACAAAGGGTTTTCATAGAAATGGAAGAAAATCTAGAGACATACTAAAGCTAGTAAACTATTTAAAAAAGAAAGGGATAGATAATACAGATATAGTTTATAACCTTATTTCAGAAGACTTGTTTTTAGATAAGCTTAAAGCTGCCCAAAAAACGAATGGTTTTGATCAGGGTGATTTCATTAGTTCAGAGTTAAATAGACAGTTTAAAAAAGCTCAAACGAGTTTGAACGAAGCTAATGTATCATTAGAGGCTACCAAAGAAGAGAAACAACAAACTGTAAAAGAAAATATTCGTTTACAAAAAGATCAAGAGGAGGCTGCTGCTTTAGTTAATCAATATAGCAATGCCCTAAAAGCTCTTCATTTAAAAGTGAAAAAGGTGGAAAATCAAACTTTTTCAACAACTCAATCCACTATAGATTTCGAAGCCGCTTCTGAAAAGCAGGAGCTGTCTAATGAGAATAGAAGACTTAAAACAGAATTAAGATCTCAGATTGAAGAGGATATTGAGAATTATAAGGAGAGGGAAGTAAGAAAATGGCAAAAAAAAGTCTGGTGGAATTTGTTTTGGGTAATTCCAGTAATAATCATGTTACTTTTAGTATTAGTACCGAATCCTTGGTTTCATATTACCGAAAACAATAATAATGAAAGACAAATTGATATAATAATCAAATTTGCAGGAATATTGTTGTCCATATTTTTCTTTAGCCTTGTTTGGTATAGATATTTTAATGAAGCTGCAAAAGGCAAGAAAAAGGACAATACCAGAACTCCCAAAGAATTAAAAGATAAATTAGAGAAATTAAGTCAATCATAAGGATATTAAAATGGATACACCCTCATTCAAAGAAGATCATATTTCCCAAATACCTGCTTTGCAGCTATTAATAAATATGGGGTATAACTACCTCAACCAAGAAGAAGCATTACAAGCAAGAGGTAATAGAACCTCAAGTATTTTGCTAGAAGATATCTTACGCATCCAATTACATAAAATCAACCAAGCACGCGTCTCTTCAAACAAGGCTGTTCCATTTTCAGATAGCAATATTGAAAATGCCATCATAGCATTAAAAGACATTCCTATGGTAGATGGTTATATGACTACAAGTGAGAAAATATATGAACTGCTTACGCTAGGTATTTCCCTAGACCAAAGTATTGAAGGAGATCGTAAAAGCTTCGATTTACAGTATATTGATTGGGAGAACCCAGAAAATAACATATTTCATGTTACAGAAGAGTTCAGTGTACTGCGCTCAGGACTAAAAGAACATTACAGACCAGACATAGTCCTTTTTGTAAACGGGATTCCTATATGTATTATAGAGTGTAAAAGACCAGATATAAAAGAGCCATTAACACAAGCTATATCACAAAATCTTCGCAATCAAAAAGAAGACGGCATTCGTCCATTGTACGCAATGACACAGTTAGTTATGGCAGTAACAGTTAATGAAGGCAGCTATGCTACTACAGGAACACCAGAAAAATTTTGGGCACAATGGCAAGAAGATTTTAAAAAAACCAATGGTGCAATCGATGATGAAAAAGAAACGCAATATCGTAATCATATCTCCAAACTAAAAAACACGCCGCTTCCAGATGAGGTAAAAAAACGCTTGTTTAACGAGAGATTCTATTACGTACGCCAATATTTTGACGCTCTAGAAACTCAAGAAGTTAAAATCACCCCACAAGATGAATACTTGATTAGTTTATGTAGCAAAGACCGTTTGTTAGACTTGATTTATAACTTCACCCTATTTGATAATGGCGCTAAAAAAATAGCACGTTATCAACAGTTTTTTGCTATAAAAAAGGCAATGAAACAAATCAAAAAAAATAATAATGGACAACGAACCGGAGGTGTTGTCTGGCATACACAAGGAAGTGGAAAATCATTAACTATGGTTATGCTTGCCCAAGCAATTGCAATGGAGCCAAGTATATTAAATCCTAAAATCATTCTAGTAACAGACAGAACAGATTTAGACTCACAAATTACAGGAACATTTAGAAAGTGTGGTTTAGACGTAGATAATGCTAAAACTGGATCGCAACTTGTAGAGTTACTACATACAGAAAGTGATGCCGTTGTAACAACCATCATTAATAAATTCGAAACTGCTGTCAAGAAAATCAAAACACCTCTCACCAGTAACAATATCTTTGTGTTAGTAGATGAGGGCCACCGTACCCAACATGGTACCTTTAATATTGAAATGCAAAAAACCTTGCCTAATGCATGTTTCATCGCATTTACGGGAACACCTTTATTTAAAAAAGACAAAAGCACATTGTCTAAATTCGGTACCCTTATAGATAGCTACACGGTAGATCAGGCAGTAAAAGACAAAGCTGTTGTTCCATTAATGTATGAAGGGCGTCATGCCATGCAGGATGTTAATGCAGCTCCCTTGGATACTTTTTTCAACATGGTATCAGAACCATTAAACGATTATGAAAAAGCAGATCTTAAAAAGAAGTTCTCTCGTGCAGACCAACTCAATATTGCAGACCAAAAAATTTATGCCATCGCTTGGGATATTACTAAACATTATGAAAAAAACTTCCAAGGAAGAACACCCTTTAAAGGGCAGATTGTGTGCCAATCTAAAGCAGCCGCTGTTAAATACAAAAACTATCTCGACGAAATTGGTAGGGTAACCTCAGCAGTAATAATCTCCCCCCCTGATGAGCGAGAAGGTGAAGACTCTGCGTATGGAAAAACAAATGATCTAGTAAAAAAGTTCTGGCATAAAATGATGGATGAACATGGGACTCCAAAAAAATACCAGAAAAATATCGTAAACCGTTTTAAAAACGATAATGAACCAGAGTTAATTATTGTTGTAGACAAGCTTCTTACCGGTTTTGATGCGCCTAACAACATAGTGCTATACTTAACAAGAAAACTCATCGGGCATACATTACTACAAGCTATTGCTCGTGTAAACCGTGTTAGCCCAGACAAAGATTATGGCTATATCATTGATTATTATGGAGTACTTGAAGAATTAGACTCAGCTCTTAAAACATACTCTACTTTTGGCGATTTTGATGAAGAGCAATTACAAGGAACGCTAACAAATATTAATGAAGAAATTGAGAAGTTACCTCAGGCTCATAGTGACCTTTGGCAAATATTTTCATCTATTTCAAATAAAAAAGATGCAGAAGCTTATCAGCAACTTTTAAGAGACGAAGCGCTTAGAAATAAATTTTATGAGCAACTAGCAAAATATGCTCGTATATTAAAGCTGGCATTATCCTCGATAAATTTTCATAAAGAGACAGAAGAAAAACGTATTACCAAATACAAAGAAGACCTTTCGTTTTTTATGAAATTACGAGCAGCAGTTGCTTCCAGGTATTCCGATAAAATTGATTTTAAAAAATATGAAGGGCAAATACAAAAGCTAATTGACACACATATACCAACTACCGATATAGTTACACTTACAGAGCTCGTAAATATTTTTGACAAAGAAGCATTTGAGGAAGAAATAGAGAAAGTAACAGGTAAGGCCGCAAAAGCTGATATGATAGCATCAAGAACAGCGAAACATATCACTGAAAAGATAGATGAAGACCCAGCCTTTTATAAACGATTCTCTCAATTAATCAAAGAAACCATTGATGATTATTTACAAGGAAGAATCGATGAAACAATGTATTTACAAAAAATTAAGGAAGCAAGAGACGCTGTATTAAGCAGAACAGATTCAAGTATTCCTGCATCATTAGAAGACAAAGAAGTAGCTAGAGCATTTTTCGGAATAGCTGTTGAAGAATTTGACTCTCATGCGGAAAATAAAGAAACCATACGTAAAATATCTGAAGAGCTAGCTCTCAAAGCCGATGAAATAATACTAAGGCTACGACGAGTAGATTGGCATACCAAAAGTGGTACAGACATTCAAAAGAAAATGGTTTTCCTCATAGGCGATTTTATAATAGATCATATCAGAGACAAATACAACATGAAATTAAGCTTTCAAGAAATAGACAAAATCGCAGAACGTATTGTTGAGGTTGCTAAAATAAGGTATAAATAATGCTACGAACACTTAAATACGGATCTGAGCAAATCTCCTATACTCTAACTTTTTGTAATAGAAAAACTTTAGGTATAACAGTTCTTCCAGATCGCTCAACTGAAGTCAAGGCTCCAATAGGTAGCAGTATGGAAAAAATTGAGGAGAAAGTTAGAAAGAAGGCACCCTGGATATTAAAACAACAAGATCATTTCTTATCCTTTGAACCTAGAAATACAGAACGAAAATATGTATCTGGTGAATCCCATTTGTATCTCGGTAGACAGTATCAGTTATTATTAATTAAGTCTGATGAAGAAATCGTAAAACACACAGGAAGAAATATTGAAATAAGAACAAGTGTCCATAGTAAAGCAGAAGAGTTGCTAAATGCTTGGTATTTAAAAAAATCAAAAAATTGGTTCCAAACAATTGCTCAACCTTTAATAGAACGATTTGAAAAATATCAGGTAGCACCAAAAACAATAGAAATCAGAAAAATGAATAACCGTTGGGGATCATGTTCAACACAAGGAAGAATTCTTTTAAACCCAGAACTAATAAAAGCCCCTAAAGCATGTATTGAATATGTAATCATACACGAGCTATGTCATTTAGTTCATAGAGATCATACAAAAGCATTCTTCGACCTACAACAAAAAGAGTTTCCAGAATGGAAGAAATGGAAGAATAAACTGGAGGTGTTATTAGCTTAAAGCACCACCTTAATAAAATGACTAATGATTAAATAAGATGAGAAAAATCCACAACTAGATGAAACAAAGAACATAAAGAGAGCACCCCTCAACCATAATAAGAAACACTAAATTAAATGTATATGACCGAACTGCTAAACAAGTTTATTGATAAAATAAAAAATAAAGAAATTGACTTATATAATGAGTTCGGTCTTCAATTTGAACTAGCTCTATATCTAAGAAGTTTAGAAGACCTTAAAGATTATAAAATTGAATTAGAAAGACCTATTAACCACTTTGAAATTAATAAAAGTACTAAGATCCCTAAGAAGGAAATTGATATATGTATCTACAATCAAAGTAGTTTTAAGATAGCAATTGAAATAAAATTTTCAACAAACGGTCAAGTGCCGGTTCAGCTATTTGAATTTTGTAAAGACATTTGTTTTCTTGAACAACTAGTAAGTGAAAAGTTTGAAAAAGGCTATGCCTTAGTTATAGTCAAGTCAGATAATTTTTATAAATCAAAAACGAATACAGAGGGCTTATATTCCATTTTTAGAGGCCAGAATAAAAAGCCACTTAACGGCGTAATTGAATGTCCCACAGGTGTTAATAAAGGCCAACAGATTACAATTTCAAACGCTTACAACATAGTTTGGAAGGAACTCATAGGTGATTACAAATACTATCTTATTGAGGTTAAAAAACCATTTGGTCCCAAACAGTTAATTAGACATTAATTTCCCAACTTCCACTCCACCCTATTCACCTCGCATTATCAAAATAATAGTTAGTATTACATTATTTCAAGAGCACCAAAACACCTATAATAAATTTAGAAGCTTTCTAGCGAAAAACTAATGAGTTTCCACTAGTTTTTTACCACAGTACTTTGTTGCCCATAGTTTTATTTTATTTTATTATCAGAAATTAATTCAGTTCCATAATAAATTCTGAATTTTTTTAATTCTTTCGGTAAAGAAAAGTACAAGTCGACTTTACAAGATTTCAATTCTTTATGGTCTAAATAAGGTGATGCCATTTTCGGTTTTCTTTTAGTTCCAAAATTAATGTTAGGACAAACATCTTGATAACCTTCAATTTTATAATCATTAAATGTATTCTTGACTTCAGGTTTGTATGAAAGCCATTCTTTTAATTTCTTATCTTTAGGTTGGAAATTAACTAAATGGCCAAATCCAATATATATCCATCCTGCAGCATAATTATGCCTAACATCTAATGGTCTAATTCTCTTTTTGTATTCATCAGAGACTAAATAAAACTTATTTGGGTCAAAATCGTCTTTTTCTCCAGATACAGATTTCATTTTATACCTAACTTGTACTTTCTTTACATCCTTTGTTGTCTTTATAGTATAGACATAATTTCCACCAACAGCTTTTTTAGCTTTAATAAATTTAAAATTAAAATTGTCAGCAGTTATATATTCTTGACTATGTAGTTGGAAATTGATTATAAAAATTACTACAATCAAAAGTGTCTTTTTCATATTTGTTCGATTTTTTTTGAATTATGGGCAACGGTTTTGTGTAAGGAATGTTGCGGTTTTGTATGCGAGGATTTTCAGCAAGAAAATCAGAAGCCAACAAAAGAGCAACGACCAAACGATTGAACTAAAATAAGCAATGTTTTTTACACGGTGTTGCAAGTAGTAGTTTTTTCTTTTCAACTAACTTAAAACTCAAAATAAAAACGGAAAACAAACCAGTAAAAATTCCGCTTGATTTATTCCGTTGAGACTTTTCATTCCGCAATACTTTCAATTCCGTTTGAGTGAGTAATTCCGCAACTTGCTAAATTCCATATTCAGTCCGATTTTATTATCAATTCAGGTTCTTATTACTTATTTTCTAAATCTACGTTCAGAATATTGTCCTAAGAAATAAGCAACCAAAATAGGAACGATAGCAAAAGCTACATATTTCTCTAAAATTCCGTATTCAGATAATACTACCAATATTACTGTTGATATTATTATAAAAATTAAGTCAAATGTTCTTTTTTTCATCATAATAATTTTGATTTTGAGTGCGTTCCGCAATGAATGGCAACGTTTATGTGTAAGAATAGTTCGGTTTTGTGTGCGAGGATTTTCCGCAGAAAAATCAGAAGCTTGCAAAAGAGCAACTAACTTTGGTTTAGGTAAAACTAGCAATTTTTTATATACATTATTGCCTGTAGCTATTTAACTCATTGTATAATATCCAATTGTTCTTTTTACTTTCCATTTTCCGTTTTTAAATTCATAAACCTCAATTCCATCGAATGCACATAATTGTCCACAATATATACTTATCTGCATAAAAGCATATTTTTTATTCTGCGAAAAGAACGGAATCGTTAAATTATAAATACCGAAATAGTCATATTTTTTTTTATTTGTTCTATCCTCGCTTTGAAGATAGTCAGAAACACTTTTAAGAACTTCATCTGATACATTGTCAAGTTTTAATTTGTCAAAATCTAATTTTAGTTTCTTTTCGGTTGAAAATTGGGTAAAAATATAATCGATGTCAGATTTAGTCAAAATTTTAGACATTTTTTCGTCAGTACTTTGTTCGGTTAGAGGCGTTAAAATTTCTCTCCAATAGTCCGAATTGTTTTTTAAGTCAGGATATTCTAATGTTTTACTTTGAATAATAGTTTTGTCTTCCAAAACATCGTTTAAGAATTCGTAATAATCCGATTCGGATATTTCAATTATTGGCTCTTCTATTAATTCACTCGTAGAAGTTAGTGCTTTTACTTTTTCAGATTCGCTCTTTTGTTTGCACGAAACTAAAATCAAAAGACAAAATATGAATGGAAGCAGGTTTTTCATAATTATAGGCAACGTTTTTGTGTAAGGAACGTTGCGATTTTGTATGCGAGGATTTTCCTGCGGAAAATCAGACGTTACAAACACGCAACGCCCTTTGACTAAGCACTAAACCGGAATTATTTTTATACGGTGTTATGCTTTGTCTTTTTATTCTTCTGTAATTATTTGATTCAGATTATTGCTATGGTTATTAGTAACATAGTCATTTAGATATTCAGATAAATTATCTATGTCATTATACAAACTCATCTTATTTATTCCGTAAAAATCAAGTGACATAATAATACTTTGCTTAGCCTCTTTTGAAATAATAATTTTTTTTAGTTCTCCCTTTAATTGTTTTTCCAATCCAACAGTTGGTTTGTCAGTAATGGTGAATAAACCTCTTTGATTTATTATTCTAGAAACTAAACCACTTGGAAAGAAAATATTAAACCCTTTAAAATCAAAAGGACTTACTGTTCTTTCATTAATTTCCAACACCTCAGTTAATTTATAGTAATATATTACGCCATCATTATCATTATTTTCAATACAAGCAAAAAATGCGCTAACTAATGGATTTTTAGTCCAATCTAATAATCTAGTAGCTAAACCGTGATGTTGAGCAATTGCCAACCAATCCCAATCCGTTTCTGGATGCCTGCTGAGATGTGATTTAGCGTACCTTTTCCAAGAGTTAAAAACCTGTCTTTCAGCTAATTTTTTAGTATATTTTTCCGAAAATCCGTTTCTACCAGATTTTGGTAAAATTTCCCAATCGACATTCGATTGACCTCTGAAAATTAAATCATTATTCTTTTTTAAAGGTTCGAGTGCCTTAATTAAATCTGTAAAGTTTTTAATTTTCATAATGTTTCTCTAATAAAGCATAACGTGTTATAAGGCATCTAATATACACTTTTTTGGGTATTATTATCAGGGCTATAGGGTATTCTGTTCCCCTTTAGAAATAATTGTCATACTATTTGCTTACCCAGATCATCAACCAAGACACCCATAAATCACAAGCATCCAACATAATATATTAAAACACATTTTTTTTTAAATTACCAATGTATCAATTGGAAAAATTTTAAAATACCATGAAACTTCCGCCCAATTTATGGGCTTACGAAAAATAAATACCATAAGGATAAAACAAGCAAATAAAGTTATGCATTTAGCTGCCATGGCATACAACCTTAAAAAGTACTTGAAGTTTACACAGAAACTGTCAAAAACCAAGGCAAAAGCACTTGGTCTTATATTTTCTAAATTAAATGGACTCCAAAACCTAATAATCTTCAATTTCCACCAACCAAAATATAATTAAATGACAGTTTAAGAAAATTAAAAAAGCCCTAAAAAGGGCTTAAATATCTTTCGATCATAAATTTTTAGAGCGTTGTGCAACGGTTACCGGTGTTGGCAACAGGCTTTTCTTCATTCGTATTTAATTTATCAAATTCCTAACGTAATTAATTCCTTTACGTTGTGATAAGTCAAGGAAGCCTTTATACACGCTTTCAATTCCATCTCTGGAACTTTTTGGTTTAATTTAAAAACAATTGCTCGTTTTCCCTCGTATTCAAATTTGTGGTCGAAAACCAATCTAAATGTATCTACTAATCTACTTGTACATTGAAAATACATAGCGTATTGGTCAGGTGTTTTTGCTTTCCAATCCATTCGTAATGTACTACCGTTTTTAGTTACAAAACTTGGTTCTCCCCATTTTAAAGTTTCTTCTAATTTGGTAATTCCTTTGGTTTCTTCTGCTGTTTCAATTACCAATTCACGCAAAAACTGCATTTTATCCCGAACAAAGTCGGGATAATTTGCAAAAACCTCATTTACTCTTGGGTCTGTTTTTATTTCAAATTTTTTTATTTGCATATTTTGTTAGCCTTTTATGCCTACATAAAAATCGACTTCTGCATTTGCTGGATTTTGAGCCGTTTCTCCAAAAATCTCAAAGTCGGCATCATAAGTTCTGTCAAGTTCCATTTCAAATATTTTCGACCATTGGTTTACTACCAAACCTTGCATTAAATCTCCTTTTGCTTTGGTTTTAGAATATGTTCCTCCATCAAATGATTTTCCGACCATTCCATTAGGCACATTATCTAAATTTTCAACTTTACAGCCAAGAATTGCTGTGTAAGGTTTTGTGTGGTCGCTCTCGTAATCTGTGTATAATGAATAAACGGAATTGTCTATTTTGTTCGGAATTTTAGAATTTACGTTTTCGGACATAAATCGTTGCCACAATTCGGCAATTTCTTGAGAAGCTTGTCCGTTTTCATTTGTTGTTCTTATCGCAATTCCGATAATTTTAAAAGGTTCAATTTTTACTGTTTGCATCTTTTTATATTTTTTGATTTAATGCAAAGTTAGATTGACCTTGTGACAAAGGTGTGTCAAGGGTGTTTTTATATTTTGAGTTACAATTTTCGAGATATTGTTGCAAGGTTATTTTATGAGGTTCAAAATTCTTTTCCAAGATTTGTAATTTTTGAATGCAATCAAGTCTAAAAGCTCTGAAATCGTTTTTTTGTTTGCAAAATGCAATAAGCACCCAATTTTCTTGTGTGGTATAAAGTGCAAATGGTTCTATTTCTCTTTGGCTTTTTTTATTTTGTAATGAGAGATAATCCATTCTTACCACTTGATAATTTGAAATAGTGGATTGAAGTTTTATTAGATAATTACTCGTTTTTTCGTTTTCACGATTATTACGAACTTGAATTCTGTTTGTCAATATTTCCGTTTTTTCTTTTTGGTTGTATTTTAAAACAGATTTGATTTTGTTTACGGCACTTTCATATTGTTCGGTCAAAGATTGGTCTTTGTTTTTGTTAATCAATTGTTCAGCCGTTATTAGTGCATTCGCCTCATCTTGGGTAAACATTACAGGCGGAATTTTATAGCCTTCCATTATTGAATAGCCTTTTCCTTCTTCAGTTACAATAGGAATTCCCGATTTTTCAAGTGTTCGGATGTCTCGATAAACCGTTCTTGTACTTACGTTGTGTTTTTCGGCAATATCCTTTGCAGTTACAATTCGTTTCGATTGTAATTGGGTTAGGATTGCTGTCAATCTTACAAGTCTCGGTTTTTCTTTGTCCATTCGGTTTTTTTAGCTTGTTGCCGTTTATGTGTAAGAATAGTGCGGTTTTGTGTGCGAGGTTTTTCCGCAGAAAAATCAAGAGCTAGCAAAAGAGCAACGACCAAACGATTTAACTAAAATAAGCACTTTTTTTTTACACGGTGGCAAGAGTATTTAAAAATAATCATTATATGCTTTTATTAATTTCTCTGTTTCACTACTTTTAAATTCCTTTTTATTGATTCTTTTTACAAGTTCAGGTTTATCTTTAAAATATATGGACGATACTTTTCTAAATCTCTTTTCTTGCCCGATAATTTTAGCTCCATTAGCAATATGTCCAAGCATAGAAGCGCAAGATTCGTCTGGTCTTCTTACAAGCAAAAAAATGTCTGCCCAAGTTCCGCTTCTGTCTACAGATTTAGATATCATTTTTCCATTATTATCTAAATAATATTTTTGAGCTAAATAATAAGAAATTATATTTTCACTGTATGATGTTGCTAAAATCCATGTTTTCTTTGCTTTATCACAATATTTAATATTCTTTTGTTCATCAAAAGATTTCATAATGTATATCATAGCTCTTCGTTCAAACAAATATTTTATTCCATTTTCAGAAGTGTAAGTTATGCTTGAAATATCATTACTTTTTATCTTGTTAGATTTCATGTTTTTTGAGCTTTTAAACTTTATTGATTTTTGGAACACATCATTAGATGGAAGTGGCGCAAAACCAGTTTTTTCAGTTCCGTCAGTCATCACTATTTTTGCATTGTAAAAGTCCTTAGCTTGAGCTGTAATAGATAATAATAGTAATGTTAAAAAAATAATTTTCTTCATATTGATTATAGTTTATTCTTGGATTATATTACTTGCAACGGTTTTGTGTAAGAAACGTTGCGATTTTGTATGCGAGGATTTTCCGCAGGAAAATCAGACGTTACAAATACGAAACGACCTTTGATTAAGCACTAAACCGTAATTAATATTATTATTATTATTATTATTATTATACGGTATTGTGCATTCGTTTTTGTTTTATTCAGGTATTCCAATTTGAATTCTTGTTTTTCCTGTTTTCTCTTCTAAATTAGAAACCAATTCATCAAATCCAACTAAATGCATATGAGCTTTGATGTTTTTATTAGAACTTTCAATTTTCATTTCTAGACTTACTTTTCCAAAAGATACTTCTCTAATTTCATTCCACCTTATTTCTTTTTGTTTTGCAAACAGTGTTGTTTCCGTAATTCCTAAATCGGTCACTTTTATATGAGAAATATATCCTTTCGCAAACATTAACAATCCAAAAATCATAGCAACTAAACTAGAAATAATAGCTAAAATTTGGTCATTTCCGTTTGCAAAGAAGAAAGCAAATATTAATAATCCAATTCCTCCGATTATTACTAAAATTCCGATTATAGGATATAGTTTTGGTAGTTGTAAAATAATATTTCCAACTTCGTCTTTTTTAGGTTTCTTTTTTGATGCAGCTAAAAGTAAACCCATCACAAGTGTAACAACAATTACAGGTAAAATAGTTTTTAAAATCATATGGTGGTTTTAATCTTTTTCTTATTTAAGGTTTCTGTTGCGAAATGACGCACAACGGTCTTGTGTATGATTTCGTTGCGCGTTTCAGCAACTAATTTAGCAAATACAAACCGAATAGAAAATCTGCGAGGATTTTCGTAAGTAGGCGAGAACCAAGCAATGAATTATACACGGTGTTACCTGCTGGCTTTTTATTTGCTCATAAATTTCCCAATAATATCATTCGGCATAGTTGGTGACGAATCATCTTTTAAAAGCCCAGTTTCGGCTCGACTAAATAATGCTTGCATAATCAGTTGTTTTTCCTCTTTTTCTACTTTAGAATCTTTTAACAGCGATAGGTAGAAATAAGTCAAAGTATGTCTTTCCTCACAATCACGAGCCAAATGAAAAGAACTGAACATAACTTTTGTAACCGCTCTTATTGCAAATGCCATAAACGATATAAAGGTGATATAGATTATTGACCATCTAATTGCTGCACTTTTATCTCCATTAAAGAACGATTCATAAATTTGCTCTGGTGTTGTCCAAAGCAACTTGCCTAAAGAGAAAACAACAATTAGAACAAGTCCAACTAAAACTCCTAAAGCAATCCAACCTTGTTTCTTTAATTTTTCGCCTCTTTTTGACCAGTATAAAGCAGGTTCTTCAAGCTTTAGCTTTTCTTTATAAGTATCTTCGAGTTCTTTTAATCGTTCATCAGATTTGTTGCTAAATTCTTCAAATTCTCCTTTCGTATTTATAAACCAATCAGAGTATGTTTTTTCTTTATCTTCTTTAAATTCATCTAAAGAAGTACCAAATTCCTCATACTTCTCTGTACTGTTTTTTAGGTGTTCGACAAGTTCACTATCTAATTTTGGTAGACTATTTTGAAAATCATTTCTTAATTTAGACAGAGATGATTTTTCTTTGTTTCTTCTTTCAGTAATTAACGTTGAGTCTTTTAATGTAAACTCATACGCTAATAAATAACCATTAAAATTATCTTTAACAGCTATGTTTTGGTTTAGATTTCCAGTAAGATATGTATATGCTCCAATAAATGATTGGGTATGATTCTTATAGACGTCAATTAAAAATTCTGTCTCTGGGCAATCATAAGTGAAGTGAATTCCTGTATGGCTTTGAATTTGATTTTTTGGATTTCTAAAATGACTGTCTAAATTCGACTCATTTTCTTGACTTCCGTAAGAATTTATAAAACTTATTAGTTGGTTTTCTATAAATTCAAAATGCTTTTTTGATGCAAGTAATTCATTTGGTAAGTTTTCAGATAATTTTTCCCAACCTTTGATTTGTTGACTTACAAATCGGTGTATATGTCCGAAACCTTTAAAATCAAAACTCAAATTAAGATGAGTATACCTCAAGTTGATTTCAACTGAATTGAACCATTTTGTGTTTTTTGTTTCCGATAATATTTTTCTAAATTCAGTTTGCGTCATAGTTTTTCAGCTTGCAGGTAACGTTTATGTATAAGAATAGTTGCGGGTTTGCGTGCGAGGATTTTCCGCAGGAAAATCAGACGTAGCAAACACAAAACTAACTTTGGTTAAGCGATAAACCGCAATTATTTTTATACGGTGTTGGCATTTCGTTGTTTTATTTTATCAGTTGTTTTAGATTTTTAGAATATTTATCAGACGGAATAAAGTCAATTATGTGTGAATAGATTGGGCTTATCCATTTTTTCTTTTTGTTTGCATAAATTATAATCATATTAAAGTTTTTATTATAATTCACTTTTTCAATTTGATTCCAATAGATTTCTTTTTTTGAACCAAACTCGTTCTTAACAATCATTGATTTTTCGTTAATTATTATCCTATATTTATAATAATGTAGTGTAAGATAAAGTCCGATAGAGAAAAAGCCAATAAACATTAAAATGACACTCAAAAGTCCGCCATTATCTTTTTCTTTAAGGACAAAAAACATAACATAAACCAGCACAAAAGAAATTGAAAGACTAAAAATTCCAAAAAAGAGAATAAATTTTCCAGGTTTTAAATCCATTTTAATATTGTGCTTTTTGTTTTAATTAATTTCATTTTCCGATTTTCAGCGTTTGAGTAAATTCGTTCAGCGTTTTATTCCGCAAACTTTTTCAATTTCGATTGAGTGAGCAATTCCGCAACTTGCTAAATTCCGTATTTAATTTTGGGTTTGCTTGTCAGTTCAGTTTCCGATTCCGTAAACGAGCTAAAAGTCAAACGTTTTGTTTTAAATTACTAATAATTGTCATTTTTAACGGTTCTACTCAATGAATGCCAACGGTCTCGGCTATGAGTAGTTGCGTGGGTTAGCACTTAACTTTGCAAATAAACACCAAGCTGAAAATCCACTAGGATTTTCAGAAGTAGGCGAGTAGAAGCAATTATTTATAGCCATTGTTGCCTACAGTTTTTTATTTTCTTTTTTTCTTCTTTCAGCCTCTTGCTTTGCTTTTTCTTCTTCTTCCTTATCTAACTGTTCTTTAGTAATCAATTCTTGTTTCCAAAATTCGTCAGGGTCCAATTTTGAGCCTTGACTTTTTACATAAAGACTTAAAGAAAGGTATGTTGGGTGAATGTCAGCTACCAAATCAGCTGAATCAGGGTCAAAACCTCCTGAATAACTACTAATTAAACCAAGTGCTCGCAAATAGTCCAATTCTCTGTCAACCCTATGATAATTATTCAATCCTGTTAACTTAAATATATCATCGCAATGTATTTTTAGCTCTTCTGCAATAACTAAACCGTTTGGATAAATAATTTTCCTGCTATTTTCAACACCATATTTTAATATTTGGGCTTGGGCTGTTGTCAATTGTTTTAGCAAGTCAATGAAAATTAAATTTTCATCATCTGTACCAGATTCTGTGCAGGAAGAGGCAAATAATCCTGCCCACATATCTTGTACTTCTTCGTTGTCAATTAATGAGCTGTTTTCTATTATTGAAAGTCCAACTCTAGGGTGCGATTTCAACTGAAATGTATCATTATTAAAATCTAATTTCCCTTGAGCTTTCTCCAACATTCTTATTACGTTGCATAACCTCCAATGTCTTACTTTGTCTTGAATTAAAAGTCCAACTTCTCCCAAAGCAGGTTTGCAAGTTAGTTGTAAAAAACCTTCTATTCCTTCTAATGATTTTTGAACTGTCTTGTCAATTGCATTTGCAACTGGTTTTATTCCAAAAATATCTAGCCCTTTATTTTCACTCATTTATTGTTTTTTTAAATTGTAGGCAACGTGTTATATGGCATCTAATATACACTTTTTCGGGTATTATTATCAGGGCAATAGGGTATTCTGTTCTCCTTTGGAAATAATCGTCAGGCTATTTTCTTACCGAGATCACCAACCCAAACACCTATAAACTACAGGTATCCAACATAATATATATTAAAACACATATTTTTTAATTACCAATGTGATCAATTGGAAAAATTTTAAAATAGCATGAAAATTCGGCCCAACTTCTAGAAACTATAAAAATTCCAAAATAAAATTAAACTGTAGCGGCAGGTAATAAGGTGTTCGCCAGGCACTCCATTTAGTTCCATAGTGCATATCTGTAAGCTACACCCTCATATATTCTAGCATATCAAAAAAACAGAGAACAATCTACAATTGAAATTAAACCATTACAGGGCTTGCATATAACACACATACAACCCCTGCGGCGACACGTCCTCGAGGCTGTATGTATTTGCACTATTTCACACATTACATGCCTGCCTCACCCATAGCTACTTTTTTACCCCAAACCCCAATATGGAAAGCGCTAAAAGCGCAATGTGAATTGTTTGGGGTAAAACCGCTATTTCATGTTATGCGAGCCTGCGGGTCACTTCGGGCTTAAACGGTGTCACGTTTTTTGAAAACTATAAAAGCAAACAGGCAAGTCCTAAGTAGGTCCTCCAGCAGTACAAAAAAAAGTACCGCTTCCGTCCATTGTGAGTAAGAGCTGGGTATTCCATCTGTACCTTCCAATCGTCAGACACGCCTCTCACACCCAGCACTTACCTAAAAATTAAACACGATCAACACAAAAAACCATCAAAAAAAGCGCCACCTAGTGTAAAACATTGTCGCGAGAGCGCTCGTACCTCACGCTATCACTCACAACACCCTCGTTCATCTCGCAGTCGGCTCGCGCCTTTTAGATTACCTGCATATCAAACAATTGTAAATACGTCCAAATAATATTATATTAAAGGATGATTTCAATACTAGAACAGCCACCAGCAGAAGTAATAAAAAACCTTCAACTTTTAAAAGACGATTTAGATATTAAATTACCATCTAAACAATTAGATAAAAATCTTCTAATTGCAACTTGGAATATAAGGGCCTTTGGTAATCTAACACGAAAATGGAATTCCAATGATGACGATTCTCCTAAAAGAGATTTACATGCCATACTATGTATTGCAGAAATAATAAAACGGTTTGATGTCATAGCTATTCAAGAAGTTAAAGATAATATACGTGCTTTAAGAGATACTTTAAAAGTGTTAGGTTCAAATTGGTCACTAATATTAACCGATGTAAATAAAGGAAAAGTAGGTAATGGTGAGCGCATGGCTTATTTATTCGATACCCGTCGTGTACAACTTTCAGGTTTGGCAGGAGAGCTAGTGGTTCCAGAAGAATGGGAAGATTCAATTAACGATAATGCGCTTTCAAAACAATTTGTGAGATCACCTTATGCTGTCAGTTTTAAATCAGGTAAGCATACATTCATATTAGTTACACTACACATACTCTATGGAAAAAATAAAAAAACACGTATTCCAGAACTAAGAGGAATTGCGAAATGGCTTAGAGATTGGGCTGGTAATATAAATGCATACCATCAAGACTTTATAGCTTTAGGTGATTTCAATATCGAGGAACGAGGAGATTTATTATCTGAAACATTTCTATCAGAAGGACTATACGTACCACCTCAATTACAAAATGAAAAGGTGACCCGTTCTATTTTCAATAAAACAAAATATTACGATCAAATAGCTTGGTTCAATAGTGAAGATAATGGTCCTAAATTATCAATGGAATTTATAAATGGTGGTAATTACGATTTTGTAAACATCGCTTTAAAAAACCGTATGCTAACCAACAACAGTTTATCCTGGATTATCTCAGACCATTATCCACTTTGGGTAGAATTTAAAATATAAAAAAGATCACAAATGTAGTAGGCTTCCTCCAGCCACCACATTACGCTATAAAGCTCAAGCCTTACGGTTTTGAAAAAAAATAGTGCCCGCGGCCAAGTTTTTTTCAGTAAATTAAATCTGTGAAGCACCATTTTTCACAAAAAGCTTGACAGCCTCCCCGCGCCAACAAGTCCATCGTTTTCTTTTTTTATTTTCTGAAAAAATAATGGAAAGGCCTTTGGCTCCTTTTATAATAGTAATACTTATGAAACAGAAACCGGCTATGGATGTTTGTATACAAATACTCTACTTTTTGCAAAAGCCTTTTAAATCGAGTAACTATTGAAAATAAAAAAAGAGCTCCAATATGAAGCTCTTAGTATCTGATTAATTATTATCCCGCCGACGTTTAAATCGTTTATGTATCCGTTTTACTAGTAGAGAAACAAGGTAACTCACAATAGCACCAAAGCCAGCCATAATAGCAGTTTTAATGAGATCTTCCGAAGAAAGATTTATCCAAACTGAAGACGCCGTACCTCCTAATATTGAAAATCTGATATGGGATACACTCTGAGACATCTTGTTCTATCGGTTTTCTAAAAGTTCCTCTTACCTGGAGCAACCTTATGTTCATCTTCTGTAACCGCTGCACTAACAGCAGTTGCAACAGTTCCGGCAACCGTCATGTAAGTGGCAATAGTAATTACAATTGCTGGAACACTTATCGGCGCAGCAATAATAGCCCCTCCTGCCGTGGCAAGAGCAATACCGATATTTCGTAATAGTTTGAAAAACTTCGGTGTCGGTTTTTTATAACGTTCAATTAAATTCATAATCTTAAGATTTAATGGTTTATGGTTAATGAAATAAATTCTTTGCGCTCAAAAGCTTGATGACAAAGTGAAAGTATCTTCTGCATGGCCAATCGCGAAGACCAGCCCACTCCTACCCCTGATAACTGACTTACCGGTGCCAAACAACCTTCCAATTCTTTAGAAGCGTTGTTCGCCGGGTGAATCAATATCAAATTTCTCTGACTCACATCTAAAACATGTAAATGGTCCCCAAACCGATCAGAAAAGCGAGGTTTCAATTCATAAACACCTTCCGGAATACAGGAAACTTGGCGTTTATTATTTAGCCAAGGCAATTCAATCATAAAACAGATAAAATGCCCATTGACAAAGAGGGCACTATTTGTACCCTCTTTAAAATACTGTCGTTGGAGTAATAGTTCCATCTTACAACGTGTCTATCAGTGCCACAGAAAGCGCGTTGAATGCACCATTTTTCAACGGATACATTTGCCCATTGACTTCCTGAAAGAACTCAATGCCCACCACTTCAATAACTGGTAACACCGAGTTAGCAGTAAGTGCAACGTTCATTGCAATCGGTGCCGTATCTGGAGCCGAGTAAGGAAGAATCCCTGAGCTCGCTGTTTCAAAAACAAACGTGTCATTTACAAAATCCTCTTCTGCAGCGCCCATTACAATATTAAAATGAGTGGTTCCTGAAGGAGCTGCAATCCGAACCGTCGGACTGAAAGCAGCAAGTGTAACATCGGCACTTCCTGTAGCACGATCGAAAGCCACACTAAAAGGGGCAAATAAGGTGGAACCTAGTTTCCCGTTGAGGTTGAATTCAAACCCTAACAGATCGCTTAAATTCCCATCTTCAACTGTACGCTCACCTCTAGGGTTCACAAGGTCCGTTTTAGTAATAGCCACCAGATCTTTTGTCAATCTGCTAACCACACGTTTATCCTTTGCGTTTTGTAGTAACACACGAATCGAATTCCGGATTAGCTTACCGGCTTTACCAGCGCGTCCGAATTCAGAACCGTTTTCACGTGTTCTTTGAAAGGCAGGATCATTCGCAATACGATTTGCATCTATACCTCCTTTCGTCCTAGCCAAATGTCCGTCACTTGACTTGTAAAAGGAAATGTCATCCAGAGTTCCTTTTAATTTGATAATACCTACTTGTCTAGCCATGATTCAAAGTTTTTTAGTTTTATCAAAACTCCGTATCTTTAATAAGCAATCCCAAAATCGCTTTCCGCTTTTGCCGAAAAGTGCCTTTTTTGCCAATTTAAACCTATCGGTGATAGCAATATCACGTATAGATAAAGTATGGATAAAGTATGAGCAGCATCAAAAGACTATGTATTTACCCAAAAGATATTATGCGCATTACCGGAAGAAGTGAGCGCTCTAGTCGCCTATTATTTAAAAAAATAAAAATACATTTGGACAAAAAGGACCATCAGGTTCTAACAGTTAAAGAGTTTTCTGAATACGCTGGCATAGAGGAAGATATGGTAAATAGATACATTTAGAATAAAATGATTCGGTTACCTATTCGGTTACCTATAAAAAAAACAAACACTTAACTACTTGATAAACAACACGTAACAATAATATGGTTAGTTCCTCATTCTCCGCAAAACCTTGTAAATACTATATTTACAAGGTTTTTTTCATTTATAACCTATTGTGTGTTTTTAAAATTAAAATACAATAGCTGGTGATCTTTTTAATGTTATAGCTTTTTTAGTATCTTTAAGTTTTAACACTACCGTAATGTGCTTTCATACAGCTCAAATAAAAACAGTCAATAAACTCGAAAAACGTTATCAGGTAAAACTAGCGACCCCCGAAGTACGGGAAAAATTAGACACCCCCAGATATCATATAAATGGATTTGCACATCCCAGCCTGCTGGTAATCCCACAAGAAGCTCCCACTGTAATCGCACCAGGATTATGGGGCATTATCCCCAAAACTAAAAAAAGCTCCCAAATAAACGCTTATTACAAAGATGCTATGCGTTTTGGTGGCGGACTCAATGCGCAATCAGAAAAACTTTTCGATCACTTTATTTACAAACAGTCATCTCTTACCAATCGCTGTCTGATACCTGTCACCGGTTTTTTCGAACCCCACGAGTATCAATCCAAGAAATATCCTATTCATATAAAACGAAAAGATAATGACGTTTTATCTTTAGCAGGCCTTTACACGTTAATTGACGGCATTATCACTTTTACCATATTAACCAAAACTGCATCTCCCCTATTTGCGAAAATTCACAATAAGAAAAGACGACAACCCTTACTATTACCACAAGATTTGGAAGGTGCTTGGTTAAATCCTGAATTAAATAAAAAAGACCTTAAAGCACTTATAGAAGTCAACTATCCAGAAAATGAACTCCAGACGTTTACAGTTAGCAGGGATCTCTTTAGCCCCAAAGTGAATAGTGACACACCACATATCCTTAATCAGGTTAGCTACGACGGTGTTGCTATATAAATAACTAGGTTGAGTATTTACGAATTTTTACAATAATTCAGAATAAGTAATTTCTATATTGTGTGCGCTATTAATTAAACGTGTTTACTGTATTCTTCATACGTTCAATACGCAATAGCAATAACCTTTTTAATAAAAACACCAACAGATATACAGCCAGTAGAGAGATAAATGTATTGGTTTTATATTGATATAACTAAGTTAAATGTAATTTAAAAAGTAAAACGGGATAAGCTGAAAACCGATTAAGAGTAAGCAAACATTATATTTTATTATTATGAAAAAAACATTTATTTTATTAGCTGCAGTACTCATTTCGAGTCATGGTTATTCTCAAACTACTACTTATTCAAAAGATTGGCAAGGTAATACTGTAGCTAAGGATCAATATGGAAACATTCAATCTACATACTCAAAAGATTGGCAAGGTAATACCGTAAAAAAAGATAATTATGGAAACACTCAATCTACTTACTCAAAAGACTGGCAAGGTAATACCGTAAAAAAAGATAATTATGGAAATACTCAATCTACTTACTCAAAAGATTGGCAAGGTAATACTGTCAAAAAAGACAATTATGGAAACACGCAATCTACTTATTCGAAAAATTGGCAAGGTAATACCGTAGAAAAAGACAATTACGGAAATACTCAAGGAACATATTCAAAAGATTGGCAAGGTAATACTATTTACACTCCGAATAAATAAAAACCACATACAACAAAATGCATAAATAATAAGGAGGGGTTGGTGTTAAATTTGAAAGTTTGTGACTTTTACCAAGTCCGCCAAATCTTTGATTTAGCTAAGTAGTAGACCGAAAACTCAGTGTTTTTATTCCCTTACTACTGATAAATAAAACGTCGTTATTAATTTAAAAGAAATGAATAAACTATTAATTATATTTACACTTATCTCATCAGTTTGCCTTGGACAAAATTTGACCTATCAATCTGAATTTGATAAAAGTTTCAAAAGAAGTGACTACAAATCTTACATATCGAAAGATTCGATAGTTTTTAAGATTGATGATAACATCAAAATCGGAAAGCCTTCAGACCTTACATTCAAAAACATATATATACATCAAGGTTTAGGGTATCTTCCAATGTCAGTAACTGAAAACCACTTACTGGATGGAAATTGTAAAATTATTGCTATAAGTGTTGCAGGAACTAAACGAAAAGGATTTCTACCCTATATTCAAATTCGCAATGAAGATGGAAAGTTTTTTTCGATTGACATTGAAAAAGCAATAACGAGTAAAGAAATTAATGTTGGTCTTTCTGAAAACGAAATTTTAGAACTTTTAAAAAAAGAAAAATTAGAACTTGAAATTATTAGTGCCGAAGAATTTGAAAGGAGAAAAAAAGAGCTTCTAAAAAAATTGAATTAAAAACCGGTAACCGTAGCACTATCACATAAAAACCACCTTAAGTAAGCCTTTTTTTTTTAAGGGCTTTCTTATTTTTAGACTAGTCAGTTCAACAAAATTTTAGTTGACTTAAATAGAAGCTCTTTAAGTTTTGAACTGCCACTATTTGGTCACTTAAGAAGACAACCGAATTAAAAAAGAACTACGAAAACCGTGTCCGTTCCCGCATGCGATCCATGTTTAACCTTCTAGCCTTTGATATATCCTCTTAATTCAAAAGAGAGCATACGTCTTCTAATTAATCTAAAAAAAAACAATTACCATTCAGCGAACAAATCAAGGCCCTCATAATCCAGTACTAATTGCTCCCAATCAAAAGGCGTTCGTATAATAGATACTTTATCGCCTCCAATTGCATTCAAATCCAATTCTTCAATATACTTATTCCCTATCTCAATTCCATGTTCCTCATAGTAACTATATTCTTTTCTAAGACCTTCAAGAGACTCCTGAATTTCTGCATCAAAACGATCTAAATACTCTAGATAACGAATACCATGAATTAAATACATTTCTACAGACTCGTCAGAAGAATTGTCGATTACCATATATAACGAAATCCCTTTATCTAAATCTGGAGATGATTTAAATGTGGCGCCCTTCCCCCCTAATTCTACTGCATTACCAGAATCAAGATAAACCTGCAAATCTATGCGCGCTTGGGCATCTGTAGTTTGCTCCTTACCTATTCCGTCATGCAAAACCTCTAGAATGCTAAAATAATGGCTAAAAGCAGCAGCTCTAGCTAAAATGGGAGAAGCATTTCTAAATACAGTACTTGATTCTGCAATATCTTCTTTAGTCGGTAGAGCGTCCGAATATTCATCATGAACATTCGGAACTTCTCTACGCCAATATTTGGTTTTTACTACATAATGTATACTTGTGTTCATCTATTTATTTGTTTTTATAGTACATCTGTTATAATTCATTCGTCTGCTTTAATTCTTATCATCAACTCATTTCCTACAACCACTCCCTAATATTCTCAATTAAAATATTAGTATGATTTAAATAAGTTTTCTCACTATTTTCATCACTTAAACACTTTATTTTTACACCATTGTTTTTCAATACATTATCAACAAAAACATCCATATCTACAATATAAACTTCCGATTGCGCAATTTGGGACTCTTGTACTAATTGCACAAAACGAAAAGTAGCTTGTAAAAAAGCATACCCCATATTTAAACCAGGCTCTTCACAGCTATAAAATATTCCTTTACTTATTTCGTTGGCTGAAGTTGCCTTTTTATCTATCCCGTTATTGATCAAAACAGGAAACAACTTCTGATCATTTAAGCACGAACCAAAAGTAATAAGGGAAGACAGATTTCTGTTTTCAGTTTCTTCAGTTACCGGATCGTTGGTGCCAAGTAAAAACGCATTCAGTACATGCTTTAAAATAAAAAGCAAGATTAAAGTTTGTCCGCCGTCAACAACCTCCAATTGATTGTCTTCCCGCTTTTTAACCAATATGTTTCCTAAATCATAATTCACAGTTGTAGGTACTGAAGTAACACCTTTTTCCGTATTCGATTTTAAAAACAATTGCCATAAAGAATCCACTTCAAGCTTATCATAAATAAACACATCATGATAAATCGGTATAAAATAACCGGTATTCCCTTTAAAAATGGATTCTAAACTTACCTGTTTAGTTTCAGAAAAGAAATTAGAACTGTTTTGTGCTTTTTTAATGTTCTTATTCCTACTAGCAATAAAATCATGTAAAAACAACCTATATTTTAGCAACCCTATTTGCAAGGCTTCTAACGGTTTAATAGACATACCTAAATCCTTCTGCAAACTATTTTTATCAATTTTCTCTAAAGCTATCTGTACTAAGTCTTCCACTCCTTGATTGTTATTACACATAACTTCAATTTCTAATACTTCCAAAAAACTGGATTCTAGTGTATATACACCAAGTATTTCATTAAGTTTTTTTATTTGATAATCATAAAAAACTTGCTTAAAGCTTAGCGGTTCGAGTTGAGAATCTAACCAGTTTATAAATTCGTTTTGTAGTAAATAAGCGTTTTTCATAGCTATAGTATTATTTAAGTTATTATTAGAATACTTTGCAAAGACAATAACTAAGACCGCCATATCATGTCGGACTATAAAAAAATTTTGTACACATTCTAATAAGACATCAAACAGCTTGTTTAATACAACTGTTATATTATTTTTGAAGAAAACACCTACTATGTCCGACTATAAAGTACTCAAACGATTAAATTGTGTGGCACAACTAATTAAATTCCATCCAAACATATCAAAAAAACAGCTTTTAGAACGACTACGCCACGACTACGATTTAGAGGTTGCCGAGCGTACTTTCGAGCGGGACAAAAACATTTTAGAATCAGATTTCGGAATAACAATAACCTATAACCATAAATCTCGTGGCTATATACTAGATGATAATGAAGAGTCTTTAAACCAATTTTTCAAATTTGCCCAATTCGCAGCAATGGCAGAGATTTATCAAAACGGCATTAAAGATTATAAGTCTTTTCAAAAGTGGGTGCTTCCAGAAGATAGTTCAGGATTTACAGGCGTACAACATTTCAAAAAACTTATTCAAGCAATTTCTACAAAACATAAAATATCTTTTCAAAAAGAAAATTACTATGGTGGTACAAAAAAAACATACACTGTTTCTCCATTGTGCCTAAAGGAATATGCCAACCGATGGTATTTAATTGCTGTTGTAGATGGTGAGAGTGAAATCAAAAATTTCGGAATAGATAGACTATCACAAATAGAAATTAAAAACACAAAGTCTCTGAAAATTGAAAATTTTAAAAAGCAGCTTAAACAATACGATGAGGTAGTTGGTTTAAATTATACCGAATCCAAAAACAATTACCCTGAAAAAATTATACTTAAAGCCCATAACAACCAGCTTAAATATTTACGCAGTTTACCTATACACAAATCTCAAATTTGCATTGATGGAAAAGCAAATGACTGGGGCCACGCAACCTACCTTTTAAAACCTAATTACGAATTCGAAATACAAATCTTAAAACTAGGAAATATGGTTGAGGTGTTAGAACCACTATGGTTTAGAGAAAAAATTAAAAAACACATTAGCGAAATGTATAATATGTACAATTAATTTAAAAGAATACTCTTATTTTATAGGGGTCAAAACAGGTTTCTAGTGAAAAATTAATGGGTTTTCATTAGTTTTTTACCACAGTACTTTGTTAGAGGCAGTTTTTATTACTATTCCAATTGCTTTAGTTTAGCTTGAGCTTCTTGATTTCCGTCTATTCCAACTGCTTTTTTATAGTTATTAATTGCTTCTGATTTGTTTTTTTGAGATAAAAAGTAATTCCCTAAAGCAACAAAACTTTTTGATTCATTAGGATAGAAATCAGCATTCAGTTCTAAATATGCTAAAGCTTTTTCAGGAAGATTATGTCCATCTAACATAAAGAACCCAACTTGATTTAGTAATTCCCATTCAGGTTTTACTTCACGTTTCATTTGAATGCTCAATTTTTTATAGTGGGTTTTAAAAGGCTCTGTTAATTCTTTGGCAGAATACTCTTTTGGTGTGTTAAAACGCCACATTTCCGGGAATGGAAACCAAGAGAAAATAGACCGCAATCCATTATACTGGGCTGGAACAACAATGCTTCCGTGGTCTTCATTCTCAAAGAATTCCCATTTAAAATTAATCTCTTTATTATTTTTCACTAATAGGTCGTGAAACTTTAAATTGGCTCTAATCTGTTCAGTAAGAACTGTTTTGTCTCTTCTAACTTTAACCGTGTCCATTGCTTTGCCAATACTATTAGCCACAGCTATATATAATGATTTTTCTTTTCGATTTCCTTTATTTAGTTGTTCTTGAGTTTCTTTAACTAGATTTTCTTTGTCCCACCAAAGGCTTGGGTCAATTGCCAAATAATTATCAAAAGAATTTTCGTGAAATAAGTATGAATAAAGTACAAAAAGACCTCCTGTAGAATGACCAATAATGGTATTGTTGTTTTCGGTTGGGTATTTATTGTTGATATACGGTTTTAATTCTTGATTTATGAATTTTAAAAAATTACTGGCACCTCCAGAAGTTTCCGATTCGTGTCCACGTTGAAAAGGAACGTTGGTATGTGTGAAATCTCTGGTTCTATCTGTATTTGTAATACCAACTATTATGGATTGAGGAATTTTGAAAGGCGTTAGTTGCTTTTGCATTCCTGTAATAACATAAAATTGTTGAGATGCGTCCAATACATAAATAACTGGATATTTTTTAGTGCTATTAAAGTCCTCAGGTATATGTATCCAAATTTCTCTTTGTTCTTGTAGAATTTCAGAATATAAACTATCAACTTTTCCGATTACTATTTGCTTTTCATCATTTTGATTAAATTGAGCTATTCCTTTGAAACATAAGAACAACGTGATTATAGTAATTACAATTTTAGAATTTCTCATTTGTTTCGTAAGGTTTTAGTTTGCGATTATTTATTTTGATTAAACCACAACTTCAAAAATTATTCCTGATTTGTCTATTTTAAAATCTCTTCGTGTTTTTTTTTAAAATTGTCTCTAACGTTGTTGTATATGGTTTGTCGCGTGTTTATATGCGAGGATTTTCCTAAGAAAAAGCAGAAGTTAGTAAGCAAAGCAACTAACATTGGTAAAGCACAAAACAATATTTTTTTTCATACAATATTGTAAATAGTTTTGTTTGTTTTAAAAATGTTTCCTCTATTATATTTCAGGTAACCAATTACGATGCTTTAACTTTCCAAGTTACGCCCAAATTTCATTCGGGTTACGATGCTTATATGCTTTATTATCCAGGATGCTATTTATATACTTTATTAGGGTTGGTTACCTAATTATTTTCAAATCTTTCTTCTTCTTTAATTCAATCGGAATATCTTTTATTTCTGTGTTTTGAATGTATATTTTCTCTAAATTATTGAGGTTTTTAATGTATTTTAAACTATTTATAGAATTCCTTTTTACCGATAGCTCTCGTAATTTTTTAAGTCCACTAAGAAATTTAATGTTCTCCTTTTTTCGTAGTACAACATTTTCTATGTTCGAAATATATAGTACTTCCAATTGTTTAAATTCCGAAAGTAAATGCCAATTAACGATTTTCGAATCAGTTAGATTTAAATATCTTAATTGATTCTTTAAACCTAATAAGGCTTTTATATCTAATTCGCAATCAGTTAGTGTCAAGGACTCTAAGTTATTAATATTACTAACCCCCTTTAACTCCCCTAATCTAAAGATATAATTATTAAAGTGAAGTGATTCTAGTTTTTTTAATTTGTTAAAGTGAATGGGTTCGTCTGCGTATAATCTTCCACAACTATGACTCGATAATTTTAAATGCCTTATATTATTATTTGAGTTTATTTTAAAAGTATAACTGCAAACACTTCGAATTGATAGTTTCTCGATAGATGAAAAATCGGTTAAGAAGCCTAATGGCCAGAAATTATTAACCTCATGTACATTAGCAATAGGTTCATTTTTTAAGTTATACTCAGGTCCGAATTGAAAAGGGTACACATCAAGGCTAAACTCTTTAGGACTTAATTTTCTTAGTTTTTCTTTTAAACTATCAATTGCACTAATATTTCCACTTCCAATTAACTCATCAGCAGGAAATACTTGATAATTTCCATTATCCCATAAATAATTGACGTTTTTCTTGATGTCCGAATCACAGCCAAATAGAATGGTGATAAAAAGTATGTAGAGTATTTTTTTCATAATTAAACCTTACGTTTTTGTATATGGTTGGTAGCGGCTTTGTATGCGAGGATTTTCCACAGGAAAATCAGAAGTTAGTAAAAGAGCAACGCCCAAACGATTAAACTAAAATAAGCACTATTTTTTACACGGTGTTGAGTTTTAGTGCTTTTTATCCACTGGATATTTTGTTCAGATTACTTTTTTTTAGATCGCGTTTTTATTCCGCAAACTTGCTCAAATTCCGCAATATTTTTAATTCAGATGGCGAGTGAACAATTCCGTAACAGGCTTAACTCGGATTGAGTGAAATTCCGAGTTTTCAATTCAGTTTCGATTCCGCAAGCAAGCTAAAAGATCAGGAGAAATTTAAGTTAAGGTAGAGTAAGAGTTTAGTGTGTTTTTCAAAAATCGGCAGCTTAGTTTTTACTTGCTTAAAATTCAAAAAAAAAAATCGATAATTAAACTAGGCTTTTTTCATTTGCGCAAACTTGCTCCAGCACTAAAGCTAACGGTCTTATATATGAAAAGTAGCGCTGAAAATAAGTGATAACTTTTCGGATTTAGAACAAGCCATATTTTTAAATTTTACTATTTCTCTTTTTTTATTGGAAATCGTTAAATTTAAAAATTTGGCGACTTCTCAAAAATGCACGAACCATTGTGTTAGCAACAACTCGCGCTATTTTTTATATATGTTGTTCTACGCAGTTTTTATTCGGATGTTGTTGAACCATCGCTGTACAATATATAATCAAGTGGAGTTAGCTCTCCTTTAGAAATTGAAATAGTTATTGAAAACATATCATTCTCATTTAGATATTGTCTAGAAACTGCATCTACACCTTTAAACTTTTGTTTAAATGATTGTTTGTTACTATTAATAAGCATATCATTAAAAACGTTAATATCTGTATCTTTATTTAATGGCACAACATCAATAAGTATGTACTCGTTATCTAAAATTTTAGGTGGAAACCCCCAAGTTTCGTTGTCCGATTTATGCATTAACATTTTTTGGTCGTAATAGTATAATTGAATACGAATATTATCTACTTGGTCGTCAATTCCTTTATTCATAGAGATTGGTAAATTATTATAAACTACTATATCATTAATATTTACTGAATAATCCTTACCGAAAACTGCTTCATAATATGCCATGCTTTGGTCTAATTTCACATGCTTGTCATTATAAAATAATTTTTCTTCTTTAAACTCCAATCTATTCTTTTGTTTATTAAACTGTTCTATTTGCGATTGCATGTTTATTGATTTCCCTTTCTTTTCTTGTCCGTTACATTGAGTTAATAAGCT
>NZ_FNQK01000009.1 GCF_900107625.1 Bizionia paragorgiae
CTTACGTTGACATAAACCGTTTGTGGGTTAGAGATGTTTGTATAAGGTATTGGTAACGGATTTACTTGCGCATCGGCATCAGCTTGTGTTAAGTAATACGTTACGGAGTAGTTGGGATTACCTCCTGAGATTTCATTATTCTTGATACTTAAATCAATTTCTGTAAAACCATCTGGAGTTCCATCGTCACAAACACCTAATACTGTTGGCGCTACCACCGTTGGCAATGGATATGTTGTTAAACTGTAAATCTGAGTTGCTGGACAAGCACCATTAGTGGTATACTCTACACCATAGGTTGTGTCTGGCTGACCTCCTGTTACGGTTCCTGTTGTTGCATCTATCGTAGCACCATCGGTTGGCACAGGGTTTAAAGCATAAGTTCCTCCTGGTACCACTTCTGAATCTACAATTCCGCCGTCGCATGTTGGAGTCATTGTAATCGTTGGGTCATCTACTGATAATACTGTAAGATCGAAAGTAGAAGACGCTGGGCACGTACCATTTGTTGTGTATTCTATAGTATACGTTGTTCCCGATGTACCTCCCGTTACAGCTCCTGTTGAAGGGTCTATTACTGCAGCATCTGTTGGTACAGGGTTAAACGTATATGTTCCTCCTGCCATAGCAAAAGAATCTACAGTACCTCCGTCGCAGGTAGCCATCATAGAGAATGATGGGTCGTCAAGCTGGTTTACAACTAAATTAAAAACAGGAGTAGGTGAAACCACAAAACAACCTAAACCAGAAACACCATCTACACGAACATAAATAGGCTCTGGGTTCGTAACATTATTATATGGACTTACTAAAGCATTCGCACCTGCATTAGCATCAGCTAGTGTTAAATAATAGGTTACTAGATAATCAGTATTGGACTGAGCTCCTAGGATAATTGCATTTTGAGTCTCCAAATCAAATGGTTCAGTTCCATCATTAGAAGGGTCATCACAGGTTACCATATCCGGAGCTGGGTTAATAATAGGAGGTGCAATAACATTCAAGGTAAATGTTTCTGTTTCAAAACAACCTGAAGTTAGATATTCTATTCTTACATATATAGTTTGCGGTGTCCCTATTACAGCACTAGATGTGTAAGTATCTGGGTTAGGAATTGCATTAGTATTGGCATCTGCATCTGCTTGAGACTCAAAATAAGTTATAATTTGCTCAGTAGGATTCGCTGCTGGAGCATTAATAACCGTATCATTTTCTGTTAGGTCAAAAACATAAGGAGGCGTTCCTAAATCACAAGCATATAAATCATTGGGCTCATCGGTTACAATTTCCGGTAAAACGTCTATACAAACTACTTCTGTATATTCACATCCAAAATTGTCAGTTGTTCTATACGTATAACAGAACTGCCCAGCTGTTGGCGGTGTCACAGTAATGGTATTTCCAGCTGTAGCCGTAATTGTAGGATCTGGATCCCAAGCTTCAGTTACGGTTTGTGGTGTAAAAGATAACTCGGGTGGTTGTAATGCTGGATCAAATTGAATACTCCAAGAAAAGATATAACCATTATCAATGGACATATTATCAATTATTTGAATAGTCCAATCTCCATTTAAAGGACTTCCTAACAAGGATCCAAAACCACCTTCTGGCAAATACGTTCCAGGTGTTATAGAATTATTTGGTGGATTACTCCCTGCGGTAATAGTTGGTCCATTTTCTAAAGTAACTGTACCCGTCGTGGAAAAGCAATAGTCTGCTCCGATCCCTGGTGTTGCAGACCCATCATCGTTAGCTCCTCCTAAATAAGTTCCACCACCACCAGGATAGCCTTTTAACACGGCTATTTGTCCAGAAGGGCTAATTATATTAATATCTAAATCTCCCAAAAATGAATGCTCCATATTGACACAAATCGCGACTATTTGATTAACGTCAGTAAGTGTCTGAGCTGAATCATAACAGTCCACAGTAACAGAGGTTTCATAAGCAGCACCACTACCATCTGGTAAAAATGTAGTTCCACTTACAGGAGGCGTACAATCATTAAGAAACTCGGTAGGTGTTACCACACCGTTTAAGGTAGTAGACTCACCAAAACAAATGGTGGCGTCAACGGCTTCCGTACCCGTAAAATCGGGTTCAGTACCCACTTGAATAACTTGGTTAATTAAATTGGTATTAGTACAACCTGTTCCCGGATCAGGATCTGTATTTGAATCGGTAATATTTAAATTCACTAAATAAACACCTGGATTAGAGTAGGAAAAAGTTGCTGTTTGGCCAGGTACCGTATTACCATCGCCTAAATCCCATTCATAAGTCGCTCCCGTTCCATCGGCAGAAAAAACACCACTACCAGTAAACGTAACTTCTTCCCCAGGACAAAGCCATATATACCCATCTCCATTAGGCGTAACACTTGTACTGTCTAATTGGGATGTTATAGTTTGACAAGGAGCAAAACAAGAAATATCTGCTGCCCAACCTGATGTAGTAGCACCATCTCCATTAGATGTAAAAACAATAGTTATACACCCTGTAGGATTACTTGGTGTTGCAGAAACAAAACCTGGATTAGCAGCGGCTCCTCCTCCTGAAAAGCTACCAAAGGCATTTGCTGTAGTATCATCACCGTCATAAATGATAATAGAATCTAAATTTTGCTGGGTACTAAATGCAGTAAAATCTAGCTGGATTTGATTACCCGGTTCATCAGGACAAAGAGTTAGAGTAAAATCTTCATTATCACTGTAATTTGCGGCCGGACCACCAGAATCGTAAAAAGTTCCTGAACAAATACTTACAGTCCCATTTTGCATTAAAACATCTTGAGAAAACACAACAGTGCTTATAAAAATAAATGTGAGTAAAAAGGTGATTTTTTTCATTGTGTTATCTATTATTGATGTTGAGACTTAATATGAATAAAATAATTGGTGTTGTCTATACGATAAACACTAGACCTTTTTCCAAAAAATTGAAGATTATATTTCAAAACATTAAAAGAATCTTCATTATACGAGCTATCCATCGTTAAATTTGGATTATAAACTTTAATTAAACCTGTTTCACTTAATAATTTATATTTTTCAGGATAATTTACTAACGATGGCATTTGTTTAATAATCACTCTATTTCTTAGTAAGTTTTTAAAATCTTTGACGCGTTGTGGTCGACTTAAAACCTCTTTTTCTAAATTATTCCCATAAACTTCTTTCAACATTTTTAATTCTTTCGTTGTTAATGGAGCCTTAACATTGTCCTTGTATTTCACAAGCGCAAGAGGCTGCTTGGTTACCGATTGAGCCTTAACATTATAAGTGCTCAAAGTCAGCATAAACACTAAAGTGTAGAGTAATTTCATAGTTGTTTTTTATATTATAGGGTCTAAAAATAAGTAAAATATCTTTAACATTATGTTAATATAATATTCTGTTAATTATATAACAATTCAAATTTAAAAACCCCTACCTCTTATCTATGATTTTTTTATTACTTATCTTTGCTTTTTAATTATTTTACTGGATTAATGGAAATTGATAATACAACAAAAAATCACGATTCAATTGGTGAAAACCACGTAGGTACTTCAGCCGATACACCTATGAAAGCCGATGCTTTTAAATTAACAAGCGCCGAAAAAATTGAAATCATAAAAGACGATGTCCGTCATATCATGGAGACCTTAGGCCTTGATTTAACAGACGATAGTTTAAGTGGCACACCAAACCGTGTTGCAAAGATGTTTGTAAATGAGATTTTTGGTGGTTTAGACCCTCAAAAAAAACCTAGTGCATCGACTTTTGATAACAAATATAAGTATGGCGAAATGCTGGTAGAGAAAAACATTACGGTGTATTCTACTTGCGAACACCATTTATTACCTATTGTTGGTCGTGCGCATATTGCCTACATTTCTAACGGGACTGTCGTTGGTTTATCAAAAATGAATCGTATTGTAGACTATTTCGCTAAACGTCCGCAAGTACAAGAACGTCTAACAATACAAGTGGTTAAAGAATTACAAAAGGTATTAAATACCGAAGATGTCGCTTGTGTAATCGACGCTAAACACCTGTGTGTAAATTCGCGTGGTATTAGAGATATCGAAAGTAGCACTGTAACTTCAGAGTTTGGTGGTCAATTTAAAAATAAGGACATCAAAAGAGAATTCTTAGATTATATTAAATTAGACACAACCTTCTAGTTTAAACGTAACTTATTATAACGTATACCCAATGCAGCTTTATAAAAACCAAGATATTAAGATCTACAATTCGCTAAGCGGAAAAAAGGAACCTTTTCAAACTATTACCGACGGTTATGTGGGTATGTACGTTTGCGGCCCTACCGTCTATAGTCACGTACATCTTGGTAATGTAAGGACTTTTATGTCTTTCGATATGGTTTTTAGATACCTAAAACATTTAGGTTATAAAGTGCGTTATGTACGTAACATCACCGATGCTGGCCATTTAGAAAATGACGCGGACGCTGGTGAAGACAAAATAACCAAGAAAGCTCGTTTAGAGGAAATTGAACCTATGGAAGTTGTGCAACGTTACACCGTAGATTTTCATAATATTCTAAACCTTTTTAATTTTTTACCGCCAAGTATCGAGCCGACTGCTACAGGGCATATTATAGAGCAGATAGAATTAATCAAGACCATTATCGATAACGGTTTTGCTTATGAAGTTAACGGTTCGGTGTATTTTGATGTTCATAAATATAACGAGACCAATAACTACGGAATTTTAAGTAAACGTAAATTAGAAGACCTTATTCATAATACGCGTGAGTTGGACGGGCAAAGTGACAAAAAGAGCCCTCAGGATTTCGCGCTTTGGAAAAAAGCTGAACCGCAACATATTATGCGCTGGCCTTCACCATGGAGTGATGGATTTCCAGGTTGGCATTTGGAATGTACGGCGATGAGCACTAAATACTTAGGTGATCATTTTGATATTCACGGTGGTGGAATGGATTTAAAGTTCCCACATCACGAGTGTGAAATCGCACAAAACCAGGCTGCCAAAGGTCAATCGCCTGTTAATTATTGGATGCATGCCAATATGCTAGAACTTAACGGTGCTAGAATGTCTAAAAGCACAGGGAATATAATTAACCCTACCGAACTACTTACAGGTCATAACGACATCATGTCTAAAGCCTACAGTCCGAGTGTGATTCGTTTCTTTATGATGCAAGCTGGGTACCGTAGTGTTTTGGATTTAACAGATGCTGGCTTATCAGCAAGTGAAAAAGGGTTTAACCGTTTATTAGAAGCTATTTCAGAGTTAGAATCTTTAAATGCTTCAGAAAAATCAACTCTAGACATTGAAAGTTGGAAGCAGAAATGCTACGACGCCATGAACGACGATTTCAATACACCAATTTTAATCGCTCATTTATTTGATGCTGTCAAATACATAAACCAAATTAAGGAAGGGTCTCAAAGTATATCTGCTACAGATTTAAACACTTTTAAAACAACACTACACGCCTTTGTTTTTGAAGTCTTAGGACTAACTAACACAACAGAAGCTGCTGCAGATACAGATAAATTAACGGGCGCGGTAAACGTTTTAATTAAACTACGTCAAGAAGCTAGAGCCAATAAGAACTTTGCGCTTTCAGATCAAATACGTGATGAGCTTGCTGAAGCTGGTATTCAATTAAAAGACAGCCGAGACGGTACAAGTTTCTCGGTGAATTAATTGACCTCTAGTACGGCCTAAACTTCAACAACGTGAAAAAAATTCTAATCGCCCCTTTTTTATTTATAATTAAGGTGTATCAGACCTTTATTTCACCATTCACACCAGCCACTTGCCGGTACCAACCCACCTGCTCCCATTACACCAAGGAAGCTTTACAGGTGCACGGTTTATTAAAAGGTGGTACACTCGCATTAAAACGCATCTTTAGTTGTCATCCCTGGGGTGGCAGCGGGTATGATCCTGTACCTGAAAAGAAAAACGACAAGGATTAGCTGCACAACTTTTAGAAGTGATAACATCAGCCCATACTCTAGCTTGCATACACCAACAAACCAACTTATTAAACGGATAATATCTTTCACTAAAATAATTGGTGATTCCGTATTTAAAAACATAAAAAAGCACACTATATTAATGTATAGTGTGCTTTTTTTATTTGTAAAAGATTTGGGTTCTATAGTGCGAAAAAGTCGATGGTGTCCCCTACTTCAAGGTTCCATTTTTTAGACAGACCCGCATTAATTTCTAACACGTATTGTGCAGAGCCGTTAGAAGGTAAAGACGACTCATCCATTGGTTTCGCATCTTTTTGCATACTTATAATAGTGCTATTTTCATCCAAGAAAATAATATCCAGTGGTATATATGTGTTACGCATATAAAAGCCACGAGGTGCACTATTTGGAAAAACAAAAAGCATCCCTTGGTGGTCTTTTAATTCATTTCTATACATTAAACCTAGATCACGCTCTGTCTGTGATGTTGCTAACTCGATATCCAAACGTTGAATTAAAGAGTCCGTTCCTTTTTTTAACAAGCTTAACTCCCCTTCTTTAGTAAAAGGAACTTCTACTTGTTTAATAACTTGTTTCTCTTCTTTACAAGAAGTTGTTAACAAAGTAACACACATACTTAAAAGTAGAATATACATTGAATACACTTTCATAACTAACTCACTTTAGTTTTTGGCTTGTATACAAACATAAAATACAGACCGATAATTATAAAAGGAATACTTAACCATTGCCCTGTGTTTAATAACCAGTCGGCACGCTCTGCATTCTGTGGTTCTTTAACAAATTCAACAAAGAATCTTACCGACCAAAGCAGGACTAAAAAGAGACCGAATAAAAAGCCTGTTTGTTCTGATTTTTTGGTTTTTATATAGAAAAACAATAAGATTAAAAACACAAATACATAGCATGCAGCTTCGTATAATTGTGCGGGATGTCTAAACGGCACGGCTTCTAATAAACTTGCAAATTGCGGATTATCGGTTACTGCGGCATAGGCTTCCTTATAGTTTTTTATACCTGTAAGCTGAACAATTTCGCGCTTACCATAAAACTCCTGAACGAAACGCACCCCAAAAGGTGAGTCGGTAATTTTACCTATAATTTCTGAATTGATAAAGTTTCCAAAACGGATAAAAACGGCACCAGAAGCTACGGGAATCACAATGCGATCAAGAATCCACATAAGCGATTTATACTTGTATTTACGACGGTACAAGTACATACCTATAATTATACCTATTGCTGCACCGTGACTTGCTAATCCTGAGAAGCCTGAGAATTCAAACTCTGGGACGAAGTGAAACGGTAAAAACACACTAAAAAAATCTTGTGTAAACAATTCGGACTGATAAAATATAACATGCCCTAAACGCGCCCCTAGCATGGTCGCCAACACCGTATAAACAAATAACGGATCAAGATATTCGATATTTATTTTTTCTCTTATAAAAATGCGCTTCATGACCTGCCAACCTATAACAAAGGCAGCAACCCACATTAGACTGTAGAAATGAATTTTAAAATTACCTACGATATCTATTCCTGTTAAAGGATTCCAATCGAATGTTAGTAAGTACATAGATTTGTTTTTTGGTATGTAAATATAGTATTTATAGCTAATTTTTCATCGTTTCTTACCAAAGGATTAACGTTATTTATTATCTAAGCACTGTATTATTTATGTCTTATTAGTAAACCTTTTATAAACAGCTATTCGTTTTTGAGGAAGCTCGTATACTAGTTTGCTCTATAAAGTATGTACTAAATTAAGAAGTATCCATTTACTCCTGTTTTTTTTATAGGCATTCGTAGCTTATTTCGTAGTTGTAAGGTACGTTTGATCGCTCCTAATATTTTTGGGAAGCGATTAGTGAAAACCAGACTTGCATTTCGCATGGCACCCCTCTAATGTCTTAAAACTGGAGTATAAAAAAAGCCTTTCAAGATTACTCCTGAAAGGCTTTTATTTTTACAAATTGAGAATTATTAAGCGTTTACTTCAACGTCTTCTTCAGTTTCTACTACTTTATTTTTTAATGCATCTGCTGCATCTCCCTTTTTTACTGAATCGTACATGATAGGCGTTGCAATAAATAGTGATGAGTAGGTACCTACAATAACACCAACAATTAATGCGAACATAAAACCTCTAATTGATTCACCACCAAAAATAAAGATCGCTAATAACACGACTAAAGTCGTTAACGATGTATTTAAGGTTCTACTTAATGTACTACTTAAAGACCTATCGATAACATCTTCGAATTTCCATTCTGTATGCTCATTAAAGAACTCTCTAATTCTATCAAAAACAACCACGGTATCATTTAAAGAGTACCCAATAACGGTAAGAATCGCGGCAATAAATGCTTGATCGATTTCTAAAGAGAAAGGCATAAACTTGTATGTTAAAGAGAATACTCCTAATAATATTAATACATCGTGGAATACTGCTGCTACTGCACCAAGTGAGAATTGCCATCTTTTAAAACGGAATAAGATATATAAGAACACTACCACTAACGATCCTAAAACCGCCCAGAAAGAAGCCTTTTTAATATCGTCCGCAATTGTAGGACTTACTTTATATTTCTTCATTAATCCAGCAGTCTTAGACTCTTTATTTTCAATAAAGCTTTCATAATCCATACCATTCAGGTAAGGCTGTAAAGCATTAAATAAAGACACTCTAATTGCTTCGTCTGCTTCTTCAGAAGATTCGTCAATTCTAAATTTAGTTGTAATTTTTAATTGGTTATCATCACCAAAAGTTTTGGCATCGGCACTACCAAAAACAGCATCATCTGATAATACACTTGTAATTTCTGCTGCACTTACTGGTTGATCGAAACGCACTTGATAAGTTCTACCCCCAACAAAATCGACACCTTGATCTAATCCGTTGGTAAATAAAGATCCTAAACTCACTAAGATCATCACCCCTGAAATAACATAAGCCATCTTACGTTTCTTAAGGAAGCTAATATTAATACCTCTAAATAAATTTTTAGTAATTCCTGTAGAGAAATCTAATTTACCACCTCTAGTAACATACCAATCGATTAATAATCTAGTAATAAAAATCGCTGTAAATAATGACGTACCAATACCTACTAATAATGTCGTAGCAAAACCTTTAATTGGTCCTGTACCAAATAAGAATAAAATTAAAGCGGTTAAACCTGTTGTAATATTCGCATCTAAAATTGAAGATAAGGCATTACTAAATCCGTCTTTAATAGCCGACTTCTGATCTTTACCTTTACTCAATTCTTCTCGAATACGCTCGTAAATAAGTACGTTCGCATCTACCGACATACCAATAGTTAATACAATACCGGCAATTCCTGGTAAGGTTAATACCGCTCCTAATCCTGATAAGATACCAAAGATTAATAAAATGTTTAATAACATCGCGATATCTGCAAATATCCCGGCTTTACCGTAGTAGAAGAACATCCAAACTAACACTAAAGCTAATGCAATTAAGAAAGACATAGTACCACTCTCGATTGCTTCTTTACCTAATGTTGGTCCGATCTCATCCGATTGAATAATTTCTGCTTTTGCTGGTAAACGACCTGCACGTAAAACGTTTGCTAAATCGGTTGCCTCATTAAGTGTAAAGTTTCCTGAAATTTCAGAACGTCCTCCTGCAATTTTACCATTGTTAATACCCGGTGCAGAATACACTACATTGTCTAATACAATCGCAATTTGACTTCCTGTTTTAGAAGCTATATCGGTCATTTCCTCCCAAATCTTAGAACCTTGTGCATTCATTTGCATGGTTACTGTAGGCTTGTTCGTTGGGCTGTAAGACTGACGTGCATCATCTACTACTCCTCCACTTAGTGGTGGAATGTTATCTCTATTTCCTTTTAATACGTATAATTCTGTCAACTCACTATTTGGAGCTGGTTTCCCGAATACGAATTTTACATTTTTAAGCCCTGCTGGCAACAATGCTCTAACCTCACGCTTTTTTAATATTGTGTTTACTTTAGCTGTATCTGCAATATTAAACTGATAAACGATTGGTCCCCCTTGGTAACCTGGTCCTCTAATTAGATCTAATAGTGGATTTACCTCTTTAGTTGTAGCATCTTCCTCACCTGTTAGGTCACCAATTAAATCATCGGCCTCCTCTTCGGTAGTTTCTTGTGCAACAGCATCTTCTCCCTCTACTTTATTTTCTGCTTCTAACTCCGCTTTCAATAAACTGTTTACGTCGTTAAAGTACTGAAAAAACTGTTCTCCTTTTAAAGTATCCCAGAATTCTAATTCTGCTGTACTTGTAATTAATTCTTTAGCACGCTCTACATCTTTAACACCTGGTAACTCAACAAGGATACGTCCTGAAGTTCCTAAACGTTGGATGTTTGGTGACGCAACACCAAATTGGTCAATACGCGTACGTAATACTTGTAATGCAGAAGTAATAGATTCGTCTATTTTTTTAGATAAAACAACTTTTACTTCATCATCAGACATTCCTGGCTTAATTTCCTCTTCTAGAGAACGTGTCGCAAAAATATCTGGAGAGGCTAATTTAGTATCTCCTTTAATGGCATCGAAAGCGCTATAAAAATCATCAATAAAGTCATTCTGACTGTCTTTTTGAAGTTCTGATGCATCATCTAATGCTTTATTAAAGATAGGATCTTTACTATTATTAGCGAGTCCTTTTAAGATGTCTTTTACAGACACTTGTAAAATGGCTTCTAAACCTCCTTTAAGGTCTAGACCTAATTTCATTGAATTTTCTTTAACCTCAGCGTAAGTACTTCCTAAAAATACTGGCTCATTAGAGGTTGCTAACGAATCTAAATATTTAACTTCATAATCGTTAACTTTTTCTTTTCTGTCTTCTACTGAAGCATCAAATTTGCTTTCCGCAATAGCTAATGCATCACTCTCGATGGCACTATTTTTAAACGTGAAAGACAATTGGTAAAGACTTACCAATCCGAATAAAACTGCAAACAGCTTTATTAATCCTTTATTTTGCATGGTTTTGTTATTTTATTGTCGATTTTTTTTTACAACGAGCAAATATAAAATTTACGTCGATATACGACAATTATTTTAATAATTAAATAGGGTGATTTCACTTTTATAAAACGCTTATAAAAGTAATAGTGTAAGGCTTAAAAACGCAGTTGTCTTTAGGCTGTTATAAAGTTTGAGGGCCCTGCTCGAACTTCAGGAATAGTATATAGTCCCTTGCGCAAAGTGTGCACAACGGTCGAATTTACTTTATAGGCTACAGCTTCATCTTCCGATTTTAACTTGCTGTATTCTTGTTTTAAAAACGGGTTAAATGTTGGAGACTTAAAGCGATCTAAGTCGCGTTTTTCGGTTAATACCAAGGTTCCATTTAAGTCGATTTCAGAATCTACACTACTTGTAATTTCGTAAATATCAACATGGTAATGGCTTAACTTTTTCCCTAAAGGAAGCTGTGATGGCGAGGTTTTCGAACCCACACCTGCTAGTGATGGGGAGCTTGCTAAAATCGCTTTGATTTGAGAAACATCAGAGGCACTGTAATAGGTAATGCTATATTTCCCGTCGGACTCATTATGAACCTGAACCACGTGTACTCCGGCTTCTTTAAGCTGCTGCTTTACTGCCGTAATAGTATATTCTGTCTGACTTGCAGACACTTCTGTACTATCAAACTCAAGAATCAGCTCTTGATTAGGTACCACAGCATCGTCCCTAAACACACCTATACAGGTAAGGACAACTAATAAAATACTAAAGCACCATTTAGCCTTCATGCGCCAAATATATGATTTACAGTAGGAAATGCCAATATTATTACAGTTTTTTATACAAAAAAAAGAGCAACTTAAAAGTTGCTCTTTATATGATTTTATATAAACAATAAATGCTTATTGTTTCATTTCTTTATAGCCTTCTGGAGGAGTCATATTAAACTTATCACCAGAAACAGGACCTTCTTTAATATCAGTTACTGTATTTTCGATTGTGATGTTTTTACCCATTTGACTCATGTTCATTACGAAGTGCATTGGAAAACCTTCAATTTTATCACCATACATTTGTGATTGTTGAGAAAAAGCTTTGATTTTTTTAGTCGTATAAATTGTCATTTCTACTTCCTGACCTCCTGCCTTCATAGTTACATCGTAACCATCGCAGTCGTAACCTAGAACCGTTTTCTTATCATCTCTGTTTTTTACTTCAATGTTCTCTACTTGCGCTTGAGCTGGATCCATATCTATTGTCATATAGTTCTTTCCTCCCATTGGATCGTCCATAAGCATTAATAACTTTTTAGACTCATTATCAGATATAGTAACAACGTCTCCAGTCATTGGACTAGACACTTCCGATCTTGATTTCGTTCCTTTAACGTAAGTTGTAGTCACTACATCGCCAACCATTGCTAATTGCGAATTCATTGCCTCGTCATCACTAGACATTGTTTGTGTAGATACCACTTTACCCTCTTTAAATTCACCCTGTGCAAAACTGGTAAAACTTAAGGTTACCGCTAGTAATAAAAGTATTGATTTTTTCATGTTATTTTGATTTTTCACTTATTTAATTAATGTTTATAGTCTACTATTAGCAACAATAATACCAAATATTTTTTAATTTCTTTTTATGTCTTTTATAATATATTTAATAATTATTGAATTTATTGTAAAAAAAAACACCTTAAAGTTATAAAACCTTAAGGTGTTTACTATTTGTATTTGAAAGTAAATTATAGTTCTAATAAACCATTTGTAGCTTTTACACCTTCAGCACTTTCTTGCATATGTGCTTTTTCAGCATCACTTAAGTTAATTTCAACGATGCTTTCAATACCATTCTTACCTAAGATAACTGGTACTCCAATACATAAATCGTTTAAACCGTACTCTCCTTCTAATAATGTAGAACAAGGGAACATTTTCTTTTGGTCGCAAGCAATAGCTTGTACTAAACCTGAAACTGCAGCACCTGGCGCATACCAAGCAGAAGTTCCTAATAATTTTGTTAGTGTTGCTCCACCAACTTTAGTATCTTCTTTAACTTGCTCTAAACGCTCTTCAGATAAGAATTCTGATACTTTAATACTGTTTCTTGTCGCATGAGCTGTTAATGGCACCATACCTTTATCGCTATGACCACCAATTACCATTCCGTCTACATCGCTAATTGGAGCTTCTAAAGCTTCAGCTAATCTGTATTTAAAACGCGCTGAATCTAAAGCACCACCCATTCCGATAATTCTGTTTTTTGGTAATCCAGTAGTTTTATGAACTAAATACGTCATTGTATCCATTGGGTTACTTACCACAATGATTATTGTATTTGGAGAATGCTCGATTAAGCTAGCCGATACTGTTTTTACGATTCCTGCATTAATACCAATTAATTCTTCACGAGTCATACCTGGTTTTCTTGGAATTCCAGAAGTAATAACACAAATATCACTATTTGCTGTTTTAGAATAATCGCTAGTACTACCTGTTATTTTTGTATCGAAACCATTTAATGAAGCTGTTTGCATTAAATCCATTGCTTTACCTTCAGCAAAACCTTCCTTGATATCAAGAATAACAACTTCACTTGCAAAATTTTTAATGGCGATGTATTCTGCACAACTTGCACCTACTGCACCTGCTCCAACTACTGTTACTTTCATGTGTATTATATTTTAGTTTGTGTTAATTTTTATCCTACAAATTTAAGAAATTCTTAGGACCTATGTATTTTTTTAAGAAAGTTTTAAAATGAGAAATTCATACCTAAAGAGGCACTACTAAAATCGGCAATCGTATAGGCTGCATTTACACCAAAGAAACCAAGTTTAACTTGAGCTCCTACCGTAGCAACAACACCTGTTGTCTCTGATTCTACAGAAAAAGGATCTACTATTTCTTCTGTAAATAAAATCCCATCAGACACTCTATAACGTCCTAATAAATCGGTTTCATTTTGTCCATCTAAATACCCTACTGATCCGTAAACATTAAATATTTTTAAATTGGTCCCTACAATTAACTGATACAACATTGTTTTTGTTTCGGTCTCCACGCGTTGGTTTTCACCTTCCACATTACTAGTGTTAATTAAGTTATAACTACCATTAAGTTGCGTATAAGCCACCAGACCAGAAACTGCAACTGGAAAATTATTATCTGCCGGCAACCAAGAGGTAAACTCATGTTGTAATCCGAAGCCATACAAACCAACCTCTACATCTTCTTGTTCTACTTTAGGGAAGTATCGCGCTTTTATTTCTGTTCCTTTAAAAGGTGTAAAACTACCTTGTAAAAACACTGTTGGAATGAGATTAACATTGGCCGACCCTATTCCTGTAGGCAATATAATATCGGTAGTTTGTTCTCCAAAAATTGGATCGTCGTAAGTAACTTCCACAATAACATCTTCTTCATTGTGTCCTAAGGCCGTTGCCACAGGTTTCACAACACTACCATCTTTAAAGCGAATATTCTCGTAGTCATCAGTGTTCATAATAAACTGTTTATCTTCATCATTTATAAACGTCGCATTACCTACGAGTGATAACGTAAAACCAAATTTCTTTTGGGATTTCGCACTGTTAGACCAGTTATTATTAATCCCATAGGCTAAACCATCATTTGCTGGTTTAATATAATGCTCTGCAAACCGTTTGCTATCGTTTATTCCGGCTGCTAATAATTCATTTAAGTTTTCCTGAGCCGACACGTTTTGCAATGTGACTACGGCTAAAAGAAATAGAATGGCGTTTTTCATAAGGTCATTTTTTGTTTAATTATATAACAAAAGTAAGCAGCAGATATTGTCCGCAAGCGCTTTTGCCATTTTTTTTCACTTTTAAATATAAATAAAAAAACACCTTTAGCATGAGCCAAAGGTGTTTTTTCTAAAGTATATATTTATGTTTAGGCATCAATTTTTGCATAAACTGCGTTTTTCTCGATAAATTCACGACGAGGTGGCACCTCATCTCCCATTAACATTGAGAATACACGATCGGCTTCTATACCGTTATCTATTTGCACTTGACGAAGCGTTCTAAAGTTAGGATTCATTGTTGTATCCCAAAGTTGTTCGGCATTCATTTCCCCAAGACCTTTATAACGTTGAATTTTAGCACCATCGCCATATTCTTGCATTAGGGCTTTACGTTCATCATCACTCCAAGCGTATTGTTTTTTAGCGCCTTTTTTCACTAAATAAAGTGGTGGTGTTGCAATGTAAATATGTCCGTTTTCAATAAGTTCTTTCATATAACGGAAAAAGAAGGTTAAAATTAAAGTTTCAATATGCGCACCATCGATATCGGCATCACACATGATTACTACTTTATGGTATCTTAACTTAGAAAGGTTTAACGCTTTACTATCGTCCTCTGTTCCTATAGTAACTCCTAAAGCTGTGAAGATATTTTTTATCTCTTCATTTTCAAACACTTTATGCGTCATTGCTTTTTCCACGTTCAGAATCTTACCACGCAAAGGCAAAATAGCTTGAAAAGCTCTATCTCTACCTTGCTTAGCCGTTCCACCCGCCGAATCCCCCTCGACAAGGAACACTTCACATTTTGAAGGATCTTGCTCAGAACAATCCGATAATTTTCCTGGTAAACCACCAATACTCATTACGGTTTTACGCTGAACCATTTCACGTGCTTTTTGAGCAGCGTGACGTGCTTGAGCAGCTAAAATCACTTTTTGAACTATCGTTTTAGCATCGTCTGGATGCTCTTCTAAATAGTTAGAAAGCATTTCGGAAACCGCCTGACTCACAGAAGCCGACACCTCTCTGTTCCCTAATTTCGTTTTTGTTTGCCCTTCAAATTGAGGTTCTTGAACTTTTACAGAAATAATAGCTGTTAAACCTTCACGGAAATCATCTCCAGCAATATCGAATTTTAACTTATCCAACATACCAGATTCATCCGCATACTTTTTTAAAGTATGAGTTAACCCTCTTCTAAATCCTGATAAGTGCGTCCCCCCTTCGTGGGTATTAATATTATTTACATACGAGTGTAAGTTCTCGGCATAAGACGTGTTATACACCATAGCTACCTCAACAGGAACACCGTTTTTCTCTCCTTCAAAAAAGATAACATCTTTCATTAAAGGCTCTCTGTTTCCGTCTAAGAATTTTATAAATTCTTTTAAACCTTCTTCAGAATGAAAAGTTTCACCTTCAAAAGAGCCATCTTCTTTAACCGATCTTTTATCGACTAAATGAATAGTGATTCCTTTATTTAAATACGCCAATTCACGCATTCTACTAGAAAGCGTATCATAACTATACTCTAAGGTTTGAGTAAAAATTGTAGGGTCTGGCTTAAACGTTACTACAGTACCTCTTTTATCTGTTTCTCCAATACGTTTTACAGGATATAAAGCTTTACCATGTTTATACTCTTGTTCCCAGATTTCACCTTTTCTGTAAACGGTTGCTCTTAAATGATCTGATAAGGCATTCACACAACTTACACCAACTCCGTGTAATCCACCAGAAACCTTATAAGAATCTTTATCGAATTTACCTCCAGCTCCAATTTTAGTCATTACAACTTGTAAAGCTGAAACCCCTTCTTTCTTATGAAGATCTACAGGAATACCACGTCCATCATCCTCTGTGGTGATTGAGTTATCCTCGTTAATAGTCACTGTAATATTATTACAATGTCCGGCCATCGCCTCGTCAATAGAGTTATCCACAACCTCATATACTAAATGGTGAAGCCCACGGACTCCAACATCCCCAATATACATGGAAGGACGCATACGCACGTGTTCCATCCCTTCTAGGGCCTGGATACTATCCGCTGAATAATTCTCTTTGTTAAACTCTTCTTTCTTTTCGCTCATATTTATACTGTTTATGATCTCTTTTTAAACTTAATTAAAAGACATTTTTTAGTTGCTTGTTTTTTGTCATTAACCATGTGCTAATACTCAGGAACCAAAAGGTCTTAAACATAAAAAAAGATGCTTAATGCACCCTTTTGAACACTTACAAATATAAGCATTTTTAAATCTATTTTAAAGCTTTTTATTGAAAGACACTCATTTTTATTAACAATTGTTGATTTCCTTAAAACGCCTTAAACAGCCTAAAAACAGCCTTAAATCGCATTTTGACTAAATTTCAATTAATCTAAAATCACGAAAATGAAAAACGCGCTATAAAGTCAGATTTTGACGTTTTTTAAGATGAAGCCAAACGCTAAAAACGGCAAATTAACACCTCTAATACCCACAAAAAAGACAACTAGTCAAGTGGCTTTATTTCCACACTGAATTCAATTATCTTTCCAGTTAAACTATGACTCTAAATACCCAAACTTACCGCTATTAAAATCGTGTATTGCCTGCATCAGCTCTGCTTTAGTATTCATTACAAAAGGCCCTTGTGCTGCAATAGGCTCGTTTATAGGGGCTCCACTTAAAACCAAAACGACAGCATCACTTATCGCTTCTATAGTGAATTGCTCTCCTTTATTTTCAAACAGCACAAAATGATTGGTTGGCACAAGCTCCTCACTATTAACTTTTATCTGCCCTTCCAACACGAGTAACGCCGTATTAAAATGCGCTGGGAAAGAAAAATCAGTTTGTCCTCCTTCTAATAATTTAGCGTTTAACAGATGTACTTCCGAAAAGGTTGAAGCGGCTCCTTTTACCCCTTTATACTCACCCGAAATTACTTCTACAACCCCAAGATTATCTTGTAACTCGTAATTTTTAATATCTGAACTATCTAAGCCTTGATATTTTGGCGTAGTCATTTTATGTTTTTGAGGCAGATTCACCCATAATTGAACCATCTGAAAGTCACCACCAGCGGCACTAAATTCCTTATCGTGGTATTCTTTATGTAAAATACCTGAGCCTGCCGTCATCCACTGCACACCACCTTCTTGAATTACACCGCTATTCCCTGCACTATCATGATGCGCTATGCGTCCTTTATAAGCAATTGTTACGGTTTCGAAGCCGCGATGAGGATGCACACCAACACCACGGGGTTCTGGTGATGGTGGAAAATAAAACTTAGAATTATAATCCATTAAAATGAAAGGATCCATACGCTCCATATCCAAACGAAATCCGCTAGGTATAAAATTATGAACTCTAAATCCGTCACCCACAAAATGCGGAGCTCTAGGTGTCGCCACCAGCTCAATAGGCTTTATATTCATTAGTGTATGTTTTTATTGTGAAATACGGAGATCTCCTGAAATTCTGGGTGCCTATCTATATAGGATGAAATAAAAGAACATACCGGCTTCACTTTTAATTGATGCGTTTTCGCGTAATTCAAGACTCCTTTTGCTATAAAACTACCAACACCTTGACCAGACATTTCTTTTGGCACTTCGGTATGGTTAATACTTATACCTCCCTCAAACCGCTCGTAGGTTGCTAGCGCTTTACTCCCGTTAAGGTGTACTTCAAATTGATTCTCCTCGGCGTTATGAATAAGTGTATGTTCCATATAAATAGTCTGTGTTTAGTTCAAATTTAAAACATATCTGTCACAATTAAAACAAAAAGCAATAAGAAAAAATGTATTCATCAAGCGGTTAACCGTTTGTCATTTTTAAAATTAAAACCCCCCTTTTAATGATAAAAGGGGGTTTAATTATTTTGTACTATTAATACGCTGAGTCGTGGACATTGGCAATGGCCCGACCAGAAGGCTCATTCATGTTTTTAAAGGCCTCATCCCATTCTAAAGCTATTTTGGTGCTACAGGCAACACTAGGTTCTTGTGGCACACTCAGAGCAGCCGCATCGCTAGGAAAATGCTCCTCAAATATTGAGCGGTAATAAAACTCTTCTTTATTTTGTGGTGTTTGCAATGGGAATCGGTATTTTGCATTCGCCATCTGCTCATCGGTTACAGCTGTATTAACGACCTCTTTTAAAGTATCAATCCAACTGTACCCCACACCATCACTAAACTGCTCTTTCTGTCTCCACGCTACACTTTCTGGCAACATATCCTCAAACGCTTTACGAATCACCCATTTTTCCATACGCTCCCCATTAATCATTTTATCTTGCGGGTTAATACGCATTGCCACATCCATAAATTCCTTATCTAAAAACGGTACACGACCTTCAATTCCCCAAGCAGCTAGACTTTTGTTTGCTCTTAAACAGTCGTACATATGTAGCTTATCTAATTTACGTACGGTTTCTTCATGAAATTCCTTGGCGTTTGGTGCTTTATGAAAGTATAAATACCCTCCAAATATTTCATCGGCACCTTCACCAGACAACACCATTTTTATACCCATAGATTTAATTACACGCGCCATTAAATACATAGGTGTACTTGAACGAATCGTAGTAATATCATAAGTTTCTATGTTATAGATTACATCTTTTATAGCGTCTAACCCTTCTTGAATCGTGAATTTTATTTCGTGGTGAACCGTTCCAATATGATCGGCCACTTTTTGTGCTGCTGCCAAATCTGGTGAACCTTCCAATCCTACAGAAAAACTGTGTAATTGCGGATACCAAGCATCGCTAGTATCGTCACTTTCTATACGTTTTTGAGCATATTTTTTTGCAATAGCGGAAGTTACCGATGAGTCTAATCCGCCCGACAACAATACACCATAAGGCACATCGCTCATTAATTGTCTTTTTACAGCAGCTTCAAGCGCTTCTTTTATTTCAACAATACTCGTTTCGTTATCTTTTACTGCATCGTACTCACTCCAATCTCTGTGATACCATTTTACAAACTCACCATCAGTACTTGACATATAATGTCCAGGAGGAAACAATTCTATTTTTGTACAAATACCTTCGAGCGCCTTTAACTCGGATGCGACATAAAAGGTACCGTTTTGATCCCACCCAATGTATAATGGAATAATCCCCATATGATCGCGAGCAATAAAATACGTATCATTCTTTACATCATATATCGCAAAACCAAAGATACCGTTCATATCATCTATAAAATGAACACCCTTTTCTTGATACAGAGCGAGGATAACTTCACAGTCACTTTCTGTTTTAAATTCATACTTTCCTTCAAATTGCTTACGTAACTCTCTGTGGTTATATATTTCACCATTCGCAGCTAAAACAAGGGTGTTATCAGGACTTAATAAGGGCTGTTTCCCTGAAGCTGGGTCTACGATGGCCAAACGCTCATGGGCTAGGATCGCTTTATCGTCACTATAAATTCCACTCCAATCTGGTCCGCGATGTCTAATAGATTTTGACATCTCTAAAACCTGAGGTCTTAGCAAATCACTTTTTTGTTTTAAGTCGAAAGCACATACAATTCCACACATAATATATAGTATTAAAATTCTTATTCTATTTGTTCTACTAAGCAAATATTAGAATTTTGTTTCAAAATAAAAACAACAATCCTATAAACAGTTTCAGTTTATAACTTAACACCCAAAATAAACACACAAATGAAACATAACACCTTTAATTAAAGTATTCTCCTTAATAAATGTAAAGTTTAAAGATTTAATACGACCTTTATAACTAATCAATTACAAATAAACACTTAAGGATTATGAAAACAACAACTTTAATTACCACTTGCGCTTTAGCATTTACGACGTTATTCAGCCTAACAACTATTGCTCAAGACTTTCCTGACCTAGATAAAAGTCCGATGGACCGTGCTGCTTTTCCTACAAGCTATAAAGACGCTAACAAATTGGTAAAAATCACTTACAGCCGTCCGCAATTAAAAGGACGAGAAGTGTCAAAATTAGCTCCAGCAGACAAAGTATGGCGTGTCGGTGCTAACGAAGCTGCAGAAATTTCTTTTTATAAAGAAATGAAATTAGGCAATACAGTAATTAAACCAGGTACCTATACTTTTTACTTAATTCCGGGGGAAAAAGAATGGACTGCTATAATCAATACAGATATTAATGTTTGGGGAAGTTACTTTTATAATGAAGCCAATGATGTTGCTCGATTAACTATTCCTGCTCAACAAGGAGACCCTATAGTAGAAGCCTTCTCTATTGTTTTTGACGAAGCAAAAGACAAAATAAATATGCATATCGGATGGGGTAAAACGAGACTTGTGGTTCCTTTTACCAAATAGATTAAAAGGCTCCCTAATTATAAATACGTATAAAAAAAACCTTCAGAAATGAAGGTTTTTTTTATTTGATTAGGGTATATTTAAATACTTATGTGTTTGTAACGACACTTTCCACTTTGGATTTTTCATGACGTAATCTACAATTTCAGGAATCATTTTATCACTTTTACTCCATTCCGGCTGCATATATAAAATACAATCTTTTCCTACTCGTGCGGCCTGCTCTTCTGCAAACTTAAAATCGTCTTTATTATAGATAATTGTTTTTAATTCATTGGCAACATCATACACGCCTTGCGTTGGTAGCTTCAGTTTTTTAGGAGATAGGCACACCCAGTCCCAGGTCCCTGATAACTCATAAGCGCCTGAAGTTTCAATATGCACTTGCATACCTTCGGCTTTTAATTGTGTTGTTAAGGCAGTCATATCCCACATTAAAGGCTCTCCACCGGTCACCACAATTGTATCGCTATATTTTTTAGCCTGGGCAACAATGTCTTTGGTTAATGTTGGCGGATGCAATTCTGCATTCCAACTTTCTTTAACATCACACCAATGGCAACCAACATCACAGCCCCCTAAACGTATAAAATACGCCGCAGTTCCCTTGTGAAATCCTTCGCCTTGAATCGTGTAAAACTCTTCCATTAATGGAAGCATTTCACCTTTATTTACTAAATCTTTTACCTCTTCCGTCATAGCGGGCAAAGATAGTATATTTAGACCTTTTCGTTGTTAATATTTTCTAGTTTTCCAAGTCGTTTCATCTAAGATTACTATTTTTACCCAAACAAATGATATAACATGAGTAAACGCGACGCATTCTTCAACCATATTACAGAAGGAAACACTACAAAAGGCGACTATATTACTTTAGGTTCTGCTATGTTAGATGGTGAAACAATCACTAACGCCTATGTTAAATTACCTTTAAAGACCATGAATCGCCACGGCTTAATTGCCGGAGCTACTGGAACGGGTAAAACAAAAACCTTACAGGTATTAGCTGAAAATTTAAGTGAAAAAGGAGTCCCTGTATTGCTCATGGATATTAAGGGGGACCTTAGTGGTTTAGCCAAGCCCAGTCCAGGGCATGAAAAAATTGATGAGCGCCACGCGCAAATAGGGTTACCTTTCGAATCGAAAGCCTTTCCAGTTGAATTACTAACGCTTTCTGAGCAAGATGGTGTAAGGCTACGCGCTACTATTAGTGAGTTTGGCCCCGTATTACTATCCCGAATATTAGATTTAACAGAAACCCAGTCGGGTATCGTATCGGTTATTTTTAAATATTGCGATGATAATAAACTCCCCCTGTTAGACTTAAAAGATTTCAAAAAAATACTACAATACTGTACACAAGAAGGAAAAGCTGAATTTCAAGAGGAGTACGGACGGATCTCTACGGCTTCAACGGGTGCGATATTAAGAAAATTAATAGAGATTGAACAGCAGGGAGGCGACCTCTTCTTTGGAGAAAAAAGTTTTGAGGTTGAAGATTTAATGCGAACGACCCGAGATGGTAAAGGCTACATTAATATTCTTAGACTTACCGACATTCAAGACAGACCGAAACTGTTCTCTACATTTATGTTAAGCTTATTAGCAGAAATTTACGAAACGCTACCCGAACAAGGAGATTCTGGAAAACCAGAATTAGTACTCTTTATAGATGAGGCTCATTTAATTTTCAATGAAGCTTCGAAAGCATTACTTAATCAAATAGAAAGTATCGTCAAGCTTATTCGTAGTAAGGGTGTGGGTGTTTACTTTGTAACTCAAAACCCTACTGATGTTCCCGAAGGTGTACTGAGTCAGTTAGGATTAAAAATCCAGCACGCTTTAAGAGCGTTTACTGCTAAAGACCGCAAGGCAATAAAACTTACCGCTCAAAATTATCCGGACACCGAATATTATGATACGGCAGACATTTTAACTGCTTTAGGAACAGGAGAAGCTTTGGTCTCGGCACTTGACGAAAAAGGCCGTCCTACGCCACTAGCAGCAACACTAGTTCGAGCGCCAATGAGTCGCATGGATATTTTAACAGACAAAGAACTTCGTGAGGTTATTGACGATTCTAAGCTGGTACTAAAATATAACGATACTATAGATCGTGAAAGTGCATATGAAATTTTAAACAAAAAAATTGACGCTGCCGAAACAGTAAAAGCTGAACTTGAAAAACAAGAGGAAAGTCAGAAAAAATCAAGAACCTCAACACGTAGAAGTACGGCTCAAAACCCACTTATTAAAGTATTAACCAGCGCCACTTTTATTAGAAGCGTCTTTGGTATTATTAAAAAAGTAATATAATTACCCTAAAAACAAACTAAGAACAGTATACCATAATGAAGAAACTATTTATAACCCTTACCGTTGCTAGCTTACTTTTTACATCTTGTGAGAAAGAAGTCAATCCGTTTTTAATTAGCAGTCAAAACATTGGTTTGTTAACCGATTCGACACAGATTAAAGATTTAAAAACCATATTCGCAAATGACTCAATAGCGAATTTTACTACTACAGAGGCATATTTAAAAACTGGTGCGGATATTGAAATTTTTGAAAAAGGAGGAAAAAAACTCTTAGAACTAACACCAACGCATGTTATAGATTCTACAGCTACTATTGAAACCATAAAAATAGTTGACCCGAGATACAAAACAGAAAAAGGGATTAGCACCGAAAGTACATTTGGAGATATAAAGGCAAAATATAAAATTTCTAGCATTCAAAATACGATTAGAAATGTTGTGATTTTCGTTAATGAAAACAATACGTTTTTCACCATAGATAAAAAAGAACTGCCTTCCGATCTTCAGTTTAAAGTGTCTCAAAAAATTGAAGAGAGTAATATTCCTGATACAGCAAAAATTAAGTATTTCATGGTCGGTTGGAACGATTAGCGTTTCGACTACATAATAGTTCGATTTCAATAGTATTCATTTAAAAATAAAGAAGCGACATAATATATGATTCCATTTATAAAAAAAGTACTTACAAATGTTGCTAAAAAACGAATAAAAGATAGTGGTATAACCCCTAAAGACTCTAATAACCAAGTAGGGTCTATAGTAAAAAACTTAGAGATTGAATTATCTCACGGCCTAAAGGAAACCTTATTTATGGTCATTGGTGTTATCTCTGCTGGTTTTGGATTGAAAGGTTTTTTGCTACCCAATAACTTTATTGATGGAGGTGTTACAGGGATGTCTCTATTAATTCAAAATATGACAGGAATATCTTTAAGTATCTTACTTATAGTTGTAAACATTCCTTTTCTGGCTTTAGCGACACAAACCATTAGCATAAAGTTCGCTCTACGAAGCGTGCTTGCAATCACTTTATTAGCTTTAGTCGTACATTTTGTAGACTACCCTATTGTTACCGAAGACAAGCTACTCATCTCTATTTTTGGAGGGTTCTTTCTCGGTTTCGGGATTGGTATGGCTATGAGAGGTGGTAGTGTTATTGATGGTACTGAGGTTCTTGCTATTTATTTAAGTCGAAAGCTATCGTTAACTATTGGAGATGTCTTACTACTAATAAACATATTAATATTCTCTGTAGGCGCTTATATCCTATCGATAGAGACTGCGCTTTATGCGATTTTAACCTATTTAGCGGCGGCTAAAACCGTAGATTTTGTAGTCGACGGGGTTGAAGAGTATATTGGTGTGACTATTATTTCAAAGGAACACGAGGCTATTCGATTAATGCTAACCGAAAAAATGCGCCGTGCTTGTACTATATACGCAGGTAAGGGCGGGTATAAAACCGGAAAGGACGAATATGACAAACCTATTATTTTTATCATTATCACGCGTTTAGAGTTAGCACGATTTGAAACAGAAATAGACAAAATAGATCAAGAAGCTTTTATTATAATGAATGTTGTAAAGGATTTAAAAGGTGGAATGATTAAACGTAAACCCTTAAAATAATGAGTACAAAAAAGTATAAGATTCAGAACAGCCCTTTTGTAGTGCCTACTACAGATGGCAAACTTATTGAAGAGCACTTCGGACAAGCTTCGGACGGGAATTCAGAGATTAGCATAGCGCACATGGTAGCTCCAGCAAATTGGAAAGAACCGTTTCAAACTCCAGAATTTGATGAGTATACTTATATTATAAAAGGAAAAAAGCAATTTATAATAGACGGAGAAACAATAATACTAGAAGCTGGGCAATCTATTAAAATTGAAAAAAACACTAGAGTACAGTACTCTAATCCATTTACTATAGCTTGCGAATACCTATCGGTATGCACACCTGCCTTTTCTATAGATAAGGTAAACAGGGAAGACTAATTATATGTCTAAAACACTGATTAAAATAATAGGAAACACATTAAATGCAGTAAGCTACGCCTCGCAAGATTTCGCGACTTCGCAAGCATGGAAATTATTTGTTACCCCCCGAAAAGGGCGTATAAAAGACACTGAACTTCCTTTTTTAGACACAGCATCCCAAGGGGTAATTACCCATAACAGTACTGCTATTGCTACGTATCACTGGGAAGGCAGTAACAAAACGGTACTCCTTGCTCATGGATGGGAAAGCAATTCCCACCGTTGGGAGACACTTATTACAGATCTTAATACTTTAGATTATAATGTTATTGCTTTAGATGCTCCTGCTCATGGTAAGACTTCTGGGAAACATTTTAATGCTATCTTATATTCAGAATGCATTGATAAAGTCGCTCAAGTATACCAACCAGATATTATTATTGGACACTCGGTAGGTGGAATGGCATCCATGTTTTATCAATATCAGCATCAAAATCCGACAGTAGAAAAACTCATCCTTTTAGGTGCTCCATCTGAATTTACAGGTGTTTTTGAACGTTATGTAGATATGTTAGGCTTTAACAAACGTATTTCTCAAGGTTTAAATGACACCGTTTATAAAACTTTTAATAAAAGACCTGATTACTTTTCACTGGCACAATTTGTAAAAGACGTCTCGACCGAAACCCTGTTGATTCATGATAAAGAAGATAAAATCATTCCGTATAGTGATGCGGAGCTTATTATTGAAAACCTAAAAAAAGGACGCTTAATAACAACGGAAGGCTTTGGTCACAGCCTAAGAAAAAAAGAAATTAACAGTCACATTATAAAATTTATAACCCAATAAACTTTATTGTAGCTTTGCACTATGGAAGAAAAATTAACAAGACTGAATAAATACCTAAGTGAAGTGGGCTATTGCTCACGTCGAGAAGGGGACAGACTTATCGAAGCAGGACGCGTAACAATTAATGGTGAAGTCCCTGAAATGGGCACAAAAGTTAAAGAGAGTGATGTTGTAGAAGTCGACGGTAAACCCATTACAGAACGTAAAGATGATTACGTTTATTTGGCCTTTAATAAACCTGTAGGAATTGTGTGTACTACAGACACCTCGGTAGAAAAGGATAATATTGTTGATTATATAAATTACCCTAAACGTATTTTCCCTATAGGGCGATTAGATAAGCCTAGTGAAGGGCTTATTTTCATGACCGATGATGGCGATATAGTGAATAAGATTTTAAGAGGTAGTAATAACCATGATAAAGAGTACATTGTAACTGTAGACAAGCCTATTTCGCAAACCTTTGTAAAACGTATGTCTAGTGGTATCCCTTTAGAAGAATTAGGAAAAACCACAAAACCATGTGTTGTAAAACAAATCGATTCAACCACGTTTAGCATCATACTTACTCAAGGGTTAAACCGCCAGATTCGTAGAATGTGTGAATATTTAACATATGAAGTAACCTCATTAAAACGCGTTCGAATTATGAATATTAAATTGGACGTACCCGTGGGAAAATATCGCGAATTCACAAAAGAAGAACTTAAAACATTAAATATGCTTTTAGAAAATTCTGATAAAGACTATCATGAAGAGGCTAAGAGTAGTATACCTAAAAGAAGCAGACGATAGCTTGGGGTTAAACCTATAGAAGCGGTACTTTTCAAGTTCCGCTTTTTTTTATACCTGCTTTTCAATGTTTTTACTTTGCGATTTTTTATGCCTATTAGCTAGGTAGAACGGCAGATAGAGCAACAAAAAATACGGCAATAAAACAAGCTCAACAACTAGAATATAAAGTGGCCAATCGCCAAAATAATCCAGCACAGAGGCCGAAGTTGGTTTACGGTTTAAGTAAGAATAGTTAGAACCTAAAAGATAGTTTACGACTAGCATAATGAGCAAGTACACTTGTAAGCTTATAAAAGACTTAAAGACACTTCGCAACGTAGGACGCATATTAAGAACTAGAGAGGCATACAGCATCATTACAATAAGCCCTAAGTGAACAATCCAGTAGCGAAAGAAATCGAAACTAGGAAAACCTGTGGCTATATCTGGAGTTAACACCGCTTGAGTAGTACCGGCAAACACCCAAAATAATAATATTTCATACATCCAATACGAACGGTACTGGGTAAATACCATACTTATTAATCCCAGAAAACTACAAAGAAAGAGAGGTAAATCGGTAGTAATATTATAATCCGTTGTCAGTGCTAAATGGGTATGATACCCAATTATAGTAAAAGTAATTACCGCACCAATAAGCTTAAAAATTAAGATTTGAAATTTTAAAGACACTGTTTTAGCCCATGTAAAGAGCATAATGGATAATACAGCAGCGCATACAATAGGCAAAAAATGCTCATAACTCCCAATTTTTACCGGTGATAAAAAATATAAAAGAGGTATAAGCATTTTAAGGTATGATATAAATACGAAGTATTATTTTCTCGCTCTGTGACGTTCTCTTGCCAGCAAGGTGTTTTTAAGTAACATAGCAATCGTCATTGGTCCTACTCCACCAGGAACTGGTGTAATAAAACTTGCTTTTTTGCTTACATTTTCAAAATCCACATCACCAGTAATCACATATCCTTTTGGAGACGACTCGTCGGCTACCCTTGTAATTCCTACATCGATCACAACAGCATCTTCTTTTACCATTTCGGCTTTTAAGAAGTTAGGCACTCCAAGAGCAGATATTATAATATCGGCTTGAGAGGTGATTTGTGTAATATTTTTCGTGTGACTATGAGTTAATGTTACGGTTGAGTTTCCTGGAAAACCTTTACGCCCCATTAAAATACTCATAGGACGCCCTACAATATGAGATCGCCCGATAACTACTGTATGCTTCCCTTTTGTTGTTACATTATAGCGATCTAATAATTCTAAGATTCCAAAAGGAGTAGCTGGAATAAACGTAGACATATCTAATGCCATTTTACCAAAATTCATAGGATGAAAACCATCGACATCTTTATCGGGGTTTACTGCCATCAATACTTTTTGAGTATCAATTTGTGGTGGTAATGGTAATTGAATAATAAAGCCATCGATATCGTCATTATTATTCAACTCTTCAATTTTATCTAGGAGTTCAATTTCACTTGTAGTATTTGATAAACGCACCATAGTAGACTCGAAACCTACACGCTCACAAGCGCGTACTTTACTTCCTACATACGTTAAACTAGCGCCATCGCTACCTACAATTACAGCAGCTAAATGAGGAACTTTCTCTCCATTAGCTTTCATTTTTTTCACTTCCTCAGCAATTTCATCTTTGATGTCGTTGCTTACTTTTTTACCATCTAATAATGTCATTTTTTTGTTTTGTTGCGGTATTCTCATAAAACACAAAAACGTGGTGCTTTACTTCTAAATATCAGTTTTCATTTGTACCTATCTTTACAATAAGATAGGCTGGGTTTCAATTTATTATAAAATAAAAAACACGAGGGATTACCTCATGTTTTTCATTGCTTGCATCATACGTTTACCGCCTCCGCCTTGCATCATTTTCATCATTTTACTCATCTGGTCAAACTGTTTCAGGAGTTGGTTAACTTGTGTTACCGAAGTTCCTGAACCTTTTCCGATTCGTTTTTTGCGACTGGCATTAATTATTGAAGGGTTTGTTCTTTCTTCTACAGTCATCGAGTGTATAATAGCTTCAATATGTTTAAAAGCATCATCGTCGATATCAATATCTTTCATCATTTTTCCAGCGCCAGGAATCATTCCAACAAGGTCTTTCATGTTCCCCATTTTCTTGATTTGCTGAATTTGCTTTAAGAAATCGTCAAAACCAAATTGATTTTTAGCAATTTTCTTCTGTAGCTTTCTCGCTTCTTCTTCGTCAAATTGATCTTGTGCTCTTTCTACTAACGACACGACATCTCCCATTCCAAGAATACGATCGGCCATACGTGCCGGATAGAATATATCTATCGCTTCCATTTTTTCTCCTGTACCAATAAACTTAATTGGTTTATTAACTACAGACTTAATAGAAATCGCAGCCCCACCACGCGTATCACCATCTAGTTTTGTTAGGATAACCCCATCAAAATTTAATACATCGTTAAAGGCTTTTGCTGTATTTACTGCATCTTGCCCAGTCATAGAATCGACAACAAACAGGGTTTCTTGCGGTTCAATGGCTTTATGAATGTTCGATATCTCGGTCATCATCGCTTCATCTACAGCTAAACGACCTGCGGTATCGATAATAACAACGTTATGCCCATTCGCTTTTGCATGAGCAATACCTGCTTGCGCAATGGCAACAGGGTCGTTATTTCCTTTATCGCTATACACCTCTATGTTTAATTGATCTCCTACGACGTGTAATTGATCGATAGCTGCTGGACGGTAAACGTCACAAGCGACTAATAAAGGTTTCTTAGTTTTTTTAGTTTTTAAGAAATTGGCTAATTTACCAGAGAAGGTTGTTTTACCAGAACCTTGTAAACCAGACATTAAAATAACAGTTGGTGTTCCAGACAAGTTTAATCCTGCGGCATCACCACCCATTAATTCTGTTAATTCGTCTTTAACGATTTTAACCATTAACTGTCCTGGCTGTAACGTCGTTAAAACGTTCTGTCCTAATGCTTTTTCCTTTACTCTAACCGTAAATTCTTTAGCAATTTTAAAGTTAACATCGGCGTCTAATAAGGCACGACGTACTTCTTTTAAGGTCTCGGCAACATTTACTTCTGTAATGCTTCCGTGTCCTTTTAATACGTGTAACGCTTTATCTAACTTATCACTTAAATTATTGAACATAGTTTCTTGTCTTTTTAAGAGTTGCAAAAATAAGAATTTGACGCGTATTTTTAAAGTTTAAATACTATTTAATTAAAGCAAAAGAAAAGAGCTATCAAAAATGACAGCTCTTTTCAATCTAAAATCAACTAAAAAACTAAATAAAACTTTTATTAAGTGCTTATTAACTACAATCTTTATCTAAAACCAGTTCTATATTTGAATTGGTTTGGTCGTGAAAAATCATTTGATTTGGTGTACACTCGACTAAAATATAATTCCCTTCTAGAACCTGAACATTACCTCCTGAAATAGTCGATAAATCTAAATAAATATCACCATCTAATGAGATCATCCAGGTCATGGTATACGATTCGTTTGAAGAGGTAATCGTAGCATTGTTATTTTCCATAAAGTCGATGTTAAAAATAGCAAATCCATCATCGCCATTATAACTTGAAATGGTCCATTCACAGTCCAATAAATTATTTTCAGCTTGGTTAATATTGCACATACCATCTGGCGTACAATCGCGTTCCATAACCATAGTATTTGCTCCCATGGTCATTTCTAAACGTTCTGGATCGCAATCTATAATATGCCAGTTCCCTGTAATGGCTTGAATATTCGGCCCACTTACATTATCGAACTCTAAATACACACCATTTGCATCTTGTGTTACAGTGTATGTTGTTGTAATTGTATTCCCATTTCCTGTAATGACTACGGTGTTATTAATTTGAAATTCTAAATCGTAAATTATTAAATCGTCACTACCGTTAAAGTTTACAATATTCCACTCGCATTCTTGTAAATAATTAGTCAAATCAATTTCTGAACACCCGGTTGGATCACAATTTTCTAGAAATAATTCAAGTTCGTATATTTCATATTGATCTGGGTTGTTGTATACCTCTACCCGCACATAAATTGTAAATGGAGTGACTATTATATTGTTATAAGGGGAAATTAAAGGATTAGTACCAGCTTGGGCATCTGCCAATGTTTCGTAATAGTAAATATTATATTCTCCGTTTGCATTACAATCAGCAAAAGTGCCATTTAAATCAAACACCCCAAAACCATCGTTATCATCGTCGCAACCTATTAGTTCTCCATCAAAATCTTCAAAACAAGCAAACGGACCAGGGCTACAATCGCGATCTAGAACTAAAAACTCACCGTTATTCACCAATTCCAATTCATCATCATCACAATTTAAAATCAACCACTCCCCATTAATTACTTCTGTAAGGCTATTACCACTAATATTACTAAAGGCTACCATTAGACCCTCGTTCGTTTCTGATGTTTCCCAATTTCCATCTACATAATTGCCGTTTTCTGAAATTAAAACCGAACCATTACTATTAAATTCGAAAGTAAACACACTTAAATCAACGCTTCCTGTGTAACTAACAACACTCCAAACACATTCTACAATATTTGCATTTATGGTTTCTATATCGCAATCGTCTTCTTCATTATTATCATCGTCATCGCAAGTATCGTCTGCAGCCTCAATAGCGGCTTCTAATTCTGTGTTATTAGTCACTTCTATGGTAGATCCATCACTCAAGATCATAGTCACCGGGAAATTTAAACTCGCTAGAATACCACCTTCTAAATCCTCTATAAAATGATGTAGAGACTCATCATCTTGAATTGTGACTGTATCTGTAATTTGAAAATTAGAATTGTATACAGAAAACACTATGGGATATTGAAAATCGATACAATCAATAGCGTCTTCATAATCATCATCATTTAAGCAGGCCTCGACTAAAACGTCAAGATCTTCTTGGTTAGAGATAACCACTTCGGTATAATTATTAAATACAATAGTGATTGGAAACTGAATGCTTATGGTATCCTCTAGGACATCAAAAACAGCTTCAATAGCCTCATAATCCTCTACGCTAGTAATAACAATCACAGTGCCATTAACTTCTATGGTAACAGGTAAGGTCATCGTAAAACAGCTAGCATTATCAACACTATCATCTACAGAACCGTTTAATGCTGAGACGTTAGATAATAGGTTTGATAAGTTTGTATTTGCATTTATAGTATCCTGATTATTGGGTAGATTAACCTCTACAATTTCATTCTGACAGGAGGTGAATGTCAAGACCGTTATAAGCGATACAATTAATAATTTAGTTAAGACTGATAAGCGCAATAAAGTTTTCATGTTTTTCATGTTTTTGGGTGATCAATTTTAGAAGTATAGAACTTCTATACGGTTATTAAACAATTAAGTTATTAAAAGTCCTACCTTGTCTTTCTAAAAATAATGTTGCTACTTTGTATACAGTAACATATTAGTTATATGAATAAAAACCTTCACGAAGATATTTGCAACGAATCACTTTTTAATTCTATTTTTAAGAAGTACTCAAAAGATTTGCACGATTTTCTATACTATAAATTTGGGGCGCATTTAAATCCAAAAGACAAAGCACAAGAAGCGTTTATTAAGCTCTGGGAAAATTGTGGCAAAGTCTCTCCTGAAAAAGCAAAGAGCTATTTGTTTACGATTGGCAATAATTTAATGTTAAATGAAACCAAGCATCAAAAAGTCGTATTAAAATACCAGCAAAACAAACCACCTTCTCAGACTAACGAAACACCAGAATTTATTATGGAAGGTAATGAGTATATGGAGAAATTACAGAGAGCTATCTCTAATTTAACCGAAGCCCAACGTACTGCCTTTTTGTTAAACAGGGTTGAAGGTAAACGTTATAAAGAAATTGCGACACTTTTAGACATTAGCACTAAGGCCGTAGAAAAAAGAATTTATGGGGCCTTAAAAAAACTTCGAGAGGATCTCGACACAATTTAGAATATTACAAGGTAGGAATTTTTAGTAGGTAGTTGTTATATGAGTGAATACACAGTATGAAAAAAGAAGATTTAATATTAAAATGGTTAGATAATAATCTTAACACTGAGGAACTTGAAGCCTTTAAAAAGCTTGAAGACTATGCCGATTTGGTGAAGTTATCTCAAGCAATGACACGCTTTAAAACCGAGGAGTATGATCGTGAAGCGGCTTGGGCTGATCTACAAAGCCAATTAGAAACGAAACAAAAGGCCAAACAAAAAAAGAACTGGCTAAAACCTGTTTTACGCCTTGCAGCTGTTCTTGTAATAGGTTTAGGGACTTTATATTTTTCAATTACACAAGACACTAATTTTGAAACTTTAGCTGCTCAAAAAGACAGCATTACTTTACCCGATGAATCCGTAGTGACATTAAACGCATTATCATCAATCCGATTTAATACAAATAATTGGGACGATAAACGTGAGGTTGAATTAACCGGCGAAGGCTATTTTAAGGTTGCTAAGGGAGCTACTTTTAGTGTCCAGACCAAACACGGTCTTGTCACTGTTTTAGGTACACAGTTTAGTGTTAAACAACGCGATAACATCTTTGAAGTCTTATGTTTCGAAGGCTCGGTACGCGTTAATTACGAAACAGAATCTGTACTATTAAAACCTGGAGAAAGCTTTACTATAGTAGATGGTAAGCAACTCACAGAGCAAAGTATTACAAGCACACAACCACTGTGGTTAACTAACGAAAGTGCTTTTAAAAGTATGCCACTAAACCATGTCCTAGCTGAATTTGAAAGACAATACAACGTAAAAGTAAATGCTTCGGCAATAAATACTAAGCAATTATTTACCGGAAGCTTTACTCATGATAATATTAATATAGCATTACAAGCAATTACACTACCTTTACAACTAACATATAAAAAGGATAAAAACGTTATACTGCTAAGTAGTGATTACTAAGAGAACACTTGTTTCTTTATGGGTTTTAATTGTTTTTAATGTTTGCCATATGTTGGCTCAAAACATTACAAACGATAAGCAACCTCTTATCTCAGTTTTAGAAATTATACAAAAGCGCTATGATGTTCGTTTCTCTTATGCAGACATCACTATTGCAAATAAATCGAGTGTTGTTCCAGATATTAATTTGGAATTAAGCGAGGTTTTAAAAGCCTTAGAAGCTAGTTCACAATTAGAATTTAAAGTCTTGAATTCTAGGTTTATTGTAATACAACCAGCAAAATACACCTTTAAAGACATTCAGGAACTTGGCGAAGTACAACTTTCAGATTACCTAACATCGGGTATTTCAAAAACTAAAGCCGGGGCCATCGCCATACGAACCAAAAAATTCGGAATACTTCCGGGGTTAATAGAGCCCGACATATTACAAACTGTACAAGCACTACCGGGTGTACTTAGTACCGATGAGACGGTTTCTAATTTAAATGTCCGCGGTGGTACCCACGACCAAAACCTTATCTTATGGGACGGTATAAAAATGTATCAATCGGGACATTTTTTTGGTTTAATTTCTAGTTTCACTCCAAATTTAACTCGAAAAGTAATGGTCTCTAAAAATGGGACAAGCGCTCAATATGGAGATGCAGTTTCTAGCACCATTGCTATGGAATTGGATTCTGAATTAAATAGCGAAGCTTCCGGGGGACTCGGGTTAAACCTTATAAATTTTAGCGGGTTTGGAAAAGTCCCTATTAACAACAAACTGGAAATGCAGGTCTCGGCACGGCGCTCCATAACAGACGTATTCGAAACCTCTACCTATTCAAATTATTTTGACCGTGTCTTTCAAGACACAGATATTACAAATTCTGATAACCTTATAAAAAATGATGCGTTTTTCTTTTATGATATCAACTCAAAACTCATTTATAAACCATCAAAAAAAGACCAATTTAGCCTTAGTGCAACCACAACATACAATTCACTGAGTTATATTGAGAGTCCTCCTGAAACCATAGCAAATGTTTCCAATGGGATAGAACAAAAAAATCAAGCAGTAGGAATAACTTATCATAGAGATTGGAATTCTAAGTTCACGACAGACTTACAAGCTTATGTTACCCATTATAAATTAGATGCACGTAATTTCAGGTTTGAAAACAGTCAACAATTACAACAACAAAATCAAGTTTTAGAGACTAATTTCAAATTAAACACAACGTATTATGCACACCCTAATTTAATTTGGGTGAATGGTTTACAAGTTTTTGAAATCGGTATTTCTAATAAGGAAGAAACAACAACCCCTGCGTACCGTAGTCTTATAAAAAAGGTAGCGGTTAGTACGTCGGGATACAGTGAAGCTATTTGGAATTCTACTTCAAACGAGACGTTTATAAAAGCCGGAATCAGAGCCAATCACTACTCGCTATCGAATCACATATATTTTGAACCCCGATTAAGTTTTAGTCAGCGGTTTTTAAAGTATTTTAAAGTAGAACTATTGGGTGAATATAAAAGCCAAATTACCTCTCAGGTAATCGATAGGCAAAATGATTTTTTAGGTATTGAAAAAAGACGTTGGGTACTTGCTAATAACTCTACAATACCAACGCTAGAGAGCAAACAAGTTTCCTTAGGTCTTCAATACAAAAGAAATCAATTATTAGTGAGCGCCGAACTTTACCAGAAACAAGTTGATGGAATTACCACAAGAAGCCAAGGGATGCAAAACCAATATCAATTTATAAATGCTATAGGAAGTTATAAAGTACAGGGATTGGATGTTTTAATTCACAAGCGTATTACAAATTTAAGTATGTGGCTGAGTTATTCTTTAAGTGCTAATAATTACACTTTCCCTACTCTAAATAACGGAAACCCTTTTCCAAATACAACGGATATAACAAACGCTCTTACCTTTGCAAACACCTATACTGTAGACCAGCTAAAACTAGCCTTAGGGCTTAATTGGCGTACAGGAAACATTACTACAGCGCCAATTACCGGGAATGAAATTTTTGACAACTCCATAAACTATCAAGAGCCTAATGGAGACCATTTAGACGATTATTTTAGAGCAGACTTTTCAGCTATTTACAACTTTAAATTTACCGAAACTACTAAAGCTGACATAGGCGTTTCTATTTGGAATATTTTCAACACAAAGAATAACCTGAACACCTATTACTCCATAGAGCCTGATGATTCCATTTTAAAAATAGAAAAGAAATCGCTAGGTACCACACCTAACGTCAGTTTTAAATTAACCTTTTAATCGGTTCTGAGTTCATTAAAAATTAATATCTTCACCCTACACCAATTTGCTTTTATAATGACACGTGCTTTACTCCTTTTATCACTTTGTTTTTTAATGTTTACTAGCCACTCCACGGCACAAACCTATAATCCGTTTTATGGAGATATTGTCAATACCGTTTCTGCCTCAAACATCGTGGCCGACTTAACTACCTTTGAAAGTTTCGGCGTTAAGACAAATGGTTCGAGCGCTTTAAGCAACACACAAAATTGGATTGTTTCTAGATATCAATCTTTGGGATATACTACTATTGAAGAGCAAGCGTTTTCGTTTTCTGGAAATACAAGTCATAATATTATAATCACTAAGACTGGTAGTGTTTATCCGAATACATTTATAGTCATCGATGCACATTACGACACTATAAACGGACCAGGAACCAACGATAATGGTAGTGGGACTGTATTGCTTTTAGAGATGGCGCGTCTTTTAAAAAATGTCGATACGGAGTACTCTATAAAGTTCATTCATTTTAGTGGTGAAGAAGCCGGATTAATTGGTAGTAATTATTATGTCAACACTACAGTTATACCTCAAAATATGGATATCGCTTTAGTATTTAATATTGATCAAGTTGGTGGAGTTAGCGGGACTATAAACGACACTATTATCTGTGAATATGACACTACAGCACCAATTGAAAACAATGCTGAGTCATTAGCAGCCACAAACACGTTAGCGACCTGTATAGGTCTGTATTCTAATTTAGGTACTGAATTATCTAATGCGTATGGTTCAGATTACGTACCCTTTGAAAATGCAGGTAAAGTAATTACAGGACTTTATGAAAAGAATGAAACGCCACACTCCCATTCCCCAACAGATGTTTTAGCTAATATGGACCCCAATTATCTTTACGAGGTAACTAAAGGCAGTGTAGGTGCAGCCTTGGAGTTTGCTATAGGCATAAGCACTTTAAGTGCTCCTGAGACGGTTCCTACTGAAAAAAAAACTTTAAACTCTACCCCAATCCTTCAAATGGATTAATAACATTAGATTTTAAATCGCTTCATGCCGAGGAAAGTTACAGTCTACTTATTACTGACATTCTCGGTAAGGTTGTTTACAAAAAAACCCTTTATAAAAAGACTCAAGTTTTAGATTTAAGTCATTTACAAAAGGGTATTTATATGTTCACTCTTAAGAATACGACACAGCGTATTTCAAAAAAACTGGTATTATATTAGTCTCTAATTAAAGGCATTGTACTGCAACGTAACAACCCTTCTTGCTTAGCGATTTCAGCATAAGGTACTTCTTCGACTGTAAATCCTTTTTCTCGCAACCACGTATTTAAACGCGTAAAATTCTTTTCTGATATAATAACATCTTCAGCAATAGAAAATATATTACTATTCATATTATACATTTCTTCTTTCGAGATGATAAAACAATTCTCTTTACCAAAAAAGTCTAACAACCAGTTAAACTCATTTTCATCTCTAAATCCTTCTTTATGAAGAATCGCTTTATCTTTCCCTATAGGTTGGAAACAACAGTCTAAATGCAGAGCATTATCGCGGGGTTCGGTTTGAGACTTTACCAAATCGAAGCTTTTTACTGTTTTATGAGGAAATGATTCTGCAATAAAATCGACACCTGCTTTATTGGTTCGTGCCACGATATAATCAGAATAATCTGCCCCGCGATACGTTCCAATAAAAATATGATCGTTCCAAACCATAACATCACCACCTTCAATGTGGGCTTCTTCTGGCGGACGAATGACTTTTTTAGGATCTATCTTATCAATTATATATTGGATAGCATCTAATTCTTTCTCTCTATCTGGTAGAATGTTAGCTTTTACTAACACGTCATCAATTACAAAAGCAATATCTCTAGCAAAAATCTGGTTGTAGTCTTCAATAAGCTCCGGTCTGTAAACCGTAACGTTATACTTTTCTAAAACGGCGGCTACAGCCTCCATTTCTTTAACCATATCTTCTTCTATAGGATAGGTTCCTGCTTTAATATGCTCTAAGGATTTTGGGTCGTAGGCATCCTCAATCTTTGGCGTATCACCGCAACTTTTAGCCGTTCCTAAAATAACTGCTCTTAAACGAGACGTTTCGTTTTTTACATTTAGTTTCAACATAATTTATGATATAAAAAAGCTCCATAAAATTATTATGAAGCTTTGTGTGTTGTAAATTTATAGACTTATCGCTTATCGATAGCTTTAAAATCTCTTTGGTTTTCACCGATATATACTTGTCTAGGTCTTCCAATTGGCTCCTTACGTAAACGCATTTCTCTCCATTGAGCGATCCATCCTGGTAAACGTCCTAAAGCAAACATAACTGTAAACATTTCGGTTGGAATATCCATTGCTCTGTAGATTATACCTGAGTAAAAATCAACATTTGGATATAGCTTACGCTTCACGAAATAATCGTCTTGTAATGCTTCTTTTTCTAATCCTTTAGCGATATCTAAAATAGGATCTTCGATTCCTAAATCTTCTAACACTTCATCAGCAGCAACCTTAATAATTTTTGCTCTTGGATCGAAGTTTTTATATACTCTATGTCCGAAGCCCATTAAACGGAAAGGATCTTCCTTATCCTTAGCTTTCCCCATGTATTTCTTAGTGTCTCCACCATCTTCCTTAATAGCTTCAAGCATTTCTAATACCGCTTGATTAGCACCTCCGTGAAGAGGTCCCCAAAGTGCAGAAATACCAGCAGATAAAGACGTGAATAATCCAGCGTGAGAAGACCCTACAATTCTAACCGTAGATGTAGAACAGTTTTGTTCGTGATCTGCGTGTAAAATTAATAGTTTGTCTAAGGCGTTTATTAAAACTGGGTTTTGTTTATACTCTTCGTTAGGTTTTTTAAACATCATTTTAAGAACGTTTTCAACATAACCTAAAGAACGATCACCATAATCTAACGGTAATCCTTTTTTCTTACGCATAGTCCAAGCTACTAACACAGGAAATTTTCCTAATATTTTAACAATAGCTCTGTACATATCCTCTTCCGATTCTGTATTTACAGACGACGGATTAAAAGCTGTTAAAGCACTTGTTAAAGAAGCTAAAACACCCATTGGATGTGCTGTTTTAGGAAAGGCATCAATAATCTTTTTGATGTCATCGTCTACAACAGACTCGTCTTTAATATCTGAATGAAATTTATCTAATTGCTCCTTCGTTGGTAATTCACCAAAAATTAAAAGATAAGCAACTTCTAAAAAGTCTGCTTTTTCTGCTAATTCTTCAATCGAGTATCCTCTGTATCGTAAAATACCTTCTTCTCCATTTAAAAAAGTAATCGCACTTTCACAAGACCCTGTATTTTTATATCCTGGATCTATAGTTGTAACACCTCCTGTTACCCCTCTTAAATTTTTAATATCTATTGCGATTTCATTTTCAGTACCTTCTATTAAAGGAAACTCATGCTTTTGGCCATTAATTTCTAACGTAGCAGTTTTTGACATATTTACTTTTTGTTTTACTTGTTTTTGCGGAACGCTAAATTACAAAAAACCTCTGAATTTATGAAACGCATTAACAAAGGATTTAACAATTATAACATCACTAAAATTTATGATAGTTATGGGAATGCATCTCTCACATAATATCTCATTGAAAATACAATTTAAAATTAGAATATAAACGCTCGAATTAATAATTATTTTTCTATGTTATATGCTCGACCAATAAGTATAAAAAAACAAAGATTAGTGTGGTAGGTAGACTTCTAATCTATCTACAATTTTAAATAAAATAGCATAAAAAAACGGACGACACACCTTAGAAAGGTCTGTGGTCCGTTAAATATACAAATGAGGTATAAACTTTTACCTACTGCTTTACTTTAAACGCTTTGTTTTTTGGGTAGTAAGCAATATTTCCTAATTCCTCTTCAATACGTAATAACTGATTGTATTTCGCCATACGATCACTTCGTGAAGCAGAACCTGTTTTTATTTGTCCGCAATTTAATGCCACTGCTAAATCGGCAATAGTATTATCTTCTGTTTCACCTGAACGGTGAGACATTACAGAAGTATACCCTGCGTTATGCGCCATATTTACAGCTGCAATAGTCTCGGTTAGTGTTCCTATTTGGTTAACTTTAATTAAAATTGAATTGGCAATTTGTTCTGAAATCCCTTTCGATAAACGCTCTACGTTAGTAACAAACAAATCATCACCTACCAACTGCACTTTATCACCAATTTTCTCTGTTAAGTATTTCCATCCTTCCCAGTCATTTTCATCCATACCATCTTCTATAGAAATAATAGGATATTTAGAAGCTAATTCCGCTAAGTAATCAGCTTGTTCTGTACTGGTTCTTACTTTACCAGAATCACCTTCAAATTTTGTGTAATCGTACTTACCATTCACATAAAACTCGGCCGCTGCACAATCAAGTGCGATCATAACATCATCACCTAAAGTATAGCCTGCATTTTTAACAGCCATAGCAATCGTATCTAGTGCATCTTCGGTACCGTCTAAAGTAGGTGCAAAACCACCTTCATCACCTACAGCCGTACTTAAATTACGATCGTGTAATACCGCTTTTAAATGGTGGAATATTTCCGTACCCATTTGTAAACCGTGAGAAAAATTATTGGCCTTTACCGGCATAACCATAAATTCCTGAAAAGCAATAGGCGCATCACTATGCGATCCCCCATTAATAATATTCATCATAGGTACCGGCAAGGTATTTGCGCTCACCCCACCAACATATCTGTACAGTGGCATACCAAGCTCGGCAGCCGCCGCTTTAGCAACCGCTAAAGACACCCCAAGAATAGCATTAGCTCCTAATTTAGATTTATTTGGCGTACCATCAATCTCGCACATTAAGGTATCTATATAGTTTTGTTCGAAAACATTAACACCTAAAAGTTCTTGAGCTAAAATAGAATTTACGTTGTCTACGGCATTTAAAACACCTTTACCCATAAAATCTTTACCGCCATCTCTAAGCTCTACCGCTTCATGCTCTCCAGTAGAAGCTCCAGATGGAACTGCCGCTCTACCAAGGAATCCGTTTTCAGTTTCTACATCGACCTCTACAGTAGGATTACCTCTTGAATCGAAAATTTGTCTAGCGTGAACGTTAATTATAATACTCATAATATTTTTTTAAGTTGAACTTGTGCTCAAATTTACTATTTAATTTTAAGCTAAAAATAGTTATTACTATAGAAATCCTAAAATTATCTTGTTATTATTAAAGCAAAAAAGACAATGAAGTTTAGTTCATTGTCTTTTTAGTTATTTTGATTTTATATTCTCAATAAATTGATCGAATAAATACCTAGCATCATTTGGTCCTGGACTAGCCTCAGGGTGATATTGCACCGAGAAAACGTTTTTAGACTTCATTCTTATACCTGCAACGGTATTATCATTTAAATGAACATGAGTAATCTCTACATCTGGATGCGCCTCTGTTTCTTCTCTATTTATAGCAAAACCGTGGTTTTGAGAAGTAATTTCCCCTTTACCCGTCACTAAGTTCATAACCGGGTGATTAATACCGCGGTGTCCATTGTGCATTTTATAAGTCGAAATACCGTTAGCTAGGGCAATAACTTGATGTCCTAAACAAATACCAAAAAGAGGTAAATCGCGTTTAATAATCTCTTTAGCTAAGGCTTGCGCTTCGACTAATGGTTCTGGATCTCCAGGACCGTTCGACAAGAAGTAACCGTCAGGATTCCAACTACTCATTTCTTCGAAAGTAGCATTGTAAGGGAACACCTTAATATAAGCATCTCTATCTGCAAAATTGCGAAGAATATTCTTTTTGATACCTATATCTAAAGCGGCAATTTTAATTGATGCGTTTTCATTACCAAAGAAATAAGGTTCTTTAGTCGATACCTTAGAAGCCAGCTCAAGACCTTTCATATCTGGCGCCTCTTCTAAAAGTTTTTTCAAACCTTCGATATTATCTACATCGGTAGAAATCACAGCATTCATGGCTCCATTATCTCTAATATAGCTTACTAAGGCTCGTGTATCAACGTCTGATATAGCTAATAGATTATTATCATTCAAGAAATCTTCTAAAGACCCTGTTGCGATATCTCGTGAATAGTCGTAACTAAAATTTTTACATATTAAACCAGAAATCTTAATAGAATCGGATTCTGAATCTTGATCGGTAACACCATAATTACCAATATGAGCATTGGTAGCTACCATTAATTGGCCATAGTATGACGGATCGGTAAAAATTTCTTGGTACCCTGTCATTCCTGTGTTAAAACACACTTCACCAACAGCGTTACCTTCTTTGCCTACAGCTTTACCGTGAAAAATAGTACCATCTGCAAGTAAAATTATAGCTTTTTTAAGTTTTTGATATTTCATTGATTCGAAAAGTTTGACAAAATTGCATAAAAAAAAGGATAAACTAAAATAGTTTATCCTTTTATTTTAAATGCTTATTAACATTTTTATTCTTCTTCTTCGTTAGATGCTTTAGTAGCAGTGTCTGCAGCCGGTTTAGCTTTTCCACCTCTTCTACTTCTACGCGTCGTTTTCTTCTCAGCTTTTCCAGCGTTATAGATTTCGTTGTAATCAACTAATTCTATCATTGCCATATCAGCGTTATCTCCTAAACGATTTCCTAACTTAATAATACGTGTGTATCCACCTGGACGATCACCTACTTTAGCAGCTACATCTCTAAATAGTTCTGTAACGGCATCTTTTTGTCTTAATTTAGAAAACACAAGACGTCTGTTGTGTGTTGTATCTTCTTTAGACTTAGTGATCATAGGTTCAACAAATTGCTTTAAAGCTTTTGCTTTAGCTACAGTTGTATTAATACGTTTGTGTTGTATTAAAGAACAAGCCATATTTGCAAGCATAGCTTTTCTATGTGCTGTTTGTCTTCCTAAGTGGTTTACTTTTTTTCCGTGTCTCATGACATTTTGTTTTAATCACCATCTTGCTACTACCCGTTATAGAGGAGCAAAATATGATGTATTAGTCTTTATCTAGTTTGTATTTTGATAAGTCCATTCCGAAGTTTAAACCTTTAACATTTACTAGTTCTTCTAGCTCAGTTAATGATTTTTTACCAAAGTTACGGAACTTCATTAAATCATTTTTATTGAACGATACTAAGTCTCCTAAAGTATCTACTTCGGCAGCTTTTAAACAGTTTAGTGCACGTACAGATAAATCCATATCCACTAATTTTGTTTTAAGCAACTGTCTCATATGAAGAGATTCTTCATCATAAGTTTCAGTTTGTGCTATTTCGTCGGCCTCTAAAGTAATTCTCTCATCTGAGAATAACATAAAGTGGTGAATTAACGTTTTTGCTGCTTCTGTTAAAGCATCTTGAGGCGTAATAGAACCATCAGATTGGATTTCGAAAACTAATTTTTCGTAATCTGTCTTTTGTTCTACACGGTAGTTCTCGATACTGTATTTTACATTCTTAATAGGCGTATAAATCGAATCCGTAAAGATTGTCCCAATAGGCGCTGAAGCTTTCTTATTTTCTTCTGCAGGAACATAACCTCTACCTTTTTCGATAGTAAGTTCCATATTAAAATTGACTTTAGACTCTAAGTTACAAATAACTAAATCTGTATTTAATACTTGGAATCCTGAGATAAATTTCTGAAAGTCACCAGCTGTTATTTGATCTTGTCCTGAAATAGAAATTGAAACAGATTCGTTATCAACATCTTCAATTTGTCTTTTAAAACGAACTTGTTTTAAGTTTAAAATAATTTCAGTCACATCTTCTACTACACCAGCAAGTGTTGAGAATTCGTGGTCTGCACCTTCGATTCTAACTGATGTAATTGCAAATCCTTCTAGAGAAGATAGTAAAACTCTTCTAAGAGCATTTCCTATTGTTAATCCGTAACCTGGTTCTAAAGGTCTAAATTCAAATTTACCTTCGAAGTCGGTAGAATCAATCATGATTACTTTGTCGGGCTTCTGAAAATTAAATACTGCCATATTTGCGATTTGTATCAGTTATTATTTAGAGTATAATTCGACTATGAATTGCTCATTGATGTTTTCTGGGATTTGGATTCTAGCAGGAACAGAAACATAAGTTCCTTCTTTCTTCTCGCTATTCCAAGTAATCCACTCGTATACGTTACTTGAGCTAGATAAAGATCTATCGATAGCTTCAAGTGATTTTGATTTTTCTCTAACAGCAACAACATCTCCAGCTTTTAAGTTGTAAGATGGAATATTAACTAACTCCCCATTAACAGTAATATGTCTGTGAGAAACTAATTGTCTTGCTGCGCTACGTGTAGGTGCAACACCCATTCTAAATACAACGTTGTCTAATCTAGACTCACATAATTGTAATAAAACTTCACCTGTAATTCCAGGAGCTGCTGTAGCTTTTTTAAACATGTTTCTGAATTGTTTTTCTAAAATACCGTAAGTATATTTAGCTTTTTGCTTTTCCATTAACTGGATAGCATATTCAGATTTCTTTCCACGTCTTCTTGCGTTTCCGTGTTGCCCTGGAGGATAATTTCTTTTCTCGAAAGATTTATCGTCTCCAAAGATAGCTTCGCCAAATTTACGAGCTATTTTAGTTTTAGGACCAGTATATCTTGCCATTTCTAATTGTTGTTTAAAGAGTGATTATGAATTAAGGTCTAAATCTTATCCTTCGATAATCGTTGATCTCTTATTAATACTTGATTGTTTTTATAATTTGCAAATTTAAACATAAAAAATTAATACCAACTATAATTTAATTATAATTGATATTAATTCTAAATTATGAGTAAATTATACTCTTCTACGCTTTGGAGGGCGACATCCATTATGAGGTAATGGAGTAACGTCGATAATTTCAGTTACTTCAATTCCAGCATTATGGATAGAACGGATAGCAGATTCTCTACCGTTTCCTGGTCCTTTTACGTAAACTTTAACTTTTTTAAGTCCGGCTTCTTTAGCAACTCCAGATGCATCTTCCGCAGCTAATTGAGCAGCGTAAGGTGTGTTCTTTTTAGAACCTCTGAATCCCATTTTACCAGCAGATGACCATGAAATAACGTCACCTTTCTTATTTGTTAAAGACACAATAATATTGTTAAAAGAAGCAGTAATATGAGCTTCCCCAACCGCGTCTATTATAACTTTACGTTTTTTTGTGCTTTTAGTATTTGTCTTTGCCATACTACTTATTATTTAGTTGCTTTTTTCTTATTAGCAACTGTTTTTCTTCTACCTTTTCTAGTTCTAGAGTTGTTTTTAGTACGTTGTCCTCTCAATGGAAGACTAGCTCTATGACGGATCCCTCTGTAACATCCTATGTCCATTAATCGCTTAATGTTCATTTGAGTTTCAGAACGTAATTCACCTTCAATAGTAAAAGTTCCAACAGCTTCACGGATTGCTCCAATTTGATCATCTGTCCAATCTTGTACTTTGATGTTTTCATCAACTTTAGCCGTTGATAAAATTTCTTGAGCTCTACTTCTACCTACACCATAGATGTAAGTTAATGAAATGACTCCTCTTTTCTGTTTCGGTATGTCTACTCCTGCAATTCTTGCCATAATTATCCTTGTCTTTGTTTGAATCTAGGATTCTTTTTGTTAATGACGTAAAGTCTACCCTTTCTACGCACGATTTTACAATCTGCACTTCTTTTTTTAACTGATGCTCTTACTTTCATCGTAATTAGTATCTATAAGTTATGCGAGCCTTACTTAAGTCGTAAGGGCTCATTTCTAATTTTACTTTATCACCTGGTAACAACTTAATGTAATGCATACGCATTTTACCAGATATATGTGCAGTCACAATGTGACCATTTTCTAATTCTACACGAAACATCGCATTAGATAATGCTTCAATAATTGTTCCGTCTTGTTCTATTGCTGCTTGTTTTGCCATAGTATAATAATTAAGCTACTGCCTTTCTATTTTTACCCGTTTTCATCAAGCCATCATAGTGTCTATTTAACAAGTATGAATTTACTTGTTGCATAGTGTCAATTGCAACTCCAACCAAAATTAATAATGATGTACCACCAAAAAATAAGGCCCATCCAGATTGTACGTTTAAGAACTTAACTATAAATGCTGGGAACACAGCTATTAGTGCTAAGAAAATAGAACCTGGTAAGGTAATTTGTGACATGATTTTATCTAGATACTCCGAAGTTTCAGATCCTGGGCGAATGCCTGGGATAAATCCTCCACTACGTTTTAAATCATCAGCCATTTTATTCGTTGGTACTGTAATCGCCGTATAAAAATAAGTAAAAACTATAATTAAGAAAGCGAATAACACATTGTACCACAGTCCGAAAATGTCTGAGAAATTAGCTTGCATCCATTGACCAGTAGAGGTACCTTCTAAGAAAGAAGAACTTCCAATAAGTCCAGGAACAAACATAATTGCCTGAGCGAAGATAATTGGCATCACTCCAGAAGCATTAAGCTTAAGAGGGATAAATTGTCTAGCACCACCAAATACATTTTTCTCATAACCACCAGTTGCAGAACGTCTTGCATACTGAACAGCTATTTTTCTAACAGCCATTACTAACATTACACATGCTAAAATAATTGCTAACCAAATTACAAATTCGAAAAGAATCATCATTACGTTATTTCCAGTTTCTATTCTAGACACTGCATTTTGTAAAAATGACTTTGGCATTGTTGCGATAATACCCACCATAATTAATAATGAGATACCGTTACCAATTCCTTTATCTGTAATTTTTTCTCCTAACCACATCGCGAAGATACACCCTGTAACTAAGATCACTATAGAAGAGAAATAGAATACCCCACCTTGACCTAATAAGAAAGCCGATTCAGGGATTCCAAACATGGTACTTAAACTTGCTAAATAACCAGGCGCTTGTACTAAACAAATTGCAATGGTTAACCATCTAGTAATTTGAGTAATTTTTTTCTGACCACTCGCTCCTTCTTTTTGTAGTTTTTGTAAATACGGAATAGCAATTCCCATTAACTGAACTACAATGGAAGCAGATATATAAGGCATAATACCTAATGCAAATACAGAAGCATTAGCAAAAGCTCCTCCTGTAAAGGCATTTAGTAACCCCATTATACCATTCTCAGTACCTGTTTGCAAGTTTTCCAACTGTGCGGCATCGATTCCTGGTAAAACGATTTGGGCTCCAAAACGGTAAACTAATAATAGACCAAGTGTTACTATGATTCTATTTCTTAGTTCTTCAATTTTCCAAACATTTTTTAAAGTCTCTATAAATTTCATACTCTAGATTGGTCTTATAAAGTTACAGCTTCTCCACCAGCAGCTTCTATTGCAGCCTTTGCTGAAGCAGTAAATTTATGAGCTGTTACATTAAGTTTTGCTTTTAATTCTCCACGTCCTAAAATTTTAACTAGTTCGTTTTTACCAACTAATCCTAAATTCACAAGAGTTTCAAAGTCTAATGTAGTTTCGATTTTTTTCTCATCAACTAATTTCTGTAACGTATCCAAGTTAACACCTTGATAGTCTACTCTGTTGATATTTGTAAAGCCAAACTTAGGTACACGTCTTTGAAGTGGCATTTGCCCTCCTTCAAATCCTACTTTCTTAGAATAACCAGAACGAGATTTAGCTCCTTTGTGACCACGTGTTGCCGTACCCCCTTTTCCAGAACCTTGTCCTCTACCTATTCTCTTACCTTGAGTTTTAACTGAACCTTCTGCAGGTTTTAAATTACTTAAATCCATTTTTCAGTATTGTTTTTTAAGCTTCCTCAACAGAAACTAAGTGATTTACTTTTCTTACCATTCCTAGTATACTAGAAGTGTTTTCGTGCTCTACAGTTTGCCCAATCTTTTTAAGACCTAAAGCTAATAAAGTTTGCTTTTGACTTTTAGTACGATTGATTGCGCTTTTAACTTTTGTTACTTTTATTTTTGCCATTGCTTTAAATATTAACCGTTAAAAACTTTTTCTAAAGAAATTCCTCGTTCACGAGCAATTGTATTCGCATCTCTTAACTGTAATAAAGCATCAAATGTTGCTTTTACTACGTTATGTGGGTTTGATGAACCTTGAGATTTAGATAAACAATCATGTACACCTACTGCCTCAAGAACTGTTCTTACAGCTCCACCAGCGATAACCCCTGTACCAGGTGCTGCAGGTATAATGTTTACTCTCGCTCCACCATACTTCCCTTTTTGTTCGTGTGGTAATGTTCTTTTCACTATTGGAATACGAACTAAGTTTTTCTTAGCGTCTTCGATACCTTTAGCAATTGCACTAGCTACATCTTTAGATTTCCCTAAACCGTGACCTACTACACCTGCCTCGTCTCCTACAACAACAATTGCTGAGAATCCGAAGGCTCTACCTCCTTTAGTTACTTTTGTTACTCTTTGTACACCAATTAAATGATCTTTAAGATCTAATCCACTTGGTTTTACTAACTCTGCACTTTTGTATTTATGATACATAATTTCTTAGAATTTAAGTCCTGCTTCTCTAGCTCCTTCAGCTAATGATTTTACTCTACCGTGATATAAATAACCACCTCTATCAAAAGTGATTGTCTCTACACCTGCTTTTAAAGCTTTTTCAGCAACTGACTTACCTACTAATGCAGCTATTTCAGATTTGCTTCCTGTTGCAGTACTAATGTCTTTATCTCTTGAAGATGCTGCACTGATAGTTTTACCAGATACGTCATCGACTAATTGAGCATAAATTTCTTTATTACTTCTAAAAACAGACAATCTTGGCTTTGATTCAGTACCAGAGACAATTTTGCGAATTCTGTTTTTAATTCTTATTCTTCTTTCGTTTTTTGTTAACGCCATAACTTAATTATTAAGCTGATTTACCTGCTTTTCTTCTTAACTCTTCACCTACAAATTTAATTCCTTTTCCTTTGTAAGGCTCTGGTGGTCTAAATCCACGGATTTTCGCCGCGATTTGTCCTACCAATTGCTTATCGTAAGAAGTTAATTTAATAATTGGGTTTTTACCTTTATCTGAAACTGTTTCAACTTGTACTTCCGGTGCTAAGCTCATAACGATGTTATGAGAAAAACCTAAAGCTAAATCTAGTTTTTGACCTTGGTGACTTGCTCTGTAACCAACACCAACTAGTTCTAGTTGTTTAGTCCAACCTTTAGATACTCCTTCTATCATATTGTTAACTAAAGATCTGTATAAACCGTGTTTAGCTTTGTGATCTTTAGACTCAGATGGACGTGTAACTATAACTTTTCCTTCTTCTACCTTAACCTCTACAGCATCGAAATTCTGAGTTAATTCTCCTAATTTCCCTTTTACTGTGATGACGTTATCTTTTACTTCTACAGTAACTCCTTCTGGAATTACTACTGGATTATTTCCTATTCTTGACATTTCTTCTCCTTTTTAGATTAGTAAACGTAACATAAAACTTCACCACCAACGTTTTCTCTTTGTGCTTGCTTACCAGTCATTACACCGTGAGATGTAGATACGATAGCAATACCAAGACCGTTAAGAATACGTGGTAATTCGCTTGAACTAGAATATTTACGTAAACCAGGTTTACTTATTCTCTGGATCTTTCTAATCACAGGTTCTTTTGTGTCTTTATTGTACTTAAGGGCTATTTTAATAGTTCCTTGTACTTTTGACTCTTCGAACTTGTAACTTAAAATATATCCTTGATCGAATAATATTTTAGTAATGTCCTTTTTTAAATTTGATGCAGGGATTTCAACTACTCTGTGGTTAGCACGCACTGCGTTTCTAACTCTAGTAAGATAATCTGCAATTGGATCTGTATACATATGTATTGATTTGCGGACTTGGTTTTTAAGCGTCGTTGCTTAAACCTTAGCCCAATTTATAATTTTACCAGCTTGCTTTTCTAACTCCTGGTATTAAACCTTGGTTCGCCATTTCTCTAAACATAACACGAGAGATACCAAAGGTACGCATGTATCCTTTTGGTCTTCCCGTTAACTTACATCTATTGTGTTGACGTACCGGAGAGGCATTTTTTGGCAACTTTTGTAATGCTTCGTAATCGCCAGCTGCTTTTAAAGCTTTACGTTTCTCTGCATACTTAGCTACTGTTTTAGCTCTTTTCACCTCGCGGGCTTTCATTGATTCTTTAGCCATAACTTAGTTTTTTTGAAAAGGTAATCCTAATTCAGTTAATAATGATTTAGCTTCTTTGTCTGTATCGGCTGTTGTTACAAATGTAATATCCATTCCTGAGATTTTATTAACTTTGTCAATATTTATCTCTGGAAAAATAATTTGCTCAGTAACTCCTAAATTGTAGTTACCTCTTCCGTCAAATCCAGTCGCTTTAATTCCATTAAAATCTCTTACACGTGGTAAGGCTGAAGTGATTAAACGGTCTAAAAAGTCGTACATTTTTTCACCACGTAAAGTTACTTTAGCGCCAATTGGCATTCCTTTACGTAATTTAAATGTTGCAACATCCTTTTTAGATAACGTTGCTATAGCTCTTTGTCCTGTTATAGTTGTTAATTCCTCAACTGCGTGATCAACTAATTTTTTATCTGCTACTGCAGCACCAACTCCTTTAGATAATACTATCTTAGTAAGTTTTGGTACTTGCATCACATTACTATAACCAAATTCTTCTGTAAGAGCTGCAATTACTTTGCTTTTATACTCTTCTTTGAGTCTAGGTGTATATGCCATAACTATATTACTTCATTAGATTTTTTAGAAAATCTTACTTTCTTGTCTCCTTCTACTCTAAAACCTACACGTGTAGCTTCTCCTTTCGAAGTAAGCAAAGATAGGTTAGAGATTTGAATTGGAGCTTCTTTTTCAACGATTCCTCCTTGCGGATTTTGTGCGCTAGGTTTGGTATGTTTTTTTACCATATTAACACCTTCAACGATCGCTTTGTTCTTATCTGTTAATACCTTTTGTACTACACCTTCAGATCCTTTGTGATCTCCAGCTATTACTTTTACAGTATCCCCTGATTTTATTTTAAGCTTTGTCATCTTTTTTATCAATTAAAGCACTTCTGGTGCTAATGATACAATTTTCATGAATTGTTTATCACGAAGTTCTCTAGCAACCGGTCCGAAAACACGTGTTCCTCTCATTTCCCCTGTTGGGTTTAAAAGTACACAAGCGTTATCATCGAATCTAATATAAGATCCATCTGGACGTCTTACTTCTTTCTTAGTACGAACAACTACTGCTGTTGAAACTGCTCCTTTTTTAATGTTTCCATTAGGAGTAGATTCTTTAACTGTAACAACAATTTTGTCTCCTACAGAAGCATATCTTCTTTTAGTACCACCTAGAACACGTATTGTTAATACTTCTTTTGCTCCAGTGTTATCTGCTACTTTTAGTCTTGATTCTTGTTGTACCATAATTACTTCGCTCTTTCAATTATTTCAACTAATCTCCAACATTTAGATTTACTTAAAGGTCGTGTTTCCATGATCTTTACCGTATCTCCAATATTACAGTCGTTTGTTTCATCGTGTGCAACATATTTCTTTGTTTTTAACACGAATTTACCGTACATAGGGTGTTTTACTTTTTTCACTTCAGCAACTACAATAGATTTTTGCATCTTGTTACTAGTAACTACTCCTATACGTTCTTTTCTTAAGTTTCTTTTTTCCATCATTAAGCAGAATTATTGTAATTCTCTTTTAGTTATTTCTGTTGCCAATCTCGCTACATCACGTCTTACAGAGCGTAATTGAATTGGGTTCTCTAAAGGAGATATTGCATGTGCCATTTTTAGGTCTGAATAACTCTTCTTTGTTTCACTAAGTTTCTCTTGTAACTCAGCTACAGATAATTCTTTAATTTCTGATTGTTTCATAATATCAAATAAATTATGCTTCGTAATCTCTAGCGATTAAAAACTTTGTTTTTACAGGTAATTTTTGAGCCGCTAAACGTAAAGCTTCTTTAGCTACGTCTAATGGTACTCCTCCTACTTCAAAAAGTATTCTACCTGGCTTAACTACTGCTGCCCAATATTCTACTGCTCCTTTACCTTTACCCATACGTACTTCTAGAGGTTTCTTTGTAATAGGCTTGTCTGGAAATATTTTAATCCAAAGTTGCCCCTCTCTTTTCATATGACGAGTAGCTGCAATACGAGCTGCTTCTATTTGACGCGACGTTAAAAAACTCGAGTCTAGTGATTTTATTCCAAAGGTTCCGTTTGAAAGTTGGTGTCCTCTACCAGAGTTCCCCTTCATACGGCCTTTTTGCATTTTACGAAATTTTGTTCTTTTAGGCTGTAACATTTTCTCTTTTCTTTAAAAAATTACTTTCTACGACGAGATTGGTTTTTATTATTTCCACCTGTTCGTCCACCTTTTCCTTGCTTCTTAGATAATCCAACAAGAGGAGAAAGCTCTCTTTTACCATATACTTCACCTTTCATGATCCACACCTTAACACCTAATCTACCATAAGTAGTATGTGCCTCAACAAGTGCATAATCAATATCGGCTCTAAAAGTTGATAAAGGAATACGTCCTTCTTTGTAGTGCTCAGAACGTGCCATTTCAGCACCATTTAAACGACCACTAATCTGGATTTTAATTCCTTCAGCGTTCATACGCATTGTTGCCGCGATAGCCATTTTTATTGCTCGTCTGTAAGAGATTCTGTTCTCAATTTGACGTGCAACACTAGTAGCTACTAAGAATGCGTCAAGCTCAGGTCTTTTGATTTCAAAAATATTAATCTGAACTTCTTTACCAGTAATTTTCTTAAGCTCTTCCTTTAACTTGTCTACCTCTTGACCGCCTTTACCAATAATGATACCTGGACGAGCCGTAGTGATAGTAACGGTTACAAGTTTAAGTGTTCTCTCGATAATTACTCTACTTACACTAGCTTTAGATAAACGCGCGTGAACGTATTTTCTGATCTTATCGTCTTCGGCAAGTTTATCACCATAATCGTTTCCTCCATACCAGTTAGATTCCCATCCTCTGATAATCCCTAAGCGATTTCCGATTGGATTTGTCTTTTGTCCCATATCTATCTTAGCTTTGTGTATTATTGTTAGCTCCTACCACGATAGTCACGTGGTTTGAACGTTTTCTTATTCTGTGTGCACGACCTTGTGGTGCTGGACGTAATCTTTTTAACATAGATCCGCCATCTACTCTGATCTCTTTAACAAAAAGTTCTGCTTCTTCGATGCTTGCGTCTTCGTTTTTAGCTTGCCAGTTAGCGATAGCTGATACTAACAAGGTCTCTAAACGATTTGAAGCTTCTTTAGAACTAAACTTTAAAATGTTAAGTGCTTTTTCTACGCGTTCACCTCTTACTAAATCGGCTACTAAACGCATTTTTCTCGGTGATGTAGGACAGTTATTAAGCTTTGCAAAAGCGATGTGCTTTTTACTTTCCTTAATAGCGTCTGCCATTTGTTTTTTACGACTTCCCATAGCTTACTACTTTTTACCTTTATTTTTAGCACCAGCGTGACCTCTAAAAGATCTTGTTGGTGAAAATTCTCCTAACTTGTGACCTACCATGTTCTCTGTTACGTAAACAGGTACGAACTGGCGACCGTTATGCACTGCGATTGTTTGTCCAACAAAATCCGGTGTAATCATACTAGCTCTAGACCAGGTTTTGATTACCGTTTTTTTGTTAGTTTCTACGTTAGCAGCAACTTTTTTCTCTAGTTTATAATGAACGTAAGGTCCTTTTTTTAGTGATCTTGACATATCTTATTTCTTTCTACGTTCTACAATATATTTATTACTCGCTTTTGTTTTAGAACGGGTTCTATAACCTTTAGCAGGTACTCCATTTCTAGAACGTGGATGTCCACCAGAAGACTTACCTTCACCACCACCCATTGGGTGATCGACAGGGTTCATCACTACTGGTCTAGTACGAGGTCTTCTACCTAACCATCTGCTTCTACCAGCTTTTCCAGAAACTAATAATTGATGATCTGAGTTAGATACCGCTCCTACTGTAGCCATACATGTAACCAAGATTAATCTTGTTTCTCCAGATGGTAATTTAATAGAGGCAAACTTTCCTTCTCTCGCCATTAACTGTGCGAATGATCCAGCACTACGAGCCATAACAGCTCCTTGACCTGGACGTAATTCTACACAAGATATAATAGTTCCTAATGGAATATTAGCTAGAGGCATAGCGTTTCCAATTTCTGGAGCAACACCTTCGCCTGAAACCACGGTTTGTCCAACTTGTAAACCATTTTGAGCAATGATATAAGCTTTCTCACCATCTTGGTAATTTAACAACGCAATAAACGCTGTTCTGTTTGGATCGTACTGAATAGATTTCACTTCCGCAGGAATTCCTGTTTTGTTTCTTTTGAAATCGATAATACGATACCTCTTCTTATGACCACCACCGATGTAGCGCATAGTCATACGACCTTGACTGTTTCTACCACCTGAACGTTTTTTCGGAGCTAATAAACTCTTCTCCGGCTTATCAGTAGTAACGGCGTCAAATCCATTTACTACTCTAAATCGCTGTCCTGGTGTGATTGGTTTTAATTTTCTTACTGACATTTGTCTTTAATTACATGTTAGTGTATAAATCAATTATCTCACCTTCCGCCAGTTGTACAATTGCTTTTTTAAGAGCATTTGTTTTACCATGTTGAATACCAGTTTTTGTAAACTTAGTTTTTCTATCTGGACGGACATTTATAGTACGAACTTTTTCAACAGAAACGCCATAAGCAGCTTCCACTGCTTTTTTAATTTCTACCTTGTTCGCCTTGGTATTCACGAAAAAACTGAAGCAGTTGTTTAACTCACTGTTTGCAGTTGCTTTTTCTGTGATTATAGGTTTAATTAAGATACTCATTGTTTCTCTATTTACTTAAATTCGTTTCAATTCCTTCTAAAGCACCTTCTAAAAGTATTACTTGATTTGCATTTAAAATCTTGTAAGTACTTAATTCTGAGCTAGTTATAACTTCAGATCCTTTTAAATTACGTGAAGACAAATATACGTTATTATTTGAATCACCCAACACAAAGAGGGCTTTTTTATTCTGTAAGTCTAAAGCTTTTAATATGTTAGTGAAGTTTTTTGTCTTTGGCGTATCGAATTTAAAATCTTCTAATACAACAATTGACTTCTCATTAGCTTTCATACTTAACGCTGATCTACGTGCTAAACGCTTCAGGTTTTTATTAAGTTTCATAGAGTAGTTTCTAGGTCTTGGTCCGAACATACGTCCACCACCTCTAAACACACCAGACTTAATACTACCTGCTCTAGCAGTACCTGTTCCTTTTTGCTTCTTAATCTTACGTGTACTTCCAGAAATCTCAGCTCTTTCTTTCGACTTGTGAGTTCCTTGTCTTTGGTTTGCTAAGTATTGTTTAACATCCAAATATACAGCGTGATTATTAGGCTCTATAGCAAAAACATCGCTAGAAAGGTTTGCCTTTCTACCTGTTTCTTTTCCGTTTATATCTAAAACTGCTATTTCCATTACTTTCTAATGATTACATAAGAATTTTTGTGTCCAGGTACACACCCTTTAACAACTAGTAGGTTCTTTTCAGCCACCACTTTTAAAACTCTTAAATTTTGAATTTTTACTGAGTCTCCACCCATTCTTCCTGCCATACGCATTCCTTTGAATACACGTGCTGGATAAGATGCAGCTCCAATTGATCCAGGTGCTCTTAAACGGTTATGTTGACCGTGAGTAGCTTGACCTACACCACCGAAACCATGACGCTTTACAACCCCTTGAAATCCTTTACCTTTTGATGTTCCTGAAACATCAACAAATTCACCTTCTGTGAAATGCTCTACAGTGATTGCATCACCTAAATTGTACTCCTTATCAAAACCTTGAAATTCTACGATTTTGCGTTTTACAGAAGTTCCTGCTTTCTTAGCGTGACCTAGGTCTGCTTTTGTAGCACTTTTTTCTGTCGCGTCATCGAAACCAAGTTGAATAGCTTCATAACCATCAACTTCTTCAGTTCTGACTTGGGTAACGATACATGGTCCAGCTTCGATTACTGTACATGGAATGTTCTTTCCATTTTCGTCGAAGATGCTGGTCATACCGATTTTTTTTCCAATTAACCCAGACATAATTATTGTTTATTATATTATGGACAACTCGCGATTTGTCCTGCTTATTTATTTGTAGACAAGTCGCGACTTGTCTTTAAAAACTCAAGGCCGAAAATACGTTTTCAGCCTTGAATTGTATTTTTACCGTTTTTCCTTAACCAGTCGTTAAGGACATGTAATTTCTGCAAAAGTAGAAATCTCTTCTTAGATAGCCTAAATAAATTTAGGTTATTTTAAAAGTACCTTACTTAAACTTTAATTTCAACTTCAACTCCACTTGGTAATTCAAGTTTCATTAACGCGTCAATTGTTTTAGAAGATGACGAGTAAATATCTAATAATCTCTTGTAAGAGCTTAATTGAAATTGTTCTCTAGACTTCTTGTTTACGTGTGGTGAACGTAATACAGTGAAAATTTTCTTGTGTGTTGGTAACGGAATTGGACCTGTTACTACAGCACCTGTACTTTTTACTGTTTTTACAATCTTTTCAGCAGACTTGTCTACTAAGCTGTGATCGTAAGACTTTAATTTTATTCTGATTTTTTGACTCATTTTCTTAAGATTTACGATTCAGTGCCTTTAGCAGCTTTGATTACTTCTTCTGATATGTTTGATGGTGTTTCAGCATAGTGTGAAAACTCCATAGTAGATGTTGCACGACCTGAAGATAATGTTCTTAATGTTGTTACATAACCAAACATTTCAGATAATGGTACTGTTGCTTTTACAGTTTTAGCACCTGCTCTATCTCCCATATCACTTACTTGACCTCTTCTTCTATTTAAATCTCCAACGATATCACCCATATTTTCTTCAGGAGTAATAACCTCAAGTTTCATAATAGGCTCCATAATTACAGCTTTTGCTGCTTTTGCAGAGTTTTTAAATCCAAGTTTAGCCGCTAATTCGAATGATAATTGATCCGAATCCACATCGTGATAAGATCCGTCTGTTAATGTTACTTTCATAGCATCAACTTCGTAACCTGCTAATGGACCGTTAATCATAGCTGTTTTAAATCCTTTTTCAATTGAAGGGATAAATTCTTTAGGAACGTTACCACCTTTAATTGTAGACTCAAACTGTAATCCAACAGCACCTTCCTCAGCCGGTTCTAATGTAAATACAATGTCTGCGAATTTACCACGTCCACCAGATTGTTTCTTATAAACTTCTCTGTGTTCTGCACGTTGTGTAATAGCTTCTTTGTACTCTACTTGAGGTTGCCCTTGGTTTACTTCTACTTTAAACTCACGTCTTAAACGATCTACAATAATATCTAAGTGAAGCTCACCCATTCCTGATATAATTGTTTGACCTGAATTCTCGTCAGTTCTTGCTGTAAATGTTGGATCTTCTTCAGCTAATTTAGCTAAAGCCATACCTAATTTATCAACATCAGCCTTTGTTTTAGGCTCTACCGCGATACCAATTACTGGATCAGGGAAGTCCATAGACTCTAATACAATTGGGTGTTTCTCATCAGACATAGTATCACCAGTCTTGATATCTTTAAACCCTACTGCTGCACCAATATCTCCTGCCTCGATAAAATCGATAGCATTTTGTTTATTAGCGTGCATTTGGTAGATACGAGAAATACGTTCTTTTTTACCTGAACGGTTGTTCAAGATGTAAGATCCTGCATCTAAACGACCAGAATACGCACGGAAGAATGCTAAACGTCCTACGAAAGGATCGGTAGCAATTTTAAATGCTAATGCAGCGAAAGGCTCCTTAACATCTGGCTTACGTCTTTCTTCTTTATCAGTATCTGGATTTGTCCCTATTACACTTTCTCTATCCATTGGAGAAGGTAAGTAACGACAAACAGCATCTAATAAGAACTGTACACCTTTATTTTTAAATGAAGACCCACAAACCATAGGAATGATTGCCATATCCATTACAGCAGCTCTAAGCGCAGCGTGCACTTCATCTTCTGTAATAGAATCTTCATCTTCCATGAATTTTTCTAATAAATCTTCGTCATACCCAGCAACTTCCTCGATTAATAAAGCACGGTATTTACGTACTTCATCTTTCATATCTTCAGGAATATCTACAACATCAAATGTAGAACCGAAGTTATCATCATGCCATACAATTGCTCTGTTTTTTACTAAATCTACGATACCTTTAAATTCATCCTCATCACCAATGTTTAAAACGATTGGCACTGCGTTAGACTTTAACATATCTTTTACTTGCTGACAAACACCTAAAAAGTCTGATCCTTGACGGTCCATTTTATTAACGAAACCAATTCTTGGAACTTTATAGTTATCTGCTAGTCTCCAGTTAGTTTCAGATTGTGGTTCTACACCATCTACTGCACTAAATAAGAAAACTAAACCATCAAGAACACGTAAAGAACGATTTACCTCTACAGTAAAATCTACGTGACCCGGTGTGTCAATAATATTAAAGTGGTAATCTTGAGCCTCATCTGTAGGTACACCATTCTCTTTAGGGAATGTCCAGTCACATGTCGTTGCAGCCGAAGTAATTGTAATACCTCTTTCTGCCTCTTGTTCCATCCAGTCCATCGTAGATGATCCTTCGTGAGTTTCCCCAATTTTATGGTTTACCCCTGTATAAAAAAGAATACGCTCAGTTGTTGTTGTTTTACCAGCATCAATATGAGCCGCAATTCCGATATTTCTTGTTAATCTTAAATCTCTTGCCATTTGTTAAAATCTAAAGTGTGAGAATGCTTTGTTTGCTTCTGCCATCTTATGAGTATCTACTCTTTTCTTAACCGCCGCTCCTTCTTCTTTAGCTGCTGCTAAAATCTCTGAAGCTAAACGCTGTGCCATCGACTTTTCGTTTCTTTTACGAGAATAGCTAATTAACCATTTCATCGCTGTTGAAACCTTACGGTCTGCTCTGATTGGGTTAGGAATTTGGAATGTAGCTCCACCAACTCTACGACTACGTACTTCTACGTGAGGCATAACGTTAGACAAGGCATCTTTCCAAGTTTCTAAAGCTGTTTTTTCTTCGTCTGTCTTCTTTGCTTCTACGATATCAATTGCATCGTAAAATACTTTAAAAGCTACCGATTTCTTACCATCCCACATCATCATGTTCACGAAACGTGTCACTAACTGATCGTTAAAACGTGGATCTGGTAAAAGCGGTCTCTTTTTTGCTGCTTTTTTTCTCATGTCTTCTTCTTAAAGTTTTAATTACTTCTTAGGGCGTTTTGCACCATACTTAGATCTACGTTGCGTTCTTCCTTCTACACCTGCGGTGTCTAAAGCTCCACGAACAATGTGGTATCTAACTCCTGGTAAATCTTTTACCCTTCCACCTCTAACCAATACTATCGAGTGCTCTTGTAAGTTGTGTCCTTCTCCAGGGATGTAAGCATTTACCTCTTTACCATTTGTCAACCTTACACGCGCTACTTTACGCATCGCTGAGTTTGGTTTTTTTGGCGTTGTTGTGTAAACACGCGTACATACACCTCGTCTTTGAGGACACGAATCTAAAGCAACCGATTTACTCTTCTTGGTTATTTTGGTTCTTCCTTTTCGTACTAATTGTGAAATTGTTGGCATATATTTTTATATATAATTTTACGTTACCTCTGTTTAAGAGGGGTGCAAATGTATGAATTTTAATTAATAATTCAAATCTTAACTAATTAATTTTCAATAGAATTTTAAAAAAACAACATCCCAATACCATTCCGTTGGTTTTTTCCGTTAGTTTTATACCCGTTTAAAATGAATGCTTTAGTGAAATCAAATTCTTACCTCTTCCTTATCATTATCTTACTCCTCTCTTCTAAAGCGGCAGCACAAACCCTATATTTAGAAGTGATAGGAGAAACAGATTCTATAAGCAGCATTCTAAAAAACTATTCTAACGTCAAAAAACACAATGACGCCATTGCCTTAAAACAAACCCTAAACAATTTACAAGCTTCATTATATAAGGACGGCTATATTAACCACCGCATTCTAAGAAAAACCAAAACAAACGACAGCACATGGACATACCATTTTAAATTAAATACAAGATTTAAACACATCACCATACATCATAAATCGCATACCCTCCCCATTAAATTACTACAACAATTCACCAAAACAATAGGTGAATCTAATTTTACCATTCCATTTCAAAACACAGAAACGACTTTAGAAGCGCTTCAACTCGACATCGCGAACAACGGATTTCCATTCGCGACACTAAACCTAGAAAATATTTCAACTAAAAGTGCAGACACACTTCAAGCGGATTTAAAAATCAGCCATACGAATACCCCAAGACAACTAGATGCTATTGTTATAAAAGGGTATACCAATTTTCCAAAATCTTATTTAAAACGCTACCTCAAAATAAAACCTGCCAATCATTTCAACATAAAGACCATCAAAAAAAAGCTTGAAGGCCTAAACACGATTCGATTTGCTCGTCAAATTAAAGATCCCGAAGTTTTATTTAGTCCGGATTCTACCTCCCTATATATTTACTTAGAAAAAACACCGAGTAATAGTTTTGATGGCTATTTAGGATTTAGCACCAATGAAACCAACAACAAATTAGAGTTTAATGGCTATGTTAAATTAGACCTACACAATAATTTCAATTTCGGAGAGTCTTTCAATTTAAATTACAAAAGCACAGAGAGTGAACAGAAAAACTTTGATATCACCCTAAACCTGCCCTATCTCTTTAGTACGCCATTAGGAACAGAATTACAACTTAACATCCTAAAACAAGACTCGACATTTACCACAGTAAAGCAAAGTGCGAAACTATTTTATCAGATCGACACTACGTCACGTATCTTTTTAGGTCTCGAAAATTATAGCTCTAACAGTTTATTAGACACCCCTGTGTTTTCGACCACCGATGATTACAAATCAAATTTCTATACTTTAAAATACACTTTTGAAAACAGAAACCCGACCGACAAACTTTTTCCTATACAAACGTACGCCTCATTAGAAGGTGGAATTGGACAACGTACACGAGATAATCTCAGCGAGAAACAAACAAAAATCAACTTAAAAGCCTTTCACACTATAGATTTTAACAGACAAAACAGCTTTTATATACAAGCTAGCGGGGCCCTATTAAACACAAATAAACCCTTAGAGAACGAATTGTACCGTTTTGGAGGCATACAATCTATGCGTGGTTTTACCGAAGAAAGCTTATTAGCTACTGCATTTATAACAGTAAATACAGAATACCGCTACCGTTTAAGCAACACCATATACGCACACACTATAATTGATTATGCGTCATTAAATAATACTGTCACCAGTCAAAAGAATAATTTATACGGCTTTGGTATAGGCTTTGGACTCCTCACCCGGGCAGGGCTCTTAAAGTTAAACTATGCTAACGGTAAGCACGAATCTCAAAAATTTCAATTCTCAAACTCAAATATCCATCTGAGTTTATCCTCATATTTCTAATAATGCGCGAAAATAAACACCTCATTTGAAAAGTTTTTTGAAATTTTAACCAATAAATATTGTTTTATTAACTTTTTATTATGATTTTTGGCCTAGACTAATTCAAATAAAATATAAAATGAAAACAAAGTTTAGTGGAATTTTAACGCTGTTTCTAGCGTTTGTTGTGCAACTCACGTTCGCACAAGAAAAATCAATTTCAGGAACGATTTCCGATGAAAACGGATTACCGTTGCCTGGGGTAAATATTGTTGTTAAAGGTACCAATAGCGGTACGCAATCAGATTTCGACGGTAAGTACGCGCTATCTGCTAGCACCGGAGACGTTATTACATACTCTTTCGTAGGGTATAAAGACGTTAACAAAACTGTTGGAACATCTAACACAATAAGCTTCTCAATGGAAGTTGATGTAGCAACTATCGACGAGGTAGTTATTACAGCAATGGGTATTAAGAGAGAAAAGAGAGAGACATCCTATGTTACCGAGTCGGTAGATAGCGATAAGCTTTTAACTGTTCAACCACAGTCTGCTGCATCAGCTCTTGCTGGTAAAGTAGCTGGTTTACAAATTAATGTGCAGGACAACGGTGTTAAACCAAGTACACAAATATTATTACGTGGACTTCGTTCAATTACTCAGTCTAACTCAGCATTAATAGTAATTGACGGTTCTATTTCTACTCAAGGTGCTTTTGACCAATTAAACCCTAACGATATTGAAAGCATTAATACGTTAAAAGGTGCTACTGCAGCAGCTCTTTACGGTTCTAGAGCAGCAAACGGTGCCCTATTAATTACAACAAAAACTGGACAAAAAGGAGACAAATTTACAATTGGTGTTAACTCTTCGTACACTATCGAGCAAGTAGCTTATATGCCAGACTTCCAAACTCAATATGGGTCAGGATGGCAAGGTGCTTACGATCCTTATGAAAACACAAACTGGGGTCCAGCTTTTGACGGCGTAAGAAGACGTGTTGGTCCAATCTTTAATGATGGATCATACCAAAGTTTAGCTTATGCACCAATTAAAGATAACTTAAAAGATTTTTACAACACTGGTGGATCATCTAACAATACTGTTTATGTATCAGGTAGTGATGAAAAAAATAGATTTTATATGTCTTTTGGTAGATTAGAAACAGAAGGTATTGTTCCAGATGACACGTATACTAGAAACTCTTTAAGAGTAAATGCTAGTAGAAAAATGGGGAAACTTGAATTAGGTTTAACATCTAGTTATACAACTGACAAATCTGATTTAGTAGGTCAAACTATTGGATCTCAAGATCGTCCTTTATACTGGTTTATCCTTAACACAACTGCAAACATTCCTTTAAGTCAATACAAAGATTGGAGAAATGATAAATATGCATCACCTAATGGATGGTATAATGCTTATTACCAAAACCCTTACTGGGCTATTGACACAAACAGAGATACAGACAAATCTAATCGTCTTGTAGCAAACATGAACGCTGATTGGGAAGTAACTGAATGGTTAGATCTTACTGGTCGTATTGGTGTTAACAGTTTAAACTCAATAGGTAAAGAGTGGAGAGATGCTCAAGCTTACGCTCCAAATAGCGATTACTTAGAGACAGCTGGTCGACCAGATCCAGTTTCATCTTTTGTTGAAGACTACGAAGCACAATCACTTGAATACTCTGCTGACTTTTTAGCTCAGAGTGAATTTGAATTATCAGAAAAATTTAATTTAAAAGCTATTTTAGGTGCAACTACATTAACTCAAAAGCTTAGACAAAGTGCTTACCGTGCTAACAACTTAAGTATACCTGGGTTTTATGATTTATCTAACACAACAGGTCAATTAGCTGGAGGATTAGTTGGTGGAGCATTTGTTAACGAAAGAGTTAAAAGAACTTATGGTCTTTTTGGAGACTTCAGTCTTGGATATGACAACTTCCTATTTGCAAGTTTCTCTGGTAGACAAGATTACACTTCTACTTTAAGCAGTGATAACAATAGTTATTTCTACCCATCATTTGGTTTATCTTTCTTATTCTCTGATTTATTAAACTTTGATGCTTTAAACTTCGGTAAAGTTACTTATAGTAATGCTACTGTGTATAATGATTTAGGTCCTTACTCAATTAATGAAACTTACGGTCAACAAGCTGGATTCCCATATTCTTCAACTGGACTTAACGGTTTTGTTGTATCGGGTGTAGCTGTAGATACTAATGTTCAGAAAGAGAAGATTAAAACCGATGAAATCGGATTAAACTTAGAGTTCTTTAAGCGTCGTGTTACATTAAACGCTGCATATTACCAAACTACAACTACAGACTTAATTACGACTGCAACAACAGCTCCATCAGCTGGTTCTAACAGTATACTTACAAACATTGGATCTGTTGAAGGTTCAGGTGTAGAGTTAAGTCTTGGTTTAGTTCCTTTTAGAGCTGAAAATGACGGAGATTTTAACTGGGATGTAAATGTAAACTTTACAACTAACGAAAATAAAGTTGTATCAATCCAACCAGGATTAGATCAAATTCAAATTGGAGGAGGTGCAACCTCTGGATTATGGGCTGTTGTAGGAGAAGATTTTCCTCAAGTAAGAGCTGTTGGATACGAAAGAGATGATCAAGGACGAGTTATTGTTAACGCTAATACAGGTAATCCAGTTGTTGGAGGACTTAAAGATTTAGGAAAAACAACTCCAGATTACATCGTTGGTTTAACAAATGCAGTAAGCTACAAAGGGTTTACGTTAACTGGTACTATGGATTATAGAACAGGACACGTATACATTTCTCAATTAGGTGATGCTATGGAATTTACAGGAAGATCTGCAGAAAGTGTGTCTTCTAACCGTCAAGATTTCGTATTCCCTAATTCAGTTGTAAACGTTGGAACAGCAAACGATCCTGTTTATGTTGCAAATAACAATATTCCAGTAACAGGAGGTCGTCAGAACTTTTGGACTAATACATACAACGACATTAAAGAAAACTACGTGAAAGATGCAACTGCATTAAAATTAAGAGAGGTTTCTTTAAGATATGATATGCCTTCTAAATACTTAGATAATGCATTTATCTCAAAATTATCGATTGCTCTTATTGGTCGTAATCTAATCACATGGTTACCAGAAGAGAACAGATTCTCAGATCCAGAATTTAACAATTCTGCAGGAAACGGTATCGGTTTAGGTGGATATTTCCAATCTCCTCCAACGAGATCATTTGGTGTGAATCTTAATCTAGAATTTTAATTTTAAACAAACTTGAAAATGAAAAATATATTTAAATTATTCTCAATTGTAATGCTCTCGATTATTACAGTTGGTTGTAGTGACGAGTATTTGGATGTCAATACTGACCCAAATAACCCAATTACAGCGTCACCAGACTTGTTACTACCAGTAGCACAGCGATACACTGCCTACACGATTACGGGCCCTACTGGAGCGCGAAGATTAAACACATTAGGTAACCTAATGATGTATAACTGGAGCCAATCGGACGGATACTCATGGTACCAAGATGAATTTGAATACAGAGGTAACTCAACTTTTTATTCAACAATTTGGACTTACCAGTACCAAAATACATTAAAGCAATACCATACAATGGATGTTGATACTCCAAACTATGAGTATTACAAAGCGATTTCTAAAATTATGAAATCATTCCACTTCCAAAATTTAGTTGACACTTACGGTGACATACCATATTTTGAAGCACTACAAAGAGGTGATAATCCTACACCTGCATTTGATGATGCATTAACTGTTTATGAAGATTTAATCGTACAATTAGACAATGCAATCGCATTAATTAATGCTGGTAATGCTAACGCAAATGTTTTAACTCCAGGTGGTTCAGACATTATGTACGGAGGAGACATGAACGAATGGAAGAAATTTGCAAATACTGTTAAATTAAGAATATTAGTAAGACAGTCTGATATGGTAGGTAGAGATGCATACATCAATACTGAATTCCAAAAAATTGCTAACGAAGGTTCTGGTTTTATCACAGCAAACGCTACAGCTAACCCTGGTTATGCAGAGCAAGAAGATCAGCAAAATCCTTTCTGGTCAAACTTTGGCCAAACTACAGCAGGAGAGTACGTAAACAACTATTTTGCTACATGTGCAACACCTTTCGTTTTAGATTATTTAACAGATACTAATGATCCTCGTATTGATTATATCTATGAAAAACCTGACACTGGACACTTAGGTGTAGAGCAAGGACTAGATTCTTATCCTGCAGGAGGAGCTTTAACAGAACCTTACGTTTCTAACATTGGTCCTGGATTATTAAAAGGTTCTGAGCAAGATTCAGTTATATTTTCTTTAGCTGAAGCAGAATTTTTACAAGCAGAAGCAGCATTAAAAACATTTTTATCTTCTAGTGCACAACAGCACTACGAAAATGGTATTACAGCTTCTTTTGATTATTTAGGTGTAGGTGCAGCTAATGCCGCAGGATACTACACACAACCAATCAATTTAGTAAGTTGGGGATCTACTTCTAACAAACTAGAAGCTATCATTACTCAAAAATGGGTTGCATTAAACGGTCTTGACGCTGCTCAAAGCTGGTATGATTTTAGTAGAACAGGTTATCCATCAAACTTACCAATCTCTTTATCTTCTCCAGAAGCTAACAGACCAGTAAGATTGGCTTACCCTTCTCAAGAAATCTCTGGAAACGGTGGAAATGTACCATCTCAACCAAATGTATTCACAAGTAAAATATTTTGGGCTAACTAAAATTAAAAAATATAAAATATGAAAACAATAAATAAATTTTTAATCTTAATGGTATTATCATTATCATTTACATCTTGTCTAGTAGACGATGATGTAATGACAGATGCCATTGCAGATACTCCTGATTTAGTAGGATTTATGAGTAGCTCTCGTAACGCTTTGGTGACAGAGGGTACAGGTAGTTATGACCTAGAAACAACTGTAGGAGTAATAGGACCTAACGTAGCTACTATTACCGAAGATGTACAATTATCAATTGAAGTAAACGCTGCGTCTACTGCTATAGAAGGTGTACACTACACTTTAGGAGATACATCTTTAACTTTAAGCCCTTCTACAGGGTTATCAGGAGCGGTTCCTTTTACGGTATTATCTGATGATAGTTCAATTACAGCTCCAAGTTCTTTTACTTTAATTCTTGATATTGTTGCTTCTAGCGGAGGTAATGGTGTTATACCAAGTGGAAAAACGGGATCTCAAACTATTAACATATCTTACTTATGTAACTCTGATTTAGCTGGAGCTTATGTAACAACTTCTGGTCCGTTTGCAAATGTGAATATCACAGAATTAGCAGATGGTGTTTACGAGCATGATACATTACCAGGGTTAAGTTCTGGTGGAGCTGGAATTCCTTTTGAATTTAGCGATTCATGTGGTACAATTACAATTGATACCTTAGTACTTGGAGGAAGCTACTTAGTTCAAGGATCTGGAGTAGTTGACCCAGTTACAGGTGTTATTACAATCAATGGTTACATTTTATACAACAGTACAACTGTAGATTCAGGACCATTTTTCGATAACTCAGGAGAAACATTTGTGTATACTCCTAACTAATCTATTAAAATTAGAAACAAATGAATAAAATATATAAAAATTCTATTAAATATTTATCACTGTCTGCACTTATATTAACAGGATTAACTTCTTGTGAAGACGATGATTTTGAAGGAGTGGATACAGTAAGTTACTCTCCAGTAACAGTAACTTTAACAGCAGATGACAACGATGTTACTGTTGTAGAAACAGATGGAACTGCAGTTTATACTATTACTGCTAGTATCTCTGCACCACAAGAATTAGATTACCCAGTTACTTTCGAGCAAACTGCCGGTGATGCTACTAAAGGTGTAGATTTTGATTTCGATGATGCATTAATAATATATGCTGGTACAACTTCTGCAACAGCAAGTGTTGTAGTGTATCAAACAGGAGATATTGAAAACGATGAAACGTTTACAATTTCTGCAATGACACAAGATTCTAATATCTCATTAACTCCATTCACATTTAATGGAACGATCACAGGAGATTACATCAATGATGTATTAGACCTTGTATTATCATGGGATGGTAGTGCTTCACAAGACGGAGTAACTATAGAAAGTTTCTGTGGTATGGATCTTGATTTACTTTTATTAGACCAAAATGGTATTTTAATAGACTATATTGTAGGAACAGGAGACTGTCCTGAAGTAGGTTCAGTTTCAGGTTTACCTGATGGAACATATGAAATCGCAATTGATTTATATGAAAATCCATTAGAAGACTATGGTTTCACAGATACATTACCAGTTCAATTGACTTATAGTCAAGAGCACTTTATCAATGAAACTGTGTTTGATTACTCTGGAGGATATACGTTAAGTACACCAGGTGATGTAAACATGGGTAACTTAATGTCTATAGCTACATTAACTGTAACTAATGGTTACGAGTACACTGTAACGCCTCTATAACATTTATAGTACCAAATAATTAATTCTAAAAGAGACTGATGAAAATCAGTCTCTTTTTGTTTACTTTTGTTTTATGGAAAAAGACACACAGATTTTTGGTTTAAGAGCCATTATTGAAGCCATACAGGCTAACAATACCATTGATAAGGTATTCTTACAAAAAGGACTTAAAGGCGAGCTCTTTCAAGAGCTTGAGTTTGCTATAAAGAAAAACGGTATAAACGCATCGTATGTACCGGTTGAAAAACTGAATAAATTAACAAAAAACAATCACCAAGGTGCCGTAGCACAAATAGCACCCATAACTTTTCATGATCTAGAAACTCTAGTAGAAAACACAATTGCTAGTGGGGCTACTCCCCTTTTTCTTTTGTTAGATCAATTAAGCGATGTAAGAAATTTTGGTGCTATAATTAGAACGGCAGAGTGTACTGGTGTTAACGGAATTATAGTACAAAAAAAAGGTGGAGCTCCGGTAAATGGAGACACAATTAAAACAAGTGCTGGAGCTGTATTTAAAATTCCAATTTGTAAAGTAGACCACATAAAAGATGCGATGTTTTATATGCAGGCATCGGGGATAAAAGTCATTGCGGCGACAGAAAAAACAGATCAAACCATTTACGATGTCTCTTTTAAAGAACCTTGTGCCATAATAATGGGATCGGAAGGCCGTGGTATTAATCCGTCGGTATTAAAACTAGTAGATAACAAAGCCAAGCTACCTTTATTGGGTGAAATCGAATCTTTAAATGTATCGGTTGCTTGTGGGGTATTCTTATATGAAGTTCTAAGACAACGTTTATAAATCGTTGTCTTTATTTTCTTTAAACACATAGCGTATATTTGGTGAACTTTGTGTTGAAGACAACTGTGAACTTGGAGTCTCCTCCTCTATTTCATCTGGTTTAGGAGTGGGCACAAATTTACCATCTTCGTCGAAGTGTTTCATGAACTCATCGTCTTCTGGATTAAATTGCTCTTGCTCCCAGTCGTACTTGGTCACTTTAGCTATTTTCTTTTTAAAAATCAATGCAAAAAGCAAGCCTGTAATTAGGCCAGCAGTATGTCCTTCCCACGACACTTTTTCGTCGACTGGAAACGCATAAACAAACATGCTTCCATACAAGAAAATGACCACTAAAGACAAAGCGATTAACCTATAATGTTTAGCAAATAGACCTTTAAAAAAGTTAAAACTAAACAACACGTAAATGAGTCCGCTAATTCCAATATGATAGGACGGCCTACCAATGGCCCAAGTTATTAATCCCGAAAGTAAAATACCATAAATTATAACCTTTAGAGCGACTTCCTTATAGAAGTAAAACAAGGCTGCCGACAATACAAATAGTGGGATGGTATTGGAGTACAAATGTTTAATTCCAGAATGTATAAACGGACTAAAAACAATACCACGCAGGCCTTTTAACGTTTGCGGGTATATACCATACTTGTTAAAGCGATAACCAAAACGGATTTCGATAGAAAAGACAAACCATATTAGTAAGACTAATAGTAGCGGATAGAGAATAACATCTATAGAAAATTTAAACGGATCGTTTGTTTTATTCATAAGTACAATATATCAAAATAGTTACCACTTATTACACTAATGATAAAATGTCAGTTGCGAGAGGGATAGAATGGCCTGTTTGAAATCCTTTTTACCCATTAAAAAGATTGAGTAATGATAGCCCGGTTACTTTGAGAGGTACGAGCAAAGTAACTCGCCATATAAATTATTTGACCACGCCCCTTTTTATTCCCCTTAAATCCTTTAATTTTACATTATGAATGCACCATTAGCAGAAAGATTACGGCCAAAAACATTATCGGACTATATTAGTCAGCAACATTTGGTGGGCCAAAATGGCTCGTTAACGAGTCAGATAAAACAAGGTTTAATTCCCTCTCTTATATTATGGGGGCCGCCGGGAATTGGTAAAACCACTTTAGCAAATATTATTGCTACCGAGTCCAAACGTCCTTTTTACACGTTGAGTGCTATTAGTTCTGGGGTTAAAGATGTCCGAGATATTATTGAAAAGGCAAAACAAAGTGGTGGTTTATTCACGACTAAAAACCCCATTTTATTTATAGACGAAATACATCGCTTTAGTAAATCGCAACAGGATTCCTTATTACAGGCTGTTGAAAAAGGATGGGTTACTCTTATTGGAGCCACAACAGAAAATCCGAGTTTTGAGGTGATACCCGCTTTATTGTCACGCTGTCAGGTATACATATTAAAACCTTTCGAGAAAAACGATTTAGAGCTGCTTTTAAAGCGCGCCATTACTGAGGATGACATCTTATCTCAGAAAACCATAGAGCTTAAGGAAACTGAAGCTTTATTGCGTCTATCTGGTGGTGATGCTCGAAAATTATTAAATATATTTGAGCTTATAGTTACTGCCGAAGACAAAGACCAGATTACCATTACTAACGACATGGTTTTAGACAAAGTACAAAACAACTCTGTACGCTATGACAAAACCGGTGAACAGCATTACGATATTGTATCGGCTTTTATAAAATCGATTCGCGGTAGTGATCCCAATGCGGCGGTATATTATTTAGCGCGTATGGTAGAAGGTGGTGAAGATGTTAAGTTTATAGCGCGACGCCTTCTAATTTTAGCGAGTGAAGATATTGGAAATGCTAACCCTACCGCTTTAGTTATTGCGAACACAACCTTTCAAGCCGTTTCGACAATAGGTTATCCTGAATCGCGAATTATTTTAAGCCAATGTGCGACTTATCTGGCCTGTTCGCCAAAAAGTAATGCTGCTTATATGGCCATAAATGAAGCCCAGCAATTAGTAAAAAATACCGGAGATTTATCTATACCGCTAGCCATGCGTAATGCACCCACAAAACTCATGAAGGATATTGGTTATGGTGAAGACTATAAATATTCTCATAACTACGAAAATAATTTTGCGCCTCAAGAGTTTTTACCTGAAAATATTAAAAACACCACCTTATACAAACCAGGTAATAATGCTCGAGAAAATGGCCAACGTGAATTTTTAAGAAACCGATGGAAAGAGAAATACGGCTATTAAAACTGAATGTCCATTACTTTAGAAACCATTTCACTGTTGTTTAAAGAAGCGTAAATCCAAACACCATCTTTTTTATATAGAATAGCATTTTTGTCTTTAACCATAAATACATCTTTAAGATCGGTTGGAAAAAGTAATACCACCTCATTAGTTACCGAATTGCTAACCTCATACCCCCTTGACGTTTTCGTTGCTTTAAACACCGTTTCTTTTAAAGGTGTTGTTAAAGTCACCGTATCCTTGGTTCTTTTTACGGTATTGGAAGATTCATTAGACCGTGACTCGGTAACTTCCTTAGCGTCTTTTAAGCTTGTAATCTCTTGTTTAAGGGCTTTAATTTCTTCTTTTATTTTAGTCGATTCACTGACCAATTTAATTTGATTTTCGTCCGGTCTGTAACTATAATTTAAAGCAGCTAAGGACTGCGAAGCGGCTCTTAAAGCTTTATTAAATGCAACATCTCGAAGTTTATCTCTTGAGGTGCCTTCATGAGAGCTAAACTCAATATCTTTCTTACAATTTTCGAGAACTATAATTAAACTAGTTTTAAACATACTAGACCTGTCTATTACTTTCGCGCTTAAGGCTAAGCACCTATTTGACTTGACGTCCTCAGGTAGAATATCACTCTCCATATACGTTAGGAAGTTATATTTCTCAAACAAAAATTTTGTGAGTTCATTAAGCCTAAACTCATTAGGTGTATTCAAAAACTCATAGCGATCTGGCACAATAACATACTTATAATTATTAAGGTTATGTTGAGCATATCCGGAGAAAAGTGCTAAAAATAGGAAAGTAAAAGCGACTAATTTTTTCATAGTATATAATTTGTCATCTACCGTGTTAAAGTAGTGTTTTTAGTTCTAAAAGATGGTTAACTTGTTTGATTTCACCAGTAATTTCTGCCTTGTGATAATTAAAACAGATGGCATCCAACCCAATATTTAAAGCCCCCATAATATCGGCCTCGAAATTATCGCCAATCATGATGCTAGATTCTTTTTTAGCTTGTGCTAAATCTAAAGCATAATAAAACATTTTAGGATTAGGCTTTTTAACACCAACCATTTCAGAATTGGTTACTGTTTTAAAAAAATGCCCGATTTTAGAACGCTCTAATTTACGTTGTTGTGCATCGGCAAAACCGTTGGTAATAATATGTAAATTATATTTTGGTTCAAGATACTCCAAGAGCTCTATTGTGCCATCAAAAATATGATTATGACTGGTTAAATACGTAATATAATCGTCGGCCAGCTTATTAATAACCCTATCGTTAACTGTAACATTAAGCGCATTAAATGTATCGCTTAACCGCCCGTAACGCAAAGCGGCTTTATCTACCTGTTCCTCCCTATATAATTTCCAATATTTAAGGTTTATAGGTTCATAGACACTTATAAAATCCTTTAGATTAAGGGTGATGCCATTCATCTTAAAGATCATCTCAAAAGTCAAGGATGAATTTTTATCGAAATCCCAAAGGGTATGATCTAAATCAAAGAATACATCTGTAATACGCTTACTCATTTGTAGAATCTATTATAATATTAAAAAGTTCTTTGTAGCCTTTCCATCGCTCACTATTGCTAAAGGTGTAATTATGAAATACTGGAACAAACTCTCCATTCACTTTTTTAACTTCAGTAATAATTCGGTTTAAAATCATTTTTTTATCTAAGAGCGAGTGGTGTTTTAAAAGCGCAAAATCTAAAACATGATAGGTATTAATACGCAGTGGTGTTTGTATTTCGTAGTCTAAATCGAAGAAGAAGAAGGGCGTACAAGTTCCTGCTCTAAACCCCACATGATTAATATATCCCATGGTAAAATCTTCCGATATTTCTAATTCGGTTAAGTTGCGATAGGTTTCTGGCAAGTTCAACTTAGAGTACGACTGTCTCGCTGCAGGAATATCCTGATTAATAATACGCTCTAACCGCTCCTTTTCCATTTTCAAGGTGGCTTTACTATCTACTGCAAACAGAGACGATTTAAGGCCTACTTTACAATAGTCACCCACTTGTTTTATTAAAGAAACGAATCCCGTTTTCTGAACACTATTATTTTTATCATAAGTCGAAAAATCGCCGACTAAAAAGAAAAATATAAACTTTTGTTTTACATACTTCTGGCGATTTACAATATACCTAAAGGTATCGTAGGGGTCATTTTTAAACCCTAAAATCACCATATATCTCTTATAAACATCTTTAAATTTAAAGCTAAACAGATCTTTTAGAGTTCCGCCTACAGTGCGCATAATTCCTTTATACTTATAATCGTAAGCCATAGGCACATCGATTACAGGCCTTATACTATACTTGCGATTTTGAAATTGGTAATCTGGAAATTGTGTCTGCACTACCTTTAAAAACTTAAACGCCCAGATATCTACTACCGGTTGCTCTAAAAACTGATGTTTGTAGGCTAAACTTTCTAAGGCTGTAAAACGTCCGAATTCGTCTTTTACATGCGGTAAATACTCTTCGTACCGACTTAATAAATAAAAAGAGGCCGAAAAAATATCGAAAGGCAAAGCACTTTGATCGCTATTGGCAAAAAAACATTTGGTTTCCTCCCAATCACTAACTTTTATATCTAAATCACTTATACCTTGCTCGAACAAAAGATCATGAGACCGCACAAAAATTTCGTTACCTAATGACTGTCTGGTATAAGACATCTTTAAGCTATCGTGAGCGATAAAATCTTCAACCGTGGTTGTAAAATCGACAGGAATACCCAAAATTCGAGTACATATTTGCTTAAATATGTATTTTAATCGCGGTGTTATTTTATGTGTGTAAACTAATAGCATTTAGGGCGATATTCCAGAGGTTAGACATCTTAAGTTCAAAAATACATAACTTAATTTGCAATCAGTCACATGCACCTCATTTTTGTACTAAAATTAGGACTAGCCTTATAAAAGCCCTTCATCTGCAAAACTGAAATATGTTGATTCGGTAATAATTAAATGATCCAAGACTTTAATATCTAAACTTTGAGCTGCCACTTTTAATTTATTGGTTATTTGGGTATCGGCGGTACTAGGTTTTAAAGTTCCCGAAGGATGGTTATGAGCCAACAGTAAACCTGTAGCTCCAACTTCTAAAGCGGTTTTTAATACGAGTCTCACATCGACTAAGGTCCCTGTAATTCCGCCTTTGCTAAGCTGCGATTTCTGAATCACTTTATTAGAGTTATTGAGATAGACAATCCAAAACTCCTCATGAGGCAAATCGCCCAAAATAGGCTGCAGAAGTTCAAAAGCAGAGGCACTAGATGTAATTTTATCACGTTGAAGAGCTTCACCTCCCCTTCGGCGGCGCCCCAGTTCTAAGGCGGCAATAATAGAAATGGCTTTTGCCTCTCCTATCCCTTTAAAAGTCATTAATTGTTTAATCGAGAGTTTTGCTAACTGACTTAAATTATGGTTTGAACTCGCCAATATGCGTTGACATAATGCTACAGCACTTTCGTCGCGATTACCAGAACCAATTAAAATCGCTACCAATTCGGCATCGCTTAACGCGCTTTTACCTTTGTGTAAAAGCTTTTCGCGAGGTCTATCATCGAGAGACCACTGTTTAATAGAAAATGACGAGGACTGTTTTGGCATATAGTAAATCTACATTTTTTTTATTAAACAGCCCCTATCTCTTTACCTACTAATAGTTTAACACAAAAAAAGGTTCACACTTTCAAAACGAAAGCGGTGAACCTTTAGTGTATAATTTATACGTTTGACTTAATTCATTAACGTTTTAACGGTCTCAAAATCCAATCCGCCATAGTTACCAGAACTCATTAGTAATAATGCAGTATGGTCTAGGTTTTGAGAAAACAAATAGGATTTAAAATCTTCAGGATTGGTATAAATAATTAAATCCTCACGATTAAAAGCGTCGGCAATTTGCTGATGAGAAATCGCATCTAGATTTTTAATAGCTAAAGCCTCAGGAGAGTAAAAAACGACAGCTACATCGGCGGCATCTAACGCGCCTTTATATTCTTTAAGGAAATCGGCATTTAAACTACTATACGTATGCAACTCTAAACACGCCACTAGTTTACTATTAGCATATTGCTCCTTTACGGCTTTAGTAGTGGCCTCTACCTTACTTGGTGAGTGGGCAAAATCTTTATAGGCGACACTCGTTTTACCTTCCGCTATTTTTTCAAGGCGTTTACTAGCTCCTTTAAACGTTGCAATGGCCTCGTAAAAATCATCCTCATCAATACCCATATGCTGACAAATCCATTTTGCTCCAGCAAGGTTATTAAGATTATGTTTACCAAAAATTTCTATCGGTAGAGCACCTTCTGGTGTTTCTAAAAGTGTCTCCCCATCTTGCACAGTATATTCTGGGGTTTGGTATCCGATTTTACGAATTGGATTTACGCTAGTCTCGACAACACGTACTACCTCCGCATCTTCAGTATTATAATTTATACTACCGCCATTAACAATACTATCTACAAAAATGCTAAACTGCTCGACGTAATTCTCATAAGTAGGAAACACATTAATATGATCCCACGCAATACCACTAAGCAGCGCGATATTAGGCTTGTATAAGTGAAATTTTGGTCGGCGATCTATAGGTGAACTTAAATACTCATCACCTTCCAAGACTATAAAATCGTTGTCCTCGGTGAGTTTTACCATCACATCAAAACCTTCCAATTGTGCGCCTACCATATAATCGACGTCACGGTCATGATAATGCATGACGTGTAAAATCATAGAGGTAATTGTTGTTTTACCGTGGCTACCACCAATAACAACTCTGGTTTTATGTTTAGACTGCTCGTAAAGAAACTCAGGGTAACTGTAAATTTTAAGTCCGATATCCTGTGCTTTTAACAGCTCAGGATTATCGGCTTTAGCATGCATACCAAGCACAATAGCATCTAGGTTATCAGTAATTTTCTCTGGAAACCAACCACATGCTTCAGGTAACAACCCTTTAGCATCTAATCGCGATTTTGAAGGTTCAAAAATAGCGTCATCACTACCTGTGACCTGATATCCTTTATTATGTAATGCCAATGCTAAGTTGTGCATTGCGCTTCCGCCTATGGCTATAAAATGTACGTTCATGTCCTGATTTTGTAGGCGTAAAGATACTTTTTTTAGGACGAAATTCCGAATGCTTTTTCGCCTGAATTATCAGGACTTTCTAGCTCTCGAAATTTATAAGAATGATAAATTCTGAAACCTTTTGAGGGGCTTTAATTTCACTATAATAAGGCCATAGTCTTTACAAGTTATTTATTTCCTGTTTTTCAGAAGTAAACACAGCTCTATCAGGTAATTCAGAAATGGCTTTATTAATATATTTCAAAGCCTTGCTCTTATCCTTTTGGTGCTTGTAAATTTGTGCCAGACGGTAATAGGCCCATGCTTTTGGTACGCCATCCTGAACACTATACTGCTTTAAATACACTTGCAAACATTAGGCCCCTTTCTCTAACTGTACATTATATTCTGCACAAACCTTTCCCATTTGGTAGTGCAAAGCGTTGCGTTGGTGCTTAATATGCGCGGCTTCCATAACACTAATGGCTTCCTGAGGTCTCCCTTCCTTTTCGTAAAGTGCGATTAACTTATCATAACAGGTCACCGAGCCGCCAACAGAAATAGCTAATTTATAATAAGTCTCAGCCAATTCCGGTACGTTGTCGTACTCGTAAATATAGCCTTTGGCTAGGTAGCCATCTACTGTGGAAAGGGTCTCTAATTCTTGAGCATATTTTAACGATTTACTTTTACTACCTCCTATTATACCGGGCAACTGCATATACAATTCTACCAACGCCCATCGGGTATCGATATGAGTAGGATCCAATTCGGCGGCTTTTAAAAAAGCTGCTTTTACCTCTCCAATAATTCCCAAAGCCCTAATCTTACTTATTGAGAGCGCCTTCATACCTAAGGCACCACCGTATTTATAATGGTAATTTGCATTCTCAGGACCTTCACTTATTAAAAACTTATAGTGTGTTATAGCTGTATCCCATTTACTTTGTTGCGCATTGGCGTCACCATACAACTCTGCAGCTTCCAAGTGCTTTGGATTTTTAGCTACAAAAGGTTCTAGAACCTCAGCTGCCTTTTTATAGTCCTTATTTCAAATAATTGTTTAGCGTCATCAAACGACGATTGCCCAAAAATTAAAATGGGAAAAAGGACTAGAACTAGTAATACTCTCATATTTAATTTAAATTAGAGCTAAAATAATATTCTCATTGGTATTGTTTTTGATTATGGTACAACAATTAAAAGTTACACCCACTAAAACGATAGGTTTACTCATTTAAACTCGGGGTTAACACATTTCTGATTTGTTAACCAAGCGTTTTAGTAAAACTTACTTTAAAATGAATTTTATGAACAAATATATCACCTTATTAATGGTAATTCTTTTTGCTGATTTTTCCTATGCTCAAGATCAAACCTATACCCAATTATGGGATGCTGTAGAACAAGAAGAGATTCAAGGCTTGCCTAAATCGGCTTTAAAAACAGTAGAAGCTATTGAAAATAAAGCCGTCGCAGAGGGTAATGACCCACAAAAGATAAAAGTGCTACTTTTTAAAGCTAAGTTTGCTCTGATTTTAGAAGAAAATGCGCAATTACAGGTCGTAAATGCCTTTAAATCGAAAATTAACGCGAGTACAGCTCCTACTAAAAACCTATTAGAAAACGTATTAGCAAATCTCTACTGGCAGTACTTTCAAGCTCATCGTTATCAGTTTTACCAACGTACAAAAACAAACGAAAAAGTAGACACAGGCGACTTTCGTACTTGGGATTTAACCACACTTATAGAAGAGATACAACTGTATTTTGATCGTTCTTTAGAACAGAAAAACCTACTCCAAAATACTGATTTAAGTGATTACAACGTGTTACTAAGCCAAGAAAAAAGCTCTAAATTATACAGGCCCACACTATTTGATTTTTTAAGCTATAATGCCTTAGATTTTTATAAGGCTTCAGATGCTAGCGTTACTAAACCTGCCGACCATTTTAAAATAGATGACCCAAAATACTTTAGTACCAAACAGCAATTCTCTGCTCTAAGCATTGCAACTTCTGATACACTTTCAGCCCAACGACGTGCTTTAAAGATATACCAAGACCTCATCGCCTTTCATTTAAAAGATGACGACGATACCGCATTAACAGATGTAAATATTAACCGCCTCCACTATGTTAATTCTAATGCTGTTAATCTCGATTCCGACGACCTATTATATAAGGCCCTGAAAAAGGAAATAGAATCCACCAAAGGCACTCCAAGCGAAGCACGCTATAGTTATGAACTCGCACAGTTAGCATTCAAACAAGGGTATCAATACACGCCTCAATCTAATCCTGAATGGCGTTGGCATCTTAAAGCTGCCTTAGAACGGTGTAATCAAGTTATTAAAACCTACCCTAATACCGAAAGTGCCGAACGTTGTGAATATTTAAAACAACGCATTTTAAGTACAAGTCTTAACATACAAACAGAGTCCAACTTACCTATTAATAAAAATGCTAAATTATTAGTTACCTATAAGAACATTCAGCACTTAGAATTTTCAGCTTATGCCCTATCGGAAAAGGAAATCAATCGTTTTAATGACCTTCATAAAACCGAAGAACAAAAGGCTTTTATAAGTAAGTTATCTGCAACAAAAACATGGAATGCACCTTTAATTGATGAAGGCGATTATCAGTCGCACGCTATTGAAATTTTATTGCCAAAATTAGATAATGGTCGCTATTTAATAGTAGGTACCGCGGATAATGACAAGGTAAAAATTGCGCATAGCCTTATTCAAGTTACCAATACCGCTTTTGTAGAATACCAAGACGACGGCTTTAAAGTTTTTCAATTTATAGATCGAAATAACGGCAAGCCACTTAGCCAGGCAAAAGTAACTATTAGCTATGAAGACAAAAGCAAAACACAAACAAAAACAACGGATGCCTTTGGTAAAATACAACTAAAAGACAAAACAAGACGACGTAATAAATTTAATATCGCTGTCACTAACGGGTCAGACAAAGCCGTATTTCAAAACTTATATACGCGTGGGTACTACCATAGAGATATCCCAAAAAAAACAAGCTATAAGTCCTTTATATTTACCGACCGTAGTATATATAGACCTGGGCAAACCGTATTTTTTAAAGGGATTGTTATAGATACTGATCGCAATAGATCGCAAGTGGTTAGCGGTTATAAAACAAGTGCTAAATTGATAGATGTTAACGGTAAAGAACTTAGTGGCTTAGAGCTTATAACAAATGACTACGGATCGATTTCCGGAGAATTTATTCTTCCAAACACAGGATTAACCGGCCCGTTTGCTATTCGCTTACAAGAGAAAAATGAAACGTATGGAATAAATAGTCAAACCTTTTTTAGTGTTGAAGACTATAAACGCCCGAAATTTAAAACGGCTTTTAAACCCATTACTGAAACCCTAAAAATAAACGACAGTGTTACCGTAACAGGAGAAGCCTTAGCTTTTGCTGGAGCTACTATTAGTGATGCTAAAGTCGTATACCGTGTAAAACGACAAGTGCGATACGCACCATGGTTTTACAGATCGCGCTATGCACCGCCGATAGCAGAACAAGAAATCGCTCATGGCGAGACTACAACGAATGGCAAAGGTGAATACAGCATCCCTTTTGTAGCTATTCCAGATCCTAGCGTAGATAAGAAAGGACAACCTGTTTTTAGTTATGAGGTCACTGCCGATGTTACCGATATAAACGGAGAAACTCAAAGCACGACAACCACTATAAACGTAGGGTATCATACTATAACAGCGACACTAAGCAGTCCTAAACAATTGGATAAATCTAACAAAAAACAAAGTCTTCAATTAGCTACAAAAAACCTAAACGGCCAATTTGTATCCGCAACAGGCGTATTAAAAATCTATAAACTTCAGGCACCAAACTATGTTTTAAGACCAAGACCATGGGAGGCGCCAGACTATAAAAACTTTAACAAAGAGGAATTCAAATCGCTTTTTCCATACGAAGCTTATACCGATGAAGACCACAGTGAAAACTGGCAAAAAGGCGCTATAGTTTTTGAAAAAGAGGTAACTACCGACTCCCTAACTACTATTCCCTTAGGTTCTATAAAAGGTTGGGATTCTGGCGCGTATATTATTAGTTTTGAAACGAAAGACCCTTATGGTCTTCATGTTAAAACAGAAGAAAACACAGTGGTTTACAGCAATAAAGATCGTGTTTTAGCGGATAATCAACTCTTTAATGTGACCACCAATAAAACCAGTTATGCTCCAAATGAAGTGGCAGAAATCACTGTCTCGACAGCAGCAGAAGATATAGTTGTTAGTGTTGATATTGAGAAAAATCATAAAATTATAAAATCTTACACCTTACCGCTAAACGCCAACAAGAAAACTATTAGTGTACCTGTAACAGCTAACGATTATGGCGGATTTGTAGTTCATGTAAGTTATGCTGCGTTTAATAGTTTTCACAGTTCATCATTACTTATTAATGTGCCTTATCCAAAATCGGAATTAGAAATAGAAACCCTAACGTTTAGAGACAAGTTACAACCTGGTACCGACGAAACGTGGTCCTTTAAAATAAAAGGCCCTAAAGGAGAACAGGTTGCAGCAGAATTATTGGCAAGCATGTACGACGCATCATTAGACCAATTTAAGCCACAGCAATGGCAGTTTTCACCGTTATATCAACCACAATACTACTCTCAATCCGGACGATCTGCGTATCGTGCATTTTATAACGCCTCATTTTTGGTGCGCTTAAGTCCGTCGTATCAAAATGACCCTAGCACTAAAAATTATGACCGTTTTAATTGGTTTGGATTGCATCTAGGAGAAAGATTTTATAACACTCATTTATATAGAAACAAAGGCATTATCGTTCAGGATGCCGAAATAATGGAGTCTACTGTTTCAAGTGTTCCTATGGAAGAGAAGCTATCTGGGAAAGTTAATGATTTACACGTATCCGGTCAAAAAATTAATACAACAGAAATTGTTTTGCGTGGAGTTAGAGTCATTTCAGGTACCAGTACATCCGACCAAAATATCTCTGATGAAAGGAAAACCTTGTCCAATGTACAGATTAGAAAAAACTTACAAGAAACTGCTTTCTTCTTTCCTCAGTTACAAACGGATAAAGACGGCACTATTAGTTTTAGTTTTACAAGCCCTGAAGCCTTAACACAATGGAAACTACAATTATTAGCACATACTAAATCCTTAGAGAGCGCTACGACATCTTTGGACGCTGTAACCCAAAAAGAGCTCATGGTAATTCCCAATGCACCACGGTTTTTACGTGAAGGGGACCGCATTACTATAAGCACTAAAATTGCCAATCTAACCAATAAACAATTAAGTGGTACCGCCGTGCTTCAGCTGTTTGATGCACTAAGCAATACGTCTATCGATACGCAGCTAAACAACGGTAATAATACCCGTGAATTCACAGTATCCGGAAAAGGAAACACGCAAGCCTCTTGGGAAATAACCATTCCTAAAAACATACAAGCTGTCACCTATAAAGTGATAGCACAATCTGGAAATTATAGCGACGGGGAGCAGAACGTGTTGCCTGTTTTAACCAACCGTATGCTAGTCACGGAATCATTACCGCTATGGGTGAATAGCAACCAGAGTAAAACTTTTATTTTAGATAAATTAAAAAATACGACTTCAGCAACATTAAAACATCATAAATTGACTTTAGAGATTACAAGTAATCCGGCTTGGTATGCAGTTCAAGCACTGCCTTACCTAATGGAATATCCAAACGACAGCAATGAGCAGATATTCTCACAGTATTACGCCAATGCCTTAGCGCATAGCATTGTAACATCGAATCCGAATATACAAGCTGTATTTAACCAATGGAAATCAAAAGATGTCTTATTGAGTAACCTTGAAAAGAATCAAGAACTAAAATCTATTCTCATTGAAGAAACCCCATGGTTACGTGATGCAGAAAGTGAAAGCGAACAAAAAAAACGTATCGCTATGCTGTTTGACTTTAACACCATGTCTAATCATTTAGCAAAAGCGGCACACAAATTAGAAAACAATCAATTGGACTCTGGTGCCTGGTCTTGGATTGGTCAATACCGAGAAAACAGATTTATTACGCAACATATTATTTCAGGTTTTGGTCATCTTAAAACCCTAGGTGTAGACACGGCAAACCAAACTGAAATGATTTCAAAAGCAATAGCTTATTTAGATGCGCAATTTGTAAAAGAGTATAAAGACTTAACGAAATATAGTGACAAGGTGGACTTAACTAAAGACCACTTAAGCTACAGCCAGATACACTACTTATATATGCGTAGCTTTTTTACCGACATCAAAACATCAAAGGAAGTCCGTGACATCATGAGTTATTACCAATCTCAAATTAACTCTTATTGGTTACAGCGTTCTTTATATGCTAAAGGGATGATGGCATTAATCTCCAACAGACAAGGAGATCAAAATACCGCGAAGCGCATTTTAAAATCGCTAAAAGAACATAGCATCACCTCTGAAGAGTTAGGCATGTATTGGAAAGAAAACACAAGTTCATGGCGTTGGTATGAAGCTCCTATTGAAACCCAAGCTTTGCTTATTGAAGCCTTTTCGGAAATAGAAGCTCCATCAGACCAAAAAACAATGACAATAGACCATCTAAAAATGTGGTTACTTAAAAATAAACAAACCACAAATTGGAAAACTACCAAAGCAACTACAAATGCCGTTTATGCCTTATTATTACAAGGTAGCGATTGGTTAAGCGTTTCTGACGGTGTTGATGTAACGCTAGGCGGGGAAACAATTACCCCAGAAACTCTAGACGGTGTTTCCATAGAAGCCGGAACAGGCTATTATAAAACAAGTTGGAATACAACAGAAATAACACCAGAGATGGCGGAAGTCACCCTTTCCAAAAAAGGAAAAGGTAGTGCTTGGGGTAGTGTTTATTGGCAATATTTTGAGGATTTAGATGCCATTACATTTGCTGAAACCCCATTACAGTTAAAGAAAAAGCTGTTTAAAAAAACACAAACGGACACTGGTGAGTTACTGACAGATCTTTCTAAAAACACCATACTACACATAGGTGACATTATTCGCGTGCGTATTGAATTAAGAAGTGACCGTACTATGGAATTTGTGCACATGAAAGATATGCGTGCTGCAGGATTAGAACCTGTTAATGTATTATCACAGTACAAATATCAAGACGGATTAGGCTATTACGAAGCAACTAAAGACGCATCAACTAATTTCTTTTTTGATTACCTACCTAAAGGCGTTTATGTTTTTGAATATGATTTACGCGTTAATAATGCTGGTGAAATGAGTAATGGTGTTACAACAATTCAAAGTCTATATGCTCCTGAATTTACAAGCCATAGTGAAGGTCTAAGAATAACTGCAGAAGACTAATTTATAAACAGGATTAAAACACAAAAAAGAGGCTTTTAAAGCCTCTTTTTTATTTAACCGTTTTAAGAATCATAACCTACTTTGACGGTGGCATTGACGGTCGTACTTCGATTTTACTCGGTAAGGTTCTTGGATTCATTTTTAACAAATCGGTTACTAGCTCTCCTATATCTTCACTTTGAATCTTCCAAGCATCTTCTTCATTTGGTGTGTGACCGTTAAAATGTGTTGCTACCGATCCTGGCATAATCGTACTCACTTTGATACCGTGCTGACGTAAATCTAACATCACCGCTTGAGTAAATCCTGTAACTCCAAACTTACTAGCATTATATGCCGAACCGTTTGCGAAGAAATTCTCTCCTGCCAAACTTGAAATCGTTAAATAATAACCTTTGGTTTTCTTTAGTGAATTCACACTCGCTTTAATAGAATTAAAAACACCTGTAAGGTTTGTATCAATTGTGTCTTGCCATTGTTTTTCGGTAATATCTTCAATGTTCCCAAAGTGTCCAATACCAGCATTCGCTATCATAACATCCAATTGTCCGAAAACATCTTCCACGGCATTTACGGCTTCTTGCTGACTTTTAAGGTTTCGTACATCGGCTTGAAACCCTATAGCTTTAGCTTCTGTTTTAGTGTTTTCGTTTAATCGCTTAGCAGCGTCTTGAGCAGATTCTAAAGTGCGACTCGTAATGGCTACATTTACCCCTTCTTGCAATAAACGTTCTGCAATACCATATCCTATACCTTTTGTACCTCCAGTTATTAAGGCTACTTTATTTTTTAATGTTGTCATTGTAAATTTGTTTTACTCAAAATTACAAAAAAGACGACGGTTTAAAGCATTCTAAAAGTTATGAAAATGATAAAGTTTATTTATTTGGTTTGGGTGGATACTGGGTAAATATTTTATCGGTAAGCGTTCGGAAATGAGATTCTCGTTGTTCTGGAGTCGCTTTAGGGTTAAAATTACTTTCTGCTTTACCTTGCCAAAATAAACCCATTTTTGATTCGTCTACAAACTCTATCAATACATTTTGATTCACTTTATGTTGTCCGACAGGAATACCTATAGAGATCCCACCGCCTACTCCTCGACTTCCACCACCAAGTCCGACTCCAACATTATTTCGCGATGCTTCTTGATGTTGTGACGTTTTAAAATCGATTAAAAAATCGGGGGTTTCAGAAAGGGACAACCCTTTATTAGACAAACTTGTATTTATGGCACTAATCAAACGTTTTTCGTCTAACTCACTCAAGCCAGATGCAATATTCGAAAAATAATTATAGGTTTTATAATCTGAAAACACTGCAGTTTTCTCATAATCTGAAGTCACACGAACTGGACTACAAGCCGTCATGACTATACAAAGTAGTACGAGTTTAATATATTTCATAGTCTAATAATTTTAATAAATATAATTAATTCCTTTTTATCCCTTCACCTAAATCAAATAAAGAATCCTATAATACGATTACTACAAACAAAAAATGCCAGCTAAAAATAAATTTTAAGCTGGCACATTTATAAACACTAAGGTGTTTTATTTATTAAGCATCGCCCAGAGCTTATCTTTTAATTCTGTAAGCCCTTGCTGTGCTACCGAAGAAATAAATAAGTATGGAATAGGCAGTTCCTTATCCAGTTGTACTTTAAGTTCTGCTTGCAATTCGTCGTCCAGCATATCACATTTAGAAATCGCTACAACGCGTTCTTTATCTAACATTTCCGGATTGTAACGACGAAGTTCATCTAATAGAATATCATATTGTTCTTTAATATCTTTTGCATCCGCAGGAATTAAAAATAATAGTATAGAGTTACGTTCAATATGACGTAAAAAGTAATACCCTAACCCTTTTCCTTCGGCAGCTCCTTCGATAATTCCAGGGATATCGGCCATTACAAAAGTTTGGAAATCACGGTATTTTACGATTCCTAGATTCGGTTTTAGCGTTGTAAACTCATAATCTGCAATTTTTGGTTTCGCAGAAGTCACCACTGATAAAAGCGTTGATTTCCCGGCATTAGGGAATCCGACTAAACCAACATCAGCAAGCACTTTAAGCTCCAACGTTATTTCCTTTTCTTCTAAAGGAATACCTGGTTGCGCATAACGTGGCGTTTGGTTGGTAGAGGTTTTAAAGTGCCAGTTTCCTAAGCCCCCTTTTCCACCTTCAGCAACAATAATTTCCTCACCATCTTCGGTGATTTCAAAAAGAATCTCATTAGTTTCTGTATCTCTTACAACAGTCCCTAAAGGCACTTCTACGTACACATCCTCTCCATCAGATCCACTACTACGGCTTTTACTACCGTGTTCACCGTGCCCTGCACGAATATGTCGTTTATATTTAAGGTGTAATAATGTCCAAAGATTAGAGTTTCCACGCATTATTACGTGTCCTCCTCGACCTCCATCTCCTCCATCTGGTCCTCCTTTTGTAATGTATTTTTCACGATGTAAATGCGTCGATCCTTTCCCTCCGTTTCCAGAAGTTACGTGCATTTTTACGTAATCTACAAAATTTCCTTCAGTCATTGTATTAGTTTGTATTAAGCGTATGTATTAAAGAACTATTCAAATATAGAATAGGCACTTATAAGGTATCAATTACTGCGCTTAAACGCTTAGTAATAGATGTGATAGAACCCTCTCCATCAACACCAAAATACTTATCTTGTGCTGTGTAATAACCTTTTAATACGGCTGTTTTATTATAATATTGTTTAATTCTATTTCTAATAATACCTTCATCGGCATCATCAGGGCGTCCGCTAGTTTCTCCGCGACCTAATAAACGTTTTACAAGAACCTCATCTTCTACTTCTAATGCAATCATAGCATTAATTTGTGAATCTTTAGCACTCATAAGCTCATCTAAAGCTTCTGCCTGTGCTGTTGTTCTTGGAAAACCGTCGAAAATAAACCCTTTTGCTCCGGCATTTTTTTCGACTTCTTTATTTAGCATATCAATAGTTACTTGGTCCGGAACTAACTCTCCTTTATCCATAAAAGATTTAGCTAAAACACCTAAAGCCGTTTCATTTTTTATATTAGAACGAAAAACATCCCCTGTAGAAATATGTACTAGGTTGTATTTGTCTTTTAAATAATCCGCTTGTGTGCCTTTGCCTGCTCCTGGAGGGCCAAATAATACGATATTTGTCATATGTTGTGTTGTTTTTAATTGGTATATTTCTGGTAAATTTCGTCCCAATCCGTCGTAGTCTAAACCATAGCCCACAATAAATTTATTCGGAATTTTAATACCGATATAATGAAGTTTAAAATCTTTTTTATATGCTTCAGGTTTGTAAAAAAGAGTTGCAATAAGGAGTTGTTTTACATTCTCATTTTTAAAAATCCTGTGTATTTCGTGTAATGTATTCCCTGAATCTATAATATCTTCAATGATAACAACCGTACGTCCTGTTAAATCCTGGGTTAATCCTATTAAACGCTGAATATCGTCTGTAGACTTTACCCCTTCATAAGATGCTAGTTTTATAAACGTGACCTCACAAGGTTTTGGATATTTTTTCACAAAATCACTTACGACCATAAATGAACCATTTAAAACACCTACAAAAACAGGAATTTCATCTTTAAGATCGCTTGCAACTTCGTGTACTAAACGTGTTATAGCTTCCTCAATTTCTTGTGCAGATATAAATGGTTTAAAGTATTTGTCGTGGAGCTTTATCATAAGGTTGTTTTTACGAAAGTTGCAAAGATAAGGATTTGCACAACGATATGCGATTTTGAACTCATTTTTTAGAGCCTATTTTCATATTTAAATGTATTTTTGTAGCAAATATCTTGATAATTATAAGCGAAATGCATAGTTTATCGCTTTTACTTATAGATTGACGTCTTTTAATAAACAAAAACAATGAATTACTTTTCTTCAGATTTTAAATTAGGAATACTTGGTGGTGGTCAGCTTGATAAAATGCTACTGAATGAAACTCGCAAATTCGACATTCAAACCTATGTTATCGATCCGAGTGCAGAAGCACCTAGTAAAATTGCTTGTAATAAGTTCTTTCAAGGTGATTTAATGGATTTCGACACGGTTTACAATTTTGGAAAGCAAGTTGATGTTTTGACTTTTGAGATTGAAAATGTAAATGTAGATGCATTAGAGAAATTAGAACGCGAAGGCGTAAAAGTTTACCCGTCATCTAAAAATCTACGCACCATTCAAAATAAAGCTACTCAGAAATTATTTTATTTAGACCACAATTTACCAACCTCAACATTTTCTCGCTTTGCCTATGCTTCCGAAATTGAAGACGCTATTGCTAATGGCGGACTAAAATGCCCGTTTGTTTGGAAAAGCACTCAATTTGGTTATGATGGTACTGGTGTTAAAATAGTACGATCACTTCAAGATTTAGAACATCTTCCTAAAGGCGAATGCATTGCTGAAGAACTGGTTGATTTTAAAACCGAATTAGCGGTTATTGTAGCTAGAAACACCTCTGGAGAGGTTAAAACCTACCCCGTAGTAGAAATGGAGTTTCACCCTGAAGCGAACCAAGTCGAATACGTAATTTGTCCTGCACGACTACCAGAAGCTATTGCTAAAAAAGCACAGGATGTCGCTTTAGCTGTATCTAAAGCCTATAATCATGTTGGCCTATTGGCTGTAGAATTATTTCTCACTAAAGACGACAAGATATTAATTAACGAAGTAGCGCCGAGACCTCACAATTCAGGTCATCAAACTATTGAAGCCAGTTATACCTCACAGTTTGAACAACACTTACGTGCGATTTTAAACTTACCCTTAGGGGAAACAAAAAGTAAGCTAGGTGGGATTATGGTTAACTTAGTTGGTGCCGAAAATTATACGGGCGATGTTATTTACGAAAACATAGAGGCTATTATGAAAATGGAAGGGGTAACCCCTCACATTTACGGTAAGAAGCAAACCCGACCATTCCGAAAGATGGGGCACGTAACCATTGTTAATGAAAATTTAAATACTGCACGAGAAGTTGCAGAAAAAGTAAAAAATACGATTAGAGTAATTAGCTAATCACAATATATAAAACAGAAAAAAAATGAGTAAAGTAGCCGTAATCATGGGGAGCAATAGTGATCTTCCTGTAATGCAAGATGCCATAGACATTTTAAAGGAATTTGAGATAGAAGTAGAAGTCGATATTGTCTCTGCACACCGTACTCCAGAAAAACTATTTGATTTTAGTAAAAACGCACATTCACGTGGTGTTTCTGTTATTATTGCTGGCGCTGGTGGTGCTGCTCATTTACCTGGAATGGTAGCTTCCTTGTCTCCATTACCCATTATTGGAGTACCTGTAAAAAGTAGCAACTCTATTGATGGTTGGGACTCTGTATTATCCATATTACAAATGCCTGGAGGCGTACCTGTTGCTACAGTAGCTTTAAACGGTGCAAAAAATGCGGGAATTTTGGCAGCTCAAATTATTGGAAGCCATGATAAGCTTGTTTTAGACAAAATTATAGCCTACAAAGAAGGCTTAAAACAAAAGGTAGAAGATGCTGCTAAAGCAGTCCAACAATAATATAAAAAAGCTCTAATTTCAGGGCTTTTTTTACACGCTTAAACGGCGGAATAGAGCGATGAGAATTCTACTAACGCTATGAAAATTGAAAGCATAAAAAAAAGCCTCAGAATAATCTGAGGCTTTTCATCGCTATTAATCAATAATTTTTAAGTGAGTAACCAGCTCACGGGAAAAAATCAATTGCAAATGTAATAATAATTTAAAGTTATTTGTATAAAAAAATATTTTTTTAACACTTTTTTATAATATCCATACTTATGAACATTCTTTTATCCCCTTTTAATACAAAATACAATACGGCTCCGTTTTCAAAAATTGAAACTCAAGATTTTAAACCGGCCATCATTTCTTTGATAGAAGATACTAAAAAAGAAATTGACGCTATTGTAAATAATCCGGAATCACCAACCTTTAAAAACACAATAGAAGCTTTAGAATATAGCGGTCAACAGTTAGAGCGTGCAACAAGTATTTTCTTTAACTTAAATGCTGCAGAAACAAACGACGACATACAGAAAATTGCACAAGAGCTCTCTCCTATCCTATCAGAATTCGGAAATGACATCACCTTAAACGACGCTTTATTTAAACGTGTAAAATCGGTATATGACAGTAAAGACAGCTTAGAACTGACTACCGAACAACGCACACTATTAGATAAAAAATATAAAAGTTTTTCTAGAAACGGAGCTAATTTAAACGAGGCTGACAAACTAAAACTTCGAGATATAGACAAGAAATTAGCACAGCTAAAATTACAGTTTGGAGAACATGTTTTGGCTGAAACTAATAACTACCAAATGGTAATTACCGATGAGAATGATTTATCGGGCTTACCAGAAGGCGCTAGAGAAGCAGCAAAACAACTGGCTGAAAGCAAAGGTATTGAAGGTTGGGTCTTTACCTTAGACTACCCAAGCTATATACCGTTTATGACCTATGCCGATAACCGCAAACTAAGAGAAGAGCTATCTAAAGCATCGGGAAGCAAAGCATTTAAAGGTGATGCTTTAGACAACCAACAAACCGTATTAGATATTGCTAATTTACGCTACCAACGCGCTCAACTTTTAGGCTACAAAACACACGCTCATTTTGTTTTGGAAGAGCGCATGGCAGAAACCCCAGAAAAGGTAGAGTCGTTTTTAAATGAACTATTAGAAAAAGCAAAGCCTGCAGCTGAAAAAGAATTTAAAAACCTGGAGCAGTTTGCCAAAGAATTAGACGGGATTTCTAGATTAGAAAAATGGGATTCGGCCTACTACTCTGAAAAATTAAAACAAAAGCTTTTTGATTTAGATGACGAAAAATTAAAACCCTTTTTTAAATTAGAAAACGTTATAAACGGTGTTTTTACGATAGCTAAAAAATTATTTGGTTTAGAATTCGAAAAAATAGACAGCATAGACACCTATCACGAAGACGTATTAACGTATAAGGTTACCGACGAAAACGATAATTTAGTATCTATTTTTTATGCCGATTTTTTCCCGAGATCAGGGAAAAGAAATGGCGCTTGGATGACCTCATACAAGTCACAATACATCCAAAATAACACGAACGAAAGACCACATGTTTCTAATGTATGTAACTTTACAAAACCTACAAAAAGCAAACCCTCGCTATTAACGTTTAACGAAGTCACTACCTTGTTTCACGAGTTTGGTCACGCGCTGCACGGCATGCTAGCAAACACCACGTACCCGAGTTTATCTGGAACAAGTGTGTATTGGGATTTCGTAGAGTTACCTAGCCAAGTACTAGAAAATTGGTGTTATGAAAAAGAAGCTCTCGAGCTGTTCGCTACGCATTATGAAACCGGAGAGGTTATACCTATGGAGTTAATTCAAAAGATTAAAGCGTCTTCGACGTTTCACGAAGGGATGCAAACCCTAAGACAGCTTAGTTTTGGATTATTAGATATGGCTTGGCATGGTACCGATCCCTCGGAAATAACAGATGTTAAAAGCTATGAAAGTGAAGCATTTAAAAACACAGAATTATACCCAGACATTAAAGAGAATTGTATGAGTACCGCATTTTCTCACATTTTTCAAGGTGGTTACTCGTCGGGTTACTACAGTTACAAATGGGCAGAAGTTTTAGACGCGGACGCTTTTGATTATTTTAAGCAACACGGTATCTTTAGCAAGGAAATTGCTACAAAATTTAAAGATCATGTTTTATCTCAAGGGGGAACCGAAAACCCAATGGTACTTTATAAGCGATTTAGAGGTCAAGAACCACAACCGGAAGCACTATTAAAACGTGCCGGATTATTACCAAAATAATATTTATTTTTAAGACTATTAAAAAGACAGACTGTTAGAGTCTGTCTTTTTTTGTTCACTCTAGATTTACACATCCCCATAACAAAGAAAAAATACGTATTTTTGAATAAACGAAATTCAAACTATGCCAACGCACAAAATAGATCCTAATCAATGGATTAATTTGTATTCTGATTATCTTTTTAACTATACTATTTCTAGAGTTAATGATAGAGATATGGCGAAAGACATCGTATCCGACACTTTTTTGGCAGGTTTAAAATCGATGAAAAATTTTAAAGGAGAAGCTTCCGAACGCACCTGGTTAATTTCGATATTAAAACGAAAAATTATTGATTATTATCGTAAAACAAACTCTATTAAAGGCCAAGCTGAAGTGCGCATGCAATACAATAATAACACCGAACTTGAAGGTGATTGGATAGAAGAACGCGTAGCAGATCCTTTTGAAAAAAACGCCGAAGACGCCATGGAAAACACAGAATTGGCTTCGGCAATACAAAGTTGTTTAAAGAAACTCCCGAAAAAGCAAGCAGCGGTTTTTGAAATGAAAACCATTTTAGAATATGAAACAGAAACAATTTGTAATGAATTGAATATCACTGCGTCTAACTTATGGGTAATAATCCATCGGGCACGACTCGCTATGGCTCAATGCTTAGAAAAAAACTGGTTTTAACATGCGTAAAAAGAACTTTTTATTAATGCCTTGTAAAGAGGCTGGTATAGTATGCGATAAGGTGCAATACAACGAAGCCACTACTTGGGAGAAAGTAAAAATGAAACTTCATTTATTAATGTGTACTCTTTGTCGTAAACACACAAAAAACAACCTTAAACTCACACAACTTATTAGCACTTATAAAGCAGAAAATCACCATCAGCTGGATGAGCAAACCAAAACAGAGCTTAAAACTGTTTTCGAAAAAGAGCTAACTAAATACAGTAAGAAACAACCATAATAAAGGTATACCTTCAACCCAAAACGCACTGTAATACGGACTGTTATTCGTTTTGGAAAACAAAATAAAACCTGCGGTACACAATGACACAACTGCCAAAATCATAAAATCTTCTCCTCCCCCATTAGTTTTCATAGATTCTAAAAACAGAAAAAGCATCAGCAATAGCAGTCCTAATATTTTGGTTTGCTTAATCCCGATTTTTTGAGGGATTGTCGCCAATTTAAAATTATCTAATGCCAGGTCTCGTATTTCAAAAGGAAGCATTAAAGCGATAACAAAAACAAAACGCTGAACACCTGTTATTATCACATCGGCATTAATAGCGCTTTCATTATTTAACACCGGTAAAACCACAGTTACTCCCACCCATACCAAACCGATGATATATACTTTTAAACCACTAATATCTCTTAGATTATGATTACTATCTAAATAATACCGTTTGGGCAAAATAGGAATCGCATATAGAAAAGTAACAACTGCAAATACGGAGATATATAACAGTGTTTTAAGTTCTAACAGCAACATAAAATAGCACATAAATAAAAAACAGACTAAAGAAAAAAGCTGAATTACTTTTAACCAATTAGATAAACTGCGGTAGTGCCATTTTGCTATTCCGTAAAATTTAACAAAATTATAACCCGTAATAGTAGCAAAAAAAACAAAGCATAAGAGGTTAAATCCTCCATCTATTCTAAATTCATTTTGAGTAATACTAGTTAAAGAAACCGCAGCTAATGCTACGTGAACACTACTATTAAGGTAGAAATTAAAAAGCTGCTTTATCACGTTCATCTCACAAAGTTACAGAAACTGTTAATAAACTTACACTTTGGTTAAAAACTTTCACGCTATTAACTTATTAAACCTTAATATTTCAGTATTTTTGCATGATTAAATTTCAACACTACTATAATGAATACAAACTCTTTTGCACTACGCCATATTGGTCCTAGAGAGGACGACCAAAAGCTAATGCTAAAATCCCTGGGTCTTGACTCGATGGAGCAACTCATTTATGAAACTGTCCCAGACGATATCAGATTAAAAAAAGAATTAGATTTAGATGTAGCTATGAGTGAGTTTGAATACTCATCTCATATTAATGAGCTCTCTAAATTAAACAGTATTTATAAAACATACATTGGTTTAGGATACCACCCTACTATTTTACCTGCAGTAATACAGCGTAATATTTTAGAAAACCCGGGATGGTATACCGCTTACACGCCATATCAAGCAGAAATCGCACAGGGCCGTTTAGAAGCGCTTCTAAATTTCCAAACTATGATTAGCGATTTAACGGGTATGGAACTGGCTAATGCTTCTCTTTTAGATGAAAGTACTGCCGCTGCAGAAGCCATGAGTTTATTATTTGCTGTTAGAGACCGCGACCAAAAGAAAAACAAAGTCAATAAGTTCTTTGTTTCAGATGCTATTCTACCACAGACTTTATCATTATTACAAACACGTTCTACTCCAATCGGCATTGAACTTGTAATTGGTGATGAATCAACATTCGATTTTTCTACGGAATACTTTGGAGCTATTCTTCAGTACCCAGGTAAAGACGGACAAATTACAGACATCAAGTCTTTTATTGAAAAAGCGAATGCCGCTAATATTAAGGTTGCTGTAGCAGCCGATATTTTAAGTCTAGTAAAACTAGAAGCTCCAGGTGCTTTAGGTGCCGATGTTGTCGTAGGAACTACACAACGATTTGGTATCCCTATGGGTTACGGGGGACCTCACGCAGCTTATTTTGCAACAAAAGACGCTTACAAACGTGATATTCCAGGACGTATTATTGGTGTAACCAAAGACGCTAACGGAAACCGCGCCTTACGTATGGCGCTTCAAACGAGAGAGCAACATATTAAACGTGATCGTGCAACTTCTAATATTTGTACTGCACAGGTATTACTAGCCGTTATGGCAGGTATGTATGCTGTGTATCACGGACCAAAAGGTTTAACTCATATTGCTAATGGTGTGCATAACGCAACTTCAACCTTAGCCAATGCGATTACCAAATTAGGTTTAAAACAAAAAAACAGCTCATTCTTCGACACCTTACAAGTTGAAGCTCATGCTGAAAAGGTAAAAGCTGTAGCCGAGAAAAATAAAGTTAACTTCTTTTACCCAGACGCTAACACTGTAACGATTTCTTTAAACGAAACGACACGTCTTTCTGATTTAAATGAAATTATTGCGATTTTAGCTGAAGCTGAAAATAAAACAGCATTTACTATTGAAGCTATTGAAGCTTCTAATTCAATTCCTGAAGCACTACAACGTGAAACAGAATTTTTAACTCTTGATGTATTTAATTCACACCATTCGGAAACGGAATTAATGCGTTACATTAAAAAGTTAGAACGCAAAGATTTATCGTTAAATCACTCTATGATTTCTCTAGGGTCTTGTACGATGAAACTGAATGCTGCAGCCGAAATGTTACCAATTAGTTCACCTAACTGGGGAGCTATTCACCCTTTTGTGCCTGTAGAGCAAGCTGAAGGATACCATGTAGTATTAAAAAAATTAGAAGACCAATTAACTGAAATCACAGGTTTTGCAGGTACATCTTTACAACCAAACTCAGGAGCTCAAGGTGAGTATGCTGGCTTAATGGTAATTAAGGCGTATCACGAATCTCGTGGAGAACACCATAGAAACATTTGTTTAATTCCATCTTCTGCTCATGGTACAAACCCTGCAAGTGCAGTTATGGCAGGAATGAAAGTAGTGGTTACGAAAGCTACTGAAGAGGGTAATATCGATGTGGAAGACTTACGCCAGAAAGCAGAGTTACATAAAGACAACTTATCTGCTTTAATGGTAACCTACCCTTCTACTCATGGTGTATACGAATCAGCAATTAAGGAAATCACTAAAATTGTTCATGATAACGGCGGACAAGTTTACATGGATGGTGCGAATATGAATGCTCAGGTTGGTTTAACTAACCCAGGTAATATTGGAGCCGATGTATGTCACTTAAACCTACACAAAACATTCGCTATTCCTCACGGTGGTGGTGGGCCAGGTGTTGGACCAATTTGTGTAGCAGAGCAATTAGTGCCATTTTTACCTTCAAATCCAATAATAAAAACTGGAGGAGACAAAGCGATAACAGCGATCTCTTCTGCACCATTTGGTTCGGCTTTAGTATGCTTAATTTCTTATGGTTATATTAGAATGTTAGGTGTTAAAGGTATTAAGAAATCAACAGAAGTTGCTATTTTAAATGCCAACTACATTAAGCAACGTTTACAAGGTGCTTTCGAAACTTTATACTCTGGAGAACGCGGCCGTGCAGCTCATGAAATGATTATTGACTGTAGACCATTTAAAGCTAATGGTATTGAAGTTACCGATATCGCTAAACGTTTAATGGATTATGGTTTTCACTCCCCAACAGTATCATTCCCTGTTGCAGGAACCATGATGATTGAACCAACAGAAAGTGAAAGCAAGCAAGAAATGGATCGCTTTTGTGATGCTATGATTTCAATTAAAAATGAAATTGATACCGTAACTAAAGAAGAAACTAATAACGTCTTAAAAAATGCACCGCATACTTTAGATATGGTCACTAGCGACGAGTGGTTGTTTCCATACTCTCGTGAAAAAGCAGCATTCCCGATGGATTATGTACGAGACAATAAATTCTGGCCAACTGTGCGTCGTGTAGATGATGCCTATGGTGATAGAAATTTAATCTGTACTTGTGCACCAATCGAGGAGTACATGGACGCTTAATACATGGAATAATCCATTAATCACAATAATATTAAAGATTGCCTTTTAGGTTTACTACTATTTAGTTACATTAGTAAAGTAAACTATAAAGGCAATTTCTCTTTTATGAATATAAAAATTACAGGTACGGGAAGTTATATCCCAATGACCTTAGAAAAGAACGAAGATTTTAATAATCATCAGTTTTTAAATGCAGATGGATCAACAATAAATTCACCTAACGAAGTTATCGTTGAAAAGTTTAAAGCTATAACAGGTATTGCAGAACGTCGATACGCAAAGCCCGAACTTAACAATTCCGATTTAGCATTCTTTGCGGCTGAAAAAGCAATTGCAGATGCCAAGATTAATGCCGAGGAATTAGATTACATTATTTTAGCTCACAATTTTGGTGATATTAAATCAAACACCATTCAAAGTGATGCAGTCCCATCTTTAGCCGCTAGAGTTAAGCACCGTTTAAAGATTAAAAACCCGAAGTGTGTAGCCTACGACGTCTTGTTTGGTTGCCCTGGATGGAATGAAGGTGTTATTCAAGCTCATGCGTTTATAAAGGCTGGTATAGCAAAAAAATGCTTAGTTGTTGGTGCTGAAACGCTTTCGCGAGTAATAGACAAACACGATAGAGATTCTATGATTTACTCTGATGGCGCTGGTGCTGTTGTTATAGAGGAAACATCTGAAGAGGGCGGAATTATTGCCCATGAAAGTGCGAGTTACACTTACGAAGAGATCGATTATTTATTTTTTGGAGGTTCGTACAATCCGTCTTTAGATCAAGATGTGAAATACATTAAAATGTATGGACGTAAGATTTACGAATTCGCTCTAAAGCATGTTCCAGATGCTATGAAATCCTGTTTAGATAACAGCGGACTAGCGATTACCGATGTCAAGAAAATATTAATTCACCAAGCGAACGAAAAAATGGACGAAGCTATTGTAAAGCGGTTCTATAAACTTTACAATATGAAAGTACCCGAAGGCATAATGCCAATGAGTATTTATAAACTTGGAAATAGTTCTGTAGCGACCATTCCAACGCTGTTAGATTTAGTAAAAAACAATAAAATCAAGGATCAAAGTATTGAAAAAGGAGATGTCATTATCTTCGCTAGTGTAGGTGCTGGAATGAACATCAATGCGATCGTTTACAAATATTAGTCGTTTACTCAAAAACCTATTACTAGAAACACACTATGTACGAAGGAAAATTCCCTCACAAACGCTATAGACTAACACATCAATTTTTAGAAAAACACATTTCTAAATCCGAATCTATTTTAGATTTGGGTGTTGAGAATCCTTTTACCGAGGTGATGCTAAAAAGTGGTTACCAAGTCAAAAACACCTCTGGAGAAGATTTAGACAGGAACACCTCAGCTATAAAAGAGTCTGATGCTACCGTGGTAACGGCTTTCGAAATTTTCGAACATTTATTATCGCCACTAACGGTTTTAGAATCTATTAAAGCTGACAAATTGGTCGCTAGTATTCCTATGCGTTTATGGTTTTCTTCTGCATACCGCAGTAAAACAGATCTATGGGATAGGCATTTTCATGAATTTGAAGATTGGCAATTCGATTGGCTTTTAGAAAAAGCGGGATGGAAGATTATTGATCGTCAAAAGTGGACAAACCCCACAAAAAAGATTGGCATTCGCCCTTTATTGCGTTGGTTTACTCCGCGTTATTATATCGTTTATGCAGAGCGCGCTTAAGCAGCCACGAGTTATTTAATCCACTTATTTTGAATATTTACATTGTAATTCCGGCTCATAATGAAGACAGTTGCATTGACTTAATGCTTCAGTCTCTAGTGGAACAAACCCTACAACCTAAACAGGTGGTCGTGGTTAACGATAACTCTACAGATACTACCGAAACTATTATTTCCAAGTACACCAAGAGTTTCCCTTGGATAACGAGTATCACCATACAATCGTCTTCCAATCATCTACCAGGCACAAAAGTAATCAATGCCTTTTATAAAGGCTTAGAAACTCTAGATGATGATTACGATGTAATTTGTAAGTTTGATGCGGACATTATTCTACCTAAAAACTACCTAGAATCACTAGTCACTATTTTTAATGCAGATAAAAAAGTAGGAATAGCTGGCGGATTAGCTTACATTAAAAAAGAAGACACCTGGGTGTATGAAACCATCGCTTCGAAGGAACATGTTCGCGGCCCCTTTAAAGCCTATAGAAAAGCCTGTTTTAATGCTATTGGAGGGTTAAAGCGTAGTATTGGATGGGACACTTTAGATGTATTATTAGCACAATACTACGGGTGGAAAGTACAAACAGATAAAACACTTCAGGTTAAACACCTAAAACCAACGGGTAAAACCTACCATAAGAGCAGCAAACACCTACAAGGTGAAGCGCTTTATAAAATGCGATTTGGAATAGTGCTTATGCTGCTTTCTGCATTAAAAAGCGCCATAGCACGACGCAGTCTTACTTACTTTATAAATACAGTTCAGGGCTATTTTAAGGCACAATCTCATAATATCACACCATTAGTTACAGAAGAGCAAGGGCATTTTATACGCCATTTAAGATGGCAAGGCGTGAAAAAGAAACTCGGCATTACGAAGGCTTAAAACTTCCAATTTCTATAATTAGTTGAAGCTTCCAAGCGCTCCTCTACAGCATCGTCTAATTGAGGAAAAAAGTCAATTCCTGTTAGGGTTTCGATCTCATCTACAGACACGACATAGTTAGTTAAAGAACGATTAGAATCTACGTGGGGAAGTAAAAACCCAATAAGTTTGGGATCACCATTATTATAATCTAAAACTATTTTATAAAACTGATTAGGAACTGCGACATTTTCGTTTCCAATGGTTTTTAGGTTACTTTCTAAAACACCTCCCGTAACCACATACACACCATCGTATTTTTTTGCCCAGTAGCGTACTTTTTGTTCTAAACGATTCCATATCCCAGCATTAAATTCATGCTCTTGGGGGGAGATATTACTGGTTAAAAAGGTTTCGTCAAACAACGCTTTCGATTTACGACGATCGCCTGCAGGACACAAATGACCACGATCGTAACCTGAGTTTTTATAATTCCTCCAACTTGCCGCTTGCGTTTTAACCGCGTGGTCAATTTCAAAATAAGGACGTTCAAAATTATTAGATGAAAGATCACTTGCCTTTAACTCATAAGCCACCCATTCTGCTTGTTCGTGTGGCTCACTGTAGGATAAGGAATACCCCTCATGATGCACTACAAGCTGCGTGGTGCTAGTCGGTAAAAAGCTAAGATTAGTATCTTCTTTTACAACAGCCCCTTCTTCAACTTTTTGTGTCGTCTCCTTTTGCTCTATATAAAGATTAAAAGAATAGATTACGATTAATACGAAAGCAGATAATAAAGAGTACTTTGTTTTTTTAGACATTTTTTTAATTTATTAACAAATAAAAAGATTTTTTTTAACATTGTTTTATAAAAGCAAGTTGCTTTTATAAAATACTTTCAACTGAGAATCTAGATAAACAATGTAAGAATTGTCGATGTTTCATAAAAGTTATCTCTATAAAACAGTTGTACACCGAATAATCGATACAATTCCTTCTAAAACATAAGCAACAGGTGTTAAAGCAAAACATTACTTTAATATTCAAAAATATGTAATAACTACAGAAGCTTTACTTACAACTAAAACTCCTCCAGAAAAACAATTTGCTAACACTTCAGGTAAGCTTGAAACAATATTAGCATCCGATAATTCCCCTATTAAACGTAACACTCCGTTAGCCGTTATTGAAAACTCAGCAAATTATGAGGATGTTTATGCCTTAAAGAGAATTCTAGATACAACTAAAATAAACAACAAAACGTTTAAATTTCCTATAGACCAGCTACCCGTCTTATTTTTGGGTGAAATTGATAGTTATTACGCTCTATTTGAAAATAATTATGCGCAATATATATTAAACAAAAATTTACAACCGTTTTCTAATGAAGCCTTAGCCAATAAAAATTCTATTTCAGAATTACGTAGGCGATTACAAAACAGCAATGCCCAATTAGAATTAAATCGTGCTGAATTAAAATTAAAAAAAACAGATCTCCAACGCTATACAGGTTTATACAATAAAGGTATTATATCAACATTAGAAATAGAGCAAAAGCAAATAGAATACCATCAGGCAGAACGTAATTTAAAAAGTTTTGAATCGTCAATTTCGCAAATTAGAGAGTCCATTAGTAACGCAAACAAAACCTCTAAAGGGACTGAAATAAACAAAACAAAAGAAGAACTGATGCTATTAAAGGGGGTGATTCAGGCCTTTAACCAGCTAAAAATCGCCATTAACGACTGGGAAAAAAAATATGTTTTATTATCAAATATAGATGGAAAAGTAGCTTTTGCTAATTATTGGAGAACTAATGAAACCATAAAACAAGGGGATTTAATTTTTACTATTATACCTACTAAAAACTCTTCTTTTATTGCTAAATTAAAAACTCCTGCTGCAAATTCAGGGAAATTAAAGATAGGGCAAAAAGTAAATATAAGTTTAGAAAGCTATCCTGAAGAAGAGTTTGGAACACTGCAAGCAAAAGTGACATACATCTCATATATCCCTGATAATGATGGCAACTACCTAATACTATAAGAGTTACCTGAAAAATTGGTAACCTCTTATAACAAAAACATAGACTTTAAACAGGAAATGTCTAGCAGCGCCGAAATTATAACTGAAGACCTTAGGTTAACTGAACGATTCTTTTATCAAATAAAAGATATATTCAAATAATTTTAGTTTCTCGCGAGGAATAGACAGAAACTATGACTATTTTAATTGATCAAAGTAAATTTAGTTAATAAAAATTTTTAATTATGAAAAAATAAAAAAAACTTAGGGAAAGCTCTATCTAAAGCTGAACAACAAACAATTAATGGTGGTAAAAGACAGGATTGCGTAACAGTTAAGATTACTGAAGAAATATATGGTCCCTATAATGGTGGTGTATATGCTTCAAATACTATTTATTATTCTTGCAACGGTGGACCTATACAAACAGGGCCTTGGCATATGTATTAATTATTAAAAACTGTAGATTATCTTTGATTTATTATGAGAAATTTAACAACAATACTAATATGTCTATTAAGCACTGCAACTTATTCACAAGGGGTTCAATACTATAAACTTTTAAATATAACTGATTCATTGCCTGTTGAAAATGCCTATATAACAGTTGATAATTGGTTAAATACTTTATCTGATAGTTCAGGAAATTTTAAAATAGACAAAAAATTTAAAACTATCCAAATTAGTCATATAGCTTTCCTACCTTATATAGCATCTAAAAATGATATAATCAATAAGAAATACATCTTTCTTAAAGAAAACAGACAGAATTTAGAAGAAGTTCATATCACAAATAAAAAAACAAAGGAACAGTTACTTCCAAGTAATGATATAAGTTTTAGACTATCAAGTAAAAAATATCATAAAGTCAATGAAAATTCTATTTATGCCACTTATATAGAAAACAGTATTATTAAAGATTGTTATATCAATAAAATTATTATTGAAACAGGTATTGAACCTAATTATAAATCAGCGTTTAGAGTAAATCTTTATAGTGTTGATAAAATAACGCAACTCCCTCATAAACGCATTCTAAAAGAGAGTATATTGACTTATAGTAGTAATGATGACAACAAAAATACTATAAATATAGACATAAGTGATTTTATGATTAATTTTCCTAAAGAAGGAATATATGTGGTTGTAGAAAGTTTAAATTTGTTAGAATTAGAAAAAATTAATAATCCCAATTTGACGTATCCATCTTTTAGAGCAATAAAAAAGAATAAAAACAATTCGTCATCAATTACTTACGACAAAATATTTTCTTGGAACCGGTTAACCAGATCAAAAGATATTGTAATAAAAGATTGGATAGACGAAAGCATCCCTAATATAAATTTTATTTTCAATTTTGGAATTGAAATCGAATATTAAGCAACCTAAACTACTTTACATTCTAATTTTAAAAATCTGAAATAATTGTATTACAATTGTATAATATTCTTTTGGAGTGTTAGACAAAAACATTATCATCTTTCTTCTTAAAAATAACTATATATTCTTCCCTAAAAGTTCCGTTTATTACTTAAATTCAAGATAATAAAAAAATCCCTCGTTAAATAATTAACTAGGGATTTACTCTATTTTATTAATAACAAACTTACTGCAAATTCTTAATACTTGTTTGTAAGGTTTCTATCTTTGCGAGCGCATCAGACTCCTTTTTTCGTTCGTTTGCAATCACTTGTTCTGGAGCTCCTGCAACAAAACGTTCATTAGATAGTTTTTTCTGAACCGATTTTAAAAACCCTTGAGTGTACGTTAACTCTTCGGTTAGCTTTTTAATTTCGGTCTCTACATCAATAGCACCTTCCATAGGTATAAAATACTCATTAGACTTTACACGATAGGTTAAAGCGCCTTCTACAGCTTCAGAAACATAGGTTATACCTTCTAAATTACCGAGCTTAATAATTACATCGTCGAACGTATCGTTAACCTTTTCATTATTTATAACCGAGAACCCAATCGCGTCCTTAAACGCTATGTTTTTCTCTTTTCTTATGGTACGTATCCCTGAGATTACTTCTGAAGCAAATTCAAACTGACTAATTAAAGCTGTATTAATAGGTTTAGCTTCTGGCCATTTTGCCACAATTAACGCCTCTTCTGGTGTACGTGTTGCTATTTTTTGCCAGATATCTTCGGTCAAGAATGGCATAAATGGATGTAAAAGTTTTAAATTCTCCTCGAAAATAGCAATGACTTCATTGTAAGTTTTTGCATCAATAGGCTGCTGATACGCTGGTTTTACTATCTCCAATAACCAACCACAAAAATCATCATACACCAATTTATAAATAGACATTAAGGCATCACTTAACCTGTATTTACTAAAATGGTCTTCAATCTCTAACAACACGGTTTGAAACTTTGCTTGATACCACTCTAATGCCACCTGACTTGAGTTTGGCTGCTCTATTGCATCACTTACTTCCCATAGATTGGTTAAATTGTATGCATTCCATATTTTATTTCCAAAACCTTTTCCTTGTTGGCAAAGGGCTTCATCAAACATTAAATCATTTCCTGCAGCACTACTTAAAAGTAACCCTACACGCACGCCATCGGCGCTATAATCGTCTATTAGTTTTAATGCATCCGGAGAGTTCCCTAAAGATTTACTCATTTTACGACGTTGTTTGTCGCGTACCAGACCTGTTAAATATACATTATTAAAAGGCTTTTGATCCTTATACTCGTATCCAGCAATAATCATACGTGCCACCCAGAAGAATAAAATATCTGGACCTGTTACTAAATCATTAGTTGGATAATAGTACTTAATCTCTTCGTTTTCCGGGTTACGTATACCGTCAAACACACTCATTGGCCATAACCAAGAGCTAAACCAAGTATCTAAAGCATCGGTATCTTGTTTTAAGTCTTCCGCTTTTAAATCAGCTTTTCCTGTTTTTTCTCTTGCTAACTCTACTGCTTTCTCAATGGTTTCTGCAACTACAAAATCCTCCTTACCATCACCGTAGAAATAGGCAGGGATTTGTTGTCCCCATAGCAATTGACGTGAGATATTCCAATCGCGGATATTTTCCATCCAATGGCGGTAGGTATTTTCGAATTTCTTAGGGAACAATTTAATTTCAGCATCCTCACCCAGAACCGCCTCGATAGCAGGTTTAACTAGGTCTTCCATTTTCAAGAACCATTGGTCGCTTAATCTTGGCTCGATTACCGCTTTAGTACGTTCGCTAGTTCCTACCTTATTAATATGTGTTTCTGTTTTTACTAATACGCCTGTAGCTTCTAATTCTTTAGTAACTGCTTTTCTAGCATCAAATCGATCTTGACCTTCAAACTGCAGTCCGAAACTATTCAGCGTAGCATCATCATTAAAAATATCAATAACCTCTAACTGATGCTTATCACCAAGATTTTTATCATTTTCATCGTGGGCTGGCGTCACTTTTAAACAACCTGTACCAAATTCTAAATCAACATACTCATCTTCAATAATAGGTATCACACGATTACAAATAGGCACAATCGCTTTCTTTCCTTTTAAATGCGTAAAACGCTCATCGTTAGGATTAATACAAATAGCTGTATCACCAAAAATTGTTTCCGGTCGTGTTGTTGCAATCGTTAGCACATCGTTACTTCCTTCAATTTTATAATTGATATAATATAAGTTACCCTGACGTTCTTCGTGAATAACCTCTTCATCAGACAAGGTAGTTTTTGCCTCTGGATCCCAGTTTACCATACGGTAACCACGATAAATAAGACCTTTATTATGCAAGTCGACAAAGACTTTAATAACGGCTTCAGACATATCGTCATCCATCGTAAATTTTGTACGATCCCAATCACATGAACACCCTAATTTCTTAAGCTGCTCTAAAATAACACCACCATATTCTTCTGTCCATTCCCAAGCGTGAGCCAAAAACTCCTCGCGTGTTAAATCATTTTTATCAATACCCTGCTCTTTTAACTTCGCTACCACTTTCGCTTCGGTAGCTATAGACGCGTGGTCTGTACCCGGTACCCAACATGCGTTTTTACCTTGCAAACGGGCGCGACGGATTAAAACATCTTGAATCGTGTTGTTTAACATGTGCCCCATATGCAGCACTCCTGTGACATTTGGAGGAGGAATGACTATGGTATAAGGTTCTCTTTCATCTGGTGTAGAATGAAAATAATTGTTTTTCATCCAGTAGTCGTACCATTTGTTTTCTACTTCTCTAGCATCATATTTTGATGTAACACTCATCTTTGGAATAGTTTTTGAATAATATTTAGCAAAAATACTTATATTTCTCTTTACAGGAAATTATTAAAGACCAAATATTATAAGGTAAAATACGGGATACATTTTCTTACGTATTTTACAAATGATATTTTTGATTAGAAATTAAAAGTGTTTACATTTACAAATGAATAAAAACTAAAAATTATGAAAAATTTATTTACATTTCTATTTGTTGCTTTATTTAGCTTTGCAGTCTCTGCTCAGGCTAAAATTGAATTTAAACAAACAACAATAGATTATGGTACAATTGAAAAAGGAGCCGACGGTTTAAGGACTTTTGAATTTACCAATACTGGTGATGCCCCTTTAATTATCTCTAAAGCCAGTTCTACTTGTGGATGCACAGTTCCTACACCTCCGAAAGATCCAATTATGCCAGGGGAGTCAGGATCTATTGATGTAAAATATGATACAAAAAGAGTAATGCCAATTAGAAAAACGATTACTGTTGTTTCTAATGCTGTTACCCCTACCGTAGCGTTAAAAATTAAAGGAGAGGTTATTGACCCTTCTAAGAAAAGTGTTTTAGAAAAAAACAGCAAAAGCGTTATGGAGAACTAATTACTCCTACAATCGCTATTAAAAAAGCCAAAACATATGTTTTGGCTTTTTTAATTTAACGGAGATTTCAAATAAAACTGCTTCTTTAATAACTGCCCTTCTCTATCGACTTCTAGCTTAATTTTTTTGCCTTCATTTTGATAGAATTTACTCATAAGTTCCTGAAGGCTATACGTACGTGTATCGATACCGTTTAATAGAATAATAATATCACCCGATTTTAACCCTGCATAATAGGCAGGTGAGTCCCACCTAACTTGTGTGATTGTAAACGCTGGTTTTAACAGCAATTTATTTTCGGTTACAGAGATTGCTTTTACTTGCAAGCTATTGTTTATATCAATAACAGAATGAGTAGCGTATTGTAATTTTGAATGCAATTCGGTAATAATACGCAATCCAGAGTTCTCCACCGTTAGACCGCTTTTATTATAGCTAAAAGGCGTTTTATAATGACCATTAGGTTTTAAGGTGATGGTATGCTCTTTATAATTAAATACACAAATAAATCGCTTTAAAAGCTCTCCTCCAATACTTCCCTTGCGGTCTTCGATTTTAACAAGATCTTTAATATAAGACGGGTCAGGAAACGCCACTTTAGGATGCAATACAATAAGATCATTAAAAGTTACAGCATCAATTTTAGAACGTTTACCATGCACACTTCCGCTTAGACCATAACCTAAAATATCTCTAAAATAATAATCACCCACAAACAAACCTTCAGGTTCATTTTCAAACAACCACAGCGCATCACTACTCCCCGAGTCTATTAATAATTTTACAGGAATCCTTTTTTTATTTATAGTAACTGATGCTTCTAGGTACGGCTTTTCATTATAAAACTGAAGCTCGAAAGTTTCACAACGCTTGCACTTTTTCTTTTTATACCGCTCCGGAGTTGTTACTTTTAAATACTGTTTCGCATAATTAATTTCAACTATTAAATCTTTAAAAAAATCAGAACCTAGTATACCGTGGATGGGCACACCTAATTTTGGAGCAAAATCTACTGAAGAATCAAAAACGATATAAAAGGTTTGCTCTAAATTAACGGTATTGCCTACTTTAAAAGTATTAAATGAAGATCTTAAAGCTTCCACTCTACCGTCATTTCCTAATCCTTTTAAAAATATTTTTTCTGCATGTAATATAGGAATGGTATCTGTCCCTTTTAAAAAGTTAAATAGAATGGGTCTACTAACTCCGGTATCGAGAAGAAAAGATCGCTTAACACCATTAATTTCAACGGGGATTACTATGACATTATTTATTAACTGAAAAGGTATTTTATCTACCTCATTTCTTGTGTTTACTTCATACTTACTTTGCCCTAACACCAGTATATTAGAGCATGTAATCATCACAAGTACAAACAGTTTACATAGCTTCATATAACAGATTAAGTTACGAAACTTTATTTTAACATATAATAACCTCGTATTATAATTAAGAATAGATATATTTTTTGCAAATTTGCTTTTTTTAAAACCTATAGTTATGCCAAGTATATCTAAGAAAGGGCAATTAATGCCACAATCGCCAATAAGAAAATTAGTTCCCTTTGCGGAGAAAGCCTATGCCGAAGGAAAAACCGTTTACCATTTAAATATTGGTCAACCAGATATAAAAACACCTCAAATCGCTTTAGATGCTGTTAAGGTGCACTCCTTAGATATTTTAGCATACACGCGATCGGAAGGTTCTGACGATTACAGAAAGAAAATCGCTAATTACTACTCTAAAAACAACATTAATGTTAAACACGATGACATTATTGTAACTACCGGAGGAAGTGAAGCTTTATTATTTGCTTTTGGAAGTATTATGGATGTTGATGATGAAGTGATAATTCCAGAGCCATTCTATGCAAATTATAATGGTTTTTCTACGGCTTCAGGAGTAAATATTGTACCCGTAATTTCTAAGATTGAAGATAATTTTGCCTTACCTCCAATCGAAGAGTTCGAAAAATTAATCACGCCAAAAACAAAGGCTATTTTAATTTGTAACCCTGGGAATCCTACGGGGTATTTATACTCTAAAGAAGAAATAAAGCAATTGGCATCGCTCGTAAAAAAACACGATTTATTCTTAATTGCAGATGAGGTTTACCGCGAGTTTACTTATGATGGTGCTAAACATTATTCTATAATGGAGGAAACGGGCTTAGACGAACACGCTATCGTAATAGACTCTGTTTCTAAACGTTACAGCATGTGTGGCGCTAGAATTGGTTGTCTCGTATCTAGAAGTAAAGAGGTCATTCAAACGGCTTTAAAATTTGCTCAAGCACGATTAAGTCCGCCAACTTTAGCACAAATTGCTAGTGAGGCTGCTTTAGCTACACCTCAAAGTTATTTTGATGATGTAATTGAAGAATATCAAGAACGTCGCGATGTTTTAATTCGAGAGCTAAAAAGTATAGAGGGAATTAAAATTGGAGAACCTAAAGGAGCCTTCTATTGTATCGTTGAATTACCAGTTAAAAATAGTGATGCTTTTGCACAATGGTTGTTAGAAGATTTTCACATTGATAATGAAACTATTATGGTTGCACCAGCGGGAGGGTTCTACTCGACTCCTGGCGTGGGAACTAACCAAATAAGAATTGCTTACGTACTTAACCAAAAAAGTTTAGTTAAAGCCGTACGTATTTTAAAAGAAGCTCTTAAGGTATACAAAGATTAGTGCACATTCAAGATAACATATCTTTAAAAGACTACAATACTTTTGGTATTGATGTAACGGCAAAACACTTTGTTTCGGTAAGCGCGCTTGACGAATTAATTGCGGTTTTAAAATTAGATCAATACCAAAACAAATTGATTCTTGGCGGTGGTAGCAACATGCTACTCACAAAACCTGTTGACGCTTTAGTCATCCATATTAACATTAAAGGAAAATCCGTACTCTCTAATCAAAATAACAGCGTGCTAATAGAAGCTCAAGCTGGAGAAAATTGGCACGAGTTTGTACAGTGGACCTTGGAACACAATTATGGAGGGTTAGAAAACATGTCGCTTATACCAGGTAATGTGGGAACAGCACCCATTCAAAATATTGGCGCGTATGGTGTTGAACTTAAGGATCATTTTGTGTCTTGCCAAGCATTAAACTTAGAGACCCTAGAATTAGAAACATTTACAAAGCACATTTGCCAATTTGGATATAGAAATTCTATTTTTAAACACGAAGCCAAAGGTAAATACATTATAATAAGCGTCGTATTTGAATTGACAACAACAAACCATGTTCTTCGTACCAATTACGGAGCTATTACTTCTCAACTTGAAGCAATGCATGTTGTGACGCCTAGCATTCAAACAATATCGCAAGCCGTTATCGCTATTCGCGAGAACAAATTACCAAACCCTAAAGAGATTGGAAATAGCGGAAGTTTCTTTAAAAACCCCGTTATTCTAAACTCTCAATTTGAACTTTTAAAACAGAACTTCCCAAACATCCCTAGTTACCCGGTTTCTGAAACAGAGGTTAAAGTACCTGCAGGCTGGCTTATAGAAACTGCAGGCTTTAAAGGAAAGACATTCGGTAATTACGGCGTTCATAAAAACCAAGCGTTAGTCCTCGTTAATTACGGCGGAGCAAAGGGTCAAGATATTTTAGAGCTATCACAATTAATTCAGAAAACAATTTATCGTATCTTTAATATATCAATAGAAGCAGAAGTTAACATACTATAACCCCTTCTTATTATTAGTTTTCTAACGACTATTACTAACGAATCTATACAATAATTTTGAGTACAACACTAGAAATAGAAATTGTAGAATTACTTAAAAATGGCGATAAAAAAGCCATGGTTTTACTTTACGAAAATTATTCTGGCGCTCTATTAGGAGTGATAAAAAAGATAATTTCAGATAATGATTTAGCCCAAGACGTACTTCAAGAAAGTTTTATTAAGGTGTGGAAAAACTCAAAAAGCTACAACCCTGAAAAAGCAAAACTCTTTACTTGGTTATATCGTATAGCATACAACTCGGCCATAGACAAAGTTAGGTCGACCACTAATAAATCACAAAAAGAAATCCAAATTGAAGATTCCAACGTATATAAACTGACAACCAATAGTTTGAATCAGGACACTTTAGATATAAAAAAACACTTAAGTTCCTTAGATTTAAAATATCAAATTGTTATTAATGCGCTGTTTTTTGAAGGCATGACACAACAAGAGGCTAGCGACGAATTAGAAATCCCTTTAGGAACTATAAAATCTAGATTAAAAATAGGTTTACGTGAACTTAAAAAGATTTACAACCCATAATTGTAGTAATGATGAATGCTGATATACAAACATTTTTAAACTCTGATTTATTAGAACGTTATCTAATAGGTCAAACCTCACATGAGGAGACACGTACTGTCGAAAATCATATCGAAAATCACCCCGAAGTGGCTAACGCCTACCAAACACTTCAAAATAAACTTGAACTAGTTGCTTTTGCTAACGCCGAAGACACTCCAAATCACATTTTAGATTCCATATTAGAGGAGCTAGATACGAACCCCGTAGTATCATTACATTCCAGAAGAAAAAAACCTTGGTTTAACTTTAGTATTGCAGCAAGTATTACTGCTTTAGTATTCGCTGGAAGTTCTGTGTTTTTGTTAACCAAAAACTTAGACTTACAAGATGAGAACCAAGTCATCGTAGAAGAACTTTTTGATATACGCAGTGATTTACAAAAAAACAATGACAGACTAGAAGCTTTAGCTTTAGAGTTTAAGCAACTTAATAATCCGGAAACAGAAAAATATATTCTAAAGGGTAATAGAAGAGCAAAAAACTTAAAAACGGTGGCTTACATTAACCCAAAAGAAAAAACATCTATGATAGATGTTGTCACTTTACCAACATTACCACCAGAACAATGTTATCAAATTTGGGGTGATATTCAAGGTAAAATGGTAAGCTTAGGAATTCTTAGTGAAACCGATAGACGTTTACAAAAACTAAACTACTCTGAAGGCACAAAGGGATTAAGTATTACTATAGAACCAAAAGGAGGAAGCTTAAAAGCGACTAATGAAACTCCTGTTGCCGAAATAGAATTTAACAGCCATCAAAACGACTAAACGTTTTAATAATAAATTAACAAGCCACACCCAAAAGTGTGGCTTTCTTATTTTAAAAAGGATAATAAAAATCATTACCTTTGTCTTCTAATAATTAATAATAATACTGTGAAACTATTTTTAATCACATTAGCATTACTTGGTATCGCCATTGCAGGAATTGCCATTAAAATTTGGGCAAAAAAAGACGGTAAATTTGCCGGTACTTGTGCCAGCCAGAACCCGATGTTAAATAAAGAGGGGGAAGCTTGTGGTTTTTGTGGAAAAACTCCTGAACAATACGAAAACTGTAGCGAACCTCAACACTCGTAAAAAAGAATGATAATACTTGATATTGTATTCTATAGCTTTGTCGTTATAGTTTGTATTCAAGTTGTGTTTTACGGTATCGTTTTCGGCAGCTTCGCATTCCATAATCCAATACAGCCAACACCGAATACAACACCCGTATCTGTCTTGATTTGCGCTAAGAACGAAGCAAAAAACTTACTTGCTTTCTTACCTTCTATTTTAAAACAAAACTATCCTAATTTTCAGGTTGTGCTCATTAACGATGCCTCTAGCGACAATACATTGGAAATAATGGAGGACTTCGCCGAGCAGTACGACAATATTAAAATAGTTAATGTTAGGAACACAGAAGCCTTTTGGGGTAAAAAAAAATACGCCTTAACCTTAGGCATTAAAGCTGCAAAGTACGAACAATTACTTTTAACCGATGCCGATTGCCAACCAGTTTCAGAACACTGGATACGTGATATGTCAGCCCATTTTACTACTAAAAATACAATTATTCTCGGGTACGGTGCTTATAATAAAATAAAGAACTCCCTATTAAATAAAGTGATACGATACGAAACACTGCTTACCGCAATGCAGTATTTTTCTTTTGCTAAAATCGGAATACCCTTTATGGGCGTTGGTCGTAATTTGGCTTACAAGCGCTCTGAGTTTTTTAAAACTAACGGATTTATAAATCACATAGACGTACGCTCGGGGGACGACGATTTATTTATTAATGAAGCAGCAACTTCACAAAATACGAGTATCTGTTTTTCTCCATCTAGCTTTACCACCTCTATTCCAAAGACCTCTTTGCATAGTTGGTTTAGACAAAAACGTCGTCACGTGTCTACAGCAAAAAAGTACAAACCACGACACAAAAGCCTTCTCGCGCTATTTTACAGTTCGCAACTACTATTTTGGATCTTTTCGATCATACTTTTAATCGCTGGTTTTTATTGGCAATTTGCCTTAGTCCTAATACTTCTTCGCTTTATTGTTCAGATGACAGCAGTCGGTTTTTCGGCAAAAAAACTAAATGAATTAGACCTCATTTTAATACTGCCCTTTTTAGAACTCTTTTTAATTGTTTTTCAATTCAGTATATTTATAGCCAATCTCATATCAAAACCTAACTATTGGAAATAGAGAAAGCCATAAAAAAGGCGAAACAAAATAATCAAAAAGCATTTAATTTTTTATTAAATGAATATTGGGATTACGTATATGGCTATCAGCTTAAACGCATTGAAAATGAAAATGATGCGGAGGACATCACTATTCAAACCTTCTCTAAAGCCTTTGATAAAATAGCGACCTATAACGAAAAATACACGTTTAAAACGTGGCTTATTACAATTTCTAAGAACATCCATATCGACCTGGTTCGTAAGGAGAAAAGCTCGATCAACTCTAAAATTACCAATAGCCATGACAATACCGTTTACTTGGTGGCTGACGAATCACCTTCAGCAGAAGACAAATTAATTACGGAGCAAAATTTAGCAAAACTTTTACGGGATATAAAAAAGCTAAAACCTCATTACCAAGAAATTATCAATCTTAGATATTTTCAAGAATTGAGTTATAAGGAAATCAGTGTAGCACTTAACGAACCTATGAACAACGTTAAAGTAAAACTTTTACGAGCAAAAAAATTACTTGCAGACATTATAAAAAAAAGTGATCCCTTATCCTAAATACGCTGCTAACCATAATTTTAAACGGCGATACACACCCTAAATTAAGTATTTAACTTCATAAAAACCAAATACTGCTACTAGCCAGTTTTAGGGTTTCTTTATCACTAGTTTATAGAATACTTTGTATCTTTGTAGACAGAAAATTTTATATATGAAAAGCGAAACAGTTTCCAATATATTACCAGCTCAAAAAAAACCAAAATGGTTACGTGTAAAATTACCAACAGGTAAAAAGTACACCGAATTACGTGGTTTAGTAGACAAATACGGCTTAAACACCATTTGTACTTCTGGAAGTTGCCCAAATATGGGTGAATGCTGGGGTGAAGGTACCGCAACGTTTATGATACTTGGAAATGTATGTACGCGATCATGTGGTTTTTGTGGAGTAAAAACCGGTAGACCTGAAACTGTGGATTGGGATGAACCTGAAAAGGTTGCACGATCTATAAAAATTATGGGAATCAAACACGCTGTACTTACTAGTGTGGATAGAGATGACCTAAAAGATATGGGGAGTATCATGTGGGCTGAAACTGTAAAGTCGGTTCGCCGTATGAATCCAGAAACCACCTTAGAAACCTTAATCCCTGATTTTCAAGGTATCGAAAAGCATATTGATAGAATTATTGATGTCGCACCAGAAGTCGTTTCTCATAATATTGAAACCGTTAAACGCTTAACACGTGAAGTAAGAATTCAAGCAAAATACGAAAGAAGCTTAGGGGTTTTAAAGTACTTAAAACAACAAGGTCAGCGCCGTACTAAATCTGGAATTATGTTAGGTTTAGGAGAAACTCGAGAAGAAGTTATTGAAACACTTCATGATTTAAGAGCCAATGATGTCGATGTGGTCACTATAGGACAATATCTACAACCAAGTAAAAAACACTTACCTGTAAAGCGCTTTATAATGCCTGATCAGTTTGAAGAATTTAAACAAATTGGACTAGAATTAGGTTTTAGACATGTAGAAAGTAGTGCTCTAGTGCGTTCGTCTTACAAAGCTCAAAAACACATTAATTAAGATGATTACTGTAGCCATTAATGGTTTTGGTAGAATTGGACGTCGTGTTTTTAGATTACTAGAAGACCATCCTAACATTAATGTTGTAGCAATTAACGATCTTTCAGACGTTAAAACCTTAAGCCACTTATTAAAATACGATAGTATTCACGGTATTTTTAAAGGAACTGTTTCACACGATGAAACACATATCATAGCGAATGGTAAAAAGGTGATTTTACTAAACCATAATCATCCAAAAGACATCAATTGGGAGCCATACCAAGTTGATTTTGTTATTGAAGCCACCGGGAAGTTTAAAACCAAAACAGCTTTAGAGCATCATATTAAAAATGGAGCGAAACGTGTTATTTTAAGCGTACCGCCAGAAACAGACGACATTAAAACTATAGTTTTAGGGGTTAACGAATCTATTCTCGACGGTTCTGAAGCCATTATTTCTAATGCCTCATGTACTACAAATAACGCTGCCCCCATGATGGCCGTTATAAAAGAGCTTTGTGGTATTAACGAGGCCTATATTACTACAATACACTCCTATACTACCGATCAAAGTTTACATGATCAACCTCACAGAGACTTACGCCGTGCACGCGCTGCAGGACAATCCATTGTACCAACAACCACTGGAGCAGCAAAAGCATTGACGAAAATATTCCCTGAACTTTCAGACGCTATTGGAGGTTGCGGAATTCGTGTCCCAGTAGCCAATGGGTCTTTAACAGACATTACTTTTAATGTTAAACGGACGGTAACCATAGAAGAGGTTAATAATGCATTTAAAAGCGCTGGAGAACACCATTATAAAAACATTTTAGAATATACCGAAGACCCAATCGTATCTATTGATATCGTTGGCAACACACATTCTTGCATTTTTGACGCTCAAATGACATCGGTTATTGGCAACATGGTGAAAATAATTGGGTGGTATGACAATGAAACGGGGTACTCGAGCCGAGTGATTGACTTGATTATCAATTTATCAAGAAAATAAATACTATTCATTTATAAATAATTATATTTGTTTATTAACCTACATACTCTCAATGTATCGTAATAACAACATATCATTATATATAATTGTTTTTTTTTGTTTGGTGTTTAGCTTTTCTAATGCTCAAAACCAAAACGCCATCACATCTGATTTAGCACAAACGGAAACACTTATATTACAGGCTAAAAAAGAAATAGACAACTACCTATTTATCGATGCTCAAAACACCTTAGATTCCGCTTTACTACTTGCTAAAAAAAGCAAAAACGATAAAAATCTTGGTATCATTTATTACAAAATAGGAAAACTACAATACATTTCTGAAGATTATGACGACGCTTTAAAAACCTTTTTTAGAGCTATTGAAATTCAAAGAGAAATTAATGATTACATTAATTTAGCAACGACATATAATGCTATTGGTAAGGTTTACTTATCTTTAGAGGATTACACAAAAGCTTTAGATTATTTTTTATCCTCCGCAACCAATTACAAGAAAGGTAACTTAGTAAAATTAGAGACCGAAGCTAATTTAAACGCAGGAAAAGCCTATTTAGAACTTAAACTATATGATAAGGCAACGGCCACCTTCGATGATGTTATCGCCGTTTCTAAGCAAAATAAATACAATAAATTATTAGCTAGTGCTAGTTTAAACTTAGCAAAAACACAGATACAAACTAATAATATTGACCTCGCATTAGAGAATGCCATAGCGGGACACGATCTGGCTAAAAAGAATAACTATGAGCCCATACTAGACAGAAGCTACATGGTTTTAAGTGCTATTTACGAGGAAAAAGGAGATTTATTAAAAGCCAACGATTACCTAAAAAAATACATCGAGCTAACAAATTCTTTATTATCTGCCAAGCACGGTTTTTTCTATCCTAAAAACCAACGCTCTTCTACTAAAAGCAATGTTACAGATTATATTAGTGAAACCGAAACTGAAATTCAAAAACGTTCTAATAAAGATACTTTCGACCAACTGACGACTGTTTTAAGTATCGCTTTAATTACAATTTTGTCACTCCTAACGCTTTCACTCTATAAGAATAATAATATTAGACTAAAGTCTAACAATGTACTTCATAAGAAAAATGCCGAATTAATTCTCGCAAAAGAAAGGGCGGAATTGGCCTCTAAAACCAAAGCGAATTTCTTATCGACAGTTACTCACGAATTAAGAACCCCTCTATATGCGGTAACAGGCTTAACTAATATGCTGCTGGACGAATCACCAAAACCAGAGCAAGTACCTCATTTAAAATCATTAAAATTCTCAGGAGAATACCTCTTAACTTTTATTAACGACATACTACAAATCAATAAAATCGAGGCTAATAAAGTCGATATCGAACCTGAAGTTTTTAATTTAAAGAAAAAAATCTCTAACGTTATTTCTGCCCTTAACAATTCGGCAGTAGACAATAATATTAAGCTTCATTTGGAGTATGACAAAGACTTACCTTTTAACTATAATGCCGATCAATTAAAGATATCTCAGATATTGATTAACCTAATTGGAAATGCTATTAAATTTACTAAGGACGGTGACATATGGGTTCGTGCCAAAAAGGTTAAAAATGAAAATAATATCTATACTGTTCGTTTTGAAGTTGAAGACAACGGAATAGGAATAAGCAAAGAAAAGCAAGAACTCATGTTCGAAAGCTTCTCTCAGGGCTCCATACAAATTAATAGAAAGTATGGAGGAACAGGATTAGGATTATCTATCGTAAAAGGGCTTATTGATATATTAAATGGTAAAATTAATTTGAAAAGTGATTTAGGCAAAGGCTCTTTATTCTACTTTGAAATCCCTATGCAGTATACCGACGAAGTGATTAAAGAAAAGAAAATAAACTTATTTAAAGATATCAGTGAGATTGACCTTACCAAAATTAAAATCTTAGTGGTTGAAGACAATAAAATCAACCAAATGATCACCAAAAAGATTTTAAATAAGATGAAACTTAATTGTGATATTGTCGATAATGGAGAAGAAGCGGTTGATAAAGTTAAAACAACAGCTTACGATGTGGTATTGATGGATATCCACATGCCTGGTATTAGTGGTATTGAAGCCACAAAAATTATACGAACGTTTAATAAAGACCTTACTATTTTTGCATTGACAGCCGTTACTATTGAAGATAAAATGCAAGAATTTAATGAGGCAGGATTCACCGATATAATTTCAAAACCGTTTAAACAAGAAGACTTCGAAAAGAAATTATTTAATGCATTAATTGTTCCTCAAGTTTAATTATTAGATACAAAATCAATAACTAGCCTATTAAAAGTTTCATGGCGATCAATTTGAGCTTCTATTGGCAAATAAAACAATTTCCCTTTTAGCTCTGAAAAGCTTTTTAAACGCATAAAATCTTTTTCTGTCGCCAGCAATACGTCTTCATTTTCAAATCGACTAATATCCGATGGGCTAAAACTATAATGATCTTTAAACTCCAAATGTTTAAAATCCAAGCCTTCAGTTTTTAAGTAGTGCACTAAAGGCGCGGCATTGGCGATACCTGTTATTAATGTAAAGTTTGGCAGTTGATTTAAAGCTCTTGATTCCGTTTCCGAAAAGACCGTTTTACTATATGAGATCGAACTAAAAAACACGGATTGATGGGCTTTAGGCTTGATTCCTTTTAGTATTTTAGTTTTCTCCTCTTCTGTTAGTTGTGGAGGACACTTGGTGACTAGAATAATATCCGCACGCTTTGCACCTGCCCTAGGCTCTCTTAAATCCCCTGTTGGCAACACACAATCTTTATAATATAGATTTGCGTGGGTAGTGAGTAGTAAATTTAAACCCGCAGTAACTTTTCTATGCTGAAAAGCATCGTCTAAAATAATTACTTCTGGCTTATTTAATAATCCTCTTAGTTTTGAAATACCTTGTTGACGGTTGGCATCGACAGCAACCTTAATGGCGTCACCATATTTACTATAAAATTGAAAAGGTTCATCACCTAAAGTTTTAGCATCATCATGTAATGCTCCTAGTACAAAACCTTCCGTTTCACGACCATAACCTCTACTTAATGTCGCTACTTTATAATCCTCTTTTAGTAAGCGAATGAGATATTCAACCATTGGTGTTTTACCAGTACCACCGGCACTTAAATTCCCAACGCATAGCACAGGAAAATTATAGGTCATCGTTTTTTTAATACCACAATCGTACAATAAATTTCGTAGCCACGTGACAAGGAAATATACAGGCATTATAGGAAAAAGAAGAAAACGAAGTAATTTCATAAACAAGAAACCAATTAAAATAGTGTTGCTTTGTAACAACGAAAGTAAATATTTTATATTTGTTTCTAATTCAATTCTCAAATTAATATGATTATTCAAGACGTTGTTACCCTACTACAAGATTATGCGCCTTTAGCTTATGCCGAAGAATTTGATAATGTGGGTTTACTGGTAGGTGATAAAAATGAAAAATTAACGGGAGTATTAGTAACATTAGATACTTTAGAAACTGTTGTAGACGAAGCAATAGAAAATAACTGCAATCTTATTGTTAGCTTCCACCCTATAATTTTTAAAGGATTAAAAAGTCTTACTGGTAAATCGTATGTGGAGCGCACGGTACTGAAAGCGATACAAAACAACATTGCGATATACACCATCCATACTGCATTAGACAATCATATTAACGGGGTTAATGATATTATTTGTGATAGGTTAGAATTAAAAAACAAACAGATTTTAATTCCGCAGCAACACACTATAAAAAAGTTAATTACGTATGTCCCTTTAAAAGATGCGGACACGTTACGGACGGCACTTTTTAATGCAGGAGCGGGATGCATTGGTAATTATGACGAATGCAGTTTTAATCTTGAGGGCACTGGGACCTTTAACGGAAATCCAGATTCCAATCCAGTAATTGGAGAACGCGGAGTAACGCACTATGAAAAAGAAACTCAGATTTCTGTCACTTTTAGCAAGCATTTAGAGTCGAAGATCGTATCCGCTTTATTTAAAAGTCACCCTTATGAAGAGGTTGCCTACGAAATCACAACATTAGAGAATACGAATCAAAACATTGGCATAGGTATGCTTGGAGACTTAGAGGAAGACATGTCCGAATTAGACTTTTTAGCCTATCTTAAAACGAAGATGAAAACCAATACTATCCGCCATTCCAGCTTATTAGGAAAACCTATAAAGCGAGTTGCTGTTCTTGGTGGATCAGGAGCATTTGCTATAGGGGCTGCTAAGGCTAAGGGTGCCGACATATTTATTACGGCAGATTTAAAGTATCATGACTTTTTTAGTGCCGAAAACCAACTCATTTTAGCCGATATTGGACATTATGAAAGCGAACAGTTCACAAAAAATGGTTTAGTTGCACATCTTACAAAAAAAATTAGTAATTTTGCAATCGTTTTATCGAACAAAAATACCAATCCTGTTAAGTACTTTTAAAATATGGCAAAGAGTAAAGAAGTAACTGTAGAAGAGCGTTTAAGATCTCTATACGATTTACAATTAATCGATTCTAGAATCGATGAAATAAGAAATGTTCGAGGAGAACTACCTTTAGAAGTTAGCGATTTAGAAGATGAAGTAGCTGGATTAAAAACCAGATTAGAAAAACTTCAATCAAGCTTAGAGTCTGTTGAAACAGACATTACAGGTAAGAAAAACCTTATTGAAGAAGCTAAAACATTAATAAAAAAGTATAGTGAGCAACAAAAGAATGTTAGAAATAACAGAGAATTTGATTCACTAACTAAAGAGGTAGAATACCAAGAACTTGAAATAGAATTAGCTGAAAAACACATCAGAGAATTTAAAGCTCAAATAGAGCAGAAAAAAGAAGTAATTGCTAAAACTAAGGAGCACGTAGACCAACGTGTAAACCACCTAAAGCATAAGAAAAGTGAATTAGACGCTATTTTATCTGAAACTGAAAAAGAAGAAAAAGCCCTAATTAAAAAGTCTGAAGAATACAAAAAGAAAATTGAGGAGCGTTTAGTTGCTGCTTACACACGTATTCGTAAGAATGTAAAAAACGGATTAGCTGTTGTACCAATCGAAAGAGGTGCATCTGGAGGATCTTACTTTACCATTCCACCACAAGTACAAATGGAAATTGGAGCACGTAAAAAAATCATCACCGATGAACATTCAGGACGTATTTTAGTCGATGGTCTTTTAGCTCAAGAAGAAAAAGAAAAAATGGAGAAAATGTTTAAAAAACTATAATTCCATTTCACTAATACCATTAAAGCCTCTATTTTTATAGAGGCTTTTTTTATTTAACACAGGTTTAGCTTCTTTACACTAAGGAATCCCTCTTTAGAGCGACTAACTAAATCAAAACCGCTCAGCTATGAAAAAAATGATTCCTATATTATTCATCACACTACTGTTAAGTTGCCAAAACAAAGCACAAAATAAGGAGCTCAACGCGAAACAAAATGCTGTTCAAATGGCAGCCCCAGTTTCTGTGCCTTCAGAAAATGGAATGGAACGTGCCTATTTTGCAAGTGGTTGTTTTTGGTGTGTAGAAGCCATATATGAAAGTGTTAATGGAGTTAGTGAGGTTATTAGTGGTTACGCTGGAGGACATACTAAATATCCAACATACGAATCTAGTAACACAGGAAGAACAGGACACGCCGAAGCTGTGGAGGTTATCTACAACCCTAAAATTGTAAATTTTAGCACGCTAATCGACGTCTATTTCGCTTCTCAAAATCCAACACAAGTTAACGGCCAAGGTCCAGATATAGGTTCGCAATACCGCTCTATTATTTTCTACCAAAACACTGAACAAAAATCACTGATTCTAGATAAAAAAGAAGCTCTTTCTAAAAAATTAGGTAAACCGGTGGCTGCCGAGGTCTATCCGTTTCAGAAGTTTTGGGTTGCAGAAGACTATCATCAAGATTACGAAAGACTACACCCTAATAACAGTTATATAAAAAACGTATCTATACCAAGATTAAAGCGTTTTCAAGCCAGTATGCCTGAGATTTTAAAGAAAAACCACTAACCTTTTGTGGCTTTAATTTCAAAGGTTAAAGGATATAACGGTTTTTCTGTTGCATAATTTCCCGATGTCATTCTCACCAAATTTGGCAGCACATTATAAGGGGTTTCATGATATTCATTTAAGTACTCTACATGTAATCCTGCCGAAGTTAGCGCGTTGACCACTTCGCTTAAACCGTGATTCCATCCGTATTCTTTACTAATCATTTTATGCTCGGTATCGGCATAAGTGCCTTCATATTCCTCATAGATAACCTCCTCTTGCATATAACCATACTTCATAATAGGTTTACCTTCTAAATAATCGAACATCCAAACGATAGGATGAAACTCCACCATATAAAACGTCCCCCCATGTTTAAGACGCTCTGCTATCATTTGTCCCCAAGGTTTTAAATCTGGCAACCAACCAATAACGCCATAACTGGTAAACACAATATCAAAAGTATCCGATATATATTTTGAAGTTTCCAACACGTTACAACAGACAAACTGGGCATCTAGCTGTAATTCCGTGTTAAGTTGCTGTGCTAATTTTATACCTTCATCACTAATATCCACACCAACACATTTCGCCCCCAAGCGGCTCCAACTTAAAGTATCTTGACCAAAATGACATTGCAAATGCAATAGACTTTTATTTTTAACCGTTCCTAAGGCATGTAATTCATACTGATTTAATGAAGACTCCCCTTCCTTAAATGCTTTCAAATCATACATATTAGATGATGCATGTGCTTTTACTTTAGCATTCCATGTTGCCTTATTGGTTTCAAAATATTTTGATAAATCTTTCATTTTTTTCTTTTAAAACATCCAAGTTACTGTTTTTACTCGTATATCTAATAAACAACTATTCCGCTTTATGCGCCTATATATATTTGAAGTGCTTTTACCACCGGTAAAAGCACTTCGTGTTTTATAGACATTACCTAACTTTGCTATAAATATTGTGTGCTATGACTAAATATGTTTTATTTTTTTGCCTTACACTTTACTTTTCATCTTGTAAAGATGATCAAAACGTAAAAAACCAATCGGAAACCACCACCCCTCAAGAGCTAACGGTAGCAGAGAAAATTGCAAATGCTAACGGGTATCAACAGTGGGATTCAGTTAACGAGATTCACTTTACTTTTAATGTCGATACCGATTCTATGCATTTTGAACGGCAATGGAAATGGTTCCCTAAAGAAAACAGAGTAACACATACAAAGTCAACTGGTGAACACATTAGCTATAACCGACAAGCGATGGACAGCCTGTTGAAAACCATAGACCAAAAATTTATTAATGACAAATTTTGGCTCTTAGCACCTTTTAATTTGGTGTGGGATGAGGGCATATCTATTTCTAAATCAACAAAGGAAATCGCCCCAATTTGCAAAGACTCTTTAAATAAAATTACGCTAACCTACTCCGAAGATGGCGGTTACACTCCTGGTGATGCCTATGACCTTTTCTATGGCGACGACTACCTAATTAAAGAATGGATTTACCGAAAAGGAAATCAGTCGGAACCCTCATTAACCACAACCTGGGAGGAATACGAAACTTTTAATGGCTTAAAAATCGCAAAATCTCATAAAAAATCAGGTGAAAATTGGAACCTGAACTTCACCAATATTAAGGTGGTTTCTAAATCGCTTTAGAAATTTAAAATTGCTTCTCTACTAAATTATTAATCCTTATTTTTGTTGGAAACCAAAAAATAATACATGTTGTCCAACTACCAATTAGGTCTTGATTACGCTAAGCAATTAGACAAAGAAGACGAACTATCACACTATAGAAATCAATTTCACATACCCAAAGATAAGAATGGAAATGACCTTATTTATCTCTGTGGAAACTCTTTAGGTCTACAACCAAAGGCCACCAAGGACTATATTAACCAAGAGCTTGAAGACTGGGCCAATCTCGGTGTCGAAGGTCATACAGACGCCAAAAACCCATGGTTACCTTACCACGAGTTTTTAACCGAAAGCATGGCCAAAGTTGTAGGTGCTAAACCTATAGAGGTGGTGGTTATGAATACGTTGACAACAAACCTTCACTTAATGATGGTTAGTTTTTACAAACCCACAGCAAAACGTCATAAAATTTTAATTGAGTCGGATGCCTTTCCTAGCGATAAGTATGCTGTAGAATCACAATTACGTCACCACGGATACGACGATAAAGACGGATTAGTGCTTTGGTCTCCTCGTCCAGGAGAAGAATTAGCTCGTTATGAAGATTTAGAAGCCATTTTAGAAGCCCAAGGCGATGAAATAGCACTGATAATGATTGGCGGTGTTAATTATTATACTGGTCAGTATTTCGATTTAAAACGCATTGCTGCTTTAGGTCATCAATACGGTTGCAAAGTCGGATTTGACTGTGCTCACGGTGCAGGAAATGTGGCATTAAACCTTCACGATTCGGGTGCCGATTTTGCAGTGTGGTGTACCTATAAATATATGAACTCAGGTCCTGGTAGTTTAGGAGGTTGTTTTGTTCATGAAAGACACGCGCACAATAAAGAATTAAACCGCTTTACAGGATGGTGGAGTCACAATAAAGAAACCCGTTTTAATATGCGTGGTGAATTTGATGCTTTGGCTGGTGCCGAAGGTTGGCAATTAAGTAATCCTCCTATTCTATCTATGGCAGCAATTAAAGCGTCTGCCGATATGTTTAATGAAGTAGGCATGGAAAAACTGACCAAAAAATCGAAACATATTACTGGCTATTTCGAGTTTTTATTAAACGAATTAAACAATACCGACATAAAAATAATTACACCTACGAATCCTGAAGAACGTGGCTGCCAATTATCAATACAAGTGAAAAATGCAGACCGTAGTCTACACGATAAATTAACTGCTTCAGGGGTGATTAGCGATTGGAGAGAGCCCGATGTTATTCGTTGTGCCCCAATTCCGCTATACAATTCATATCAAGACGTCTATTTAATGGTCGAAAAACTGAAAACTATTTTAAATGATTAAGGAAAAAAACATACAAATTATTGGTGCCGGACTTTGTGGCTCTTTATTAGCGCTGCGCTTAGGTCAACGAGGCTACAATGTTACCGTTTTCGAAAAACGTCCCGACTTGCGCAAAGTAGATATTTCTGCCGGGCGCTCCATAAATTTAGCACTTTCAGACCGTGGGTTTTCAGCTATGGATTTGGTAGGCATACAACATAAAGTGCAACCGCTTTGTATTCCTATGAACGGCCGCATGCTTCACGATACCGAAGGCAATACAATTCTAGCGCCTTACAGTGGTCGCGAACACGAGTTTATTAACTCCATTTCACGTGGAGACTTAAATAGTTTGCTCTTAGATGAGGCTGAAGCCTTACCAAATGTAAGTATTCATTTTAATTACGAGTGTCGCTCTGTAGATTTCGAAAACGGCATCTCACATTTCTATAACTACGAAACCAAAGAAGAATCCACTAAATCTGCCGATGTTATTTTTGGTACCGATGGTGCTGGTTCTGCTTTAAGAAAAAGTTATTATTTAGAAAATAAGTTCCTATTCAGTTTTTTACAAGATTATCTTACGCACGGCTATAAAGAGTTAAGCATTCTACCCGCAGAAAACAACGGGTATAAAACCTATAAAAACGCTCTGCATATATGGGGTCGCGGCGATTTTATGCTTATTGCTTTACCAAATTTAGATGGTAGCTTTACGGTTACTTTATTTTTAAGCTACGCTGAAGGGGAATACAACTTTAACAACCTAACAACAAAAGAACGCGTTTTAGAATTCTTTGAAAAATATTTTAAGGATGCTTTAGAACTCATGCCAAACCTTATCGATGACTTCTTTGATAACCCGACGTCACCATTAGGAACAGTAAAATGTTCTCCATGGCATTATAAAGGAAAAACGATTCTGTTGGGAGATGCCGCTCATGCTATTGTGCCATTTTACGGACAAGGGATGAACGCGTCTTTTGAAGATGTTGTTGAGTTTGATAAGTTTTTAGATAAAGATTATGGGTCTTGGGAGCAGGTTTTTGAAGCTTACGAAAAATCGCGTAAACAAGATACCGATGCTATTGCGGATTTGGCTATAGACAACTTTCATGAAATGAAAGGTCATGTAAACCACGCTGACTTTAGAGAGAAAAGGAATCTAGAAATGGCTTTTGAAAAAGAATTCCCTAACGACTATTCTTCAAAATATTCGTTAGTAACCTTTAATGAAAACATAGGTTACCGCGAAGCGATGTTAAAAGGTCGCGCGCAAGATAAAGCCATTTTGAATATGTTAGCCGATGGTGTCATAAAAACACCGTTAGACCTCTCTACAAAGTCATTAAAAAACACCTTATTACAAGTACAAAAAGAAACCGAAAACATTCTAGAAGACGATAGGGTGGCAGGTTTAAAATAATATACCAATGAAAAATCAAGATACAGCAGACGAATCAAAAAAAGTAACCCCACGCGGGGCCTACCCTATTACTAAACGCGTAGGCGATTTTATTTTCGTGTCCGGAACCAGTTCTAGACGCCCAGATAACAGCATCGCAGGAGTGGATATTATAGATGAAATGGGTACAAAACGCTTAAATGCAGAAGTACAAACTCGTGAAGTAATAAAAAACATAGAAAGAAACTTAGCTAAGGAAGGGGCGACTTTAAAAGATGTTGTTGATGTGACTTCTTTTCTTGTTAATATGAATGACTTTGCTGGGTATAACAAAGCCTATGCAGAGTTTTTTAGTAAGGAAGACGGGCCAACACGTACAACGGTTGCCGTACATCAATTACCCCATCCCGATTTGGTTGTAGAAATCAAGGTCATGGCTTATAAAAAACAATAAGCAGTTTAAAACAAAGTCTTTAACCGACTAAAATCAAAATTTTAATGACGATACAGAACTACATAAACGGCCAATTTCTAGACCCTATAGACACAAATTGGATAGATAATTATTGTCCTGCTACCGGTGCTATTTACGGAAAAATACCAAATTCTTCTAAAGCAGATGTTGCTGCGGCATATAGCGCGGCAAAGGACGCCTTTCCTACTTGGTCGAAAACCACTTTAGAAACACGTAGTCGTATTCTTATTAAGATTTCAGAGTTGTTAGAAGCCCATTTAGATCGCTTTGCAGAAGCCGAAAGTAAAGACAATGGTAAACCTATAAGTTTAGCTAAGGCGGTAGACATACCGAGAGCGGCGAGTAATTTCCGTTTTTTCGGTAATGCCATTACGCAATTCGCTAGCGAAAGTCACGAAAGTATTGGTCACGACGCCGTTAATTATACGTTGCGTCAGCCCATAGGTGTTGTAGGGTGTATTTCACCTTGGAATCTACCTTTGTATTTATTTACTTGGAAAATTGCCCCGGCCATTGCTGCCGGTAATTGTGTTGTTGCCAAACCAAGCGAAGTCACACCTTTGACGGCTTACCTATTAGGTGAGATTTGTAACGCGGCTGGTTTACCAAAAGGAGTTTTAAATATTGTTCATGGCTTAGGAACCTCTACAGGTCAAGCCATTGTAGAGCACCCAGAAATCAAAGCCATTTCATTTACTGGAGGGACGGCAACAGGAGCGCATATTGCACGTGTCGCTGCACCTATGTTTAAAAAATTATCTCTAGAATTAGGTGGTAAAAACCCAAATATCATTTTTGCCGATTGCGATTACGAGGATATGTTGAATACTACGGTGCGCTCATCATTCGCCAATCAAGGACAGATTTGCTTATGTGGAAGTCGCATTTTTGTAGAAGCAACTATCTACGAGCAGTTTAAAAAAGATTTTGTAGCTAAGGTATCAGCATTAAAAGTAGGACACCCATCGGATGATGCAACAGATATAGGTGCATTAGTTTCTAAACCGCATCTTGAGAAGGTAATGAACTATATTGATATCGCTAAAAATGAAAAGGGCACAGTCCTTTGTGGCGGTAATAAGGTTACTGTAAAAGGCTACGAAAATGGCTACTATTTAGAACCGACGGTGATAGAAGTCGCTTCGGATGACTGTCGTGTGAATCAAGAAGAGATTTTCGGACCGGTAGTTACTATTATGCCATTTACCACAGAAGACGAGGTCCTTGAAATGGCCAATAAAGTAAAGTATGGTTTGTCGGCAACCCTATGGACAAACAACTTAAAGCGCACTATGAAACTAAGCAATCAATTACAAGCAGGAATTGTTTGGGTAAACACGTGGATGATGCGCGATTTACGAACGCCTTTTGGTGGCGTAAAAGCGAGTGGTGTTGGCCGTGAAGGTGGTTTTGAAGCCTTACGCTTTTTTACAGAAGCTAAGAATGTGTGTATAAAGTATTAAGCCATTCCTGCATAAGCAGGAATCTCATGAATAACAACGATAAAGTTACTATACACATCAGTTGGCATACTCTCGTTGTAATTGAAATATATTATAGTTAGTATTACTAAACTATTGAAATCGATTATTTTATATGGCAGACGCTGTAAATAAAAATGATAAAAACGAAACACTGTTGCCTACTCAAAACATAAGCAATAAACACTTTTAGTTTTGTAACAACAGGAAAGGAGTTTAGCATTAAAAATCAATGAAATGATGGTATTCTCAAAAGTTTCGAACACAAATAATAATTAACCATTAAAAAGGTTCCTGCCAACGCAGGAGAAATTATGAACTTAAACTTAAATAATAAAAACGCACTAGTTTGCGGAAGCACAGCGGGAATAGGAAAAGCAACTGCTATAGCGCTAGCTGAAGAAGGTGTAAATGTCACTTTAATTGCGAGAAATGAAGAAAAATTAAAAGCCGTTTTGGCGGAATTACCTCAACACAGAAACCACAGTTATATTGTTGCTGATTTTTCAAACCCAGAAACTTTAAAAACAAAAGTATCTGAATTTATCACTGCAAATAATGGCTTTCATATTTTGGTAAATAATACGGGAGGACCTAAAGGAGGCCCTGTATTTTCTGCAGAATTAGATGAGTTTGAAAGCGCATTTACACAGCATTTAAAATGCAACCACGTCTTAGCACAAGCCGTTGTACCGTTTATGAAATCGGAAGGATACGGACGTATTGTTAATATCATTTCGACATCGGTAAAACAACCTTTAGACGGATTAGGAGTAAGCAACACCATTCGCGGTGCGGTTGCCAATTGGAGTAAGACTCTTGCCAATGAATTGGGTGGCTTTGGAATTACCGTAAACAATGTGTTACCAGGAGCAACAGGGACAGAGCGTTTGGAAGAAATTATTAAAAATAAATCGGCAAAAACCGGAGTTAGTATTGACGAAGCGAGCAACGCGATGAAAAGTGCAGTTCCTGCAAAACGATTTGCTAAACCAGAAGAAATTGCCAATGCGGTTACCTTCTTAACTAGTGAAGCAGCAAGTTATATAAACGGTATCAATCTTCCTGTTGATGGCGGAAGAACAAAATCGTTATAAAAGCAACTACAATCGTTTCTTGATTTGTAGAATTATGCTTAATTTTAATACCAAAATCCGCGTTAAGGATTGAAGCGGCATCCTTTTTTAGGATCTACCAGCGCAAGCTTGGAGACCAAAAAAAGATAGAGCTGAAAGCCTGACCCGACAGGGGAACGCCAAAAATATAAAACCATGAATAATTTAGTATCGCCTTTAAATTTTAAGGCTTGGATAGAAGAAAACAGACACCTTTTAAAGCCGCCAGTAGGTAATAAAGTCGTTTGGAAAGATGGCGATTTTATTGTGATGGTTGTTGGTGGGCCAAATAGCCGAAAAGACTATCACTATAATGAAACACCAGAATTCTTTTACCAGGTAGAAGGTGATATGGTGCTTAAAATTATTGATAATGGCACGCCAAAAGACGTTCATATTAAAGAAGGAGACATCTATTTATTACCTCCAAAAGTACCTCATTCACCTCAACGAGAAGCAAATACTGTTGGATTGGTTATAGAGTACAAACGCCCAGAAGGCATGCGTGATGCTTTACTATGGTTTTGTGAGAATTGTACCACAAAATTATATGAAGAAGATTTTACGGTAGAAAACATTGAAACTGATATGCCAAAGATTTTCGATGCGTATTACAGTGATAAAGACAAGCGTTCTTGTCCGAATTGCGGAGAAATCATGGCAGCACCAAAACCAGTAAAAATAAAGTAGTTAGTCTGCTATCTCTATATAACACACCATTATACACATAGCAATTTTCTGTGTATTCAGAATTAATTTTTAAAAGATTCCTGAGCTTTCAGGTCCATATATATGAAACGTAAACTTAGAATTAACGGTCATTCACACCTTTTACCTTACCCGGAAGAAATCCCTCAATTCATGAAGGACAAAGAAATTTTTTGGGTGGATAATGATCGGAAATACATGCTTCAAAAAGACTGGAGTCGCCCAGTAACGGATTCTAGTTTTTTCTTAGATGAAAAACTAGCGTGGATGGAGCGTTTTAAAATTGATCATGCGGTAATTTTAAACCTATCCCAGTTATATGGTAATGGCTTGCGTGTAGAAGAAATGAAGCAAGCCCTACGTTTTCAAAATGATTTTAATGCCAAAGTACAGCATGAGAATCCGAGTAAATTTACCAGTGGGTTTGTAGTCCACCCCGGTTTTGTTCGCGGAGCTTGTTGGGAAATCGAGCGTTGTGTGGAAGAATTAGACATGCGTTTACTTTGCTTGCCAACGCACTACATGGATACGATTGGTACTTGGCGTTGTATTTTTGATGAAGAAAACGAGCCTATTTTTGAACTGGCTAACAAATACAACTTAGCTGTTGAAATTCACCCTTACGACGGTGAAAAGTTTATAAAATTAGAAAACACATCATGGCGTTTTCACTTGATTTGGATGTTAGCACAATGTGCTGATGCTTATCATTTTTTAACCTTAAACGGATATCAAGATAAATACCCAAATATGAGAACGTGTTTTGCTCACGGCGGACAGTTAGCACAAATTAATTTAGGGCGTCGTATTCAAGGTTTTGATGGTAGACCTGATTTATTTGAAGGCAAACACCACCCACGAAAAGCTGTTGGACACAAAAACATATTTTTCGATACGCTGGTTCACGACACCGGGTCTTTAGAACTTTTGTTAGGTAATCAAGGGTCAAAACAGGTCATTATGGGCTTAGACGATCCGTATCCATTAGGGGAAATGGAAAGCGAACAACAATCGTCGTACCCAGGAAAAATTTTAGACCTTGCAATAGAACGTGAAATTATTACACAAACCGATTATGATGCTATTTGGGAGGACAATGTGATTCGTTGGTTATGTGGTGATGATGAGGCTGAAAAGAAAAAATTAATGGATAGAATTTTAGGAAATTAATGCATTTTATACCAGAAGAACTCGATGAATATGTAGTGGCTCATTCTGAGAATGAACCCCAATTACTGCAACAATTAACTCGCGAAACCTTTCAAAAGATTTTACAACCTCGTATGTCTAGTGGTCCGTATCAAGGACGTGTGTTAAGTATGATTTCGAAGTTGATTCAGCCTAAACACATTCTTGAAATCGGAACATTTACCGGTTACTCTACCTTGTGTTTAGCAGAAGGATTAAAACCGGAAGGCTCTTTAGATACTATTGATATTAACGAGGAGTTGTTTGATTTTCAAAGAAAATATTTTGATGCTTCGGAATACGGAGAACAGATCGTTCAACATTTAGGAAACGCTTTAGATATTATTCCTACATTAAATAAAACCTTTGATTTGGTATTTATTGATGCTGACAAGGATAATTACATTAATTATTTTCATTTGATTGTAGACCGACTAAATCCTGGAGGCATTATCTTATCGGATAATGTATTATGGAGCGGGAAAGTCATACAGACTCTAGACCCAAAGGACAAAATGACTAAGGCCGTTTTAGACTACAACACTTTACTTAAGGAAGACGATCGCGTAGAAACTGTTATGCTTCCAATTCGTGACGGTCTAACACTGAGTAGAAAAAAATAACATGGTTTTAAAATATTAAAACATAAAAAAATCCTCTTCATTGGTGAAGAGGATTTTTTTTTATAACGCGCTTGGTTTAAATACCACTATTCTATTGAACGGCTTGTAACGCATTAATATTTCCGTAACCAAAACTTGAATTTCGATATGGATAAAACTCTGACGCCTGTTTTAATTTATTTAGCACTTGTGTTCGTGACCATGTAGGATGCTTAGACCAAACTAAAGCGGCAATACCTGCAGTTGTTGCAGTTGCTACCGATGACCCACCAGTATAACGACGCTCGTTGTTATAAAATCCTAAAACCGGTGGTGCTTTACTGGTATTATTATGCCCCTCCATTATAATTGTAAAATCTATTTTACTTCCGCTATGACACACATCACAACGTTCGTAAGTTGTACCATCGGTTACCCCAGTAACAGCGACAGTCTCACTCATAGTAGCCGGAAAAATAACGCCATAGCCATTAGTAAAGCTTGTAGACGTTCCTCCGGCAGCAAAAATTAACTTGCCTTTGCTGTGTGCATATTTTACGGCGTCTTTAATATTTCCTATAGACCACATATACCCTATAGACATGGAAATAATTTTAACGTCGCTCCTGTTCCCCAATTGTGTTAATGCGGCACTTACACCTTTACGCTCATGATAATCGTTTAAAAGCACATCTTCTGTTGCCCTATATGCTACCAAGTTAGAGTTATACGCAACCCCTACCGGCATACCATTGTCATTTCTAGGCGCTGCTATGGTCGAAGCCATTGCTGTCCCATGTCCGCATTTATCATGAGGCCCATCGTAGTTATTAGACCACCACCAATTAGAATCTATAAACGTACCGTATTTCTGAACAAAACGTCCGCTAGAATAACCATCATTAATACCTGAACTGTTTAATAAGGTTTGCGATTGCGATACACCGGTATCGATTAAGCCCACAGTAATCCCCGAACCGGTACTGTGATTCCATGCTTGGGGAATATTATGTTTATAAAAATGCCAAGACACTTGCGCATTGTTGGGTGCTATTGTAGAATAATGAGCAGAATTTATATAATCTCCATTTTTATCACATCCCGAACTTGATCTATTGGTCATTGACACGTGATACTGGTTATAACCATTAGGCTCTAAATAACGAACCCCTTTTGTTTGACGTAATAGTTTTATGGTTTCAAAGCTTTCCACCTTAACATCCATCACATTTATGATTTCATGTTCTACCACACTTTCTTTGCTCCTCTCGTAAGACTCTGAGGTTTCTACACGTTTTAATATAGCCTCCTTTATGGTTTCTAAGGCTGCCGAGCGGTGTTCGCTAAAACTTTGACCCTCGTTTCCGTAACCTATAGTTAAAATAGAGTTACCATGATACACAGCACTCCATAACATATGATCGCTAACAGTCTTCCAATCGAAAGTCTGATTGCGATTTAATTGATCTTCAATATAAGCATTAATCTCATCGACAGATAAAGGCTTAGATTGTTGGGTTGTTTGTAAGTGTTCTTCGTCGTGAATACTTTGAGTGTCCTCTTTAGAGCAAGCTGACATAATTACTAATAGTAGCATTAGTAATTTAAATTGATGTGTTCTCATTTAATATGGTTTTGATGGTTGAAACATCAAGATATTAAATAAATAACAAATTTTTAGTGGTTTTATTAGAAAATAAACAAACAGACACCTGATAAACAGAGAATTACATTTTTCGCCTAACCGACCCTGTAAATTCTTCTAATTCATCCTTCACTTTATTGATTTCTGAATTAATGTCTTTGGTGATGCTTGTATCGATACCGTGATTTTCGGCACTTTTGGTGATTTCGCTTTTTATATCGTTCGTTGCGTCTTTAAGAGTTCGCATGGTTTTACCCATACCACGAGCTATTTCTGGTATCTTATCGGCACCAAAAACCATAACGACTATCAAGACAATAACCGCTATTTCTGCTCCACTAATAAATAAAAATGTTCCTAGATGTATCACGCTACAAATATAGTAAAGTTGTATTTGCAAATTTAAATTATTAAGTTAATTTTAAAGAGTCCCTTAATAATTATTTAAAATAAAAAAAACCCTTCAATTTTAGTATTGAAGGGTTTTTAGGGTATTTATATTTTAAAGTCTCCTTTAGCTTTGTGCTCGCTATTTTCGTAGCGCTCAACACATTTATTAAGGATGTCGTAAGCTTCTTTTGCATCTCCCCATCCACCAACATCAACTTTCTTCTTTTCTAAATCTTTATACACTTGGAAAAAGTGAGTGATTTCTTTAATTCTATGTGGATTTAAATCGTTTAAATCGTTGTAGCTGTTCCAGATTGGGTCACTTACAGGCACACACACTAATTTTTCGTCTGGTCCTTTTTCGTCAGCCATATGGAATACACCAATTGGTTTAACTTCCATTACACACATTGGGAATGTCGGCTCTGCACCCATTACTAAAACGTCTAAAGGATCACCATCTAAGGCTAAAGTTTCAGGAATAAACCCATAATCTCCAGGATACATCATTGAAGAGAATAACATACGATCGAAACGGATTTTTCCTAAATCGAAATCATACTCATATTTATTTCTACTTCCTTTTGGTATTTCTATTAAAACGTCGAACGTTAATTTTCCTTTTGGGCTCATATTTTATTATTTATTACTTTTAATAATTACTTGTTCACTTTTAAACTGAAGTGGTATTTTCGGCCTGCAAAAATACTTAAACATTTAAGTTTTAACAAGAAATATTTGCATTATTGACACGATTAGGTCTTGATATTTAAAAATTTATGCCTTTAAAATGATATTCCGTCTATAAAACCAATTAATCCTACCTTATAACACTGTATAGGCCGATTGAAAATAGCAATAGTGGTTATTACGGTTCGAATTCGTGTTTTAAATTAACTTTATACCCATTTCCTCAATTAAATAACAATCTCATTATCTAGTTATTCACAATCATTATAAAATAAAGATTTAGAAATAAAAACCAAAGCTTCCAGTAACCCCAAAAGGTCTAGCATCTGGATTTAAGTTCTCATCTAAGTAATTACCTCTAAAGTTAAAGTCGATTCTAAAAATTTTAAAGATATTCCCTACACCTACACTATACTCGTAGTAGGCTTCTTTATTTGGAGCGACATAGGTTAAGCCTGAGGCATTAATTAATCTATTTCCATCAGACACATTACCAATAACCCCTCTAAAGCCTACTATAGCCCTTAAATTATACTTTTTAAGCAATGGTATTCTAGAAAATAAGCGTCCGTTAAAATTATGTTCTACGTGTAAAGTTGCATACTCATCGGTAACGAATTCATAATAATCCAATTGTGAAAAAGAGTTATATATTGAAAAATAGGTCTGATTTCCAGGTACCACACTCATTAAACCCAAAGGAACATCGCCATAGGTTTTACCTACTTCTACTGTAGTTGTTAATCGGCCAAAACCACCCAGTGCCCAAGGCTGTAAATATGAAAACTGAAGTTTCGTATAATCGAAATCACTATTCATAAACCCTTTATCTCCACGTGTAACTTGTGCAAACAATTGTGGGAAATCAGAATTTTTAACATGGCGTTCTACCCCATACCCTGTCATTTCGCGGTTTGGAAAATACGATAGTGTAAACGCTGATTCATACTGTTTAACCTCCGATTTAGTAGTTGTTTGCGAGGCATCGGTATAATAATCTAGACTAAAAGTTGGCGATGCCGACTCTAATGTCCTATAGGTACCACTAACACGCATTACAAAATTTCGTAAAGGCTCTACTTCTAAGCCAACGGTGGTTAAATTTACATTTGTTAACTTATCGTTAGACCCAGTACCAATAACAGAAGAAGATGCTAAACTTCGTCCTAAAACATCGGTAGAAGTCGTTAGGCTCGCACCTATTTGTTCTACATCACGCCTATTTCCTCCCGAAATAATAAATCGTTTCTTTTTATCGATAAGCCATTTACCAGAAATACCGTATTTAAACTTATTATCTTTAAATCCGTATGCCGTGAAGCCTTCAACACGCCATAAATCATTCTGACCGAAATAGGTTCTTCCACCAGCTCGCAGTCTTACCCCTTCTACCTCATTATAACCAAAAGTAGAGAACACCGACCCGTAATCTAAATTCAATTCATCGAACTCGATATACCCCGAAGCTAAAATGCTCCCTATATTATAAAGCCGTTTAAACTTTTTTGTTTTTTTTAAAGAATCTAACATGGTGTACACCCCTTTTTCATCTTTACTCAAGGATTCCATTCTGTTTTCTTCCCAAAAAGCATCGTCTTGATTGTATAAATCTTCATCGAAACTATATACTTTCTCCTTATAAAATTTAGGATCCTTTTTCTTATCAAACTCATAATTATTATAGAGGGTGGTTCGTTTCCCATAAATACCCTGAGATTTCTCCTTTTTATTAAAGGCAAAATCCGACATAAAATAGTCGCGTTTAATTAGAAATACAGAATCGTTTAGCACCTCAAACTCTTGTTCTATATATATTTCCTTTACCCAGTTGATATTAGCACTTTTTGATGCTTGAAGATTAATATCTTTAATAGCAAACGTAGTATCGGCAACCCAAAAATCACCTTTAAAGGTAAGCTCATTTTTACGTCTTGGGTAATAAATAATATTATAACACCATTTATTATCAATGTAAGCACTATCAGCTAACACATAGTTATAGGTGTTAATACCTGTTCTAGACAGCGGACTTGTAAAACTCTTATCGAAAAATTTTAAATAATTATCATAGACATCAAATTCGGAGTACAAATCATCGATAAAGTCAATAATAATCTGATTATTACTAAAGCCGGAGTTCTTATTTCCTTTTAATATGCTTCGTTTTTCTTTAATAACATTATCACCATAAACCTCACTCGAAGATTCGTTTATAAATATAGGCAAGTAGGTTTTCCCAGTCACTTTAGAGGTATCGACTTGATCAAAAACAAACTCCATTCCCTTAAACAGCTTACTATTAATAGTTGCGCTATCTATGGTATTTAAATCAAATTCAACTTTCTCGTACTTATCATATTTGTATTGCTTGTATTGCTTTAATCCGTTTTGACGCTTATTAGCCCATATTTTACGCAATATATCAATAGCAGGATTGTTCTTTTTGGGTTGTTTACCCGTTACAATAATCACTTCTTGTAAGGCGGCAACATCCTCCTTTAAAATAATATCAAAATTATAATTAACCTTTTTGGTTAAAGGAATAGTTTGCGTTTCGTAACTCACAAAAGAAATAATGACCGTATCATGATCACCGTCGTCTTCTAAATAAAAAGTTCCATTTTCATCGGAGATCGTTCCTATACTCGTACCCTGAAAAAAAACATTAGCATAAGCCACTGGCTCATTGGCTTCGTCATAAATATGCCCACTAATTTTTACTTGAGAAAAGACAGACCAACTGCCCAAGAGAAAGAAAAATGCTATTAATTTATAGTTCATAGTATTGCTTTAAACAAAAAAACTTCATCAACAATTATGCTAATGAAGTTTTTTAACGTTAATCGTTTATCATTATTTATACATCACCTTCTTCACAGCTTTAATTACTTCTTCATGATTTGGTAACCATTCAGCAAATAATGCAGGAGAATATGGCGCAGGTGTATCTGCCGTATTAATTTTTACAATAGGAGCATCTAAATAATCAAAAGCTTCTGCTTGTACAATATAAGTTAATTCTGTCGAAACATTTCCAAATGGCCATGCTTCCTCTAAAACTACCATGCGGTTCGTTTTTTTAACCGATTCTAAAATAGTTTTCTTATCTAAAGGTCTTACCGTTCTTAAATCGATAATCTCACAAGAGATACCTTCTTTTTGAAGCTCTTCAGCAGCAATGTATGCCTCTTTTATAATTTTACCAAAAGACACAATAGTAACATCGGTACCTTCTCTTTTAATTTCAGCAACGCCTAAAGGAATCGTGTATTCTCCTTCTGGCACTTCACCTTTATCACCATACATTTGCTCACTTTCCATAAAAATAACAGGATCGTCATCGCGAATAGCCGATTTTAAAAGACCTTTTGCATCGTAAGGATTTGATGGTACAACCACTTTTAAACCTGGAGTATTAGCAAACCAACTTTCAAAAGCTTGAGAGTGTGTTGCAGCTAACTGACCAGCAGAAGCTGTTGGTCCACGAAAAACAATAGGACATTTAAATTGCCCTCCAGACATTTGTCTAATTTTTGCGGCGTTATTTATAATTTGATCAATACCAACCAGAGAGAAGTTAAACGTCATGTATTCTACTATAGGTCTATTCCCCGTCATGGTAGATCCAATAGCGATTCCAGCAAAACCTAACTCTGCAATTGGAGTATCAATAACACGCTTAGCTCCGAATTCGTCTAACATCCCTTTAGATGCTTTATAAGCACCATTATATTCTGCTACTTCCTCGCCCATTAAGTAAACGCTCTCATCTCTGCGCATTTCTTCACTCATAGCTTCGCAAATAGCCTCTCTAAATTGAATTGTTTTCATTTATAACATTTTATTGAAAAGCAAAAATAGGAATAAAACGAAACTATTACCGAAAGATTTATTTAAAATTTGTTATGCACGCATAATAAATATGTGAAATAAAATAATTAACTTCGTAACCTCAAAGAATATTAAATATAATAAAGCTAATTAATAGGCTTTTCGTAACTTATTAATTAGTTATTGTATCAATTTATAAACAAACAAGAAAATGAAAATTTTAGTGTGTATTAGTCACGTTCCAGACACCACGTCGAAAATTAATTTTACAGATGGTGATTCTAAATTCGACACCAATGGTGTACAATTTGTAATTAACCCAAATGATGAGTTTGGATTAACGCGTGCTATGTGGTTTAAAGAAAAACAAGGTGCAAGTGTAGATGTTGTTAATGTTGGGGGCCCTGAAACGGAACCGACATTGCGTAAGGCATTAGCGATTGGTGCAGATACTGCCATTCGTGTTAACACACCTGCGGTAGACGGTTACCAAGTTGCTAAAGAATTAGCCAAAGTTGTAAAAGATGGTGGATATGATTTAGTAATTGCTGGTCGTGAGTCTATAGATTATAACGGTGCAATGGTACCAGGAATGTTAGCAGAACTTGTTGATGCTAACTTTGTAACAAACTGTATTAGTCTTGAAGTTGATGGTACTAGCGCTAAGGCGATAAGAGAAATTGACGGTGGAAAAGAAACAGTTTCTACCTCTTTACCTTTAGTTATTGGAGGACAAAAAGGATTAGTTGAAGAAAGCGACTTACGTATTCCTAATATGAGAGGTATTATGATGGCTCGTAAAAAACCTTTAAATGTAGTTGAAGCTACTTCTGCTGAAACAGAAACGTCTTCTGTTAAATTTGAAAAGCCTGCTTCAAAAGGAGCGGTAACTTTAGTAGATGCCGATAATTTAGATGAATTAGTAAACTTACTTCACAACGAAGCTAAAGTAATTTAATTCTAGTTTTTCGTTATTTACGAAAATACAATTATCAATTCATTATTAACACGTCGCCTTCCTAGTAGAGGTTTGCGATAAGAAAATTAAAAATATGTCAGTTTTAGTATATACAGAATCAGAAAACGGAAAATTTAAGAAAACAGCTTTCGAAGTTGCTTCTTATGCCAAAGCTGTAGCCGACCAATTAGGGACTACAGTAACAGCGGTTGCAGTAAATGCAGACGATGTTTCAGAATTAGGAAAATATGGAGTAGACAAAGTATTAAAAGTGTCTAATGCAGATTTAAAGACATTCAACGCAAAATCTTACGCTTCAGTTTTAAAACAAGCGGCTGAGAATGAAAGTTCAAAAGTAGTTGTGGTTAGCTCAAGTGCAGATAGCAAGTACTTAGCACCTTTATTGGCTGTAAACTTAGACGCAGGCTATGCCTCAAACGTTGTAGAAGTACCGTCAAGCACGTCACCTTTTACAGTTAAACGTACCGCGTTTACAAACAAGGCTTTTAACATAACAACTATTGATACTAATGTAAAAATTGTTGGAGTTTCTAACAACTCTTATGGTTTAGTAGAAAATAGCGCAAGTGCAACTGCCGAAGATTTTGCACCTTCAGTTCCTACCTCTGGAGTTACTGTAGAGTCTGTAGATAAAGTAACAGATAAAGTAACTATTGCCGATGCCGAAATTGTTGTATCTGCAGGTCGCGGATTAAAAGGTCCTGAAAACTGGGGAATGATTGAAGAATTAGCAGAGGTTCTTGGAGCTGCAACAGCATGTTCTAAACCCGTGAGTGATTTAGGGTGGAGACCTCATAGTGAGCACGTTGGTCAAACAGGAAAACCAGTAGCTGCTAATTTATATATAGCAATCGGAATTTCTGGAGCTATTCAGCATTTAGCAGGTATTAACGCCTCTAAAGTAAAAGTAGTTATCAATACAGATCCTGAAGCACCGTTTTTTAAGGCTGCAGACTATGGTGTTGTAGGTGATGCTTTTGAAGTTGTGCCAGCACTAATCGAAAAATTAAAAGCTTTTAAAGCAGCAAACGCTTAATCACTTAGATTTAAGTTCTTAAATAGGGACTGTTTAAATTAGAAGTTTCAAATTATAGCTCTCTATAATGTGAAAAAATCAATACTAAAATTCACAATTATGAGTTTTGGAGTTGGTATTCTCCTAATTTAAACAGTTCTTTGTTTTTTATAAAATTATGAGTTTAGTTCGACTAAATATAAAAGGAATATCTTATAGCCAAACACAAAATGGCGCGTACGCCCTTATACTTAACGAAGTAGATGGCGACAGAAAACTCCCTATAGTTATTGGCGCTTTTGAAGCACAATCTATTGCTATTGCTTTAGAAAAAGAAATTAAACCGCCTAGACCGCTTACTCACGATCTCTTTAAAAATTTCGCAGACCGATTTGATATTGTTGTAAAACAAGTCATCATCCACAAACTCGTGGACGGAGTGTTTTTCTCTAGTCTTATTTGTGAACGTGATAAAATAGAGGAAATAATAGACACCAGAACTAGCGATGCTATCGCTTTAGCCCTCCGATTTCAAGCTCCAATTTTTACTTATAAAAACATTTTAGATAAAGCTGGAATATTTTTAAAAGTGGAAACAGATGAAGATAATCAGGACGATGATAATATTCTTATTGAAGGCATCTTAAATGAAAATATTGATGTCGATACTACACCTGAAGACAGCTACTCATCTTTCTCTCTTGACGATTTACAAAATCTCTTAACAGAAGCCGTAAATAATGAAGACTACGAAAAGGCTGCCAAAATAAGAGACGAGATTTCAAAACGATAACACATTATTATGAAACATTTTTTTTTAGCTATAACAGCTGTTTTTTTTGGGCTAAATATGTTAACGGCCCAAGACATAAATAAAACTTGGGAAATACAATCGTTACAAAATCAAAAAGGAGAAAACCTCATATCAGTCTCTGAAACTGATGTACTAAATCTAAATAATGGTGAGTTTGAATGGTCTATTGCCGAGAAAAACGTAAAGGCCTCAGGGGACTACTTCTATCAAAACAACTTGCTTGTTTTCTATTTCAACACACCTACAGATTCCATTCAGAAATATAAGATTTCCGAACTTACAGATTCGACTTTAGTCTTTAAACAAAAAGACATTACCTACACTTTACAAGATCAAAATAGCTTCCAAGAAGAAATCGTAACGCCATCAGAAACGATCGAGAATGAAGCTATAATAAGCAGTCAAGGGTTTTCATTTACCAGTTTATGGCGTGGTGCTGTAGGTATGGTATCATTAATCTTTATAGCTTTCCTATTTAGTAGTAACCGAAAAGCAATCGACTGGAAAATAGTTGGTTTCGGACTCCTATTCCAACTCATTATTGCTATTGGTGTATTAAAAGTACCATTTATAAAAAATGTTTTCGAATTTATTGGGAGTCTATTTATTAGCGTTCTCGATTTTACTCGTGCTGGTAGTCAGTTTTTATTCGACGGACTGGTTATGGATATGGATACGTTCGGATTCATTTTCGCCTTTCAAGTACTACCAACAATTATTTTTTTCTCGGCATTAACCTCCCTACTATTCTACTTAGGAATCATTCAAAAAGTAGTAAAAGCTATGGCTTGGGCTTTATCTAAAGTGCTTAAAATTTCGGGAGCAGAAAGCTTAAGTGTAGCTGGAAATATATTTTTAGGACAAACGGAAGCACCGCTTCTTATTAAAGCCTATTTAGAGAAAATGAACAAGTCCGAAATTCTTCTTGTTATGATTGGAGGAATGGCGACAGTAGCAGGTGCTGTATTAGCAGCCTATATTGGCTTTTTAGGTGGTGAAGATGAAGCCTTGCGCTTGTTCTATGCAAAACACCTTTTAGCCGCCTCAGTAATGGCCGCTCCTGGAGCTATTGTGATTTCTAAAATTCTTTATCCACAAACGGAAGACATAGATACAGACGTTAATGTATCTCAAGATAAAATAGGTTCGAATATTCTAGACGCTATTGCAAATGGTACTACCGAAGGGTTACGTCTCGCTGTAAACGTTGGAGCCATGCTATTGGTATTTGTCGCTTTTATTGCCATGTTAAATGGTATATTAGGTTGGGTTGGAGAAGTTACCACATTAAACAGTTGGGTTTCTAACAATACCCCCTATCCTAAAGTATCTTTAGAGTTAATTTTAGGGTACATCTTTGCACCTCTTATGTGGTTAATAGGAGTCGCTAGAGAAGACATGGCGCTTATGGGACAGTTATTGGGAATCAAACTTGCTGCTAGCGAATTTGTCGGATATATACAATTGGCCGAATTAAAGGATATTACTAGTGTAACTCACCTAAAATTTGAAAAATCAATTATTATGGCGACCTATATGCTATGTGGTTTTGCTAATTTTGCCTCTATTGGAATACAAATTGGAGGGATTGGATCTTTAGCCCCTGGACAACGTAAAACCTTATCTAAATTCGGAATGAAAGCATTAATTGGAGGTACAATCGCTTCGTTAATTTCTGCTACCATTGCAGGGATGATAATAGGCTAAACGCCATAAGTAAGCATTACAGTTATTTTATTTATTTTTACAGCGTAAATAGCATTCTTATAATAGTCTGAGAATTTTAATTATCGCGATCACGCATTAGTATTATGAAACAATATCACGACTTAGTAAATCACGTATTTGAGCAAGGAAATGAAAAAGGAGACCGCACAGGAACGGGCACTAAAAGTGTGTTCGGCTACCAAATGCGCTTTGATTTAAGTGAAGGTTTCCCAATGGTTACCACAAAAAAACTTCATTTAAAATCCATTATTTACGAGCTGTTATGGTTTCTAAAAGGCGATACAAACATTAACTATTTAAATGATAATGGCGTACGCATATGGAATGAATGGGCGGACGAAAATGGTGATTTAGGACCTGTTTACGGGCACCAATGGAGGAATTGGAATAATGACGAAATTGATCAAATTGCAGAGGTCGTTGAAGCGCTAAAAACCAATCCGAATAGTAGACGAATGCTAGTTTCTGCTTGGAATCCTTCAGTCTTACCAGATACCTCAAAATCCTTTAGTGAAAATGTTGCTAATGGGAAGGCCGCTTTACCCCCATGTCATGCCTTTTTTCAGTTTTATGTTGCCGATGGAAAACTATCTTGTCAGCTCTACCAACGTAGTGCCGATATTTTTTTAGGCGTTCCTTTTAATATTGCTTCTTACGCCTTATTTACAATGATGATGGCTCAAGTTTGCGGTTATGAAGCAGGAGATTTTATTCACACCTTTGGTGATGCTCATATTTACAACAACCATAAAGAGCAGCTAGAATTACAACTGTCTCGCGAATTGCGACCATTACCAAAAATGAAAATTAATCCGAAAGTCACCAATATATTTGACTTTACTTTTGATGACTTCACCCTAGAAGACTATAATCCGCACCCACACATTAAAGGTGTTGTAGCAGTATAGTCCTATTAAAACAGGTATGAAACACTATAGCCTTTTATTTTTTTTACTCATAACATTGGTATCGTATTCTCAAGACGTGCCTAAAGCACCAACACCCCAGAACCAAAACCTTGACAAAGAGACGAGCGACCACGAAGTTCCTTTTGCAATAATAGAAAATGCACCTATTTATTCTGGCTGCGACGAAAACCTTAGTAATCGTGCACTTAAAACCTGTATGAGCACTAAAATAAATGCCATTATTTCTAAAAATTTCAATCTTAAACGCGCTCAATCTTTAGGCCTTAAGCCTGGTGACGTTAGAATTAATGTTCAGTTTAAAGTAAATCAAAAAGGAGAGGTTACGGCAATTGAAGCGAAAGGCCCACACCCTGAGTTAGAACAAGAAGCTATTCGCGTTATAAAACTCGTTCCTAAATTTAAAAGACCCGGCTTACAAAGAGGAAAAGCGGTTACTGTACCCTATTTCCTACCCATAAAATTTAGTATTGAGGACCGCCAACCAGCGCCTCAAACCTATAGCACTAAGGTAGACAGCTATCCTGTGTACAGAGGCTGTGATAAGGAGCTTGAGTTTCTTGAATTAAAACAATGTACCACAGAGAAAATTATAGACTTTATTAAATTAAGTTTTGATATGGAACTTGCCAATTCCTTATTTCCTCAAGATAAATCTACTCAGTTTCAAGTCGAATTTGTTATTGGTAAAAATGGTAAACCCAAAAACATCACAGCGAAAGCACACAAAAAAGAGATAGCATCCGAAGCCATAAAAGTCGTGAAACGACTACCAAAATTCAAAATACCGGGACAGCTTAACGGCAAGGCAATAGACGTGCCTTTTAAAATTTTAATGACTCTTTACTTCGATTAACGTCTTCCTTTTTTATAACTTTTAAAAGAATTATATTTACATATAAATAGGACCTATACTTAAACTTATGTTTGGAAAAAAAACACAAAAACCACAAATAGATAAAGATCAATTAGAGCTCATAGAAAATGCGCAACGACGTATCAAACAAAAAAAACGCTTATACACCCATTTTGTCGTCTTTTTAATTGGAGCTGTATTTTTAATTTTTGCCAACACGGTATTAGGTATCGGAGAGACCTTTACTATTTTTAATCAAAACTGGTTTGTTATAGCTATTTCTATATGGTTATTTATATTTCTATATCATGTTTTTAATGTATTTGTAACGAATCGGTTAATGGGTAAGGACTGGGAGAAAGCACAATTAGATAAACTAGTTGGTGCACAAAAATTACGCATTGAAAAACTAAAACAAAAGGTAGAAAAAGATTTTCCTGTACAAACGGACTTTTCTGAAGCACGCCCGGCGATTCAAGAAAACACGAACAACTTAACTCTAATCGTAGCCGCTTCCGAAAACAATGCTATAGGCAAAGACAACGCGTTAATTTGGCACTTGAGTGACGACCTAAAACGATTTAAATCGTTAACATCGGGTCATCATATTATTATGGGAAGAAAAACCTTCGAAAGTTTCCCTAAGCCACTACCTAACAGAACACATGTTGTTATTACTAAACAAGACGACTACCAAGTTCCTCAAGGTGTTTTGGTTGCTAATTCTATTGAAAAAGCTATTGAAATGAGTAAAGGTGATAACCAGCCATTTATAATTGGTGGAGGTGAAATTTACAGACAAGCACTGCCTTTTGTAAATACTATGGAAATCACACGCGTACATGAATCTTTCGAAGGCGATACTTTTTTCCCTGAGATAAACATGAATGAGTGGAATGAAACTTCACGTATTTTTCATGGTAAAGATGCCAACAACGACTACGACTTCACATTTTTTACGTATAAAAGACACTAGTCCTAATTGCTAAAAAAAGCACCCTTATAGAAAAGAAGTCTTTTTAATTTAATTAATTTCGCAGTATGATACAAGAGATCCAACTTCGTATACCTTTAAAAGACGAAGCACAAACCGATATTTTACTGCTTAAAGCAGCTCAATATTTAAATATTCCGAAGCAAGAGATTACTGGCGTAAAAATATTACGTAAGTCAATCGATGCTCGGAAACCTAAAATAATTTTTAATTATAAAGTTGCAGTCTATATAAAAGAACCGATGCCAAAAACATCGGAATACGACTTTCACTACAAAGATGTTTCTAAGGCAAAACCCATTCATATTATTGGTTTCGGACCTGCAGGAATGTATGCAGCCTTACGCTGTATAGAATTAGGTTTTAAGCCTATTGTACTTGAGCGAGGTAAAAATGTTCAAGACAGACGCCGGGATTTAAAAGCCATTAATCAAGACCATTTTGTAAATGAAGATTCTAACTATTGCTTTGGAGAAGGTGGTGCAGGAACATATAGTGATGGTAAACTCTACACCCGAAGTTTAAAGCGTGGTGATGTCCGTCGCATTTTCGAAAACTTCGTTTATCATGGGGCTACAGAAAAGATTTTGCAAGATGCACACCCGCATATAGGTACTAACAAACTACCTAAAATTATTAAAAATATACGCGAAAACATCATCCACTATGGAGGAGAAATCCATTTTGAAACCCGCGTTGTAGACTTCAGTATTAAAAACAACAAAATTGAAGCACTGCAACTTCAGAATGGCGATGAATTAGTGACAGAACGAGTTATATTAGCTACAGGACATTCGGCAAGAGATATATACTATCTTTTAAACAATAAAAACATAGCTATCGAATCCAAATCATTTGCAATGGGGGTTCGTGTGGAACATCCACAACATATAATAGACAGTATTCAGTACCATTGTTCTGGAGAACGTCATGAACTATTACCTCCCGCAGCATACAGTTTAGTACAACAAGTAAACGAACGCGGCGTCTATTCATTTTGTATGTGCCCTGGTGGTTTTATAGTCCCAGCGGCAACCGCTAACGGTGAAGTTGTCGTGAATGGTATGTCCCCTTCTAAACGCAATAACAAGTTTGCAAATTCTGGAATTGTAGTCGAAATTAATGCGGATAAAGACCTGCGTAAATACGAGCAGTTTGGAGTTTTAAAAGGATTGGAGTTTCAAAAAGATTTAGAGCGCTTAGCCTTTACGGCTGGCGGACGATCGCAAGTAGCACCGGCCCAACGATTAACCGATTTTGTAGAAGGAAATTTATCGTCTACTTTAAACGAAACCTCCTACCAGCCCGGACTAAAATCGGCACCATTACACTCTTTACTTCCTAAATTAATTGGTAGTAGATTGCGAAAGGGTTTTGAATCTTTCGGACAAAAAATGAAAGGGTACTATACAGAAGAAGCTAATATTGTAGGTGTAGAGTCTAGAACCTCATCACCAGTTAGCATTCCTAGAAAAGAAACATTACAACATCCACAAATAACAAATCTTTACCCTTGTGGTGAAGGTGGTGGTTATGCCGGAGGAATTGTTAGCGCGGCCATGGACGGCGAACGCTGTGCTGAAGCGGCTATTATAGGTTTATAAGAAGGACCATCAAGCTCTAGCAAACAACACCGATACTATTAAATATTATTCTTATTTTTACAGCATAAAAAACGAACCAAAATGAACGCATATATATTTCCAGGTCAAGGCGCACAATTCTCAGGAATGGGCTTAGACTTATATGAAAACTCTCCATTAGCACAAGAATTATTTGAAAGTGCCAACAAAATTTTAGGCTTTACTATTACCGATATTATGTTTGAGGGTACTGCCGAGGCTTTAAAAGAAACAAAAGTAACACAACCTGCTATTTTCTTACACTCTGTTATTCTTGCTAAAACCTTAGGTGATGCTTTTAAACCAGACATGGTAGCGGGACATTCCTTAGGAGAATTTTCGGCTTTAGTAGCTAATGGAACACTTAGTTTTGAAGCGGGACTAAAATTAGTTTCTCAGCGAGCAATTGCTATGCAAAAAGCATGTGAATTACAACCTAGTACTATGGCTGCTGTTTTAGGATTAGAAGATGCGATGGTAGAAGCTATTTGCTCGAAAACTGAAGGTGTAGTAGTTGCTGCAAACTACAACTGTCCAGGGCAACTTGTAATATCTGGAGAAATAGACGCTATAAATAAAGCCTGTGAAGCTTTAAAAGAGGCAGGAGCACGTCGTGCGTTAGTTTTACCTGTGGGTGGTGCATTTCATTCTCCTTTAATGGAGCCTGCACGTGAGGAACTTGCTGCAGCGATAGAAAACACGACTTTTAATAAACCAAATTGTCCAATTTACCAAAACGTAACAGCGCATGCGGTTAGTAATGAAGCCGAAGTTAAAGCTAATTTAATTAAGCAATTAACGGCTCCAGTACGATGGACACAATCTGTTCAACAAATGGTTACCGATGGTGCTACCTTATTTACAGAAGTTGGTCCTGGTAAAGTATTACAAGGTTTAGTAAAAAAGATAAATAGAGAAGCACAAACAGCTTCGGCAACATTTGGTAGCGAAGCATAATGAAAAACTCAACACGTAATTACTTAATCTTCGGGTTAATTATATTCAATATTGCCATAGACCAAATTTCTAAATTTTGGATTAGAGCCCATGTAGAACCTGGAAGTCAGGGTGAAATTATAGGAGACTACCTTACCTTACACAATGTTGAAAATACGGGTGCCTTTCTAGGTATGGGGAGTGATTTTAGCCCGGTACTTAAGATTTTATTGCTTAACGTTTTACCCATTATAGTTTTAGGCGTGGTGTTTTTCCACATTTTTAGGGATAAAAGTTTAGACCGTAAATCTTTAATAGGATTCTCATGTATTATTGGTGGTGGAATTGCCAATATTTACGATAGGATTCTTTACGGATCGGTTACCGACTTCCTTCATATCGATTTAGGAGGCGTATTTAGAACGGGTATTTTTAATTTTGCAGACATGTCTGTAATGCTCGGAATGGGACTCCTACTAATCTCTAATTTCAAGAAGAAAAAAGCATAAAAAAAAGCTTCAGTTATTAACTGAAGCTTTTTTTTTATCTCTTTAGGACTTTATTTCGCTAGAACACATTCTTGGCAATCTTTCACTTCGCCGTAGTATGTTTCTCTGTACTTATGTAAAGTTTTTAGCGGAATAATTCCAAGAAACTTTGTTTTAATGTACGTTACTTTTGCTTGCACGCGTCCCATTTTGGGGGCGAATCGGTTTTCTAATTTTGTTTTTCTTTTAATTTGTATCAGTTTCATTTTTCTATTGCATTAAGCTACAAAGTAACAAAAAATAACGACAATCACAAAGAAATCAAACATAAATCATTGCAAATCACCAAATTAATATCATACTCGCAAGAGTATCGCCTAATACTTATTAATATGACGAATGAAACGAGATGTAGTTATCAGATTACAAATCGTAAAAACTAGTCTTTTTTTAGTCTCTGTTGCCATTTCCAAGCAGACAACATCGCATCATCTAGCGTGGATTTTGCAGTCCATTTTAAAACCTCTTTTGCCTTGGTAGTATCAGCGTATGCAGCTACCACATCGCCTTCTCTTTTATCTACAACCTTATAATTTAGAGGCTGATTAGATACACGTTCAAACGATTTTATAACTTCTAAAACAGAGCTCCCCTGCCCAGTTCCTAAATTGAAGACTTCATAATTACGGCTATTTTCCCCATCCATTAAACGTTTTAATGCAATAACATGGGCTTTTGCTAAATCAACAACGTGAATATAATCACGAATACACGTACCATCTTCGGTATTATAAGTATCACCAAACACAGAAAGCTGTTCTCGTATACCTGCTCCTGTTTGTGTAATAAAAGGAACTAAATTTTGAGGCACCCCAAGAGGCAACTCCCCAATTTTCGCTGATTCGTGAGCTCCGATAGGATTAAAATAACGCAATGCTATAGCATTAAATGACGCGTCCGCTTTACAGAGATCACTAATGATCTCCTCTCCTATTTGTTTGGTGTTTCCATAAGGAGATAAGGCCGGTTGAATTGGTGATGTTTCGGAAATAGGTAGCTCTTGTGCTTCTCCATAAACAGTACAAGACGAACTAAAAATAAAAGGCGCTTGTTTTAATTGCGATGTATTTTGCAACATATACACGAGGGTGTTTATGTTATTCTCATAATACATTAGTGGTTCATTAACACTTTCTCCAACTGCTTTACTCGCTGCGAAATGAATAACTCCAGCAATATCGCTATGCGTCTTAAAAAAAGCTTCAACGTCTTGCTTATCCTTTAAATCTATATTGTAAAAATCTGGCGTTTTACCTGTAATAGAAACAATACCATCTAAAACTGACATTGTGGTGTTGGATAAATTATCGATAATAACGACTTTAAACCCTGAGTTTTGAAGCTCTACTACAGTATGTGACCCTATAAAACCGAGTCCGCCAGTTACTACTATTTTTTTCATTTTGAAATACTAAGGTGATTAATGCGACAAGGATTGCTCCTTCTTTAATTTTGATATAAATAAATTTCAGGACTTACCATAACCTTAAGATAGTTTCGGCTGCTTTATCTAGTTTCAATACTATGACAACCAGAAAAAGCAATACCAGAAAACCTTTAATTTAATATTATGCAACCCTTTAAGTTAACAAGAATGCTACTTATTTGTAACGAAATCGATCACTGTTTTGGTGATAAATGCAATTTGATCGGCTTCTAACTCCGTATGCATAGGTAACGAAATAACCTCTTTTACTAATTGGTTTGTCACAGTAAAATCGGATTCGTTATAACGTGCATCAACATAGGCTTTTTGTCTGTGTAGCGGAATTGGGTAATACACACCACAAGGAATAGCATTTGCTTGTAAATGTGCGACTAAAGCATCTCTATCAACCCCTTGAATTTTTAAGGTATATTGATGAAATACATGATCTCCAGAACGCTTAGGTATAGTAATCCCTTCTACAGATTTAAACGCCATATCGTAAGCATCGGCAGCTGCGCGTCTTTTATTATTATAGGTATCTAAATGCGGTAATTTCGCATCTAAAACGGCAGCTTGAATAGAATCTAATCTAGAATTCACCCCTACAACATCATGGTGATAACGCTCGTACATACCGTGATTAACTACCCCTCGAATAACATGTGCTAAGTTATCATCGTTGGTAAAAATAGCTCCACCATCTCCATATCCCCCTAAGTTTTTAGAAGGAAAGAAAGAAGTTGAAGCGACATGACCTATAGTCCCGGACATTACTTCTTTACCATCGCTAAACTTATATTTCGCTCCAATTGCTTGTGCATTATCTTCAATAACATAAAGATCATGTGCCTTAGCAATATCCATTATAGCCTCCATATTTGCACATTGTCCAAATAAATGCACGGGTACAATCGCTTTGGTTTTAGGTGTAATTGCTTTTTTTACGGCTTCAATATCGATATTAAACGTCTCCGGATCGACATCAACTAACACCGGAGTTAGGTTTAATACAGCTATCACTTCCACCGTAGCAGCAAAAGTAAAATCGGCAGTAATCACCTCATCACCTGGTTTTAGCCCTAAGCCCATCATAGCAATTTGCAAGGCGTCGGTACCATTAGCACAAGGAATAACATGCTTAACACCAAGGTAATCCTCTAAGTTTTTTTGAAATTGGTGCACTTTAGGCCCATTTATAAAAGTTGTAGTTTCTATAACTTCGTTTATAGAAGAATTTACAACTTCTTTTATCTCGTTATATTGACCTTTTAGGTCAACCATTTGTATTTTTTTCATAAGTAACGAAATTACAAAATTCATTAATGTTAAACAATGAATTATGTATTTTAGCACAAACGTTTTTTTACATTGAATTTACTTTATTCTATATCCATATCTCTAGCCTCTTTTATTTTAAAGTGCCTCGCCCCTTTTAATAAAAAAATTAAGCAGGGTGTAAAAGGCCGAAAACAGACCTTTTCTTTATTAGCTTCGAGACTTAGTCCAGAAGACAAAACCATGTGGTTTCATTGTGCTTCCTTAGGCGAGTACGAACAAGGACTCCCTGTTTTCAAAACACTTAGAGAGGACTTTCCTACTCATAAAATAGTGCTTTCGTTTTTTTCTCCTTCAGGATATGACATCAGAAAAAACAGTCCTATCGCAGATGTTGTCGTTTACCTTCCCTTAGACACCAAACGTAATGCCCAGCGATTTTTAGATTTGGTTCACCCTGAATTTACCATTTTTGTTAAATATGAAATCTGGCCCAATTTTTTAAAAACCTTAGGCTCCAGAAAGGGAAAAGCTATATTGATCTCGGCCGTTTTTAGAGCAGACCAATCCTTTTTTAAATGGTATGGAAAGCAGACTAAAGAAGCGCTATTTACATTCGACCATATATTTACACAAAACGAAGACTCTAAAAGGCTTTTAGAAAGTATTAATTATAATAAGGTAACTGTTTCTGGCGACACCCGATTTGATCGCGTATTTAATCAACTATCACAAAATAATACTTTAGATTTTATTGCTGAATTTAAAAACAACCAACTGTGTGTGGTTATAGGAAGTTCATGGCCTGAAGATGAAACTTTACTTATCGAATATATTAATACAGAAGCACGCGAGGACATTAAATTTATTATCGCCCCGCACACTATTAAACCTAACCAAATAGCCACGATAAAGCGCAATATAAAAAAAGAGGTCGTTTTGTTTTCAGAAAAAGAAAATCAAGACCTTTCCAAATACAATGTCCTTATTTTAGACACTATTGGTTTACTCACAAAGGTTTATAGTTATGCCGACATCGCATATGTTGGTGGTGCTATGGGAACAACAGGATTACATAACATCTTAGAACCTGCCGTTTTTGGAATCCCTATTATTATTGGGCATCATTTTAAAAAATTCCCCGAAGCCTACGCGTTACAATCTGAAAAGGGACTTATCTCCATTTCGAACCAACAAGAACTAAATAAAGCGTTACATTTATTTGTTGATAATCCTCAACAACGAATCACCTTTGGAGAAAATAATCTAAATTTTATTAAAAAAAACAGGGGTGCCGTAATCCAAATACTCAGTTACATACGTAGATAAGCTGTAATATTTACAAACTCATGTGTTTATGTTAATTTTTGTTAAAAAATTAGCATTTATTAATTGTTAAAATTGTAGATTTGCGCTAAATTAAAATTAAAAAAACTAAATCAATGAAAAAATTATTATTAAGCGCTGCTTTATTATTAGCTTTAGGCGCATCATTTACATCTTGTAGAGAAGAAGACAAAAAAGACGCTGAAAACGCTATTGAAAATGCAGGTAACGCTGTAGAAGAAGCTGCTGAAGATACTGAAGAAGCTGTAGAAGGTGGTTTTGAAGCTGTTGGAGAAGCAATTGACTCTGCTGTTGAAGAAACTGAAGAAGCAGGTGAAGCAGTTGAAAACGCTGTTGAAGAAGCAACTGATGATAAAAAATAATTAGAACTATTCTAATATTTAAAGCCCAATCTTTTTAGATTGGGCTTTTTTTTGTTTTAAAATGTACTAGAGATGATATTATATCCGCTTACCCTATTAAGCCACATGCATCTCAAAACACTCATTATTGTTATAGCTACGTTTAAACCGACAAACTTAACGTGAATACCTCAACTACAAATAACCTGCAATACCCCCTAAGAAGCATTTTAAAACTGTGCATAACCTGACTACAGATTAATTAATGTAACGTCTTTAAAAATGGAAAGGATCAATCTCAAAAGTTGTGTGTGAATTGAAATAAGATTACGATTTTTGTAAAAAAAATAGCCGTGGACAATTATTTAGAATTACTGAAACTTATTCTCCCTGAATTTTTAATTAATCATTTCGATTTAATAAAAAACACAAAAAATGGTGAAGTAATGCACCTTTATTTTGAAGAGCGCAATGTGATTCCTAAAGAGGAGAAATCCAAAATGCTTGTTGCTCATGGTTTTCACAAAGAAGTCACTATTCAAGATTTTCCACTTCGAGGTAATACAGTCTATCTTCACGTAAAACGTCGCAGATGGTTAGATAAAAATACG
>NZ_FNQK01000004.1 GCF_900107625.1 Bizionia paragorgiae
TTTTGTTTCAACCAATAGCACTTTGGTTTGCCATTTCAGCAATTAATAGATTTATCAGTGCTATGAATGATTAAAAAGTCACTCTTGTCTGTGTTACGATATTACTTTAGTGTCTAAGAATAAATAATTTTAAAAACCGTTATAAAAAACTTCATATAAACGGTTTCATTAGATTTTTGTAGTTTTGTTTTTTAATTAACCGAACTATGAAAGCCATACTACTTTTTGCAATAACGATTTTACTATTTTCCTGTAGTGATGATGAGTTTAACTCAACAAAAAAATCAATTTTAATTGAAAAAGAAAACTCGTTAACTGCACAAGAAAAGATTAGAGAATTACTTTTAAAAACTGAAGGCGATTATGAGCAATTAGCTTGTATTTTTAATAATTCTCCAAGCAGTACAAAACGATTAAAGAATGGAGAAACATTTGCTACACCAGAAGCGGAAATAGAAATAAATAAACATTACAACTACTTTATTGTAAAGGAAAATAGTATTGATGATTTTAAGGCAGATTGTATTTCATATAAATGGTATAATCACACCAAAAGTTTTATGTCTAACTGGTGGTTTTGGGGTGTCTTTGTAATTTTGATTATTATTTCTTTCGCAACACTTGATATGGATGGAAATGAACTCTTAATTATCTTTCTTGTTTTATTATTTTATGCTGTAGTCTGGCTTTTAAATTATTTTGGAGGAGAACCAGTTTTCTCTGGTGTTCCAGACAATTTTATTAATACCTTAGATACTGTTTGGGAATCAAAAATATAGCAAATGAAAAACTACATATTTATATTGGTTCTACTATGTCTGTTTAGTTGTAGAAATATGGATACAGAAGAATTGAAAGTTTATAAAAAAGACATCACTTTTAATGAAGCATTATATCTAATTAATGAGCATAAACAGTTTGAGTTATCAAATAATAAAGATTTTTACAATACGCTATTAAAGCAATCAGAAGCGTATTTTATGAATATTACTAATGATTTTATTGAAAAGGAATTTAAGATGTCTGGGTCATTTAATGAAATAGGAATCATTAACAGTAAGACTCCCAAGGAACGGTTTTTAATATGGGAATCGAAAATAAACAACTACTTTTCATCACTATCTTATCTACGATTTATTAAATCTAAAACTAATAATCATTCTAAAAATATAAACAACCAAAGAAGAGCAGAACTTGAAGAGCTTTTGAACTTTATATCTGAGGATTCCTTATTCCTAAAAAAACAAACAGTTTCAATATTCAATGCCTCTGAAGAGAGTGTAAATTTATCTATTTCCAAAGCGAACGAAAGTATTAAGGAAAACTTGAAAGATGTAGCTTACACATCAGCCGAGGTAGCTTCAGTAGTTGCAACAGGAGGGACAGCTATTGTTATTGGTTCAGTTGAAGCGACTGGAATTACTGAAATGGCTTATGATTTTGTTGTCCCAACAGAAGATGAAACTAAAAAAATTCTAATTAAAGAATATTCGAATTTTTTAGAAAACAATAACATTGATTTTACAATAGATCTTAATCAAAATACTACTCAGTATTATGATAGGTTGATAAAATTAATAAATGATAGAAAAAATGAAAAAATACGGTTATAAAATATTAATATTTATCAGTGTTTTAAACTTCGCTTCTTGTAGAAAAGCATCTAAAGAAGTATTAACTCAAAAGGCTTTAAAACAATTAATTTATAAAAGCGATGATGTAGCTCCAATACTTAAAGCAAACTTTCAAGAGGATGTATTATCCAAATTAAGTCTGTCATTAGATAACTCTCAAATAAAACTATTAGCAAAACAAATTGATAATAATAAACCATTAGCCAAGTTATTAAATGATAATCCAAAAAAAATTAATGTTTGGAATTTTTTATCGCATTCAAAATACTCTAATGAAATCGATGCGATTAATTACTTTAGTAATTTACCTAAAAATCAATTTATTCTAAAAACAACTGATGATGTTGGAGAAATTATTGATGTTAATAGCGGAAATGTTTTAGCCAAAGTTTCTGATGAGATAATCTTAGTTACCAAATTAAACAAAAACCCATTTTTAAACCTTAAAAACTTTGCACCTAAAGCCGTTTATAAAATTAAATCTACCTTATACAGTATAGATGATTTGGGAAGAGTAAATAATGTAAAAACACCTTTATTAAAAATAAATAAAAATACTGTAAATATAATTGATGAAGGAGAGCATATTCTTTCATCAAAATTTGGAGGAGTTAATTTAGGAATAAACAAATCTTTCTTATCTATTAATGATTTTAAACAATTAAATTCCGATTGGCACTTGGCATTAGTTAATCGAAAAAAAATAAGCGAAGTTAATATTAAGCCACTTTATAGTGATAAATCGGGCATTCCTGATGCTTTTAATGTTAGTTATTATGATGGACAAACAAGAATTTTAAAACATATACCTAACAGCTTAAAGAAAACAAATCAGGATGTTTTTGAGCAAATGAAAAGACCTGCAATAGGCAAACATATTGATGGTAGAACAACTACTAAATTATTCCCTAAAGACATAACCTTAAAAGGGAATAAACTGTTTTATAACGGAAAGGAATTTGCAAGTATTGATGCAAAAACTAAAACAATTTTAGTAGATAGAAGAGCTGCTTTAAAAAATGGAATTAATCCATTATTAAGCCATCCTAAACTCCTTGAAAATTATAAGTACGTAGTAAAGGATGGAAAAAACACACATATTTTTAAAACGGACAATTTTGGTAGGGTTTACGAAACTGAACATAATATCAAAGAAATAGTCTCAAAGTCTAGAAATGTGGTTGAGCAGAACAACGCTAAGTTATATGGAGACGAAGTAAGTTCAAAAACGACAATCAAAAACTTAACAAACAAACAGCATCAAAAGCTTAGTGATGAAGGAGGACATTTTTTAGCAGATTCTGCTGGTGGTATTCCTGAGTCTATCAATATAACAAGTCAAGCTTATAAAGTAAACCATAGCTCTAAATGGAGAGGTCTGGAGAATAATATCTTAACCTCTGTTAAAAATGGTGATGTTGTAATAGTTAAAAATAGACAACTATATTCTGACAACTCCAGACGTTCGAGTGGAGCTATTATTGATTTACAAATAAATGGTAAGTCTGAACAATTTACTTTTGATAATATTAATAATACTTTAAAAGATATTCAGTAGTTAGCCAACTACGACAGTAAATTAAAATATTTTTCTAGGCAGTCAATGATTACTGTAAACTTAACCGAGATGAAGCGTTGGCAAATTGACCTCATAAAATTTTGGCTAAAACAATAGGAGAGTGGAGCGTACATATTTTAGGGGTTTAGTAATAAACATTCTCAATTGTTATGACTTTCCAAGGAATTTCTAAGCAATCTTAATGAGTCACAATATTTCCTAAAATATAGCGTAACGAGCCGTAATTGTTTCCAAAAGTTTATGCAGTCTTGATTTTTTGTTTTAGGTATTTAGCCTTCGCTAAATAGTGTTTCAAGACAAAAGATAATGAAAGAAGAAAAAAAGATTAATTGAAGTTCTACATATAACAAGTGCATAGAATTTTATTTTTCTTAAAATTTATGCTCTTGTGGAAAGCTTACGAGAATCTCGTGAAATTTTTTATTACGTACATTTTATCGAATACGCGATTTTTAATAAGAGAAAAAAGGTTAGCTTTTATTTTGGCGTTGGCAAGCGTTGGCTATCCCGATGTAAAATCGGGACGAGCGCTTGGTAGCGGCAACTGCGAAGTACATCACGAGGACATATTTTTAAAATAAGTATAATCCGAGTAATTTAACATAACAGCTAATTATAGATACAAATGTTTTTTAAACGCTGCAAAGCAAACCACTTATTAGTTTAATGACCCAGTTCATAATTCACTTAAATAATAAAATGTCCTGAGATATTTTACATAATGCAATTATAGCTAACTATGAGGAACAATTATTCAAGTATGGCGTGTTTGGTTTCCTTTTACATAATTGTTGACGATATGAGCCCAAAGGCAATCATATCTACAATTATATAAAATAGCACAGCTATACGGAAACTGCACACACTATATTTGTCCTATAATGTTCTGCGTTATGTAACTTTGCTTTGGTAAAAGCGAAGTTAAATTTCTACATTTTCTTATTTTTTTCTTCTAAAATGTTTCTATACAATGTTAATGGAACACTCTTTTTACGGAACGACGATAGGAGAGTAGTGGAATGTGTGTGGAATGAATTAAGTGTTCAAAACTTTTCTTAACTATGTGATTCTTTACAAATATTTACCTATAAAAAATCTGTATATTTAATTTTAAAACTTACAATTAAATATGGCAGGTGAAGCAAGTGTTTTTCAGATGAGTGGTGGTGGTTATGATTATGAACATTACGTACAAAGTGGTTTTTTATTAGCAATGATTCTTCAAGGAAGTATTCCTGTATTTCCTAATGGAAAAGTAAGCGAGTTAAGTTTCCAATGTAAAAGATTAGGTTATGAAACTGATGATTTATTTCTAAAAATAAAAGCTCGATCAAATGAACATAGAATAATTGCACAAATAAAATATAATATATCAATAACAGAAAAGAACGATACGTTTTTTGATGTTATAAATGCTTTTTGGAAAGACTTTAATAATGATAAGATTTTCGACAAACAGAAGGATAAATTATTTTTAATTAAATCTAGTTTAACAAATGAAGATAAAAATCAAACACTTGTATTATTAAGTTGGGCATCCACACATAAAGATGAAAAAGATTTTTTTAGTGAAGTTGAGAGAATAAAAGTTAAGAAAGATAAACTAACTGTATTTTCTAATTTACTGAAACGAGCCAATAATAATGTTGAATTATCAGAAACAGAATTATGGGAGTTTTTAAAATGCTTACAAATACTAGCTTTTGATTTTATTAGTGAAAGTAGTATAAGTGAGACAAATGCACTCAATTTAATTAAACTTTCAAAATCTAAAAGCATTGATACTACATCTTTCGAAATATGGACTTCAATTATAATTAAAGCTAGTGAATACAATAGAAATGGAGGAACCTTAACTTTTGAAGAATTAAAAAAAATAGATTTATATAAATACTTTGATTTAACATTAACTCAAGAAGCATTTAAGGCTGTACAAAAGCTCAAAGATGATAGTAGTTTAATTTTAAAACCTTTAAAGTCTAGTATTCAAGACTACCATATTGAAAGAACTTCAACAAAACTATCAGTTTTAGATTCTATAAATAACTATCCAATTACTTTTATTACTGGTTCTCCAGGTGTTGGCAAATCAGCAATAGTTAAGGAATTATTATTTGATGAATTAAAGAACGTTTCTCCTTTTATATTTAAAGCCGATCAGTTCAATAAATCGACAATAGCTCAAGTTTTTGGGGAAATTGATATAACTTATAATCTAGTAGAATTATTTAGTACAATCTCACTAATTCAAGACAAAATACTTATAATCGATAGTGCAGAAAAACTTTTAGAAGGTGATCCAGATAACGCCTTTAAGCAATTACTAGCAGTAGTTGAAGAAATAGGTGGCTTAAAATTAATCCTAACATCTCGTTCATATGCTGTAAATGTAATAACTCAAAAATTTGGAATTAAAAAAGAACTAATTAACTTAATTGAGATACCAAAATTAAATGATGAAGAATTAAAGGAAATACAAGTTGTATTTCCTCAATTATCTACATTATTTTCTAATAATGAAATTAAAGAAATTATGCGAAGTCCTAAATATCTTGAATTTGGACTTAATGCAATTAATAAAAATGATTTTAAATCAGGAACAGAAATTAGCTTAACAGATTTTAAAGATAAACTTTGGTCACAAATTATTGAAAATAGTACTGTAGTACGAAGTGGTCTGCCAAGAAAAAGAGGAAAAAGTTTTTCACATATTGCTATTGGTAGAGCGAAGTCTATGCAACTTTTCTTTGAACCTAATGATAACGAAATTGATTATGAGGCAGTTGAAGCTTTATTAAACGATAATGTAATAATTAAAAACAAAAACATTTATGAATTCTCACCGTCTCACGATATTCTTGAAGATTGGGCTCTAATAAAACATATTTCTAGTATTGAAAAAAAACTTGTAAATAAAGATGAATTATTTACAAAACTTGGAAATCAACCATCGATGAGAAGAGCTTTTAGGTTATGGGTTGAAGAATTAATAATAAGTGATATAGATACTGTAGTAAGTTTAATCAAGAAAACATTAGATAATGATAATGTTGAAAATTATTGGACTGATGAAATTTTAACTGCAATATTCAGGTCTAACAATTGTGAACCCTTTTTTGTTAAATTCAAAAATGAACTTCTCGAAAATAATTGTTCATTTTTAAACAGATGTGTCATAATTATAAGAACAACTTGTAAAGAATACAATTTAAACAAAGAATCTTCTAATGATATTTTATTTCCAGTTGGATCTGGTTGGCAAGAAATTTTGCACTTTATAGCTGTATATATTGAAAAAACTTCTTCTATTAGAAATTCAATTACTGCATTGTTATTAGACTGGGAATTTAAATATATATTCGAATTTAGTACTTGTACTAGCAATGAAATTGCGTCAGCAAATATTATTGTTTTACACTATATAAAAGAAATAGAAAACCAAAATGAATATTGGTTTGGGAGATCTGAAACAGATAAAAAAGAAAGTTTAGTCGAATTGCTATTTGGGTTTGCTGAATATTCTGCAAAAGAAATAGGAGATTTATTAATGAGAGTTAGTAATAGTAGTGATGACGATGATTATAGCAGATTGAGAGGATTTAATGAATTAGTTGTAAAGAAAGCTTTAGCAGGTTTAAGAAATTACAATTTGATAAAAGTTCATCCCGATTTGTTAATAGAATTAGCAAACAAGCATTGGAAATATGTTCCGCCAAAGAAAAAGGATAACGAAGGACCTTTTGGATATAGTTTTCCTTCTGCTAATCAAAGAGAAGATTCTTGGGGTTTAGTTAGACATCGATTTGATTTTTTTCCATCAGGTATATATAAAACATTTGTTTATAATTTTTTAAGACAGCATTCAGGTAAAGCAATAAAGTTTATTATTGACTTTACGAACTATATGACATTATCATATTCTAATTCAGAGTATGGTAAAAAAGAAGATTTAAAACTTATTGAAATTGAATTAAATGATGGTAAAAAAAATGAGCAATTTGGAAATGGATTTTTATGGAATGCATATAGAGGAACTACTGTAACACACTATCTTTTTGAAAGTATTTTATTAAGTTTAGAAAAATACCTATTAAGCATTGCAAAACAAGAAACTTCTGATAATAAGTTTTTAAAAACTATTGTAGATTATTGTTTATCAAATAGTAATTCAGTTGCAATCACAAGCGTACTTGTAAGTGTTTTTATTGCTTATCCAAAGTCATTTGGTAAATCAATAATACCAATTTTAAAGATTAAGGAGTTTTATGAAATGGATTTAGACAGAGCTACAAGAGAGCATTCTGCTTTAGCAATCGCTGATTCTCGCATTAGTTTTGCTCAAAAAGAAAAGGCTGATTTTAATAGGCTTCCACATCGTAAAAAGTATACTAGAGGGTTGAGAGATTTAATTTTTCAATATCAAATTAATTATGGTAATTTAAATAAAGAAATTCACGAAATTTTTGATGGTTTTTATAAAACTAGTAAAGATCACGTTTTATGGGAAAAAGCAATCAACGAAATGGATGTAAGGAAATATGAGGCAACCGTTTTAGACAAAGAAAAAGGACTCATACAACTTGAAGTGAAATATCCAGAAGAAGTTCAAAAAGCTGTTGAAACTTTTACTATTGAAAGAAAAGATGAAGATACATCATTATCTTTTTCGGGGATTTTACGTAATGCAAAAGATGGTGATTTAAGTGAATTAACTTTTGAGAAATGGAATAATATTTACACCCATTTTTCGTCAAATGATGTTCAAAAATCAATGTTTGACATGCCAGTAACTTTGTCTGTAATTGGGTTTAAAGATTTTCCTGAACAGTTAGATAATAAACAAAAAGAATGGTGCATTACAACAATTGCATATACAATTGGTAACATAATTAAATATATAAATTCTAGAGGTTATAGTTTTGGTGAGGATATTGGCTTTAATATAATGGAACAACAAACTTCTATTGAAGCATCTCATTTATTATTTCAAAACATTGATGATGCAAATGATTTATGTGAGGCTGAAATAATGATTTCTTATTTGATAATTAGTGGTCTAGCTGACTATGAGCAAAAATATTTTTTAAAATACTTTAGAAACTCATTTAGCGAGACACTTCCAGATTTATCGAAAAAACTATTTTTATTCTTAATCAAATATTCCAAATTTATTAAAACGAATAAAGCAATCAGATTTAGGAGTAAGGAAGAAGAAATAGAATTTAAAGAAAAGGAGTTTGCTTTTATTAAGAAAATTCAAAATGAAAAAACAGAAATTAAAATTGATTCTATAAACTTTGATATATATGAACCTCATTTTCTTGTCAGAGCATTGTTTATGATTCCTGTAAAGAGTAATTATAAGTTTCATCAAGATTTTATTTTAAAACTAATAGAACTTATAATAAATGATTTGAAGTTAGAAATAGGAGATTCTTTTCGTATATCAAAAAAAGACAGGAAAGTTGATATACGCCAAATGATTGACTTAAGGTTTTATCTAAATGAAGTTCTTATTTACAATGAAATAGAATTTTCAAAAAAAATGATTGATAGATTAACAAACTTTTATTTTGAAGAGAATTTTGAGTTTAATTATAATGAAAAAGATTTATATGAATTTGTAAGTGAAATTATTGATACAACAATTACTAGATTTGAAGATGTCATAATAGAAAATAAAGATCCAATTATTCAAGAGAAATATAGAACCCATTTTTGGTTATTATGGAAACACCTTTATCAAAAAATTGTTTCATCAAAATCTCAACATTTTAGAAAACAACTACTCCTAGATTCTAAATGGTCTGTTAAATCCAATAGTTGGATGGTTTTAGATGGAGAAAAAGCATTTTATGAAGAAATGTTAAATTATTTTGGTGATTCTAGCTTATCTAGTATAATAAATGTTTTTTCAACTTTTGGTGAAAAGATGTTTTTACCTGATGGAATAAAATGGATTGTAAAATTCATTAAAGAAGATATAGAAAAAGCTAAACATTTAGAATCTAAATCATCTGTAAAGTTAATTAAAATGCTTTTTAATAATCATATAAGTAAAATAAAAGAAGACCAAAATTTAGTTTCAGATTTTATGTTCATTTTAAATAAAATGGTGGATAATGGTTCCTGTGAAGCATACTTAATTAGAGAATGTGTTATCATTTATAAAATTAGTTGAAATTAATTATCGATGTAAAACGACCTCATAAAATTTTGGTAAAACAATAGGTAAGTGGAGCGTCCATATTTTAGGGGTCTAGTAATACAGTTTCTTAATATTTGTAACTATACAATAACTTCAAAGCAATCTTAACGAGTTACAATGTTTCCTAAAATATAGCGTAACGAGCCGTAATTGTTTCCAAAAGTTTATGCAGTCATGATTTTTTTGTTTCTTTTTTTATCAAGAAAAAAAGATAATAAAACTTAAAAATGTATCTTGTTATCTATGAATACTATCAATGAAAACGCTTTAAATTTTATGAAATCAGAGCTTAAAAAAGCTCAAATAGAAGTTTCAGAAAATGAAAGTGGGAGAGGAGCAGTAGACTTTAATATCACTACTAATAATGGTAATTCTTATCAATTATTCTTTAAATCTATTGATGCTGTTGCAGAAAAATTTATTAAAATCTCAAAGCAAGATTTAGGAGAATTAAACGAAAATCTTTTAATCAGTTTAGTTCTTTTAATTGAGAGCAAAGCGAAAGTTTTATATCTAATTCCATCAACAGTATTTTTAAATCCAAACTCTATATTTAAAAGTAATGACGTAATGCTAGCACATTTATCGAATTGGGAAATTAGTGTGTTTACAAATGCAATTCCAGAATTAAGTAAATATGCTTTAGAGAATATGATTGACAATCTTTAATTGTTGGTTCTAAATATTATGTAAAATAGAATTTCAGAAAAGCTTAATTGGAATTATAAATAGAACAAGTGCTTAGAATTTTATTTTTCTTAAAATTTAAGCTCTTGTGTAAATTCACGAGAATCTCGTAAAAAAAATCACAACGAACATTTCCTCGAAAACCTGAATTTCAATAATAGTTAAAAGCTAGCTTTTTTTTGGCGCTGGCAAGCGATGGATAATTGTGTTTAAAATAAATTGCTAGAGCAATTTGATTTTATAAAGCAATCGAGCGCAATTGCAGTGGCAATTTTACATAGCGACTAATTATAGAACAAATTGTAGTTCTGAAGATTCTTGATAACTTGCGTATTTGAAAAAACTTGAACCATTGTACAGAATATGAAAGTTATCGATAAGCAAAAACGATAATGTTTAATTACCCATATACAAGCGTTTATTATGAAAAAACACATACTGGGATATTTTACATAATATAGAATTATAGCTTACGAATAATAATGAGAACTTCATAAGCCGTAATTTCTTTTAACATAATTGTTGACGATATAGACCTAAAGGCACTATATCTACAATTATGTGTAAATAGCCTGAAAAACGGCTATACAGAAATTACTGTACATTTGTACTATAATTAATATTATGTAAAATAGAATGTTTATTTACTCTTATTCTCTTCAGTTCTTTGTTTATATCTCACCCCTTGTTAATGGTTTGCCTCTTACACCTCTTACAAAATATACTCATTAATAAAACTTTAACGCAGTTATAGCATTTCAGCAAAGCCTTTACGCAAATGAGCAAAACACCAAGGCATTAAAACCGTAGTTTTGAATAACGATAAATATTAATCTTAAAACTTAAAATGATGAATAGCGAACAATTAGAAGGAAAATGGAAACAAGTTAAAGGACAATTCAAACAAAAATACGGTGATCTTACAGATGATGACGTGACATACACCGAAGGAAAGTTTGACGAAATGCTTGGTAAAATCCAAGAAAAAACGGGAAAAACCAAAGAACAACTTTCAGACGAAATCAATAACTGGTAATTCCAGGTTAAAGCGTTTAGTAACATAAACTTAACGCATATCAAGGTGTCATTTATAAGAATTGACACCTTTTTTTATGTAAAATAGTTCATATACTAATGCCTAAATTTTTGCTAAAACTAGAGATAATTGCAAAGCATTTAGTATCTTTAGGTAACACAGAGAATTAACTAAAAAATAATACTATATGGACATAAATTTTGAATACCACGAAGTCGATCCTAGTGAATCACTAGAGTTTTTTGTCACCGAAAAACTAAACAAACTTTTTAATAAATACGAATTTATAGTTCGTGCCGATGTGTTTTTTAAAATCCAAAACTCATCTAATAATAACGGAAAAATATCTGGTGTCCGCTTAAGTGCTCCAGGTCCTCGCCTATTTGCAGAAGCCGATAGCGATACCTATCACAAAAGTGTTACCGAAGCCCTTACGCAACTTGAACGTCAATTAGAAAAGCGTAAAGGCAAAATGAAGACTCATTAACAACAAAACCTCATAAAACAAAAAAAACTGCTTTTCTCAAAGCAGTTTTTTTTTTTGAACTCTCCACTTACACTACGCTGCCGGAATTTTTATTAGCGCCACTACTCCTCTATCACTGCAATTCTTTAGATAGAACTTATAATTGGTCTCATAAATGGACTGTAAACGCTCATTAGTAATTTTTATACCAGATCCATTGCCTAAAGATAATAGCGTTTCGAAATCAGCCGATAACGGTGTTCCGTTATTACTGATTTCAATGTACACATACTGTTCAATTTTATAAATAGATATACTAATAACCAACTCGGTGTGTTCATAAGAATAGCCGTGTTTAATAGCGTTTTCTATTAATGGCTGTATTAGTAAACTTGGTACTAATTCCTGTTCTAATCCATCCGTAATCGTTTTTCGTATAATTAAATGATCTGAAAACCGTACAACTATAATATCCAAATACTTATCTAAAAATTCTAATTCTTTAGATAGAGGGATTAAAGCCTCGTCGTTGTGCTCTATAATACCTCTAAACAAATCTCCAAAATCTGCGATTACATTTTGAGATTTCTCCGGGTCAATATCAATTAGAGAAGAAATACTGTTTAAGGTATTAAACATAAAATGAGGATGGAGCTGTGAGCGTAACATTTGCAATTTACTAGTCACTAATTGCGTTTGTAATTTCGATTTTTGAAGTTCGATTCCTTTTATTTTATTTACATAACTGTAAACATATATTATAGAAATGGAAGAGAAATAAATTAAAAAATCCTTGTCCACACCAGCTAAAAACCGATCGAATGAAATATTGTCTATAGCTTCATTCACGCTCAAAAGTCCTGTAAAATACCCTATCGCAGTTATCGAGCATAAGGTGGTAAACCCCAATAAAAAAGAAAACAACGCATGTATTAAAAACATTATTTTTAATTGAAAATTCTTATCAATCATTTTATTGGTTAAATAGTAGGATATGATCATAAAAGCAACAACAATCAGCCACTCCGCAACAAATTCATAGACAAAAAACTCTAACCAATTATAAGATTCGTAAACTCCTCTATTAAGCTTCCAATTAATTTTTTTTATTAGTTGAAGTGATAACGCTAAAGTTAAAAATGCAACCAAATAGTTTAATAATTGTTTGTTTATTACCGTGTTTGATTTCATTTAATACCTAGTTTTTTATAAAACATTTTTTTATAACTATGACCTATTCTAAAAAGAGCATCATCTTTCATCTTTACATCCACCTCCCCGTAATTAGAATGGATGAGTTTGTTTATAAAGTTAATATTAACCACTGTCGATCTATGTATCCTACAAAAATCATCGGGTGATATATCGTTTATTATATTATTCAATGAGTCTCTTAAAACATAAGAAGTATCCGAAGTAAAAACATCGATATAGCTTCTAGAAGCCGTAATATATGTAATGCTCTTTGTGTCTATAAATGATACCGACTTCCCTGTTTTTACGGCTAGTTTATTTTTAAAAGAAGAAGATTTCCTAGAATTTGTGTCCTCTACACGTTTTAATAAATCGTTTAATTTAGCCTCAAACAGGGTTTGATTTTGTTGGTTTACATAAGACAAAGCTTTATCCACTGAGGCATTAAACCGGTCTTGTTTATATGGCTTAAGAAGGTAGTCTATCGCAAATAAATCGAAAGCTTTAACAGCATAGGTATCAAAAGCGGTGACGAAAATAACCATGGGTGGTTTTACATCAATGTCTTTTAACACTTCAAAACCACTACAATCTTTCATTTTGATATCCAAAAAAATAAGTGCGGGTTTTAAGTCATTTATCATCTGTATTGCAGACTTTCCCGTTGCAGCCTCTCCTATATAGTGAAGTTCCGGTCGCTTCAAAACTAAACTATACAAGCGCTTTCTCGCCAAGGGTTCATCATCAATAATTAAACAACTTATCATCATTTTTTTAGTGTAAAACTAACTAAAATATACAATAGTAATTGTATATAACTCTTTTTAAAAACGTAATATAAAGGCTTTGCAACACTTTCAATACCCTTAGAAAAGAACTTGACACGCTTCGCAACAATTTTGATAAGCCTAACAACGATAACACCTAGTTTTGATTCTTATTAATTTAAAACTAAACACGAATGAAAATTACCGCACTTAGTATTTGCATGCTACTAACTATTACTAGTTTGCACTCCCAATCGTTTGAAGCCACTAATCTACCGGACATAACAACAACAGCTTCTGGATCTAGAAGTGCTAACTTTGTTGATGTTAATGGTGATGGATGGGATGACATCTTTTTCTCTAATGGCCCTTCTGGAGGACAAAACAACCTACTTTATATAAATAATACCGATGAAACATTTACTACCGTAACCTCTGGTGATATGGTCTCTGATGGCAGTAGCTCGGACGGTACGAGTTTTGCAGATGTTGATAATGATGGGGATTTGGATGCGTTTGTAGTGACTTGGGCTTCGGGGCTTTCTGGAAAAAACTACTTTTATAGGAATGATGGTTCCGGGAGCTTTACTCACGAACCAAGCGTAACTTCTGGTGTCTTCACTTTTTCTGAAATGGCAACTTGGATTGATGTTAATAACGATCAGAAATTAGATTTATTTTTTACAAGTAGCGCAGGAAATGCAGTGAATAGATATTATGAAAACCAAGGTGATGGCTCCTTTACAGCGGTATCCAACTTACCGATTACTAATGAATTTTTAGCCACCCGATCTGTAGATTGGGTAGACTACGATAATGATGGGGATTGTGATTTGTTCCTTACCAATGAAAACAATACAGCCAATTCTCTTTTTAGAAATGATGGCCCTAATAACTTCACGAAAATAACCAACCTTTCTATCGTATCCGACTCAAAAAGTTCTAGTGGTAGCTCTTGGGCAGATATCGATAATGATGGAGATTACGATTTGTTTATTGCCAATTGGAATAACCAAAACAATCAGTTATTTAGAAATGATAATGGCGTTTTCACGGAAATAACATCTTCTGTAATAGCAAGCGGTGGTGGAAACTCTTTCGGATCAGCGTTTGCCGACATTGATAACGATGGAGATTTAGATTTGTTTGTTTGTAATGCATTTTCTAACACACAAACCAATAATTTTGTTTATATCAATGACGGCAATGGTAATTTTACACAAGACACAACTAGTGATTTAGCTCTACATTCCGGATGGACGTTTGGCTGTGCTTTTGGCGATTATAATAATGATGGCTGGTTAGATTTGATCCTTGCAAATACCCTAAATGAAAATCAAAATAATTCACTTTTTAAAAACACAGGTACTGGAAACAACTGGATTAAAATTAACTGTAAAGGTACAGTATCTAATACGTCTGCAGTAGGTACTAAAGTGCGTATGAAAGCAAATATAAATGGCTCCGATGTGTGGCAAACACGCCGCATTGCTGCTTCTACAGGCTATAACAGCCAAAATAGCTACACGGTTCATTTTGGCCTAGGAAATGCGACTTCAGTTGATGAACTGGAAATTACTTGGCCTATTGGAACCGTTCAAACATTTACTAATTTAAATGTAAACACCACTTACAATAGTGTAGAAAATATGACGCTAAGTACTCCTGAATTTAAAAGAAAATCAACTTCAAAACTTTATCCAAACCCAGTTGGTGATACCTTAAATATGGATATAGAATTAAACAAATCGTATTCTAATTTAACCTTATTGATATATGATTTAAAAGGAACATTAGTTTCTAAAATCTCAAAACTAGAGACGTCTAATAAATCACTTCAGACCGCACTTAATGTATCACCATTAACAACAGGGACTTATTTATATACTTTGCAAACCGCTAGTGGCCAGTCCTTACTATCTGGTAAATTTATTAAGAAATAATTGATACACATTAACAACAAAACCTCATAAAACAAAAAAAAACTGCTTTTCTCAAAGCAGTTTTTTTATATCTCTATTTTAAATCGTCTTTAGATTTCCCTTTATAAAGTTAGTGTTTTAAAAGAAATCTGTAATTTCTTTTCTACTGCTTTTAATTGTGTCATTTCATTAGAAAGTACTAAAGCTATCGATTCTCCTTTTTTACCTGCTCGTGCCGTTCTACCACTTCTATGGGTGTAATATTCTAAATGTTCTGGCAATTGGTGGTGAATAACAAAGCCTAAGTTATCAACGTCAATACCACGCGCCGATACATCGGTAGAAACCAAAATTTGAAGACTCGTATTCTTAAACGCACGCATCACTTTATCACGATCTTTCTGCGTCATATCGCCTTCTAAAGCATCTACATTAAAGCCTTCCTTTTGCAATAATTGCTTTAGGCCCTGTGCTCCCGCTTTGGTTTTACAAAAGATTATACCGCGCTCCTCTTCTCTATCTTCCAATAATCGGATTAAGGTTTCAGGTTTGTTGGCAATCGTTGTTTCTACAAAATAATGTGAAATATTAGCGTTTACAACACTGTTTCTGTCAATTTCAATGCGCATAGCATCTTTAGACACATAACGCTTTACAATCTCCTTTAAATCCTCAGGCATCGTTGCCGAAAACAGCCACACATTTCGCGTTCCTGAAGTCGCATTAAGAATGGTATTTAAGTCCTGCTTAAAGCCCATACTCAACATCTCGTCCGCCTCATCTAGAACAATAGTCTTTATCTGTTTTAAATCGATACAATTTTTATCTAGTAAATCTACCAATCGCCCTGGTGTAGCCACTACAATATGTGTTGTACGCTTTAGGTTTCTAATCTGAATGTCTATTTTTTCACCGCCATAAACCCCTTCAACAAAAACCTTGGCATCGTTGTATTTGGTAAATTTAAAAAGTTGCTTCTTGATCTGCTGAACCAGTTCGCGTGTTGGTGATAATATCAAAACCTGAATGGCTTCTACACTCGGATTCACTTTATGTAATGCCGGTATACCGTAAGCTGCTGTTTTTCCTGTACCCGTTTGTGCTAATCCTATAAAATCTTTAGCCGAAGCTAATAACATAGGTATCGCCTGCTCTTGGATCTCTGTAGGTTTTGTAATTCCTAATTCTTTTAAGGATTTAACGTAGTTTTTACGAACTCCTAAATCTTTAAATGTTGTCATAATATAGTGTGTAATTAGAAATAATAAATAGCTAAGCCTAGAATCTGTAAATCAATAGTACTAAATTTTAGTCTTCTGGCGGAAATCCGTGAATCTCTTCAAAAACTTCATCAAAATTAGTACGTAGATACGCGTTTAGTTTTTTGCGGTAATCGTCTTTTAACCACTCGACAAAATTAAAGGTACTTTTACTAATACATTTGGTATAACGCTGAATTCTGAAATCGATATCATCACCCAATAGTTTTGCTAATGCTAAAGCATCCCACAAATCCTCACTGTTTTCAATACAGATTTTAGCGTGATGCTGAATCGAACGTTCTAAAATCACTTTAGACGACTCTCCGTTTCTTATCGATGCGATATAATTTTTCTTAATATCAAAATACACGTCTTCCGATTTTGCAAACTCTGCACGAACCGCTTCTGGCATTTCATACCTGAAGTTTTCTTCTAAATCTTCATCACTTAAAATACCGTCTAAGTAGAAGTTTGGAGATCTAAAAATCTTTTGCCAATCTAAATCACTTCCCCAAGGACCAAAACGGTGTAAGTTGTTACCCAAATCAATCACCGTAAATTTGGACTTGTTCTTTAAAATACGCGACCCACGACCAATCATCTGGTAGTACAATGTTAATGATTTTGTCGCTCTATTTAAAACAATACAATCTACAGTCGGCTCATCGAAACCAGTAGTTAAAATACTTACCGAAGTTAAGATGGCATCAGGCGTTTCTTTAAACCATTTTAAGATGGCTTTACGCTCTTTTTTACTGTTATTATTATCTAAGTGCGCAATAGGATACCCCGCACGTCTAAACGTATCGTAAACGTGTAACGACGTGTTAATACCGTTATTAAAAATTAAGGTTTTCTTACCTTTACAACGCTCTTCATACGCTTGAATAAGCTTGGTAAGCATGTCGGTATTCGTGTATAAATCTTCAGAAGATTTTACAGTATAATCACCGTTTGCACCTACCACTAATGAGGTTAAACCTACATTGTATGAAAACACTTCTGCGCGTGCTAAAAACTCATTTTCAATTAACGACTGAATAGTTTCTCCTACAATTAATTCGTTGTAGTTATCCTTCATCGGTAGATTTATATTACTACTTAAAGGCGTTGCTGTAACTCCTAAAATAAAGGACTTTTCAAAAAACTTGAATAATTTTGTAAATGAGTTGTAGTGCGCCTCATCAATAATAACCAATCCGATATCCGAGATATCTAGTTTGTTATCTGTTAACCTGTTGTTTAAAGTCTCTACCATCGCTACGAAGCAATTGTAGTTCCCTTGATCTGATAAATCCGCTTTACTATCAATCACCTTATTGGTTACTCCAAACTCCGATAACATATTCGAGGTCTGTTTACACAACTCAATACGGTGGGTCATCACCAAAACTTGTTTCTTGTGATGCTTTAAATACTGTCTTACAATCTCAGAGAATATTACTGTTTTCCCACCACCAGTAGGCAGTTGGTAAAGCAGATGGTAATCTTCTGGTGCATCTTCAAAACATTTAAAAATTTTGTTTATAGCTCCCCTTTGGTAGCTATATAAATTCTTTCCTTCCGTGCGTTCTTCTAATTCTAAAGCTGTTACTGACATGTAGTTTATTCAAATTTTACAATGTGCAAAAATACAACGTTTTGTAGGCTTTTCACGATTAATTGCCATAAAAATTTTAAAAAGTGTATTTTTGATTGCTACTATGACAAACACTTCAGAGGAATACCAAAAACAATTCAGTGGGTTTTTCAATACCCCTCACCTATTTAATTCCCCCGTAAATGGCTTAGAGCCATACACTAAAAAACCTGAAAACAGCTTTCGATTTCATGCTGCTATAAATCCGAAAGTGAGACTAGGTCAGCGCGTAGAACGTTTTGTTACTGCCGAACTCTTACAACTTCCAAACTTATCTGTTTTAGTCGAAAATTGTCAGATTAAAAATGAACTGCGTACCATTGGTGAGCTCGATTGTTTGTTTTTAGATCACGCCAAGCCTATTCATTTAGAAATTCAATTTAAATTTTATTTATACGACCCCAGCTTAGGGACTTCTGAAATCGACCATTGTATTGGTCCCATGCGTCGTGACACTTTAAACGAAAAATTAAACAAACTAAAAAACCACCAACTGCCCCTACTCTACGCCCCCGAAACCAAGCCTCTACTCGACAGCCTAGAATTACAAGCAGAAGATATCACCCAAAAAATCTATTTTAAAGCACAATTATTTTTACCTCTAGGAGAATCTGTTACCCTAAAAACACTAAATCCCAATTGTGTTTACGGGTTTTATTTTCATTATGATGATTTAGAACAGTTTGAAGACTGTAAATTTTATTGTCCTAAAAAAACGGATTGGTTGCTGGATGTTTCTCCAGCAGTCCACTGGCAAACCTATTTGCAAATACTGCCTAAACTAATGACTTATAAAAGTGAAGGGTATTCCCCTTTAATCTGGTTAAAAAAACCCAATGGCGAACTCTCCAAATGTTTCGTAGTGGCTTGGTAGTTGAAAACTAATGCTATGGCATAACCTAAGATTTAAGCGCTCTCAAGGGTTAAAAACTTAACTATTCTTCTTTACTTTGCAGTATTAATTTCTATCCATGATTGACACTGAAATACAAAACCAATTACACACGGCTCTAAAAACCTATTTCGGTTACGATAGTTTCCGTGGCCAACAACAGGACATTATAGAAAATGTATTACAAAAAAAAGATACATTGGTTATTATGCCTACAGGTGGTGGTAAATCCATTTGTTTTCAGATTCCTGCTGTTGTTTTGGAGGGACTTACCTTAGTAATTTCACCCTTAATTGCTTTAATGAAAGATCAGGTCGATGGACTTAACGCCAACGGTATTAAAGCCGCTTTTTACAATAGCAGCCAGTCGGCAGAAGAACAACAAAACATTATAGAACAGGCAATCACCAAAGAAATAAAACTGCTTTATGTGGCACCAGAAAGTCTTTCAGGCTTAGAAAACTTGGTTAATGAAAAATATATTAGCTGTGTCGCTATCGACGAAGCCCACTGTATTTCTAGTTGGGGCCACGATTTTAGACCCTCTTACCAACAATTGGGCTTCTTAAAAAAGCAACTCCCCAACACGCCTATTATTGCCCTAACGGCGACTGCCGATAAAGCCACCCGTCAAGATATTATCGAGCAGCTTGAAATACCACATGCCGATCAGTTTGTGGCGTCTTTCGACAGAAAAAACATTGAGTTGGAAGTCCGCCCTGCCGATGCTCGTGCAAAGCAAATTATAAATTTTATAAAAAAACACCCCGGACAATCGGGAATCGTGTATTGCCTGAGTAGAAAAAACACGGAGCAAATCGCTAAAAAATTAAACGATAATGGTATTAATACCGACTGTTACCATGCCGGATTGAGTTTTGAGGATAGAACGCGAGTTCAAGAAGATTTTATATTCGATAAAACGCAAGTGGTATGCGCCACTGTAGCTTTTGGAATGGGAATTGACAAATCTAATGTCCGCTGGGTAATTCACCATAATATGCCTAAAAACATCGAGGGCTATTATCAAGAAATCGGACGTTCTGGCCGTGATGGTTTAAAAGCAAAAGCCCTGTTGTTTCATAGCTATGCTGATGTGATCCAGCTAAGAAAATTTGCTTCTGGAGCTTCTAATGAAGAAGTACAAATCGCTAAACTAGAGCGTATGAAGCAGTTTAGTGAAGCCACTACCTGCCGACGAAAAATTCTACTCAGCTATTTTGGAGAATTGCTAGCCGATAATTGTGGTAATTGTGACGTGTGTAAAAACCCTCCTAAATTTTTTGATGGGACCGTTATTGCACAAAAAATTCTATCTACCATCACCCGAGTGCACCAACAAGAAGCCATAGGGACTCTAATCGATGTGCTTCGTGGGGCCAATAATGCTAATATATTAGACAAAGGCTTAAACCGGATTAAAACCTTTGGTATCGGTAACGATATCTCTTGGAAAGATTGGCAACACTACATTATTCAGCTTATAAATCAGGGGATTTGTGAAATCGCTTTTCATAAAAATAACGCCCTACAACTCACTGAATTTTCAAACAAAGTCCTATTTAAAGGCCTTAAAGTCTACTTAACGCATCCGGTTCATATTACCGAGCAGGTAAAAACTACGGTTGCATCGAAAAGAAAAACAGTAAATAGCAATAGTCTATTCGAGCGTCTAAGAAAATTACGTTACCGCATTTCGCTAGAGGAAAACCTTCCAGCGTATCTTATTTTTAATGATGCGACCTTAAAAGAGATGGAGCGCGTACGCCCTATGTCTGAAAGTGAGTTTTTGACTATTTCCGGTGTCGGACAGCGTAAAATGGAGGTTTATGGTGATGAGTTTATTGCTGAAATCCTAGATTTTATGGGCTCGAAAATTAAAAAGCCTAAAAAAACAGATACACATTTAGTGACTTATGAACTGTACAAATCAGGTTTATCGATCGAGGAAATATCCGTGCAACGAAAATTAAAAGCACCAACAATCTACTCCCATATTGCTAAATTATATGCTGATGGCAAAGACATTAATATGTATGACTTCGTTTCAAAAAGTGATGTTGAAGCCGTTCATAAAGCTAAAATAGAATTAGAATCTCCAAGTACATTAAAAGAGTATTTTGAATATTTTAATGAGCAAATGGACTATTTTAAAATCCGTTTGGCTTTAAGTGTTGTGGATAAAGACGCGTAAAAAGTTGGGCATCGAAAAGGTAGCACCTTGCTAGTAACGTATAGCGATTTAGGGCATAAATCCCTATCGTTAATAACTCCTTGACTTTCCCTTTTAAAAAACCCTTAAAAACACTTACTTTGCGTCTTCAAAAACCAAGTATTAAGTGAAAGTTTGTATCGCCGAAAAACCGAGTGTAGCTCGAGAGATTGCTACTGTTTTAGGAGCTAACACCAAGCGTGATGGCTACTATGAAGGCAATGGCTATGCGGTAACCTATACTTTTGGACACTTATGCACCTTAAAGGAACCAAACGATTATAAACCACATTGGAAAAGTTGGGATTTAAACAACTTACCCATGCTACCGGAAAAATTCGAGACGAAAGTCACCAAGGATTCTGGTATTCAAAAACAATTTAAAATTGTAAAAGGCTTGTTTGATAAAGCCGATGTGGTGATAAACTGTGGGGATGCCGGGCAAGAAGGAGAATTAATACAACGTTGGGTATTAGATCAAGCGAAGTATAAAGGTGAAGTCCAACGTCTATGGATTTCCTCCTTAACCACCGAAGCGATTAAAGAGGGCTTTAACAACCTTCAACCGTCTTCCAAGTATGATAATTTATATTACGCCGGGTTTTCTCGTGCTATTGGTGATTGGTTATTAGGTATGAATGCCACCCGTTTGTACACTGTTAAACACGGGGGCTACAAACAAGTGTTATCTGTAGGGCGCGTGCAAACCCCAACCTTAGCGATGGTGGTAAACCGCTTTAAAGAGATTGAAAACTTTAAACCACAACCCTATTGGGAATTACAAACCTTATACCGAGAGACTTTATTTAGCTATGAAGAAGGCCGTTTTACTAATGTTGAAGAAGGGCAAGTCCTCGCGGATAAAGTAAAAGAACACGACTTTGAAATCGTTTCTATCAGCAAAAAAAACGGTAATGAATATGCACCTAAACTCTTTGATTTAACGGGTTTACAAGTGTATTGCAACACCAAATTCGGTTTTTCTGCCGATGAGACGCTTAAAATCGTTCAAAAATTATACGAGCAAAAAGTAGTAACCTACCCTAGAGTAGATACCACCTTTTTACCCAATGATGTGTACCCAAAAGTGGAAGGTATTTTAAGAAACATTACAAAATACAGTGACTTAACAGCACCTCTATTAGGTAAAAAAATCAAGAAATCTAAAAAGGTCTTTGATGATTCTAAAGTCACCGATCACCATGCCATTATCCCTACTGGGGTACAAATTAATTTACAGTACAACCAACAACAGGTTTATGATATTATAACCCGACGTTTTATTGCTGTATTTTACGACGATTGTAAAGTGGCAAACACAACAGTAATTGGTAAAGCCGATACCGTTAATTTTAAAACTACGGGAAAGGAAATCCTAAGTAAAGGATGGCGCGTTGTTTTTGAAACTGGCGATTCTAAAACCAAAGAACCCGGACTGTTACCGAGTTTTACTAAAGGTGAAAAAGGGCCACACGAGCCTTCATTCCTAGAGAAAGAAACTAAACCGCCAAAGCAATTTACCGAGGCCTCCTTATTACGGGCCATGGAAACAGCAGGAAAGCAGGTGGACGATGATGAACTTAGAGATTTAATGAAAGAAAATGGTATTGGTAGACCTTCTACCCGTGCCAATATTATCGAAACACTCTTTAGACGCAAATACATAAAGCGTAATAAAAAACAAGTGTTACCTACGATTACCGGAATTCAGCTTATTGATATCATCCAAAATGATATGCTGAAATCAGCAGAACTTACCGGGCTGTGGGAAAAGCAATTAAAAGATATTGAAAAAGGAGACTATAGCGCCGGTGCTTTTATAAAAAATATGAAGCAGATGGTAGACCGCCTTGTTTACGATGTGCGCAGTGAAACCGTAAAAGCTAATATCTCGTATACCAATAATAAAACAGGGACTTCTTCTTCTAAGAAATCCTCTAAATCAAAAACTAAATCCGCTAAAAAGGCTGTTGTGGGTCATGCCTGTCCGAAATGCAAATCTGGACAATTAGTAAAAGGAAAAAGCGCTTATGGCTGTAATTTATACGGTAAGAGCTGTGATTTTGTATTGCCTTTTAGTTATGCTGAAAAGAAAATATCATCCAACCAGTACTTAAGATTACTCACTAAAGGGTCGACAGTTAACCTTAAAGGATTTAAAATTGATGGTCATGCTGTGGAAGGCTTACTGCGATTTGATGAAGCGTTTAAATTAAAACTTGAACCCAAAAAAGGCACAGCTAAAGGTGCAACAAAAACAACTTCCGACGATATAGCTTGTCCGAAATGTAAAAAAGGCACCATTATTAGAGGTAAAACCGCCTACGGGTGTAGTGCCTATAAAACAGGATGTGATTTTAGGTTTTCTTACGATGCCATTCGTGAAAAAGCCAACGGCCAGACATTAACCAAAGACCTGGTTTATACTATATTAAATGGAGGGTAAACACTATCATTTTAAAATCTATAAACCCTATGGCATGCTTAGCCAGTTTGCTAGCAACTCCACGCAACAAAAGCGTAAACGGTTTTTGGGGGAGCTCGATGACTTTCCGGAAAACACCATGCCTATTGGTCGCCTAGACGAAAAAAGTGAAGGCTTACTCCTACTCACCACCGATGGTAAACTAAGTCATTTTATTAACAGCTCTGCGATAGAAAAAGAATACTACGCTTTGGTGGACGGCGCCATTTCAGAAGAAGACATCTTACAGTTATCACAAGGTGTAGAAATCGGATTTAGCGGTAAAAAATACCAAACCAAAGCCTGTAAAGTATTTAAATTAAAACAGGCTCCCAACCTACCGGAGCGTTCGAAAAAAATTCGTGATGATCGCCACGGACCAACAACTTGGATATCTATTACTTTAACTGAAGGAAAATTTAGACAAGTCAGGAAAATGACCAGCGCAGTGGGCTGTCCCACCTTACGATTGGTTCGCGTTCGCGTGGGTAACATACACCTTAACACCATGGATATCGGTGCTGTAGAGCCCGTAAACATACCGCAAACTATCGACTAGTTTTATCTACCAATCTCTATTTTTCATTTTTAGGTTATCTCGGTAAAATCATGCGACTCTACTTTTGTTTTAACTAATATTTAAGTGATTATACACCGTAGTCTCTCTAAATCTGAGTATTTTTACATTTAAAAGAACAACATAAATGAAAGAAACACTAGCCACTTTTTTTTACGATTACTTTATAAAATTTAACATCCCCGAAACAGCAGCCTTATACCTCAATCTATTAACGATGATTACGGTACTATTAATTGTACTTTACGTTATAGACAGGGTAACGCGCCGCATTTTAATATCGGTATTCACGCGATTTTCAGGGACTACCAAAACCAATTTTGATGATATTTTATTAAGCCATAACGTGCCTAGAAATTTAGCGCATATTATACCTTTTGTTATTGCCATACGCTTTATACCTGTTGTTTTCTATCATTTTGAAGATGCCGAAGCCTTCTTTATTAAATCTTTATTGGTACTCGGTATCATTATGGTATTATGGATTGTAAGAAGCCTGCTGCAATCCTTAAACAGTTACTTTAAAACCCTTCCAAAATTAAGAGATAAGCCTATTGACAGCTACATCCAAGTCTTTATGATATTTGCTTGGTTTACAGGGATTATTTTTTCGTTAGCGGTAATAAGCGGTATAGAAATATGGAATTTCTTAACGGGATTAGGGGCTATATCGGCAGTTATTCTTTTAATATTTAAGGATACTATACTAGGTTTTGTTGCCAGCATACAAGTGGCTATTAACGATATGGTACGCATTGGCGATTGGATTACTTTTGACAAGTTTGAAGCCGATGGTGATGTTATAGAAATCACTTTAGCAACGGTGAAAGTTCAGAATTTTGACAAAACCATTACAACCATTCCTACCTACGCCTTAATTTCGGAGTCGTTTAAAAACTGGCGTGGAATGACAAACTCTGGGGGAAGACGGATTAAACGACACCTACTTATAAAACAAAGTAGCATAAAATATTTAACCGATGCTGAAATTATAAAACTAAAAGAAATTCAGATTATTTCAGAGTATTTAACCAATCGTCAAGAGAAACTTAAAGAGTACAACTCTAAAAATAACATTAATAAAGACCTCTTATTAAACGGTAGAAATTTAACAAACATTGGTGTCTTTAGAAAATACATTCAAACGTCGCTAGAGATGAATCCTGCCTTAAACAAGGATATGATAGCGATGGCAAGACAGTTGCAACCAACGACCCAAGGAATTCCATTAGAAATTTATGCGTTTAGTAGTGACAAGCGTTGGAAAAACTACGAATATGTGATGTCTGATTTATTCGATCATATTTTAGCGGCAGTGCCTTATTTCGACTTAGAGCTATTTGAACTACCAAGTTCAACCAGCAGTAAATATATTACCACTAAAACAAAAGGACCGATTGACTCCTATGGAGAAAGAAAGGATAATGAAAAGGAAAGCTCTGAAAAGGAATCTACAGAAGATAGTAAAACCGGATTAGATTATAATGATTTAAACCCCAAGTAGGGCTGACTAGTTTAGAACTAAAAAAGCCTCGATTTGAATAAAATCGAGGCTTTTTTAATTTATAATTATACTGTTATATTTTCTTAACACGAACGGCATTTAAACCTTTCATTCCTTTTTCTAGTTCAAATTGAACTTTGTCATTTTCGGCAATCTCATCGATTAAACCACTAACGTGACAAAAGTATTTTTCACTATCTAGTGCATCAATAATAAATCCGAAACCTTTAGAAGAGTCATAAAATGACACTTTTCCTTTGTGGATTGGATCTACTTCTTCTTCTTCTCCTTCTTCTTTTTTAGGGACTCCTAAAACAATGTTCTTTGCCTTTACCTTTACTTTGTCCTCTGGATTTGGTGGCGTATCCGTTAGGTTACCGTTAAAATCTACATAGGCCATAGGTATTCCTGAAGTTCCATTTTCAGCAGCTTCAGCTTTACGGGCTTCCATCTTCTTTCTTTTCTCTTCTCTCTTCTTGAGGCGTTTTTTTTCTTTTTCTAATTTGTTAAATGTCTGTTGCGACTTTGCCATTCTATTCTTTGGTAAATTGTTATTTTAAGTTAAAAATTGATAATCAATTATTTACAAAAGTACGAATTTGTTACGTGAAAACGAAAAAAAATATTTTATTCGTTTTTTTCGCTATCTTCTTCTTTTACAAGCGTTATAGTTGCTTTTACTCCTGTTGCTAAATTCCACTGATTGGAAGATATGATAATTCCTTTGTCATCTAAGACTTCAAATTGCGCTGTATTAGGTCCGCTAGACCCTTGATTTAACGCTTCGAAATCAATAACATTAGTTCCGGGCTCTAGTTTTAAAAAGAGACCTTTAAAATGTGTTTCCAGTAAAACACGCTCACGCACTACTTTTCCATTTACATAAACACGTATTAAATCACCATCGGGATACTGGTGATCGCGGTAAATGATATTTACTCGCATGGCTCGCGTACTATACTCTCCCAAATATTGAGTCGTTGTGCTACCGTTTTGACGTCGTTCGTAATCAGGCCTTAATTTTAAGGCGTTTTTTAACTGATCTTGATACAACTCCGCTGGGTTTCTAAACGGCGTTTCATTAGTGATCGTAAAATGAGGGCGTTTAACCACGGGAAGCTCTTCCTTTTTTGGCGTTTTAACCTCTGTATTCGAATCTTCCGGTGTTACACTAATAATCGGCTCAGGGTTTATTATAAGCTCATTGTCCGCTTTAGGGTCATCCACCGCTTCCGCAGGAATGATTATAGACTTGTTTTCACTGTCTATTTGTGCGTTCACACCCAACGAACAAACAGCTATAAATAAAAAAGCTAACTTAAGTTTCATTAAATAATTTGATCTTTGAAACTAAAATAAAACAAAAACCATACCTAAGTGTAAATAAAAACTTAAAATTGATTTTGAAAACGACTTTTATAATTTATAAAAACTAAAACAGCCTAAAAACGTAGTGTTTATAGGCTGTTGTTATTTTAATATGTATTCCTTATTTAATACTCTAAAAGTGCTAAAAGTTCGTTTTCGAATTTATCACGCGATAAATATTGATCTTCTAAGTGGTTAATAAATGGAATTGGCGTTTCTAAACTAGCAACACGCTTTACTGGTGCGTCTAAATCCTCAAAACAATGTTCCATAATTAATGCCGAAATATCACTTGCAATACCTCCAAACATCGAGTCTTCTTGTAAGATAATAGCTCGCCCTGTCTTTTTTACGGATTTATAAATAGTCTCTGTATCCAAAGGTTGTAAGCTACGTAAATCGATAACATCGGCCTGGATATCCTGATGTTTATCCAATGTGTTTAAAGCCCAATGCACTGCAGCTCCATAAGCAATAACGGTAACATCATCACCGGTTCTTAAGGTCGCTGCCTGACCAAATGGAATAGTGAAATAATCGGTTGGCACCTCTTGTCTTATACTTCTATATAATGCTTTATGTTCGAAAAACAATACCGGGTTAGGGTCGTTAATCGCAGTAGCTAATAACCCTTTGGCATCCTTAGGGAATGCAGGGTAAACCACCTTTAATCCTGGGGTTTTAGTAAACCAAGCCTCATTAGTTTGAGAATGAAAAGGTCCAGCTCCAACTCCAGCTCCACAAGGCATACGCAACACCACATCTGCGTTCTGGTTCCAACGGTAGTGAGATTTTGCTAAGTAATTAACTACAGGATTAAATCCTGAAGTCACAAAGTCACTAAACTGAAGCTCAACAACACTTTTAATACCCGCAATAGACAGTCCCATTCCTGTTTCTACAATCGCCGATTCACAAATTGGCGTATTGCGAACACGGTCTTTACCAAACTGCTCAACAAAACCATCGGTGATTTTAAAGACACCGCCATATTCGGCAACATCTTGTCCCATAATTACAAGGTCTTCATGACGTTCCATAGATTGCTTTAATCCTTGAGATACAGCATCTACAAATCGCAACTCTTCAGTTTTAGAGTTTTCTTTAACCTCTTGATAGTCAAACTCTCTATACACATCATTTAATTCGATAGTTTCCGAAGATTTAATATGTTCTTCAGCTCCAGCGATCTCCAAATGCGTATCTATTTCTGCTTTAAACTCTGCTTTTAAACGCTCATCATCAGCTTCCGTTAAAAGCCCTTCCTCCATTAAAAAGTGTTTAAAGTTTGTAATAGGATCTTTCTCTGCCCAGGCATCCATAAGGTCTTGAGGAACATATTTAGTACCACTCGCCTCTTCATGTCCACGCATCCTAAACGTTTTAAACTCTATTAAAATTGGACGTGGATTATTTCGAATGCTTTTAGCCAGTTCAGACACTTTAGTATATACCTCTATAATATTATTACCATCAATAATATGCGATTCTATACCATATCCAAGAGCTCTATCGGCTAAATCCTTACAATTGTATTGCTCATTAGTAGGTGTCGATAATCCGTAGCCATTATTTTCAATACAAAACAGCACGGGTAACTGCCATACTGAAGCCACGTTTAAAGCTTCATGGAAATCCCCTTCACTAGTCCCGCCTTCACCTGTAAAAACAGCTGTTGCTTGGTTTTTATTTTTAAGTTTACTAGCAAGAGCAATCCCATCGGCAACTCCTAATTGCGGACCCAAGTGAGAAATCATACCCACAATTTTAAACTCCTGGGTTCCGAAATGGAAACTGCGATCACGACCTTTAGTAAATCCTGATGCTTTTCCTTGCCATTGAGAAAACAATCGGTGTAATGGAATATTACGGGAGGTAAAAACCCCTAAATTTCGGTGCATGGGTAAAATATACTCCTCATCATTCATAGCTAGGGTAACCCCTACCGATATGGCTTCTTGCCCAATACCACTAAACCATTTACTGATACGGCCTTGTCGTAACAAGATTAACATTTTCTCCTCGATAGAACGAGGTTTCAACATGGTTTTGTATAATTCTAAAAGGGTCTCATTACTTAGAGCCCCTCTTTTATAATCTATTTTGCTTTTCATCTCTGAAATTAAGTTCATACTAATCGTTTTTCAAATATAGCATAATTGCCGTAATTGTATTAAAAGGACGTTAAAAATATGGATTATAATCTTTGCTATGTTTTCTTTACATTTGTAATAATAGATTTATAAATAAAACAACTCAAATGAATAGTATACCTAGCGTTAATTTAGAAGATTTCATTTCGGGAGATCCTGAAAGAAAGCAAAAGTTTGTCAATGAAATCGGTAGAGCTTATCAAGAGATAGGATTTGTAGCCTTAAAAGGTCATTTCCTAGATGAAAGTCTTGTTGAAAGATTATATGATGAAATAAAAAACTTTTTCGAATTACCTGTAGAGGTTAAACGCAGTTATGAAATTCCGGGAATTGGTGGTCAACGCGGTTATGTTTCGTTTGGAAAAGAAAGTGCTAAGGGTAAAAAGGAAGGCGATTTAAAAGAGTTTTGGCACTTTGGTCAATACGTTGATGACAATCCTAAATTAGCAGCAGAATATCCAGACAATGTGATTGTTAAAGAGCTTCCTGCTTTTAACGAAGTTGGAAAAGAAGCTTATGGCATGTTAGAAAAAACAGCTAAATATGTACTACGTGCTTTAGCCTTATATCTCGATTTAGAAGAAACCTATTTTGACAACTTTATTCATAATGGTAACTCAATTTTAAGACCAATTCACTACCCTCCAATTACCGAAGAGCCTAAAGCGGCAGAACGCGCAGCAGCTCATGGAGATATTAATTTAATCACCCTTTTAATGGGAGCTCAAGGACGTGGATTGCAAGTGCAAAACCATGATGGCGAGTGGATTGATGCTATTGCAGAACCAGATGAATTAATGATTAATGTGGGAGATATGTTATCGCGCCACACTAATAATAAACTAAAATCGACTATCCACCGCGTGATTAACCCGCCAAGAGAACAATGGGGAACCTCACGTTATTCTATTCCATTTTTTATGCACCCGATTAGTGAAATGAAATTAGATGTATTGGAAGGTTGCATCGATGATGAAAATCCGAAACAATTTGACGATATCACCGCTGGAGAATTCCTAAATCAGCGATTAATCGAATTAGGATTAATAAAAAAATAAAACGTAACGAATCGTTTTAACTATTTAAGAGGATTCACTATTGAATAACAAATGGATTTACAAGACCAGTTAAAATCACTTTTTCCTGACCACGAGCCTTCTAATACCGAGGAAGAAACAGAAAACAAAGGCTCGGAGATTTGGATGCAAGACGACCCCATACTCTGTAAATACGAAAAGCGCAAAGGGAAACCCATCACCATTATTGATGGCTATACTGGTGCTACCGAAGATTTTAAAATTCTAGCCAAAGAACTAAAGCAAACCCTTAGTGTGGGAGGTAGTTTTAAAGATGATAAAATTATCATTCAAGGGGATTACCGCGATAAGATAATGGCGATTTTAAAGGAGAAAGGATTTAACGTAAAACGTGTTGGAGGATAACACATGACCGAGTCCACTTTACATATCACTAATGGCGAAAGCTTAACCGCATACCTTCAGGAGCTTAATTTTGAAGGCGATTTATTATCGTGGAATGAAATGTTATGTGAAGGCCCTACCGTAAGTGATGTTGCCTCGCCAGCGTTTTTAAAATTGCGGAAAGCCTTTTTTAAAGACACTTACGGGTTTGATTATAAGGAAAAAGAGTTCAAATCAGAAATCAAACGTTTAGATCGGATTAATGATTACGAGCGTGTAATTTTATGGTTTGAATATGATTTGTTCTGTCATATTAATATGATAGCCGTTATTAGTCTGCTGATGCAAAAAAAAGCGGTTATCCCTATGTATTTAGTATGTAGCGGACGAATAGAGGGTGAAAATGAATTGAAAGGTTTAGCTCAACTCACTCCTAAACAACTTAACGACCATTATTCAAATAAAATAAAACTTACCGTAGATGATATTGCGTTAGCCGAAAAAGCATGGTCTATCTATTGCAGTGATGATCACAGTAATTTTGGTCCTTTAATTACCCGGCCTTCAAATTTTGTCTATTTAAGCAATTGCTTGAAAGCACATGTAAGACGCTTTGCCGATACGCGAAGTGGCTTAAACACCTTAGAGTTTAATATTTTAAAACTCATAGACACACACACTATTAATTCAAGGCATCATCTTTCGGGATATGTTTTGCATTATCAAGGCTTTTACGGTTATAGTGACCTTCAAATAGAGCGTATCATTAACAATTTAGTTGTTTTCTATACAGAAACCGAAGAGGAATTGCTGTTAAATCGCGAGGGACACTTGGTCTTAGAGCATCAAAAAAATGTATTCAATAGCATTGAAAATCAAATGATTTACGGCGGTGTAAGTAAACGTGATTTTACTTATTTTAAAGACGAAAACAAACTTATAAAAACAACATTAAATGCCCATTAAAGACTCAGAACTAATATTAAATCCAGACGGTAGTGTATACCACCTAAATATTCGTCCGGAGCACTTAGCCAAAACAGTTATTACTGTGGGCGATCCAGATCGTGTAGATGGGGTAACCAAGTATTTTGATAGCGTGAGCTTTAAAACGCGAAAGCGCGAATTTCATACTCAAACAGGTCTGTATAAAAACAAACCGATTACTGTAATCTCTACAGGTATTGGTACCGATAATATTGATATTGTATTTAATGAACTGGATGCTTTAGTCAATATCGACTTAGAGACTCGAGAAATAAAAAAAGATTTAACGGCGTTAGACATCGTTAGAATTGGAACTTCAGGCTCCATACAAAAAGACATCCCTATCGACGCCTTTTTAATTAGCGAATACGCTGTGGGATTTGATAGCTTACTTCATTTTTATAACAGTGAAGCTATTCAAAACAAAGATATCTCGGAAGCCTTAATAAAACATACTGGATGGGACAAGCAAAAATCAAGTCCCTATGTTGTAAAAGGTGATGATAGCTTATTCAAAAAGTTAAGTTCCGATAAAACACATGCTGGTTTTACTGCCACTAATGTTGGTTTTTATGGTCCGCAAGGCCGCGTACTACGATTAGCCTTACAAGATGCCGCTTTAAACGATAAATTAGCTAGCTTCAATTATAAAGGCCTTAGCATTACCAATATGGAAATGGAAACCTCAGGTATTTATGGCTTAGCGAAACTTTTGGGTCACCGTGCCTTATCTATGAACGCTATTATTGCTAATCGCGCCACAGGAGAGTTTACAAAAAACGGAAAAAATACAGTAGACAGCTTAATTCAATACACACTAGATAAGCTTACAGAATAACATATAATACGTTCCCTTAGAAAGGAATAGATACACAATGAAGAAAGTAAAAATTGGAGGAGTTCCGGAACATTTTAATTTACCTTGGTATTTAGGTTTAAAAAATGGAGAGTACAAAGACGCAGGTATTAACTTACGTTGGGAAGATTATTTTGGTGGTACTGGCGAAATGAATAAAGCCTTACGCAATGGAGATATTGATATGGCGGTGATTCTTACCGAAGGTATTATTACCGATATCATTGCAGGAAACAAGAGTAAAATTGTTCAAACTTTTATTCAAACTCCACTAATTTGGGGTATTCATGTTGCTGAGCAATCCGATTTTGAATCGGTTAAAGATTTAAAGGGGACTAAAGCTGCTATTAGTCGTTATGGGTCGGGTTCACATTTAATGGCTTATGTAAACGCCAAAAAAAACGACTGGGATTTAGAGAGTGACTTAGATTTTGAAGTCATTAAAAATCTAGATGGTGCCGTGGAAGGTTTAACAGATGGTGCTGCCGATTATTTTATGTGGGAAAAATTCACCACGAAACCCCTAGTAGATAATGGCACCTTTAAACGCATAGGAAATTGTCCGTCGCCATGGCCCTGTTTCGTTATAGCGGTACGAGAAGAGTTCTTAGAAAACAATCGTGAAGAGGTGAAAACCATTTTAGAAATTGTAAATAGAACAACCTTAGACTTTAAAAATATTCCAAGTATAGATAGAATGATTGCCAATCGCTATAAACAGGAGATTGAAGATGTACAAGAATGGCTATCACTCACAGAATGGTCTCAATCTCTAATTGATGAGGCTACAATTAATAAAGTTCAAGATCAGTTATTAGCTTTAGAGATAATTCCTAATACATTAGACTACAAAGACTTAGTTGAAGAGTTGTAATAGCTACCACGTAGGGATTGTTATTTATGAAATAAAAATAATTTAACATCATGAAAATCACATCATTAATCATTCTTTCTACCATTTCACAATGTGTGAGCTTATGTTGCCCTGAAGATGACGATTATAATGGTAATCACTATTTTATAGAAAATAACGAGCTGCTTAGCGTACAAAATAATATTACCCAGCTTAATGTTGGCGATACCCTATATTTTGAAACGAATATAAATACAATCCAAACCACTACGACTAACGATACTATTGATTTATATGATTTTTCTCGGCCGGATGAATCTATGCGTTACCATCTATTTGTTTATAAACCAAATAGTAATGATGACCTAGAACCTCTAACTTTAAATGAGAATACGATCATACCGATCACTGGTCCAATTTTAGTTTCAGAAGATCCTGATAACCCGTATATAACTGTAGAAACAATATTAGAAAATGACGCCTTTAAAAATGTTTTTGGGGTCGTTGTATTGGAAACGGGAACCTTCTATATTGGTAGTTATCTTGATGCGCCAAACGGGGAAATTAATTTAATAATCAGTAACGGGATTGACGATGTACATATAAACACTAAAATCGTAAATTCCAATCCGCAAGGTCTCTATCAATTTACCGTCAATTAAAATTTAAATTACCAGGAAATGGGTGATTTGCCTTGTGCTTTTAGGAGGGTGTTGACTTGACTAAAATGAGAATTCCCAAACCAATAACCACGGTTTGCACTTAAAGGCGACGGATGACCAGAAGTTAATATGGTATGCTTCGTCTCATCGATTAACTTAGCTTTCTTTTTTGCGAATCCGCCCCAAAGTAAAAATATAACTTTGTCTTGCTCCTCACTAATCGTTTTAATAACGGCATCAGTAAAGGTTTCCCATCCTTGCTTTTGATGACTTCCCGCTTCATGAGCACGAACGGTTAATGTGGCGTTTAACAAAAACACCCCTTGCTCTGCCCAACGCTCTAAGTTTCCGGATTGGGGATACGGAATACCCAAATCAGCTTCTAATTCTTTAAATATATTTACTAAGGAAGGCGGGTGAGGCATTTTATCACTAACACTAAAACACAAACCGTTGGCCTGATCAAAATTATGGTAAGGATCTTGTCCTATAATTACAACTTTCACAGCGTTAAACGCACACATTTCAAAAGCCTTAAAAATCTCATCTTCTGGAGGAAAACATGTAGACGTATTATAAGCGTCTTCAACAAAGGCTTTTAACTGCAAAAAATAGGGTTGTTGCATTTCAGATTTAAGGTGTAAATGCCAAGATTCAGGAAGCGATAACTGCATACGGTTTAAAGGGTGTAAGTTTTAAAAGACGAAAATAATGTTATCTTTAAAAATAGAAAATAATTATCTCTTTTTATAGGGTTTTACTTTCCTATAATTTTAAATTTGCAGATTAATTAACGCCTTCAGTTTATCCGTATTTAATATGAAAAACATAAAATTTCCTACAGCTCAGACAATATTATTAATCATTGCTGCCTTAGTAACCTTATTAACTTGGTTAGTACCTGCCGGAAAATATAATACTTTAGCTTATGATTCAGCATCGAATACGTTTATTGAAGTCGCTAAAGATGAAACGAAAACCTTACCTGCTACTCAAGCAACCTTAGACGGTTTATCGATAAAAATTCCTTTAGAGAAATTCACCAATGGAGATATATACAAAGCCATTAATATTCCGAATACCTACCGCGAGTTAGAGTCTAAACCACAAGGTTTAAGCGATTTTATTAAATCCCCAATAAAGGGAATTATAGAAGCCGCCGATATTATTTTTCTAGTATTAATTATCGGAGGTTTAATTGGTATTATTAATAGTACAGGCGCTTTCGATGCGGGTATCGCTTGGTTGGCGCGCGTGCTAAAAGGTCGCGAGTATATTTTAATTATTTTGGTCACGACATTAATTGCTGCCGGTGGTACTACTTTCGGACTTGCGGAAGAGACTATTGCCTTCTTCCCTATTCTTATTCCTGTGTTCCTCGCTGCAAAATATGATGCTTTGGTAGGAATTGCTTGTATATTTATTGGATCTTCAATAGGTACTATGTGTTCCACTATTAACCCGTTTAGTACTATTATTGCTAGTGATTCGGCTGGAATAAATTGGACAACAGGGTTGCCGGGTCGTATATTTATGCTATTAAGCTGTTTAGCAATTTGTATATTTTATATTATGCGTTACGCAAAGCGCGTTAAAAATGACCCTACTAAATCTATAATTTACGATCAGAAAGAACAAATTGAAGCACTTTTTGGAGACAAAAAAGACCAAACAGTAACTTTTACTTTTCGCCTACGTTTAGCACTTTTTGTATTTGCTCTTTGCTTTTTAGTCATGATTATTGGAGTGTCTATGTTAGACTGGTGGTTTTTAGAAATGACGTCTACGTTTTTAGTGGGTGCGATTATAATTGGAATTATCACCCAAATTAGTGAATCCGATTTCGTAGAAACCTTTGTAAAAGGAGCTGCTGATTTATTAGGGGTTGCCTTAATTATTGGAATCGCTCGTGGTGTAACGGTTATCATGGCCGATGGTTTAATTAGTGACACCATGTTATTTTATGCTAGTGGTATTACCGAAGGCATGTCTAAAGGATTATTTGCAAGCGTAATTACTTTAATTTATGCTGGACTATCGTTTTTTATCCCAAGTTCTTCAGGGATGGCTGTATTAACAATGCCCATCATGTCTCCTTTAGCAGATACTGTAGGTATAGGACGTGAAATTGTAGTTAACGCTTACCAATACGGATTAGGGTTATTTTATTTAATTAATCCTACAGGTTTAATTTTAGCCTCTTTAGCTGTAGTAAAAGTTGGTTTTAATAAATGGTTAAAGTTTATTATGCCACTATTTATTGTATTAATAGTGTTTACTTTATTAGTTATGACAGTTTCAGTATACCTATAAACTAGGCAACTTTCAGTCTCTTTTATACGCTTAAAAAGATGTGGAGACACGCTTAAAAAGGTGTTTTCACCCCTATCAAGCAAACTGCAGTAAAAGTTTATGGTTTAAATAGGAATACGTAACTTTGTTATCGCTAAGCAAGATTAATTTAACAAAGCGAATGTACCGCCTTTGCGGCTAAACTAATGATAAGTATTCACGAAAAAACATTACAAGATTTAGAGTTTTCAACGGTTTTAGAACAAGTAAGTGAACACTGTGTAACCCACCTTGGACATTTAAAAACTTTAGAAATCACACCGTTCAAAAATAAAGAGCAGCTTCTAAAAGAGTTACAGCTCACGAACGAATATGTCTCTTCTTTTTATAACGATAATCGTATTCCTAACCACGGATTTGATACGATTACCAAAGAAATCCAATTACTTAAAATCGAAAACACTTTTTTAGAGCCTCACAGTTTAAAAAAGATTGTTTCTATATCCTTAACTAGCAATGAGATTGTCAGCTTTTTAAAAAAGTTTGAAGTGTACTACCCGGGCTTACAGGCTTTCTCCTCTCAAATAGAAGTTACTAAAGCCATTATTGAGCGTATAGATGCTGTAATTGACAGGTTTAATGATGTTAAGGATAATGCCTCACCTTTACTTTTTGAGATCCGTCAAAGTATCAATGCGTTAAAAGGCAAAATTAATTCTAGTTTTACATCGGCTTTAAACCTGTATCACGGCTTAGAATACTTAGATGATATTCGAGAATCGGTGGTCGATAATAAACGTGTTTTAGCTGTAAAAGCCATGTACCGCCGTAAGGTTAAAGGTGCTATTATGGGAGGGAGTAAAACAGGAAGCATTGTGTATATTGAGCCTGAAGCTACCCTACAACACACCCGTGAATTAAATAATTTAGAATATGAAGAGAGCGAAGAAATCGTTAGAATTCTAAAGCAGGTTACAAATTATTTACGCGACTTTTTACCACTCATAGAATACTATCAACTGTTTTTAACAGAAATGGATGTTATTTCTGCCAAGGCTAAATATGCGCGCTCTATAAACGGTATTCTACCTGAAATTACAGAAGAAAAAAATGTATACCTCAGGGATGCCTATCACCCACTACTCTATTTAAACAATCTAGAGAAAAAAGAAAAAACCTATCCGCAAACCATACAACTCGATCAAGAGAGTCGTATTATAGTCATTTCCGGACCCAATGCCGGAGGTAAAAGTATCACGCTTAAAACCGTAGGCTTACTACAACTGATGCTTCAAAGCGGAATGTTAATCCCTGTTCACGAACGCAGTAAAGTGAGTGTTTTTGATCGGATTTTAACCGATATTGGTGACAATCAATCTATAGAAAATCATTTAAGTACCTATAGCTACCGATTAAAACAAATGAATTACTTTTTAAAGAAATGTAATAAAAACACCTTGTTTTTAATTGATGAATTTGGAACTGGATCAGACCCTGAATTAGGAGGTGCTTTAGCTGAAACCTTTTTAGAAGAATTCTACGCTAGAAATGCCTATGGAATAATAACAACACATTATGCGAACTTAAAGATTCTTGCTAGTGAAAAGCCTGAAATGATTAATGCGAATATGATGTTTAACGAACGCACCTTAGAACCTATGTACCGCTTGGCACTTGGGCAACCAGGAAGTTCTTTTACCTTTGAAGTCGCACAAAAAAACGGTATTCCTTACAGCTTAATTAACCGAGCTAAAAAGAAAATAGAACGCAGTAAAGTGCGTTTTGATGCCACTATTGCAAAACTTCAAAAGGAGCGTTCACGACTAGAGAAAACGTCTGAATCACTAAAAATTAACGAAAAGAAAAAACAGACTGAAGCCGATAAGCTAGAAGGTATTAATGAGAAAATTCAAAAAAAGCTAGAAAGCTATCAGGAGCTTTACGACGAAAACCAACGGTTAATTTACTTGGGTCAGAAGGTGAATGATATCGCCGAGAATTTCTTTGAAAACAATCGTAAGAAAGAATTATTATCTGAACTCTTTAAATTGGTTCAAATAGAAAACTCGAAGCGTAAACGCCTAACTGCTAAAGAGAAAAAAATCACGAAAGCAAAAGTGTCTCAAGTCAAAAAAGAGGCTGAAAAGAAAGTAGAAGTCATTCGTGAGAAGAAAAAGAAAGCGAAAGAAAAGGCTGTGGTTATAGAAAAACCAAGACCGACTTTAAAGGTTGGTGATCGCGTGCGAATGAGTGATGGTCGATCGGTTGGGAGTATTGATAAGATTGAAAAAAACAAAGCCACAGTAAACTACGGGTTGTTTACAACCTTAGTAAATATTGATTTGTTAGATTTAGTTGAAGCCGTAAAGAAAACCTAAAATGATTTCCATTCCCAAACATAAACAACTGATTTTATTTGATGGCGTCTGCAATTTGTGTAATTCGTCTGTTCAGTATATTATTCGTCAGGATAAAAAAAACACCTTTTTATTTGCGGCATTACAAAGTGACCTAGGGAAAGCGCTTTTAACGCAATACAAAATAGACAGAACGAAAACAGATTCTATACTCTTATATGTACCCGAAAAAGGTGTGTTTTCTAAATCTACAGCGGCTTTACACATTGCAAAACACCTTGGCTTTCCAACCCAATTATTAGTAGTGTTTTTGGTTGTGCCTGCCTTTATACGAAATTTAGTGTATGATTTTATAGCTAGGAATAGATATAAATGGTATGGTAAAAAGGATCATTGTATGATTCCTACTCCAAACTTGAAAGCTAAGTTTATTGACCAAACCCCATAAAAAAGTCTGAATTAATTATATTCAGACTTTTAGTATTAGTTTACTTAGATTGGCACTCTTTTATAAACTAGCTTATTTTGATTGTACCGTCTTCTGATGAAATCAATTTGATATACATAACCTTATTATAATTTATAATATCAATTTCATCCAGCTTTTTAATACCTTTTACGTCAATAACGTAAGATTCAGTTAAAGTCTGGTTTGTTTCTTCTGTATAAATAGACTCATTAGATTTAACAGTATCGTTAACCTCCTGAGCAGTTGCGAAAGAAGCGAATAATAATAAAAATAATGTAGATAAAAATTTCATTTGTTTGGTGTATACTATTTATAACACTATAAAGATAAGGGGGTTAAAAAGTTAAATAGAATTTAATCGATGAAAGACCTAAGAATTTGATTAACACAGTAAATGTGCTAATTTTATCGATGAACAACATCTGTATACTTAAACTATGTTGTATTTATTTAAGGGACACTAATTACAACATTATAAGCGCTTTACAATTCTAAATTCCTAAATGGCTATTCAACTAGTAAGATAGCTACACTTGTAAAAGCATACACTTTACGTACTAAAAAGTCCAGTTTACGAAATATGATTTTAATCGCTTGCTATTATCTTCTATATTCACAGTACAGAAGTCTCAAAATATAACTAATTAACTTAACCCCAATTTCTGTTAATTGGGAATGAATTAAGTTCTCTTAAAGACCATAGTCTACTCTTTAAAAGGTTCTAAGCATTGCGATTAGAAAAAATTAATCTGTATTTTGAGACTTTTTTTAAAGCAACACGCTTCATTAATCTTCAATCTAAAAAGCTTAAGTAAACGACCTGAGAAATTTAGGGTTTTAGGGTTCCATATTCGGTCCAAGACCCATCGTAAACTTTAGTCTGTTTAAAATCGGCTACCTCTGCTGCTAAATCTAAAATGCAGGCCGTTAACCCAGATCCACAAGAAAATACTAGCGTATTATTCTTAGGGGTTACGCTGTTAAACAAACGTACTAACTCCTCTTTTGGTTTTAATTTACCTTCTACTAAACACCTTTCAAAGGGTAGGTTTTTAGAATTTGGAATGGTACCACTTCGCAATCCCTCTCGAGGTTCTGGAACTTCACAGCGAAATCGCTCAGCACTTCTAGCGTCAATAATAGTATGTTTTTCACTTTGAGATAGGACGTCTAGATCCTTGAAATACGTTACCCTATCAGGATTAAAAACCGCCTTAAAATCACCTTTGGGCTTACTGTTGTTTCCCTTTGGCTCTGTAGGATAATTTTGCTCAATCCAAGCCGGTAAACCACCATCTAAAATAGCACTATTAGCGTGACCAAAAGTTTTAAAAAGCCACCATACGCGTGCACTTGAATAGACACCTTTATCGTCATAAACCACAATGGCACTGTCTGAGTTAACCCCTAATTTTCTAGCTTCCTCTTGAAATTGTGAAGCGGAAGGAATGGTATTAGGAAAATCACTTGACAGGTCACTAAAACGCCCTTTCAAATTAAAAAATTGTGTATTTGGAAGCTGCACTTCTGATGAAACATTTTCGTTTTGAGCAGTCACTTTAACCATGCTCGCATCAAAAATTAAAAGGTTTGAAGCGTTTAAATTTTCCCGAAGCCAATCGGCAGACACAATAGGGCTAGAAAGTGATAGTTTAGACATATAACATCAGATTAATACATTTATTTTAATGCGTATTTTTAGTGCGTGGATAATTATCGTCCCATTCTTTTGGTTTCGGATCTTTTAATTTCCCTAAGGACTTCGCTACAAGCATAGATACTGTGGCATCTCCGGTAACATTTACCACCGTTCTACACATATCCAACGGCCTATCTACCGCAAAGATTAAGGCCAATCCTATAGGTAATAATTCTTTTGGAAAACCTATAGACTCTAAAACTATAACAAGCATTACCATTCCCGCACTAGGTACGGCAGCACTTCCAATAGAAGCTAATAATGCCGTAGCAACGATAACTAATTGATTGGTGAAAGTCAAACCTTCAGGCCATATTACTTGCATTATAAATACTGCGGCTATACCTTGATATAAACTAGTTCCATCCATATTTACTGTCGCTCCAACAGGTAAAACAAATCCGGAAACTTCTTTATCTACTCCCAAATGCTCTTCTACACGCTCCATTGTAACTGGTAATGTTGCGGCACTACTACTAGTTGAAAAGGCTAGTAATTGCGCTGGACTAAATCGGCTTAAAAACCATAATGGTGATTTCTTAGTATAAATAAAAATAAGGAACAGGTAAAAACATATCATTAAAAACAGGCCTAAAACCACACATCCCGCATAATAAAGGAGTTTTACTAAAATCTCCGTATCGTCGAAAGCTATGATAACATTTGCTAATAACGCAAAAACGGCATACGGTGCAAACAGCATGATTAAATCTACCATTTTCATTACGACCTCATTTAAGGAGTCGAAAAACCGCACTAAAGGTTTCGCCTTTTTCTTAGGTATTAATAAAAGACAGATACCAACAAACATGGCAAAAAAGATAACTTGCAGCATTTCAGGTTTAGCAAATGCATTAAAAATATTACTTGGAAACACATCGACTAAAGGTTGCAACGGACCGGTTTCTTTTTGCATATGGGCTTTACCAATCATAATATCGGCCGAGCCCTGATAGGTATCTTTAATCTTCTCTATGGTGTCTTGCGGCATGCCCTCACCAGGTTTAAAAGTGTTTACAATGGTTAGACCAATAACAATAGCGATAATGGTCGTTCCCATATAAATACTTATGGTTCGTAGCCCCATAGATTTAATCTTAGAAATATCTTTTAAATCTGAAATTCCTTTAATTAAAGACGCTAATATTAAAGGAACGGCAATAAGTTTTAGCAAATTAATAAATATGGTACCAAACGGCTTTATCCAATCGGTTACAAATCCTTTTCCACCATCTATGGAGTTCATTATAAACCCAAAGATGACTCCTAGAACCATTCCAATAATTATTTTCCAGTGTAATGCTAATTTCATAATTGCTTTTTAGTAATTCAGTACGTATTAATTCTTCTATTTATACATTTTATTCAGTAGAAAGTAGTCAGCCAATACCAAAGCGGCCATAGCTTCTACTATAGGAACAGCTCTAGGTACAACACAAGGATCATGTCTCCCTTTGCCTTCTACAATGACACGATTACCTTTATTATCAATAGAATCTTGCGGTTGCATAATGGTCGCTACAGGTTTAAAAGCCACACGGAAATAGATATCCATTCCGTTACTAATCCCCCCTTGAATACCACCAGATAAATTTGTTTTTGTAGAGCCATCAGGATTAAAAACATCATTATGCTCACTACCTTTCATTTTCGCCCCACAGAATCCACTACCATACTCAAAGCCTTTTACCGCATTTATAGACAGCATGGCTTTTCCAAGTTCGGCATGTAATTTATCGAATGCAGGCTCTCCTAATCCAATAGGAACATTTTTTAAAACGCAAGTGATGGTACCTCCAATGGTATCCCCTTGTTTTTTAATTTCTTTAATTCGGGTAATCATCTTTTCTGCAGTCACAGTATCGGGACAACGCACGACATTGGATTCTGTTTTTGAAAAGTCTAAATCTTGATACGGTTTATCGATAAAAATATCTCCCACCGAAGAGGTGAAAGCTTCTATTTTTATCCCCTCAAGCATTTGCTTGGCAATCGCGCCTGCAACCACACGACATGCGGTTTCACGAGCCGAACTACGTCCGCCACCACGGTAATCGCGGTGCCCATATTTTTTATCGTACACATAGTCGGCATGACTTGGACGATAGGTATCTTTTATATGCGAGTAGTCTTTAGATTTTTGATTGGCATTTTCAATAATAAAGCCTATTGGAGTCCCAGTAGTTTTACCTTCAAATATTCCAGATAAAAAACGAACCGTATCCGGTTCTTTTCTTTGGGTGACAATTGCCGATTGTCCGGGCTTTCTACGATTCATCTCATTTTGAATCGCCTCGAAATCTATGGTAATATTTGGTAAACAACCATCAATAATTCCGCCAATGGCTTCACCATGAGATTCACCAAACGTCGTTACATTAAATAGTTTTCCAAAGGAATTTCCTGCCATATTTTATTTTTACGCTAATGTAATTGTAAAATCACAGAAACAAAAATTGTAGTTTAATTTTATGTAGTTCTTATTTTTTGCCCTAAATTTAATAAAATATAAAAAAACCACCTGAAATGATTTCAAAAACCCATTTTTTTTCACTGTTAATGTGTCTGTTTTTAGTTGTGTCATGCTCTGATGACGACACCAATAATGATGGTCCTAATGGCACCGGAACGCCTGCTACAAACACAAATTATTTTCCGACGAACCTAGATAGTTATTGGAATTATGATGTTGAAATAAACAGCACGGTAACAACTAATCCTGAATTTTCTACCGATCAACTCACTGTTGCGAGTATCGATAATTCTAGTTTTACACTTTCTGCTAATAACGGACTACCACCAAATGGAACAATGAGTGGCATTTTAATTAGTGGTACTTTAACAAACACCAACAGCACATTAAGTTTAAATGGTGTATTAGGGTTACCAGCAGAACTTGCTGATATCATTGATTTTGATATTACTTTAAATAACGCTATCCTCTACGATACGACAGCACCTAATAATAGCGTGCTATTTACTATGAGTGACCAAGTCACGCAAGATATTCAAGGTATACCGCTAACCCTAGCCTATGAAGTGCAATCAACAGGTTTAAATGTTTATGATACTATTACACTTAATGGCGAAACATACACTAATGTGGTTGCTAGTGAAATCACTTTAAATCTTGGTGCAGTCGCGACTTATGATTTTAATGGCTTTCCAATAAGTATCGATGTATTGGACCCGCAAGACCTATTAATCGTTACGAGTTACTATGCTGAAAATATAGGGCTGGTACATGCAGAATCTCAATTTGATTATGAAATAAATGCTACAGCCCTGGCAGCCTTAGCAAATATAGGGGTGAATTTAACTATTCCACCTACGGGCTCTGGGACTAATGTACAGGTTCTTAATAGCTACGGTCCGCAATAGAGAAACACCTATTTATATAAGGGCTTCTTTTAGAATAGTGATGGGATGTTTAGCTTCCCGCTGCGTCCCATCTTTTATTTGGTGTCTACAACTCGTTCCGTTGGCAGCTATAAGGGTTTCTAATGGCGCTTTACGAACCGAAGGAAATAATGTTTGCTCTCCAATTGTCATGCTTAGCTCGAAATGTTCCTTTTCATAACCAAAACTTCCTGCCATTCCACAACAACCACTTGGTATAATAGTTACTTTGTAATTTTCAGGAAGATTTAACACATTAAAACTATGAATTTGATTGCTTAGCGCCTTTTGATGACAATGTCCATGAAACTTAATAGTTTTAGATTCTGAAGTAAATTGAGCTGCTGAAATAGTACCATTTGAAATCTCTTGGCTTAAAAACTCCTCAATTAAAAACGTGTTTTTCGCAATGTTTTTAGCTGCTTCGCGATCATCCGCTAGTTTTAAATACTCATCTCTAAAGGTTAAAATTGCTGAGGGTTCAATACCTAAAAGTGGCACCTTATCAGAAATATGCTCTTTATAAAGTTCTATATTTTTATTCGCCACTGCTTTTGCTTCTTCTAAAAAGCCTTTAGAAATAAAGGTGCGACCAGACTCTTCATTTTTGATGAGTTTAACATCGTAGTTTAGGGCCTGTAAAAGCGCAAGGGCATCACGGCCAATTTCGCTGTCTAAATAATTCGTAAACTCATCATTAAATAAGTAAACCGTTTTAATAGTCGGATTATCGCCTGTTTTATGTAAAGTCTTTAGGTAGCTTTCGTGTAAGGTAACGCTAGATACCAAGGGTAGGGTTCTGTGCTGGGCTATCCCTAATGTATTTTTAATAATTCCGGATGTAAATCGGTTAGAAAACACAAAATTAGTAAGTCTATAAAACCGTTGTCCAATCGCATTGTATTTTGTGTTATGGGCAAACAATTTTGTTCTTAGATCAACGGGGTTATCTTTATGGTATTGGTAAAGAAACTCTGCTTTTAGCGTGGCTACATCTACACTACTCGGACATTCGCTAGCACAGGCTTTACAACTTAAACACAAGTCGAAAACGGCCTTTAATTCCTGATGATTAAACTTATTATGCTCTGTCGAGTTTGTTAAAAATTCTCTTAAAGCATTCGCTCGCGCTCTTGTGGTATCTTTTTCATTTGCAGTAGCTCGGTAACTAGGACACATGGTACCGCCAAACTCCACTGTTTTTCTACAATCACCAGAACCATTACATTTTTCGGCCGCTCTTAAAATACCTTGCGAAGCGGAGAAATCTAAGAAGGTCTCAATTTGCGGCTCTTTTCTATCTGTTTCATAGCGCAAATTGGCATCCATTGCGTAAGCTTCAACAATTTTTCCTGGATTAAAAATACATTCCGGATCGAAAGCTGCTTTGATACGTTTTAATACCTCGTAATTGGCTTGACCAATCATTATTGGAATAAACTCAGCTCTAACTATCCCATCGCCGTGTTCACCACTAAAAGAACCCTGATATTTTTTCACCAAATGTGCTACACGCGTGGTGATTTCTCTAAACAACGCCACATCTTCAGCTTGTTTTAGATCTAAAATAGGTCGCAAATGCAGTTCACCGGCCCCAGCATGAGCATAATACACTGCCTTTTGATTAAAGCCTTTCATCAAGGCTGTAAAATCTGTAATATAATCGCTTAAATCTGCAATGGCAACGGCTGTATCTTCAATACAAGCGACCGCTTTTTTATCGCCTATAATATTTCCTAATAGTCCTAAACCAGCACTTCTTAAATCTGCAGCTTTATGAATAGCATCCCCTATTAGTACACTATGAGCATAACTCAATTGGGAGTCCTCCAAAGTTTTAATAAGTGCCTCGGCTAATGTCTTAGCTTTGGTACTGGTGTCCGCTTTTATTTCACAAAGCAAAATAGCCATAGGATCACCTTGAATAAAGGTTCTATTTTCTGTTTGTGTTTTGTTTTGTTTGGTACAATCTAATATGGTTTTATCCATCATTTCACAGGTAAACAACTCGTGTTTCATTACCGGAACAACCGCCTGTAAACAATTTTCAATACTCTCAAAATGCGCTGCTACCACTATAGACTCTTGAGGCGGCAAAGTATCCAACTGTAAGGTGATTTCCGTTGTAAACGCTAAAGTACCTTCACTTCCTGTTAACAGCTTACACATATTAAAAGTGCCCTCCACTTCAGAAAAGACTTCTGTTTGAATGAGCTCATCAATAGCATATCCGGTATTTCGGCGGTGTATTTCTGACTTAGGAAACTGTGAAACGATTTCTTGCTGTACGTTCTCCTTACTCAAATCATCATAGATTGCCCGATAAATACTTCCTTCTAAAGTTTTTAAAAAACGTTTGGCCTCAAACTCTTTTACAGAGAGTTTTGAAAAGGAAACTTCACTCCCATCGCTTAACAACGTGTTTAAAGCGACCACTTTATCACGAGTAACACCATATTGAATAGATGTGGTTCCCGATGAATTATTGCCGACCATACCTCCTATCATACAGCGGTTTGATGTGGATGTATTTGGTCCGAAAAACAAACCGTAAGGTTTTAAATAGTTATTTAGTCGGTCGCGAACAACTCCGGGTTGAACCCGTATCGTTCTATCGGCCTCATTAAAACTAATGATTTTAGTAAAATATTTAGAAACATCTACAACAATACCTTCTCCTACACATTGACCTGCTAACGATGTTCCTGCTGTTCTTGGTATTAAAGAGGTTTTATGCTGTTTTGCAAAGGCAATTAATAACTGAATATCTTCTTTGGTTTTAGGCAATGCCACTGCAAGAGGTAACATTCTATAAACAGAAGCGTCTGTAGCGTATAATACACGCATTAACTTGTCGTAATGTAAATCGCCTTCTAATTGTTGCTCAAGTTCTCTGAGCGCCTTGTTTATCGTTGTTTCCATAGTCTGTTAAAGGGCACTAATATCGTCGTTTTAATTCGCAAATTAATAAATACTTAACGAATGTTAACAAAAGATTAGTAGGGAAAAGAAACAACCAAACGTTTTATATGTTAATTTTGGATTACTAATTTTAAAATCAACATATAATTATGAAAAAAGTAATTTTATTGACTGTTGCTATTTTAGGTTTTGGATTTGCAGCTTCCGCTCAAACAATCTCAAAAAATGCAATTGGTTTACGTTTAGGTGACAGTGATGGATTTGGTGCTGAAGTTTCTTACCAACGTGCGCTATCTGACAACAATAGGTTAGAGCTTGATTTAGGTTGGAGAGACGGAAAACATTACGATGGCTTTAAACTAGCAGGTATTTACCAATGGGTATGGAATATTGATGGTGGATTTAACTGGTATGCTGGTCCTGGAGCTGGTTTTGGTGCTTATAGCATTGACAATGATTACAAAAAACACGGACATTTTGAAGATGACAGTGATACTTTTGTATTCTTAGCTGGTGATATAGGTATCGAATACAATTTTGATTTCCCATTATTACTGTCCTTAGATTTCAGACCTGAGTTAGGTTTTGGTGATGACAAGTTTGACAATAATGATTTAGACTTTGATATTGCCTTAGGAATAAGATACCAATTCTAAAAACAGTTAAAATATAATACTAAGAAAGCACTTCGATTGAAGTGCTTTTTTTATGTTTTAAGATTAAGGAAATATATAAAATTATAGTTTACAATTTCGTAGGGTTTCTTCGTAAATCGCTTCATACTGCGGTACAATATTGGCAATAGCAAATTTTTGAGCTTGCGCTTTAGCATTCTTTTTAAACTGCTGTAAAGTGTTCTCGTCTTTTAGAATTTTAATCGCATTCATACTCATCTCGTCAATATCGCCAACATCACTTAAAAACCCTGAAAACCCTTGCTCGTTAACCTCTGGAATTCCTCCTGTATTACTGGATATCACGGGCACCCCTGAGGCCATAGCTTCTAATGCCGACAAACCAAAACTTTCGGCTTCACTAGGCAGTAAAAACAAGTCAGAAAAACATAAAATTCGATCGATTTCATTACTATTTCCAAAGAACACAACCTTATCAGTAATGCCTAATTTTCTACATAAACGTTCTGCAGGCTCTCGTTCCGGACCTTCTCCAACCATCATTAATTTAGCAGGAATTGACTTTTGAACATTATAGAATATTTTAATAATATCAAGAATCCGCTTTACAGGTCTGAAATTACTAATATGAGTAATTATTTTCTCGTCTTCGGTAGCCATCATAGCCCTTTGACAATCGGTAAAATCATGATTAAACTTATTTAAATCGATAAAGTTGGTAACCACTTTTATATCATTCTTAATATCAAATAATCGCAAGGTATCCTCACGAAGACTTTTAGATACTGCGGTTACGGCATTAGATTTATTAATGCTAAACGTGACTGCGGGCTTATAAAACGGGTGACTCCCAACTAAGGTAATATCGGTACCATGTAAAGTGGTTACAAAAGGAATATAAATACCGTCCTCTTGCAACATTTTTTGCGCCATATAAGCGGCGTAAGCGTGAGGAATAGCGTAATGAACATGAAGTATATCTATTTCATGAAGCTTAACCATATCGACTAATTTACTCGATAAAGCCAATTCGTAAGGTTGGTAATGAAACAGCGGGTACTCTGGAACATTCACCTCGTGGTAATGTACATTATTACCTAATAATTCTAAACGCACCGGTTGATTATAGGTTATAAAATGAATATTATGACCTCGCTTAGAAAGTTCTAAACCTAATTCTGTTGCGACAACTCCACTCCCTCCAAACGTTGGGTAACATACAATTCCTATTCTCACCTTTTAATATTTTTTATCTATTTAATAGCTTCGTAAATAACCTCTTGAATATTGGTTCTAATATCCTCTCTTAAAAGCATATTCTTTCCTTTTGATGTAGGATAGGTTCTATTGGCTAAAAATACGTAAACTAATTCTTCTTCTGGATCTGCCCAAGCGTAAGTACCGGTAAATCCTGAGTGACCAAAACTAGTCATAGACACACAACCACACGTTGGACCTTGTTCTCCTAATTGAGGTTTGTCGAAACCAACGCCTCGCCTTACATTTTTCTCACAATAATAACAGGTATTAAATTTATCGATAGTTTCTGGATTTAGATACCGTACCCCACCATAAAATCCTTTTTGTAAGTACAGTTGCATTATTTTAGCAATATCATTAGCATTACTAAACACCCCCGCATGGCCACCAACACCACCTTGCATGGCCGCTCCCATATCGTGTACATACCCTTGTACCTTTTGAAACCTGTAATAATCATCTTCTTCTGTTGGAGGAATTTTGGTATTCGAAATGGTCTTGTATGGGTTATAAAGGGTGTGATTTGCTCCTAGGGAGCTATAAAAACGATCTTGAGCAACTTCATCTAAGGTTTTGTTATAATGTTTTTCTATATACTGTTTGATAATATAATAAGGTAAATCGCTATAGCGGTAACGCAATCTATTTAATAAATCGGTATCCTTTATAATCTTAGGAATTGAATCTTGATAATCATCACGCATAAATAAATGCGGAGCGACTTCTGTAGTAAACCCTGGTTTGCTAGTCGTGCTATAGTACTTGGTTGAAGGTTTTTTTGTTACCGAATCTAAAGTGGCGTAATAAAATGGAATCCACGGCTTCAATTGAGCGTAATGGGATAACATTTTTTTAATAGTCATGTTTTTCTTATTCGAATTTTTATAATAGGGTAAAATTTCAGATAGTTTAGTATCTAACGATACAATACCTTGTTCTTCTAACTGCATTAATAAGGGTAAAGTCGCAACTATTTTTGTTAAGGATGCCACATCATAAATATCGTCTGACTCTACAGGTCTATTACCCTCATAGGTATGTTTACCAAAATTTTTATTGTAAATAACTTTACCTTTCCTAGCCACTAGAATTTGTATACCTGGCGTCATTTTTTGATTCACAGCATAGTGAGCAATAGAATCTATTTTTTTTAACTTTTCAGAATCCATCCCCACACGCTCAGGAATGGTATATCCTAAACGTTCTAAGCTATTTTTTTGAATACCATCTCCTACTTTAAAATAAGGTCCTGCTGATACTGGTAAAGTACCTTTTGCTGTAATAGCACCAAATAACAACTGCGCTGTTTTTTCCTGAGCCACTTGACTATTTTGGTAGCTAACAACAACACTCTCAATATTGGTTATAGACTCTATATCTAACAAGGCATAAGGTCTTGTAAAGATATTTAGTATTACGGTATTAGTACGTGCTATTTCGTACAGCCACGTGAGCTCTTTATTAGTAAACTCGTAGCTTTTCCACGGATTATCATTAGACTTATGGAATCCCACAATAACCGTATTGTAGTTTTGTAGCTTTTCTATTAACCCATCTAAATTAGGGGCTTCAATTTTGTGAACTTTACCGTATTTTTTTAAGGCTTCATAAAACGCACTGCCATCATCATTTCCTAAAGAAACATACGCTATTTTTTTGGTCTCCAAATGTCTTATCGGTAATAATTCCTTAGGATCATGCGCCACGGTAATAGCGTTTTCCATTAAGGTTTCATAAAGCGCATAATCTTGTATACGATTTAAGTCATCTACCAAATTAGCTGTTCCTATAGGTTCATATTTATTTAATCCGACTTTATATTTAGCTTGTAATATTTTTTTTACTGAAAGTGCCAAGCGGTCTTCGGTAATAGCACCACGTTCGTAGGCTTCAGCGATTTTATCAATCCCTTTCTCTACGTTTTCAGACATCAGCATCACATCATTTCCTGCTAAAAAAGCAGCTAAATCAATTTCACCAGAATTTGAAGACTGAGACACCGTCTTCACAAAGTCTGCCGCACCTTTCATGGTAAGGGCATCAGTAAAAATTAAACCTTTAAAACCTAAACGTTCTTTTAGAATATCGGTTACAATGGTTCTAGATAATGATGATGGTCGTCCGTCTTGAGCTTCTAAACTCGGTACATTTAAATGCGCAACCATAACACTAGACAAGCCTTCAGTTATCAATTTTCTGTACGGATAAAGCTCGATCGAATCTATACGTTTTTGGTTGAATGCAATCGTTGGAAGTGTTTTATGAGAATCACTAGCTGTATCTCCATGTCCTGGAAAATGTTTTGCACTAGCTAAAACACCAACACTTTGCATCCCTGTCATAAAAGCCATTGCTTTCTCGGTAACATTGTCTCTATCTTCACCAAAAGAACGATTTCCAATAATTGGGTTTTTCGGATTGGTATTGATATCTACTACAGGTGCGAAGTTAAAATGCACACCTAAACGCTTACTGTGTTCTCCTAATTGGCGCCCTGCCTGTTCTATTAATTTCGGGTCCTTAATAGCACCCAAGGTCATATTCCAAGGAAAAGAGAAGGTGGAATCTAAGCGCATACTTAGGCCCCACTCGGCATCCATCCCAATTAGTAAAGGCGTTTGCGAAGCGGCTTGCAATTCATTATTCAATTTGGCCTGACGAACGGGTCCGCCCTTAGAGTAAATTATACCTCCAATTTTCTGATCTTTTATCAGCCGTATAATTTTGTTTTTATTGGCTTGTGACTGATTAGAAAATACTTGAACCATGTACAATTGTCCGATCTTTTCTTTTAAAGTTAAGGAACTGTAGACACTGTCAACCCATTTTTGCTGACCGGTAACATCTTTGGCCAATAAAGGATTAACTGACTGCTGAGCAGTTAAAGTTAGAGAAAAGATAAAAAATATGAGGGCGTAACTATATTTTAGCATAAAAATAATAATCTATAAAACTGTTACATTGGTGTAACAAATTGAATAACGACAAATTAGTATAATTCTTATTATTAAATAAGAACTTTAAGACAGTTTTGTGGTATGAAGTAAAAATAACTGCTGCCAATAATAATTGGCAGCAGTTATTTTATTTTAAGAAGCGATTATGCCAGCTTTCGCTAGCGGGAACCTCCCAGTTCTCTTTATATTCGCCAATATTTGTAACGAGGTTATTGAAAACAATAGTGTTTTTAGAAACCGCTTTATCTTTAGCCATTTTTCTAAAATCGGTTAATGTTTTATAAGCGACGTACTCGCCTTGCTTATAAGAAACATTCATTTTATCCATTAAATCCACGTTGTATTCTTTTTCTAACTGTTGGATAAAGTGAACCGAGCTGTCTACACTACATCCGGTTGCTGCCTGTACGTTCTGATTGACAGCTAAAATTATAAAACGTTTGTATTTAATCTCGTATCCTGCTTCTAAATCGGTTCCATGAGCGGCCCAATTAGAAATAAACACGTTTAATTTTTCTTTAATTTCTTCTAATTCTACATCCGAAAATGAGCGATTAGCTTGATATATCCAAACTTTTGAAGTTTCTGGAAGTGTATTAAAATCTACTAACATTAGTGTATTTACTTTAAAAAATGACAGTTTACTCCTTTTTTTTACCTGCTTTTCTTAAGGAATAGTAATTGATACCGGCCATAAATAAACCGAATAAAAAAAAGTGAATTAAAAATTTAAAAATCGAAAACGGAACATCATCATTATAATCAAAAGCCGCCATTACTCCGGCGTAAACTAAACCGGCAAAAATGCCAGGTAGAATATACTTCTTTTTATCTATGCGTGTCATATTACAAATCTTGAGCGTTTGCGATAAGTTCGGCAATATCCATCACTTCTACATCTGCTTCTTTTTCTTTTCCTTTTACCCCATCGGTCATCATGGTATTACAGAATGGGCATCCGGCAGCGATAATTTGAGGTTTTGTTTCTAGAGCTTGCTCTGTTCTCTCAATATTTATGTCTTTATTTCCTTGTTCTGGTTCTTTAAACATTTGCGCACCACCAGCTCCACAACATAATCCACGAGACTTACAGCTTTTCATTTCTACGAGTTCGGCATCCAGTTTTCTAATTAATTCCCTTGGCGCTTCGTAGACATTATTAGCACGACCTAAATAACACGGATCATGGAAAGTAATACGCTTTCCTTTATACTGTCCGCCTTCAATAGTTAATCGTCCCTCGTCTAATAGTCCCTTTAAAAATTGGGTATGGTGAACCACTTCATAGTTACCTCCTAAGCCAGGGTATTCATTTTTTATGGTGTTAAAACAGTGCGGACAAGCGGTAACGATTTTTTTAATTTCGTAAGCGTTCATTACTTCAATATTAGTAACGGCTTGCATTTGAAACAAAAATTCATTTCCTGAGCGTTTAGCGGGATCTCCGGTACAGCTCTCTTCGGTTCCTAATACGGCAAACTCTACATTTGCTTTATTTAATAACCTCACAAAGGCTTTTGTAATTTTTTTGGCTCTATCATCAAAGCTTCCAGCACATCCTACCCAGAAAAGTACTTCTGGTTGTTTGCCTTCTGCCATATATTCTGCCATTGTTGGCACTCTAAGTTGTTCGCTCATATCGATGAGTTTTATGTTTTATACGTGTGAAGCCGTTTAACAACGGCATTAATTATTTATTTCTTATCGTCAAAGACCTGAATAGTAACTTTTTTTTCTACCAAATCTGTAAACTTTCCTTTATACTGTGTTGCTTTTACCAGGTGATTGTCTATCCAATGGTAATTTCCTCCACGAGGTTTCCCCATTAATAAGCTATGAAATTTAAAGCCGTGTTTATCTAACCACTCGGTTGTTACGGTTCTATGTGCTTCTAATCGGGACGTGAAAAAGCAAATCATGTGGCCTTCATCGTACCATTTATTACAGGTTGCTAAGGCATCTAAATACGGTAAACAGGTTGCCATACGTTCAGGTTCCTCATTCGGGATATCGTCTGTAATTGTACCATCGATATCAATTAAATAATTTTTTACACCTTCAGGTAATACAGGACTCACTTTTTCGCCTGCTTCTACTTTCTCATGTAAAAATTTATCAGCCTCTTCTCTTTTCATTAGTTATCAATTTCTCCGTCTGGTGTTATTGAAGCGAAATCGTCTTTCGATATCCTTATATAAATAGCTAATTTTTTATAGCCATTTTCCATCCTATTTAGTGGCGCGTACTTTTCAATATCTGCTCGGCGTAACGCCTCTTCCCCTATTTTTTCAATTTGAAAGTCTGTGCAATAATCACAAAACACTTTTTTTAATATAATGTTCTCGGCATTATTATCTTTAAATTGTATCTCGGTATATGCCTTTATTTGTAATGAATCCTTAGTATAGGACTGCGCGCTACTTTCGCTAAGCCCATAGGTGCTGAATATAATAATTAGAAGTATTATGTTCTTATTAAGTATATTCATTTTCATTGTTTAAATTAAGAGTTATTCATTCTACAATTAGCATTACTGCAACGGCTTGTGATGCACCGATTTTAATAGCACCACTAGTTTTCGTCTTTCCAATTTAATCTATCCATTTGATTGTATGGCCATGGCGCTCCATTATTCTCAATGTTCGTCATCATATTATTCAACTCCATTGGTGCTGCCGACTCTTCCATTACTAAATAACGACGCATTTCCATAATAATGTTTAATGGATCGATACTTACTGGACACGCTTCCGTACAGGCATTACAACTCGTACATGCCCACAGTTCTTCTTTAGTAATATAATCGTTTAATAATTGTTTACCGTCGTCTACAAAAACACCTTTATTAGCATCAATGTTTTTTCCAACTTCTTCTAAACGGTCTCTAGTGTCCATCATAATTTTACGAGGAGATAATTTTTTCCCCGTTAAGTTTGCGGGACACTCACTAGTACAACGACCACATTCTGTACAAGTGTATGCGTTTAATAAATTTATCCAACTTAAATCTTGAACATCACTTGCTCCAAATTTTGCTGGAGCCTCATCTTCTGCTCCCGCTTCTGGCGCAGCAAAAGGATCGGCATCCGGATCCATCATTAACATCACCTCTTTAGTAACGGCATCGTCATTATCAAATTGACCTTTTGGGTTAATTTTACCGTAATACGTGTTCGGGAATGCTAAAAGAATATGTAAGTGTTTAGAGAAATATAGATAATTTAAGAAAATTAAGATTCCTATAATATGTAACCACCATGCGGCACGTTCTATAATATGTAAGGTGCTTTCAGAGAAATCGCTAAATAAAGGAGCGATATACTGGCTGACTACGTTTCCTAGACCTGCATTTTGAAAGCTCACATCGGTAGCATTCATAATTAAAAACAGGGCCATTAAGACCATTTCAAAATACAGAATAATATTACCATCGCTTTTTGGCCACCCTTTCATTTCGGCGCTCATAAAGCGTTTAATTTTAATGATATTACGACGTATCCAAAATACCACTACTGCAACAAAAACTAGGGTTGCTAATATCTCAAAACTTCCTATAAGCACGCCATAAAACCCGCCTAAGCCAGAAAGAATTCGATGTGTTCCAAATAATCCATCGATAATAATTTCTAACATTTCAATATTAATAATCACAAAACCGACGTAAACAATAACGTGAAGAAAACCAGAAACTGGTCGTTTCACCATTTTACTTTGGCCAAGTGCAATCATGATCACGTTTTTCCAACGCTCAGATTTATTATCATTGATATCTTTAGCCTTTCCTAATTTAATATTACGGATAAGCTTTTTTACATTCGATGCAAAATATCCGATTCCCGCTATTAAAACGATTGCAAATAAAATATTTGGTATATAATCCATAATTATGATTAGTTTGATGTAATTGGTCTTTTATATTATTGTCTTGGATCTTCCGGTTCTGTGTACTCTTTTGCTTTTCTTCCGAAAACGGATACGTGAATATAACGTTTCGGGTTCAGTTTAAAATCTTGTAATAATTCTCTTAACTGCTCTGATGCAATTTCAAGATTGTTATATAGGTCTTCGTCTTTAAGTAGTTTCCCCATCGACCCCTCTCCGTCTTCTAAGCCATTTAATAAGCCGTTTACATTGTTTAAGGTCTGATCTAACTTACCAACGGTTTGCGCGATATCAACTTCTTTCAAACTTCCAGAAAGTACTGCTAAATCTTCACTAACTTTATTAAAATTAGTAATGGCACCATCTAAATTAGTTTCGTTGGTGGTTACTAATCTATTAAAGGATGCTGCTAAGGTTTGAAATGATTTTAAAGTGGTATTAAATTCTGCTAAAGCGTTTTTTAACCCTTGTTCAGAATCGTCAGTAACTAAACCATTTAAATTTATTAATAAGGAATCGGCAGATTGTAGTGTTCCATCAAGACCTGAACTAATATCTGAGAAATTCTTGGTCAAGCCTGTAATAAGCCCTTCTTCTACTACCGACGGAATAAAATCTCCTGAAACGGCTATTTCAGTCCCTTTTCCTTCAACAATTGCTAAGGCATTACCTCCCATTAAACCCGTTTCATACATACGTATTTTACTGTCTTTCGGGAATTTTAAATCGTTATCAACCGAAATTTCAACACGTGTTTTACCCGTTTCAAAATCGTATTTTATCTCATTAATTTTACCGATTTTATTACCTCTAATCGTTACTGGAGAGGATAAAGATAAAGCGTTGTAGTCGAATTGTGTATAATAAGTATTTTTAGATTTAAAAATATTCTCGCCTTTCAGATAGTTAAATCCGAAAATAAAAAATAAAATTCCTAAAATAACTAAAAGTGCTGTTTTAACTTCTCTTGATATTTTCAAAGTAAATTTTGTTTAATTGGTAAGAAACAAAAATAAAATAAAATTAGAAAGAATACCCTTAATTATCGTCTTGTTTTAAGGCTTTTTCTAAACTAATACGTTTTCCATCCCTATAAGCGACAACAAAACTCGATGTGTAGCCTTTTTTCTTGGCTTGGGTCTCCATGAGTCTAATCTTATTATAGTCTGAAGTGTAGCCATAAAAATACTTATAAAGGTTACCTTCTTTTTCTCGAGCCACCTCTTGAAGCCCTTTAAAATTAAAAGGTTTCAAGTCTAATTTTTTAGAACTAGCAGCTATTTGCACTTTAAAAACGGTGTTATTAATAATTTTTTCAGGCACAGCTAAAGACACATCTTCCACTTCCTTTATAAAATAGGTATCCACAAAGTTCTTTTCTATAGCCTCTTTATAGTCTACTATGGCATTACTCATAGCTTTAGCCAATTCTAACTGCCCTTTTGAAGAGTTTAAATACTTCCCTTCACTCGTATTAGTAATAAAGCCTGTCTCCACTAGAACACTAGGCATAACGGTTTGGTGTAGCACAATAAAACCGGCCTGCTTAACCCCTCTGTTTTTTCTTTTTAAAGAATAGGTGAAATTATCTTGAATGCGCTTAGCCAACTGGATACTTTGATCTAGGTACTCCTCTTGCATTAATGTTAAGCCTATAAACGACTCTGGGGAATTGGGATCGAAACCTTGGTAGTTTTTTTCGTAGTCGTCCTCTAAAAAAATTACTTCGTTCTCTGCTTTAGCGACATTAAAATTGGTTTCATTTCTATGAGTACCCAAAACAAATGTTTCTGCACCGTAAGCTTGTGATGTGTGGGCATTACAATGCACAGACACGAACAAATCGGCATTAGCCTTATTGGCAATTTTACCACGCTTAAATAAATCGACAAAAATATCAGTCTTACGCGTGTAAACCACTTTGATGTCTTTGTTCTTTTCCAATTCCTTACCTACAGCTAACACAATTTTTAAAGCGATATCTTTCTCTTTAAAACCGTATTTAGAAGGCTTACCAGGATCTTTCCCTCCATGCCCTGCATCTAACACAACAACAAATTTTTCATTATTATGTTGTGCGTGAGTGGTTGAGAACACAAAAAGTGTTAATATTGTTATTAGGGATACGAAAAATGTTTTTCTGTTCGTTTGCATATAAATTGTAACCTATTTTTAAAGCTTTTAGTATCGTTTTTTAAATTTTATTGAATAATAAATAATTCATAAAAAATATATGTAATTTTGGCAATTCAAAAACCGAGCCATACTTTAGCAAAAATACATTTAAAAGCATTGCATACAAATAGATTTCATATACTTTTTGCCTTAAGTTTTACAGTGTTTATTAACACGTTAAGCTATGCACAAGACAGACCCGGTTCCGGAATTCCTATTAGTCCAAACCCTAAAACAACCACTCCACAAATTGAAAAAGATACACTTTCTAGCAAAGAGGAACTCCTTATCATAAACGAAAAAGCATTGGACTCTACATTAACCGATTCTACAAAGCAAAAAAAAGGGCTTTTAGAAGGTATTGTAAGCTATAAAGCAACAGATTACACTTCCTTTAACCGCAAGGAAGAAAAATTATACCTATATAATGAAGCTGAAATCATCTATAAAGATATGCAGATTAATGCGGGAACTATTGTTATTGACTACAGTAAAAATGAGGTTTATGCTGGGCGTTTAAAAGATTCACTAGGAGAATATTCTCAGCGTCCTGTTTTTAAACAAGGTGAAAGTGTTGTGGAACCCGACTCTATCCGGTTTAACATAGATACCGAAAAAGCTTTGATATGGAATTCTAGAACAGAGCAAAATGGAGGAACTATAATCGCTGAAAAAACAAAAAAAGAAAACGATTCTGTATTTTTTATCAGTAATGGAAAATTTACGACCTCGAAAAATTTAGACGATCCCGAGTATTACTTTTTACTTAGAAAAGCTAAAATTGTACCAGATAAAAAGGTCGTTACAGGATTAACAAATTTGTTTATCTACGATGTACCAACGCCCATAGGAATGCCATTTGCTTATTTCCCATTAACAAAAAAACAAACGTCGGGAGTTATATTCCCTAGTTTTGGAGAACAGAATAATCGAGGGTATTTTTTACAAAATGGAGGGTATTATTTTGCCATTAGTGATTACTTTGACCTAGCGACTTTAGGCGATTATTACACCAATGGTAGTTATGGACTGCGTTTAGAATCTAAATATAATGTACGTTATCGTTTTAATGGTAATTTCGGGTTCCGTTACGAAAACATTATTAATAGTGAGCGCGGCTTTCCTGATTATTCAAAAAACACCATTTATAATTTGAGATGGTCGCACACGCAAGACGCGAAATCGAACCCTAGTTCTCGCTTTTCGGCCTCTGTAAACCTTGGAAGTAGTCAGTACTACCGAGAGTCGGTAAATCAGATTAACACGGCGAGTTTTTTAAACAACACCCTATCGTCTTCTGTATCTTACTCTAAGACTTTTAAGGGAGAACCTCAAGTAAACACGAGTTTAACAGCCACACACTCACAAAACACACAGACTCAACAAATTAATATGACCCTTCCAACCTTTCAAGGAAGTGTTGGGCGAATTTATCCTTTTGCTCCCTCTGAAGGCACTAAAAAGGGAATCATTAAAAACATCAACTTTCAGTATAATCTAAGAGGAGAAAACAGAATCTCTACTACCGACTCTTTATTCTTTAAACAAGAAATGTTTGATGATGCCAAAATAGGTTTAAAGCACTCTATTCCTATTAATACGAACTTTAAGGTATTAAAACATTTTAGTATTTCGGCGGGAACCAATTTTGAAGAAAATTGGACTTTTAAAACTTTTGATCGCCATTACGACCAGGTAAATCAAGAGGTTGTGATTACCGAGCAAAATAAATTTGATGCTTACCGAACGTATAATTTTAGCACGAGTATTGGTACCACTATATACGGGTTATTCAACTTTGACAAGAATAGTGAAGGTAAGGCCATCCAAGCGATCCGCCACGTTATGCGGCCCTCGGTGAGTTATAATATCAACCCCGCATTCGACAACTATTACGACACCTACGAAGTCATAGATGCGAACGGCACAACTTTAGAAGAAGTGGAGTACTCCCGTTTTCAGAACACGTTATACGGCGCCCCAAATAAAAATTATGGTAGCAGCATCGGACTTTCCTTAGCTAATAATTTGGAAGCTAAAGTCCGCGATAGAGATACCACACAGGTAGAACCTAAGAAAATTGTCTTATTAAACAATTTAAACTTCTCTACCGCTTATAATTTAGCTGGTGATTCGTTACGTTGGAGTCCTGTTAGAGTAACTGGGGGAACACAGATATTTAACAATAAAATGACTGTTAATTTCGGAGCTACATTAGACCCGTATGCTTTAGATAATAACAATAAAAAAATAGATAAATTTAACGTTAATAACGGTGGTAGTTTATTTAGAATGACGAGCGCTAACTTAACTATGGGCTATAGCTTTAGTAGTGATGGTAAAGGTGATAAAACTAGCGAAAGCAGTAGAAATGAAACCCTACAAAGTGGAGGACGCGACGATGATTTATTTGGGCGTTCTGAAGATTTTGCTGAAGACCAGTTTAATGCTTATGACGACAACGATGAAGAAGAGGAAGATGAAGAACCAAGTAAATTATATAATTTTAATATCCCTTGGAACGTTCGTTTAGCTTATGCCGTTAACTACAATAATGTCGCAAGGCAAAATGAAATCTCTTCACACTCTTTAATGTTTTCTGGAGACTTAGAAATTGCACCACGTTGGACTATTGGAGCGTCTTCGGGTTACGACTTTAAAAATCAAGGTTTCTCTTATACCCAATTGCGTTTTCAACGGGATTTATTAAGTTGGAAAATGAACTTTAGTTGGATTCCTTTTAGTACCAGAACCTCTTGGAACTTTTTTATAGGTATAAAATCTAATATTCTACAAGATGTTAAATATGAAAAAAGAAGGCAACCAGACGAGCGTTTATAATTAACCGCTGCGTTTAAAGTCTAACTTAATAGCTACAGACACCCATTTTATTTAATCTAAATATATTTTAAAATGAAAACAATAATCAATACACCAGATGCTCCTGCGCCTATTGGCCCTTACAGCCAAGCCGTTTTATCAGGAAACACATTATACACTTCTGGTCAAATCGCATTACATCCTAAAACAGGAGAATTAATTACAGGTGATATCACGTCGGAAACGAAGCAAGTTATGGAAAATATGAAAGCTGTTTTAGCTGCTGCCGGCATGACGTTCGAAAACGTTATTAAAGCCTCTATATTTGTTAGCGACATGGGGAATTTTGCAGAAATCAATAGTGTTTACGGATCTTATTTTGATGAAAGTACTGCTCCAGCTCGAGAAACTGTTGAAGTCGCAAACCTACCTAAGTATGTAAATGTTGAAATTAGTATGATTGCCGTTAAATAAATACGCATTAGTTTTTAGTATGAAAACTAACTAATCCATCTATAGGCCGTTTTATAAAGCGGCCTGTTTTAAATCCGTACTCTTTAGCCACACTATTTATCTCGTCTTGACAAAAGAACGCTAAGGAGCCAGCAAAATGTACCGGATGCTTTTTAATTTCTTCTGCATACTGCAAGATCATAGTTTCTGCAAACAAACGCATGCCCTTTAAAATAAGATTCTTTCCATAATCTGTTTCTCTATTGTGGACTAAAAACTCGGCAAACTGCGCTAGATACGCATTGGGGTTGGGTTGTTTGTACAGATTATACTTAATGGTATCGGGCGTTAAATCGTAGGTCTTTTCAAAGCTTATTTTTAAATCTTCAGGCATGCTATTAAAGTAATAATCACGTATTAGTTGCTTGCCAAAATAGTTACCCGAGGCATCATCCATTAAGGTGTACCCTAAAGACACTATTTTTTGGTGTGTGTTTTTACCGTCATAAAAACTACAATTCGATCCCGTTCCTAAAATACAAACTACGCCAGCTTCATTTTGAGAAGGCATGGTCGCGTGTATTGCAGCCATAGTATCTTCTTTAACTGAAACCTCGGCATGAGCAAACACCTGTTTTAATACCACAGTCAGTAAAGCTTTTGGCTTAGCCGTTCCGCATCCTGCGCCGTAAAAATGCACCTCAGAGATTGTGTCTCTAAGCGCCGACAAATCGGTTGAACGGGTTATAATCCCCTGAAGTTCATCGGTGTTTAATATTGCAGGATTAAGACCTTTAGTTCTTATTTTTTGAGAGGGTGAACCAGTACTTTTATCTACTACAATCCAATCACATTTTGTCGATCCGCTATCGGCAATTAAAATCATACGCTCTTATTATATTAAAAAGCAAAATGATCTAGAGCAGCACTCCAGATCATTTAGCACAATATCAAAACTAGTCAATTATTTTAAATTATGAACTTTTACCACTAAATCTATCAGTTTACTTGAGTACCCATATTCGTTATCGTACCAAGCCACTAATTTAAAGAAATTCGGATTTAGTTCGATCGCCGAGTCGGCATCAAAAACTGATGTTCTACTTTCCCCAATAAAATCTTGTGATACTACGCCCTCTTCAGTATAACCCACGATACCTTTTAAAGCCCCTTCAGACGCTTTTTTAAAGACCTCTTTAATTTCCTTCAGCGACGTCGATTTTTTAGTTCTTAGCGTTAAATCCACAACTGACACATCTACCGTTGGCACTCTAAAAGCCATTCCGGTAAGCTTACCGTCTAATGCAGGAATTACTTTCCCTACTGCTATGGCTGCTCCTGTTGATGTCGGTATAATATTATTTAAAGCCGATCTCCCGATTCTGTAATTCTTTTTCGAAGGCGAATCTACAGTAAACTGTGTTGACGTCGTAGAATGAATGGTTGTCATTAAGCCCTCTTCAATTCCGAAATTATCTTCCATCACTTTTGCTAGAGGCGCAAGGCAGTTTGTAGTACATGACGCATTAGAAATAATCGTATCTGTCGCCTTGATCACATTATCATTAACTCCCATTACAAACATAGGCACATCACTACTAGGCGCAGAAACCACTACTTTTTTAGCCCCTGCAATAATATGATAATTGGCAGATTCTTTTGTTTTAAAAATACCTGTACATTCTGCAACCACGTCTACACCGACCTCGTCCCATTTTAAATTTTTAGGATCTCTTTCGGCAGTCACACGAACTGTTTTTCCATTTACTACGAGGTGGCCTTCTTTAACATCGACCGTACCATTAAAACGACCGTGAACCGAATCGAATTTTAATAAATAGGCCAGATGATTTACATCTAATAAATCATTAATAGCTACAACGTCTACATCCTCTCTGTTTATAGTCTCTCTAAAAACAACACGACCTATTCTTCCAAAACCATTAATTCCTAATTTCACTTTTGACATATTTATATTTTATTTTAAGTGGTCATAATATCTGACACACGCATTAATTCTTTATTTATTTTCGATTTTCCTTTCACCGCATTCTCCAAGGGGGTTAATTGAATTTTATCGTTGATTAAACCCACCATAAAATTCGACTGTCCTTCTAAAATAGTTTCTACAGCTTTCACTCCCATTCTACTAGCCAACACCCGATCGAAGCACGACGGTGATCCCCCGCGTTGCATATGACCTAATACAGAAACACGCACTTCATATTCTACCATATGCTCTTCGACATAGTCTTTTAATTCGAATACGGTTTTCCCTATCTTATCCCCTTCGGCAACGATTACGATACTCGAAGATTTACCCGATTTTTTACTGCGTCTTAAAGACTCCAACAAGCGGTCTAAACCCAGGTTTTCTTCAGGAATCAAAATCTCTTCTGCTCCTGCTCCCACACCAACATTTAAGGCGATATGTCCCACGTCACGGCCCATAACTTCGACAAAAAACAAGCGGTTATGAGAACTTGCTGTATCTCGAATTTTATCGACAGCTTCGACTACGGTATTAAGTGCGGTATCATATCCTAGGGTGTGTGTTGTACCAAAGATATCATTATCGATAGTACCGGGAATTCCCATCACAGGGAAGTTAAACTCTTTATTAAATTGGAGCGCACCGGTAAAGCTACCATCACCACCAATCACTACAAGAGCTTCAATACCTTCTTTCTTGAGGGATTCATAGGCTTTCTGTCTACCTTCTGGTGTTCTAAATTCTGTAGAACGCGCTGTTTTTAAGATCGTTCCTCCTTTATTAATAATATCCTTTACACTTCGGGCATTAAAGGCTTTAAAATCCCCCTCTATCATTCCCTGGAATCCGCGATAGACCCCCGCACATTCAATATTATAATAGGCACAGGTTCTTACTACGGAGCGAATTGCAGCATTCATTCCTGGAGCATCTCCCCCAGAAGTTAGGACTGCGATTTTCTTTATTTTATTAGTCATCGATTACATATTGCGAATAGTAAAGCTAATAAAGATAATCTATATAACGCAGTCTTTAGCTAAAATTTATGACTTGAAATAAAAAAATATTGTTTAAAAAACGAAATACAAACCAGTTTCGATTTTAGAAGGTATTACCAAAGATTCAGCGCTTACTCCTCTTTTTCTTTTATGCCCATTCCTTCGGGTAGCGGTGCTACTTTTTCACCTGAATTTTCTTGACGTTCTTCGTCGTCTTCATCGAGGATAGCTTCTTCATTTTTTTTATAAAAAACTTTACGAATCAGTTCCCCAAACGTATCAAAGTCTACAGAATACGACACACCTAATCCCTGGGTGTACCCTATTTCTTCACCAAAATTCCGGATACTATTTTCTCTATTAAAGACCGTAGCGGTAAGTGTTCCATCGGCATTTAAAAGGAAGTCTATTTGCACATCTCCGGCTATTACCGACTCTGAAGCGCCACCAACGGGAACGCCTACTTTTCCGTTAATAAGAACGCGATCGGTAATTTTTGTTTGTAATGTAACCCCCAAGCGATCGTCCGATTGATAATCGGGGCTCGTTTGTCCCACTTCATAATTCAATCCGATGTTTATTTTACTATCTCCATCGGTGAAAAAACCATTTACTAATCCGTTTAATCGTTCGGTTAATGTTCCGGTAACATTAAAATCTTTAAACTGTTTATTAAATCCGCCAGTAGCTAATAAATAGATGGCTTGATTATCTTTATCTTCCTTAGATTCCAAGCGGTAATTCAACTCAGATTTTAAGGTTGAACTTACGTTAGGAAACTCAAATTCGAAATTAGGCTCTGGCTTTTCTAATTGCCCCGTTAGATTTATTTGTAAATCCACTGGAATGGTTTGAGAAATAGGATTATCTAATAACGCCGAAGGGTTAGTTCTTGTTTTATAGATGGCTTTAATATTTATTTCTGCATTTAGCGGATCGCCATTCCACTGTAAGGAACTTTCGTAAGGTTTTACGGTGAACTCTTTCTGAACAAAACCACCAAACAAGAAGTTATAAGCACCTTCCCACACAACGAAATCCCCATACATATTAAATTTACCGTTTGTATTAATATTAAATAGCAAACTCCCTACACCACGACCTTTTATAGAACTCCCCGTTTCGCGGTCCATAACGATTTCTATTAAAGCATCGTTAGTCACATCCAACTCAAAATCTAACTCTAATCCGGTAACTTTTTTGGCTTTAACCTCATTCCCTTTTTGTTTTTCTATTTTCTCTTCGGGCGTTAAAAAATGAATAAACGAATTATCACCAAACGACTCCAGATCGTTAAGCGGAATAAAAAACTCTGTACCTTTTTTAGTTTCAGCGATCGCGTTTATTCTAAGTGCTTCGGTAGGCCCTTTTATCTCGGCATAACCACCAATAAACCCTGTACCGTAATACAGAGACTCGTCGGTGTATTTAGTATTTAGAATCAACAATCTATCGGTGTTAATTGCCAAGTCTAGTTTCCAATTTGAGAAATTCAAATGACTTAAAGTACCGTCTACACTTCCTTTTGTTTGGTATTCGGTATCGGTAAGTTTAACATTATTAAAAATAAATTCTTGATCTTTTAAGGTCACGGAAGCGTTCTTCTGAAAATCAAAATCCACATTCAATTCTGAAATCCCTAAGCCCCCATTATCTACCGTTACATCGCCATTAAAACTCGGTTGTGTTAAACTTCCTATAACACTAGCTTTCCCTGTCATATCTCCTCTTACATTAAATAAAACGGGCTCTAATAGCGGCGACAGAAGATTTAAACTGAATTTATTAAAAAGCAAATCGACATTTATACTCGGATTAGCACCTGTAAAATCGATATCCCCTTTAGCTTCAAAAGAATTAGAAATATCATCCTTAATTTTAGCATTCACCGTATAATGAGTTAGGGAGTTATTCCCTGTGATTTTAGCATCAAAAGACCCTAAATACTGTCTGTTAATCTCTAAATCGTCGATCGTAATTGATGAATTAGGTTGGTAAACCCCATCCTTTTGAAGCAAATCTAACTTACCATTTACCGTACCTGCCAATGACAAACTATCAATTCTAGGCGTGATTTTTTGCAAATCGACATCTTTAAAATTAAGTTTTAAATCCTTGTAAGTCGAATCTCTTAGCACCCCGGCTAGTTTAACTTCCTCATTGAGATGATTCATTACCATCTCTTCGATTTTTATGTTTTTAAAACCGTTGTTAAACTCTATTTTATTTAGGGTGTTACCTTGCTCGTTAATATTCCATTTGTTATCCTTAAAAATAACTTCACTTTTCTTAAAACCTACTACGGAGTTATCATTTTCGTTTATGGTATGATAAAAACTCAAGTCGAATTTATCATTATTTTTATTACCACCTTTAAACTCACTTCTCATAAAAAGGGTATCGTTTAAGGTCACGTTAATTAAATTAAACTTCGAAACTTTATAGAGTTTCGTGTTTAAACTATCTATTTCTATATAGGTATTAAACAATGGGTTTTTGTTATCCACCTGCACTTCAATATCACTAGCAAAATAGTCTAAGATGGAGATTTTAGGCGATTTAAAAGTGAATTTAAACTCCTTTTCATCATTTTCCACACGACCTTTAATAAACGTGTTTGATCCTAAATTTAATTCGGGATAAAACACCTCGACAATTTTATTATAAATTTTAAAATTAAAATCGATGTACTGATCTGTTTTTATAATGTTTGGCGGCTTGCTCGTATAAATACTTTTAATAGAGTTTTCGAATAAATTATCAATATCCCTCAACTTAAAAACACCACTTAAAGCCCCTTCAATAATATCTGGGGAGTTAACGCGAATGAATCGTTTTTCGTTTTCAAAGCGAGAACTAATGGCGAAATCTTCGAAGTAGTAATCTTCAACTTCATTTTTGTACGTGGTCTTATTAAATAAGATATCCCCAACAGCATCTTCTATAGAGGTCCCTTTCATTTTCATGTCTACCGTACCAGAAAAAATAGACTTCTCGTCCTTGGTATATAAATTAAGCGCTCTTAGATTCGCATAATCTACCATAGCAACAAAATCGAAAGTTTTTATTTTTTTCGACATATTAGCCAGTCCGTTAAACTCTAGTTTTAGGTTTTTATCTTTAGAAACCAACTTACCATTAAAAACATTTTTCTCGTAAGCCCCATCGACCGTAATATTTTGGTAGCGGTACTTATTATAATCGAGAGCATACACATCTCCTTTTAAATGGGAGTTTAAGTTGTCTTTCTTAAACCCTACTCCATCAACATCTAGGTTAGATGAGATGTCACCTAGGTTTTTATTATCTAAAAACTGACCTATTTTAAACTCGTCGAATATGATATTCCCCTTGTATTTTGCGGCATCAATATCATTAATATTATGAATATTTAAATTGGATTTTATAAAGCCTAAGTCGGTAGATATATTTAAATCAGCATCTATGTTATTGGGTGTAATGTTGGATTTCCCGGTGATAACAAAAACGCCTAGCTTATCAAAAATTGTTGGAATCGTCGCGCCTAAAACATTAGGTAGTAACGCTCTTAAATCCCCATAGGTAGAGGTTAGATTTGTAAAATTTCCGGTCATAGCGAAATTATTTTCCTCACTATTAAACAGATTTTTAAAATTTAAATCCCCATAAATCTTACTTCTACTACTGGTGTTTAGCTTTAAGTTGGTCGCTGTCAGGTCGTTTAAAGTCCCCGTTATTTTAGTACTAAAAATCGCGTGTTGATTTACTCCAAATTCGTTATAAAAAATATTTAATTCGTCTAGAGCAACATCCGAATCCTTAAAATTGGCCGTAACTTTTACTTTGTCTGTAAACGCTTCAAAATCTTTACGCTCATAATCAAAGCGCAAATTCCCTTTTAACGTCGAGTGTTTGGTTTCGATTTCAAGATTATCGAAAACCATTTCCGTCAAGGTATAGTTAAAGTTGGTTGACATATTTTTCATGACCAACCCACGACTGTCTACAAAGCCCAAGGTATTAATTCGCGCACTAACATCACTCCCATTAATTAAAAAATTAGTGGCGTTAATATCTAGGTTATTAAACTCTAGAATTTTTTCGTTTTCTTTATTTTCATCTAGAAATCGGAAGGTACCGTTATAGATAGAAACGTCGCTTGAAGAGAGTAAAAAACTACTTTCTGTTCTCGGGTTATCATCGTCAAAACGCGCTACAAAAACGTCTAGATTGGTTTTATCTTCCCCCTTATAAGTTTTGATATTAAAAATTAAATCTTCGAGGTCAATATCTCCTAAATTAAGTTTTCCGTTAATAATATTCCTAAAACTTATAATCGAAGTATTTATTTCTGTGGCACTAATTAGGGTGTCTTTTTTATAATCGCGAATTAGAATTTCTTTTAGTTTAACATCACCATTAAACAGAAGCCCAATTTTCCCAATATTAATATTGGTTTTAAAATCATCATTTATGCGTTTGGTCGCGTAGCTACCCAGTTGCGTTTGAACCGCTGGAATAGACAAAAACAACACCAATATGATGAAGATCAGCAATAAGATTGCCAATAATTTCCCTACTATTTTTAGAAATTTTTTGATATTAATTAAAAATTATATAATTCTATAGAATCAATTACCTTTGTATTACGCTTATTCATCTAAAACAGATGATTTAGTTTTCAAAATTAACAATAATTATGCCCAATCTTTTATAATGTCTTCACAAAATATTTTTATCCTAGGAATAGAATCTTCTTGCGACGATACAGCGGCTTCGGTAATATCTAACGGTCGTATTTTAAGTAATGTTGTTGCGAGTCAAAAAATACACGAAGAGTTTGGTGGTGTTGTTCCAGAATTAGCTTCTCGCGCTCACCAGCAAAACATTGTACCGGTGGTACACCAAGCTTTAAAACAGGCAAATATTACTAAGTCCGATTTAAGTGCCATTGCTTTTACTCGCGGTCCAGGTTTAATGGGTTCACTACTAGTAGGAACTTCATTTGCAAAATCTATAGCTTACGGACTAGATATTCCTTTAGTGGATGTTAACCATATGCAAGCCCATATATTAGCGCATTTTATCGAGGAAGAAGGGTTTAAAAAGCCGCCCTTTCCTTTTTTAGCAATGACTATCTCTGGAGGACACACCCAAATTGTTAAGGTGTCTCATTATTTTGACATGGAAGTTATTGGTGAAACTATTGATGATGCTGTTGGGGAAGCTTACGATAAAAGTGGTAAAATTTTAGGATTAGGGTATCCTGCCGGTCCTGAAATAGACCGTCGTGCAAAATTAGGAAACCCAAAAGCATTTGCGTTTACCAAACCCAAAGTTGAAGGGTTAAATTTCAGCTTTTCAGGATTTAAAACCGCCGTTTTATATTTTATCCAACGTGAAGTAAAAAAGAATCCGAATTTTATTAGCGAAAATCTAAATGATATTTGCGCATCGATTCAGTATACTATTATTGGAATATTAATCGACAAACTAAAACTAGCTACAAAACAAACAGGCATTAAACACATCGCTATTGGTGGTGGTGTATCGGCAAACTCGGGTATTCGTGAAGCCTTGAAAAAGGGAGAAGAAAAATTTGGATGGACCACCTATGTCCCTAAATTTGAATACACTACAGACAACGCCGCTATGATTGCTATTGTTGGTTATTTAAAATATTTAGAAAATGATTTTGCCGAGGATAATGTTATGGCATCGGCACGTTTAAAAATTTAAATTTGCGAAAGGACTCGTTTTAATGTGAGTAGAACACACGACGGCCAACAGGTCTAAGCTTATGAGGTGTTAATAACCTTCTAAATAATTTTTTAAAACTACTTTTTTTCGTTTTTTTGTTTAAAATAAACCTTATTATAATTATAATGAAGCACACTTTACTCCTACTATTAATTCTTAGCACCCTATCTATTTCTGCTCAAGACGCTGTTAAAGACATTGAAAACATTTCAAATCTTGAAGACGCCGAATTATATATTGAAAAAAGTGCTTCTAAAAGAAATAAGTTAATTGCTTTTAATGAGGAAAAACACAAGTCTACCTTAGCACAATCCCTATTAGCCATGCCTGTGGGAATGACTAAAACAGTGCCTTCACAATTTAAAAAAACACATTATAAGGTTATTGATAAATCTAACGATCCGCATTACAGAATCAGTTATATTTATTTTGATGAAAGTAAAGTTGACATCAATGACATTTATGAGATGCGTAAAACCATCTTATACAAATACGAAAACGGCGTGCCTTTCGAAGATTTAGCAAAACGTTATTCTATGGATGATAACGCGCTACGCGGTGGTGATTCGGGATGGTTTAAAGACAATGAAATGCCTATAGAAATTGAGAATGAAGCCGCTAACTTAGCACATAGTGTAGGTGATATTTATACGGTTTCTGTAGAAAAAGACCGCGGGTATTACATCATATTAAAAACACATCGTGTGACTACCATTAAAGAAGTTTACGTTTTAAAAATTGAAGAGAAATTATAATGCAATTGTTTTATAACCCAGCGCTTACCGAAACCACTGAACACTTTCTTTTTCCAAAAGAAGAAAGCAAGCATATTGTAAAAGTACTTCGCAAGCAAACGGGAGATATCATGCATATTACCAATGGTAGGGGTTGGCTTTTTACAGCTGAAATCACCATTCCTAATCTTAAAAGTTGTGAAGCGGTCATAATAGGCAAAGAACTTAAACCACAACCAAATTACAATTTACATTTGGCGGTTGCTCCAACAAAAATGAACGATCGTTATGAGTGGTTTTTAGAAAAGGCAACAGAAATAGGTATTCAAAGCATCACTCCTATTATTTGCGATCATAGCGAACGCAAGGTCATTAAAGCAGAACGCTTTGAAAAGATTTTACAATCTGCTATGAAGCAATCTCTAAGTTGTTATTTGCCTAGCCTACACCCAGCAGAATCTTTTAAGTCGTTTGTCGGAAAACAACAGCATGGCGATTTATTTATTGCGCATTGTGAAGAAACTGATAAGAAATCACTAAAAAACGAAATTCAGACTAAAACCGATATTACGGTATTAATAGGCCCTGAAGGCGACTTTAGTACCTCAGAAATAAAATTAGCTATAGAAAATGGTTTTAAACCGGTAGCATTAGGAAACACAAGATTACGCACTGAAACGGCTGCTATTGTAGCATGCCACTCCGTTGCATTTAGTAATGAAATATGAAAAATAAGGCGCTAACATACATAGTAACCCTGGTGGTCATGAGTATAACTTGCTTATTCTCTACCCCTATTATAGCGCAAGACATTGCGGTTTTAAAGTATCAAGGTGGTGGTGATTGGTATAGTAACCCCACGTCATTACCTAATTTAATTTCCTTTTGCAATGCTAATATTGGTACGGCAATACACAGTAAACCTGAAGTTGTTGAAGCGGGAAGCACAGATATTTTTCAGTATCCTTTTTTGCATATGACGGGGCACGGTAATGTTTTTTTTAGCGATGATGATGCCAAAAACCTTAGACACTATTTAATTTCCGGAGGCTTTTTACATATTGATGACAATTATGGTATGGAGCCTTTTATTACCAAAGAATTAAAAAAAGTATTCCCTAACCAAGAATTCGTTGAACTTCCGGCTAGTCACCCGATATTTAACACCTATTATAAGTTCCCAAAAGGTTTACCAAAAATCCATGAGCACGATGGGAAGCGCCCCCAAGCCTTTGGGTTGTTTCACGACTCGCGATTGGTAGTATTATTTACCTACGAGTCCGATTTGGGTAATGGATGGGAAAACCCTGAGGTTCATAACGATCCGGAGTCTGTGCGCGAAAAAGCACTAAAAATGGGCGCCAATATTATTAAATACGTGTTCGAAAATTAATTTAATCCTTTTTTAGTTTGCAACTTAATCACGACACCACCAATTTTGAATCTAAAACATTCCCGATTACCATTGTATGTGAAAATGTAACCAATGCCCCTAACATTGGCAGTCTGTTTAGAATTTCGGATGCTTTTGGAGTAGCGGAACTTATTTTCTGTGGATCTCATATTCCTCTGGGTCGAAAAATGATGAAAACCTCTCGAGCGACAGAAAAAGTCGTTCCGTATAAAGTTTGTGAAAATGCGGCAGAGGTGATTGCCGATTTAAAGGCTAAAAACTATTATATCGTTGCCTTAGAAATCACTAAAGAGAGTACAGCAATAGATCATTTTAAATTCCCGACAAACCAACCCATCGCCCTTATTATTGGCGATGAGAATTTTGGCGTTTCAGAACACAATTTAAAAGCTAGTGATGCTAGTGTCCACATTACCATGTACGGCCAAAACAGCAGTATGAATGTTGTTCAAGCGGCAAATATTGCCTTATACGAGATAACGAAGCAGCTGGTTTAACCGTGTTTTTAAAATAAAAATAAATAATTCTAACACAATATGTATATTTACTAAATGGATTCAAAAACGATATCAAACGGGATACTCAAAGCACTAGCAGTAATTATTGGGGTGACCATCGGACTGTGGTTTATTTACAAGATTCAGTCCGTACTCGTATATATTGCTATTGCAGGTGTTATTTCATTACTTGGGCGCCCTATCGTTAAAGTCCTACGAGAACGCTTTAAGTTCCCCAATTTGGTCGCTGTGATTATCACAATGATTTTATTCTTTGCTACGATTTTAGGGATAGTGAGTTTGTTTATTCCATTAGTTATTGAGCAAGGAAAAAACCTATCCCTTTTAGATATTAATGCGCTGCAACGCAACGTTGAAAGCCTCTATATAGAAGGTATTAATCACTTTGGTTTAAATAGCGAAGAGGTACAAGCCTCTTTTAAGGACTCTACACTAATGTCTAAGCTTAATTTTAGTGCCATTCCCGAGTTTTTAAATTCTATTATTAGTGGACTCGGTAGTTTTGGAATTGGTCTTTTTTCCGTCCTTTTTATCTCATTCTTCTTTTTAAAGGACAGTGATATGTTTGGAAATAGTGTAATAACTCTATTTCCAAAATCAAAAGAAGCACGCTTAAGAAAATCATTATCGCAGATTCGCAATTTATTATCTCGTTATTTTGGTGGTTTACTCTTACAGCTTATCATATTATTCACGATTTACTCTATCGTTCTCCTTATTTTCGGAATTGACAATGCTATAGTAATCGCTTCCCTTTGTGCATTATTAAACGTGATCCCTTATGTAGGCCCTATTATTAGTGCTTTCTTGATTGTTCTTTTAACCATGTCTAGTAATTTAGGTGAAGACTTTAGTACCGTTATATTACCTAAAACGATTTACGTTATGATTGGTTTTATCATTGCGCAATTAGTAGACAACTTTTTCAGTCAGCCCTTTATTTTTTCACAGAGTGTTAAATCACACCCTTTAGAGATCTTTATTGTTATCGTTATAGCAGGATTACTTTCTGGCGTGGTTGGTTTAATTGTTGCTATTCCGGTATATACCGCAATAAAAGTGGTTGCTAAAGAATTTTTATCAGAATATAGAATCGTAAAAAAACTGACAAGAGGTTTATAATATTACTTTGGATTCCGCACTTTTAAATAGAGAACAGCAAGAGTTTATAGACGAGCATCTAGACTCTAATCTTACGGCATTACTGCTTAAAGAATCTAAGCATTCGACCTTTGATATAAAAGCACTGATTGAACAAATTGAAGCTAAAAAGAGGGCTCAAAAGAAATTACCAACTTGGTTTGCGGCTAAAAACATATACTATCCGAATAAGTTAAATATAGAACAGACGTCTTCTGAAGCTACGGCTTTATATAAATCTAATTTGGTCTCTGGAGATTCTTTAATTGATTTAACGGGAGGTTTTGGCATTGATTGTTATTATTTTTCAAAACGCTTTAAACAAGTGACCCATTGTGAGATTAACCCTAGATTATCTCAAATCGTAAAGCATAATTTTGCGGTTTTAAATAGAGAAAATATACGTTGTTTACCACAGGACGGCTTGGCGGTGTTAGAGCAAAACGATAGCAGTTATTCTACGATTTATGTAGACCCCTCACGTCGTAACGACAGTAAAGGAAAAGTGTTTATGCTTAGCGATTGCTTACCAAATATCCCTAAACACCTCGATTTACTTTTTAAACGCAGTAAGACTATATTAATAAAAACATCTCCTTTATTAGATATCAGTATTGGTATTAGCGAATTACAGCATGTTAAAACCATTTATTCTGTAGCACTTAATAACGAGGTTAAAGAATTACTATGGCTCCTAGAAAAAGGCTATAATGACGATATTGAAATCCGCACTGTTAATATTAACAAAGGGAAACAAGATACTTTTAATTTTGAATTAGAAGAGGAAGCTAGTCACGAAGCAGACTATAGCGTCCCTCTTAATTATTTATACGAACCTAATGCTGCCATTTTAAAATCGGGTGCCTTTAATAGCCTAGCTACCCGTTTAAAGTTGAAAAAATTACACAAACACTCGCATCTATATACTAGCGAGGCGTTAATAGATTTCCCTGGGCGCTCCTTTAAAATTGATACTACGAGTGACTATAACGTAAAACACTTTAAAAAAACCTTTAAGCTTACCAAAGCTAATGTCACCACTCGGAATTTTCCCGATACTGTAAGCAGTATTCGCAAGAAGCTTAAGTTAAGTGATGGTGGGGACATTTACTTGTTTTTCACTACGGACCCTAATAACAAAAAGATAATTGTAAGTTGTAAAAAGATCGCATAAAAAAGGTGTTTATCATTATGATAAACACCTTTTTTATTTTCTAAATAATTTATAATGCACCCTTTTTGGGGTGCCTATATTAATACCTTATTTTACAGCTTCAAATACTGCTAATGGAGCACGTCTTCCAACGTTTAAGTTTAACTCATCACCATTAATGGTATAGTTATCTGCCATTTCAAAAACTTTTAAAAACTCAGCTTCATTAAAAGTCATATCAGGACACGCTTTTAAAGTTACTGCAACACCGTTAAAAGAAATTTTATTTCCTCTATTTAGTGTATAAGAACCTGAAATGGTATTGCACCCAGCAAACCCTTCTACTCTATTCTCTACAGCATTTAGCATAAAATAGATATCTTCCTCTTCATTTTCAGCTTTCTCAATCTCTTTACCTTCAAAAGATTTTAATCTCCATTTTATTTGCGTTATTGGCTTACTATCTAATTCCGATTTACTAAAAACTGCTAATGGAGCTCTTTTCGCCTTGTTTAACATAAGTTGCTCACCATCAACCGTATAATTATCGGTCATTTCTAACACACTCAATACATTTCTTTCGTCGATCGTACTATTAGGACATGCCATACGTGTTGTTCCTAAAGCACTAAAAGTTATACGGTTATCGCCATCTAAACTATACTTTCCAGTAAATCTATTACACCCTGCGTAACCACTCACATTATTTCCTTCTGAATGTAAGGTAAAGTGAATTATTTGACCGTTCTGCTCTGCAGTCTCTAGATCATTTCCTTCTAGAGTAACTAAGGTCCACTGTGTGTTTGTAATGTCTACAGTATCTCCTTGCGAAGCTTCGTTTTCTGTTGTTTTGTCCGATTTACAACCCATAATTACAGTTGCTATCAGTGCTAATGTTGCTATTTTAAATTTCATATATTTTTATAGTTAAATAATGTTATGTACAAAATTAACATTTAAATCAGTAGCAATAAAGTAATAAATAGTAAAGTATTGTTAATGTTTATAAGGCGTAATACAAGGATATGACACCACATTCAGGTAGAAAAGACCGACTAGTAAACACCCCTTTATTTCTAGAAGTAAACGCTTACTGCGCCTCTTTTGATTTGGCAACAATAGCTTTTAAGCGCTCTTTACGAAGCTCTTTTTCCGATTTCAGCTTGTTCTTTTTTTGCGTCATTAGCTTGGTGTGCTTAGACTTATTTTTCGTGTTCTTTGGGTGTCCTTTTTTAGACATTCTTCACAGCTTTTAGTCCGCGCAAGATACATAAAAAAAGCTCCACTCGTAAAAGTGGAGCTCGTTTTGCTACCGGTTAAAGCGGTGGTATTATTTTAGTGATTTTAAAAATTCAATAAATTTCGAATCACTATAATCTGCCATTCCACGATGGGTTAAAGCTAAGTTTCCTTGGGCATCAATAACGTAGGTCGACGGAATTGAATTGGTATTATACATGGCAGGAATACCACCTGCTGGCGCATATATTGGGAAATTATATCCTTTGCGCTCGTTAAAGGCTTTTGCGGTTTCAAAATCCCTGTCTAGAGACACCATAACAAACGCGACATCATCACCTACGGTTTTATACAAAGAATCAATACTCGGCATCTCTGCAATACATGGCGGACACCATGTGGCCCAAAGGTTTATAAAAATCACCTTTCCTTTTAATTCTTGTAGTGAGGTAACCTTGCCGTTTACATCTATGAGTTTAAAATTCATATCTGCTTTAGGTCCAATTGGTGTGGGACTAGTTGTGTTATTGGATTTCATATGGGTGATCTCTTCCACATCAGGATTCATTAATCCGGTAGCCAGTAAACCACGTTGAGCGAATCCAATCACTTCGGTATGCAATCCTGTGGCATAAAGGATTACTGCAATCACAGCAAACACGCCATATTGAATCCATGTTTTCTTTTCTTTGTTTTTATCTTTTTTCATAGTTTTTACTATTTTTTATTGTAATGAATTGATTTAGGTATTACAAGCTGATGCTTTTATACCCTTGTTTTTGTAGCTGAAAGTTATAGAGAATCCCATTCTCTACAGTACGTATAGCTTTTGGTAATTTCGTAGTATCCACTTTAAATTTATTCAGTGAGAATCCACAAGCAACGATCTCTACGTCTGCTTTTTCGGCCTTTCTTATAAAGGGATACATCTTGTCTTTATACGTGAGCTCTCCACTATTTTTTCCGCAGATAATAACTATAAAACGACCAAATGCTGGACCGTCCTCCTTTTTAAGAGCCTCTGCCGTTAAAATAATTGGTGAAAGCTGAGGGATTTTAGTGGTCATAACCACATAGTTATTAGTTTTAGATTCGGACTGCTCTTGTCCGTATAAAGTAAAACTCCCAAAGAGAAGTGTTACGATTAATACTGTATTTAAAAGATGTGTTTTCATAATTTAGATTTTATTTTTAAGTGTGTTTCGGTGTCATTCAGAATAAAAAAAAGAAGTCCGCCGAGAAGGGCTAAATTTTTAAATAAAGGTCCTAGTGTATTTATTTGTCCCACCTGAACCGTAAGGGTGATAGGGATTAAAACCGCTACCAGAATAAGTGCCGCCCATTTTGTTTTATAGCCTATTAAAAACAGGATTCCTGCAACACCCATTACGATTCCTGATAGGATGACTAGCCACTCGGGGTCTCCAAAAAAATAAGCGACATTTTTAAAACTAGCGGCTTCTATACGCTGTACTGTTTTATCGGTTTGTAATAGGTGATTTGCTCCTGCAAGAAGGAATATACCACTGACTAAAACACGTAACACTAAAACAGAGCGTCTACTGACTGAAATTGAGGACGTCATTTGATGATATGTTATTAAATTAAAATAAGGATTGAGAACACTATAAATCCGCAAGGAGATGCCTATACAACGTATACCCCCTTGTAAGATTTAAAGTTCCATTTAGATGTTTAGCTTAGGCTAGTCGTGGTGGCGGAGAGTTATTATCATAATACATATACCGTAATTTAGACGTCATATATGTATTGTAATCAACACTAAAAGAAGAAGTGTCTAATGCCCAAGTAAACAGTTCCAATTGATACTGCGGCGTACAATCGCCATTAAAGGCAATCACTTCCTGAGTCTCTAATTGGGAAGATACTGAGGATTTTTGATCACTTTTTTGGTACTGGGCCTGCTCTTTTTTACACTGAAAGTGCAGCAAATTAATTCCTTCCTCGCTAAAGAGTAGGTTTAAAGCCTTAGCATCTACAGCAATAAACTTTGCTATAAATACCGTAACCATAAACACTGCTATGTAACTCTTTATATTCATACTATACAAACATAACCAATCAATTTATAAAGGCGTGTAACCTTTGTTACAGTTTTAACATTTTCACAGTGCTGGAGTTGTGTTAAGCATTGATAGGTACAATTGTTTAACTTAGCCCTACTTATTAGCTTATTTAAACTGCTATTTAGTCCACAAACGCACATGCATAAAAACTATCTATTTACCTCCAAACGACTCGGTTTTCGCAACTGGACGGCAAGCGATTTGACAGAATTTGCGAGTATGAATGCCGATAAAGCTGTAATGAAGTATTTTCCAGAACCATTAACCACAGAGGAAACTGCCGAATTAACTAAGCGCTTGCAAAAGCACTACATTAAAAATGGATATACTTATTACGCTACCGATCGCTTAGAAAACGGAGAGTTTATTGGTTTTATTGGTTTCGCTTTTCAGGAGTACCATTCAAAGTACACGCCAGCAATAGATATGGGATGGCGTTTAAAACCAAGTGCTTGGGGTTACGGCTATGCCACCGAAGGCGCAAAAAGGTGTCTTGAATTCGGGTTTAATGACTTGGGTTTTAAGACTATTATTGCTGTTTGTACGGAAAACAATAGGCCATCGGAAAAGGTGATGCAAAAAACAGGAATGACAAAGTTGGGTGCATTTAATCACCCTAAACTTAAAGACTACCCCGATTACGAACGTTGTTTGTGTTATAAAATAACGAAAGATAAATGGCAACAAAATACTAGTCACATTAAATAAATAATATGGCTTTAAAATAAATAGTGTTATAACATTCTAAACCCTAGTAGGCACAGGTGAAATCAACTACCCTTTTTGATCGTTTGTTAGCTCCCAATTTCATTCATCACAATTCGTGTTTCAAGGGTACACATCTCATAATAATCTGTTTAAAAGCTGTATACCAATCACCTTGCACCTCTTGATTCTACAGTTTTACTCTTCAACTTATATTTACTAAATTGCACACTGAATCTTAGTGTACAAATTGCTAGGTCACAATAAAAATTAAAGTATGAAATACGTAAAATATAGTCTAGGCATTTTAGCAGTTTTAGTGATTGGTTTTTTCCTTTTAGGACTCCTCAAACCTGAAATCACTTATGACTGTGAGATTATGGTCGACAAACCTCTTACAGAAGCTTGGGGGTTAAGTCAAGATCCAGAGAAAATATCGGAATGGCTAATCGGCGTTCAAAAAATGGAGCTGGTAAGTGGTCAACACGCCACGGTAGGTGCCGTCTATGATGTGTATTTTGACAATGAAGGTCAGCAAATGATTATTAGAGAAACCATAACAGAAATTGTTCCAAACGAATCTGTTTCCATGGTATTTACTTCAGATTTTATGGATATGGACTACCAACTATCTATGGAATTTATTGATGGAAAAACAAAAATTAACACCTATACTACGGCAACGGGAAACAGTATGATATCGAAGTCTATAATGGCTTTAATGAGTGGGACATTTGTTACACAGGAAGAAACCAACCTGGCAAATCTTAAAAAAGCGATTGAAAACAACACAAAAAATTACAGTCTAAATTAAAATAAGAATTTTGAAGTCTTAGTATTGACTACTTAATAGTTCTTATTTTAAGATCCAACGCCCCTAACCGTTAGGCTAACATTTACAATATATTTACCCCATGAAAGTGACTCCAGAACATAACGAACGCATAGCTAAAATGACCTTTTCGTCGGTATATCCGCATTATGTCACTAAAGTAGAAAAGAAAGGGCGCACCATAGAAGAGCTACACACAGTAATCACCTGGTTAACTGGTTTTGACAGTGTAAAAATCCAGGAGCTAATTGATGAAAAGGTTACTTTTAAAACCTTTTTTGAGCGTGCCGAAATAAACCCCAATGCACATCTTATAAAGGGTGTTATTTGTGGTTACCGCATTGAAGACATCGATAATACACTCACCCAACAAACCCGTTTTCTAGACAAGTTGGTCGATGAGTTAGCTAAAGGACGTAAAATGGAAAAAATATTACGCCAATAGCAACAGCCTATTACTCCACGACTCCCCCTGCTCTATTCGCACGCCTTTGAGGTAATAATTCAGCCGATGTCAAATGAAAACCCATTTTTAAAAACACAGTATAACCGCTTATAAATATGATAGATTTAAATAAAATTGTTAGTGCCTTTACCCTTCGTATGATTCTAGGCTTTATATTCTTAATGCAAGGCTTTGGAAAAGTGATTACCATGGGTATTGAAAAAGTCTATCAGGCGCATTACTTTATAGGGACTTTCGAAGATATTCTGCCTGATTTTTTAATTTATGCCACTGTATATTACACCTCTTATATTGAGTTGATTGGTGGTTTTTTATTGGTTATCGGATTTAAAACAAACTATGCGCTTTACGCACTAGCTTCGGTATTAATACTAGTTACTTTTGGTCATGGCCTTGCTGAACCGATATGGGATTTATCGCATGTTATGTACCGCACTATGTTACTAATTGCCCTATTACTATTACCAAAAACATGGGACCAATGGTCGGTAGATTACCTTATTAGTCACCGTAAAAAATAGCTGCTTAGAATCCGCAGTCTTATTTGTATTACCCCATAATTGAGTATAGGTAGTAGTATATTAGCGCGATCCTTCCGTAAAGCCAAGGTTTAAAACCCCTATACGTTATTAGTTCACGTCTGTTTATATTAGTCAACGGTCATCCAGCACACAAAATCTAAGTCAAAAAAAATGTTGCGATTTTGCGACTCCTCTTTCCAATAAAAAAGAAGAATTGCAATACCGCAACATGCTGTGTTATGCGTTTACTAGCGTTTTAATTGCCTTCGAAACGTTCTATTTTTGCACCTATCTTTTTAAGACGTTTAACAATATGCTCGTAACCGCGATCAATTTGCTCGATATTATGGATTGTAGACGTTCCTTTAGCAGATAAGGCAGCTATTAGTAAAGAGATTCCCGCTCTAATATCTGGTGATACCATTGTGGTTGCTTTTAATTGGGATTTAAAATCATGACCTATAACGGTTGCCCTATGCGGATCACAAAGTATAATTTTCGCCCCCATATCGATTAATTTATCGACAAAAAACAAGCGGCTTTCAAACATTTTCTGGTGTACTAGCACCTCTCCTCTAGCTTGTGTTGCCACTACTAATACGATACTTAATAAATCGGGTGTAAATCCTGGCCATGGCGCATCGGCGATGGTTAAAATAGAACCGTCTATATAATTTTGAATTTCGTAACCGTTGGTGTGTTCTGGGATAAAAATATCATCACCTCGGCGTTCTAGGGTAATTCCTAGTTTGGCAAACACATTAGGGATTTGCCCTAAATCGTCCCAACTCACATTTTTTATGGTCAGTTCACTTTTGGTCATTGCAGCTAATCCGATCCAACTTCCAATTTCGATCATATCAGGAAGCATTTTGTGCTCGGTTCCACCAAGCGCATCAACACCTTCAATGGTTAATAAATTAGAACCTACACCAGAAATTTTAGCTCCCATTCTATTCAACATCTTACATAATTGCTGTAAATAAGGTTCGCAAGCAGCGTTGTATATTGTTGTTGTTCCTTGAGCTAAAACAGCGGCCATTACAATATTTGCTGTTCCTGTTACCGAGGCTTCGTCTAAAAGCATGTCGGTACCAACGAGGGTATCGGCTTCAACACCGTAAAAATACTCTTCGCGGTTGTATCTAAATTTTGCTCCTAAGTTTATAAAGCCTTCGAAATGCGTATCCAATCGGCGACGTCCAATTTTATCACCTCCTGGTTTAGGAATATATCCTTTACCAAAACGCGCTAATAACGGTCCTACAATCATAATCGACCCGCGTAACCCACGACCTTCTTCTTTAAAGTCGGCTGACTTTAAGTAGTCTAAATTAACGTTATCGGCCTGAAAAGAATACGATCCCGGTCCTAAATGCTTCACTTTTACACCTAAGTTTTTTAATAGGGTAATTAGTTTATTAACATCTATAATGTCGGGGATATTGTTTATGGTAACAACTTCTGGAGTTAACAATACCGCACATAATATTTGTAGTGCTTCATTCTTTGCGCCTTGAGGTTGGATTTCACCTTTTAATTGATGACCTCCTTCAATTTTAAATGTACCCATAAACTTTTTTAGTATCTTTTTTTACCGCGATTGGTATTGCTTGTATGACTTTTTTTGGAGTGTGACTTTTTAGAACTAGCACTTGTAGACGTGTACTTTTTCTTATTACTATTTTGCAATAAACGCGTAGCGTCTGTTAAGTCCTCTTCCGTTTTTTTAAGATTAATCTTACCGTTAGACAGTTCGTATAAGTGATCGTAAATCACTGAATCTTCCACCGTGTCTTTATTCCAATTCAAGAAACATTTTTTCATGTGATTGGCAATGGTAAAAATCAAAGCTTCTTTTAGCTCACCTTCTTCCCAGGTATTAGCAACGTCGATCATGGTCTTAATATTGTTTCCGTAGAAACGATATTTCGGAAAATTTTGCGGGTAAGGTAATGTCTCTGGTCTTTCATTAAGCGCTTCTTCGGAAGGCATTCCGTAAGGCGAATCGACATCCAACTCAAATTTAGACATAATAAAAAGCTGATCCCATAGTTTGTGTTGAAAATCGGGAACATCGCGTAAATGCGGCTGTAGATTTCCCATTACAGAAATAATAGCCTTTGCTAATTTATTACGTTCTTCTTTATCTTCTCGTGATTTCGCGTAGTTAATCATTTTCTGAAGATGTCTTCCATACTCCGGAATAATTAAATGTTCGCGTTCTGTGTTATACTCTATAGCGTCTATCAAAATAAAATTGTGTAGAATTAATATGTTGCACTGTAGTCCTTATGCGGAAGCCAAAATACAAAAAATAGTTTATAGTTTAATACATATAAACGGTTTTATATTCTATTGGTGTGCAGCTCTTATTAAAGGGAAATAATGTCGTCTACCTTTTCTGTAACCTCTAAATACTTTGCGATAACGTGTTCTGGGCTTTCCATTATAAGGTTAATAGAGAGGCTTGTATACTTACCATTACTCGATTCTTTAGTTTTTATAACGGCTCCAGAGTTATCAAAAATAGCTTCTACTTCCGCAATTTTCTGGTTGCTTGTTTTTACAATAAATTTATATAAATACTCTGAAGGCCAACTTGATGTGTCTTCTAATTGTTCTTTTAATTTAGCGTAAAATTCGTCTTGATTTTGTTTTTTACTCATGATTCTTTTTATCTCTTACAAAGATACATTTACTTTATATTTTTTTTATATCTTTTTAATCACGAATTTTACAGCCAAAATCTTGCCAAAATTGAATACGAAAAAAATTGTCATAGCCGGCGGCCCCGGTACTGGAAAAACATCTATTATTAACGAACTCATTAAAAGAGGCTACACCTGTTATGAGGAAATCTCTCGAGAAATCACTCTCGAAGCACGTAAACAGGGCATTGAGCAACTTTTTTTAACCAAGCCATTACTCTTTAGTGAACTTCTATTAAAAGGACGTGTCAAGCAATTTAAAGAAGCAGAATCGAGTGATAGAGACCTTGTTTTTTTAGATCGCGGTATTCCTGACATAGTTGCATATATGAATTATAGTGGGGACGATTACCCTGACTACTTTACCGAAGCCTGCAAAAATCACGAATATGACCAAATTTTCGTACTAGAACCTTGGCAGGAAATATTTGTTAGCGATAGTGAGCGCTATGAAAGTTTTGAACAGGCGATAGAAATTCACAATCACCTTATTGAAGCCTATCAAAATAACAACTACACTTTAAAAAATGTACCTTTTGATACTGTAGAAGCACGTACAGATTATATTTTAAACACGGTTAAAAACTTATAATGCAGCATCCAATACACATATTGGAACGCTACTGGAATTACACCACCTTTAAACCGCTTCAAGAAGATATTATAAATGCCGTCATTGAAGGCGAAGACACCTTTGCGCTTTTACCCACTGGCGGTGGTAAATCATTATGTTTTCAAATTCCCGCATTGGCTAAGGACGGGATTTGCATTGTTATCTCCCCGCTTATCGCACTCATGAAAAATCAGGTGCAGGCCTTACAAGATAAAGGGATTAAAGCGATGGCTTTAACTAGTGGTATCAGTTATAAGGACCTAGATACCATGCTTGATAATTGTATCTACGGAAACTATAAATTTTTATACCTCTCTCCAGAACGCCTTCAGCAAGACCTTGTAAAAGATCGCATCCGACTTATGAATGTGAATTTAATTGCTGTCGACGAAGCGCATTGTATATCGCAATGGGGAAATGATTTTAGACCGTCTTATAAAAACATTGCCGAACTAAGGGCGATACAGCCAACGGCCAACGTTGTTGCTTTAACAGCAAGTGCAACGCCCGAGGTGGTTGAAGATATCATTACCCAATTGGACTTTATCGCTCCCAAAGTATTTAAACAATCGTTTGCTAGACCCAATCTAGCGTATATGGTTTTTACTGAAGAAGATAAGTTTTACCGATTAGAAACCATATTAAGAAAAAACACCGCCTCTTCTATCATTTATGTAAGAAACCGAAAGGCCACCCTCGATATCAGTCGGTTTTTAGAACATAAAGGCTTTACGGCAACACATTATCACGGGGGACTTTCTAATAAGGAGAAAGATGATGCCTTGGACGATTGGATTAACAACCGCAAGCAGGTTATGGTGGCGACCAATGCCTTTGGAATGGGTATTGATAAACCCGATGTAAAGACGGTTATTCATTTAAATTTACCGGATAGTATAGAGAGTTATTTTCAAGAAGCAGGACGTGCCGGTAGAAATGGTGAAAAAGCCTTTGCTGTTATTTTAAAAGATAAAAATGACGAAGCTTTAGTTGAAAAACAATTTTTAAACGTTTTACCATCGGTTGATTTTATAAAAGTCATTTACAAAAAACTGAGTAGCTATTTTCAGGTGGCTTACGGTGAAGGTGATTTTGAAACCTTCGATTTTAATTTCAATGTTTTCTGTAAGACCTATAAATTCAATACCATATTAGCTTATAATGCGCTTTTGGCACTAGACCGTACCAGCATTATTACTTTATCGAAACAATTCAATAAAAAAACACTGATTCAAGTGATTGCTAGTAACGCATCACTATTCAACTATTTAGAAACCCATACCGATTGCGCGCTAGTTGTAAAAACTATACTTCGTACTTACGGTGGTGTTTTCGAACAAGAAACGAAAATTAACACGGTTCTAGTTTCAGAAAAAACGAGGCTTCCGGAATTTAAAGTAATAGGCATTTTAGAGCAATTGGCAAAGGCAGAACTGATCAGCCTTCAAAATTCTAAAACCGATGCACAAATCACCTATCTCCAACCACGAGAAGATGACAAGAGCATCAACCGCATTTCGACGGTTATTAAACAGCAGAATGCGTTAAGGCAACACCAAGTACAATCCGTTTTAAATTATATTTCTAACGATACCCTATGTAAAAGCGTACAGCTCCTCTCCTATTTTGGCGAAAAGGAGGTTGCCGACTGTGGGGTTTGTAATGTCTGTTTAAAAAAGAAGACAACCCCAAAGGCAGATAGTAAATCGGTTAAACACCATATAATTGAGGTATTAGAAAAAGGAGATTTATCATCTAGAGAATTAGCCGAGCAATTGCCTTTTTCTGAGCGTGACATACAAAGCACTTTGACTGAATTATTAGAATATGAGGTTATTACCCTCACAAAAACAAACACCTATAAATTAGCACATATATAATGAAAGAGACACACAGAGATTTACGAATTGTATTTATGGGCACACCCGATTTTGCTGTCACCCAATTACAAGCCCTTTTAGACAACCACTTTAATGTCGTTGGTGTGATTACAGCACCAGACAAACCTGCTGGTCGCGGCCGCAAGTTAAATGAAAGCGCAGTAAAAGTGTATGCTAAAGACAAAGGCTTAACTTTATTACAACCAACAAACTTAAAGGACGACACTTTTTTAGCCGAGCTTAAAGCCTTAAACGCCAATTTACAAATTGTAGTAGCGTTTAGAATGCTCCCTAAGGTGGTTTGGCAAATGCCAGAATATGGTACTTTTAACCTACACGCGTCCTTACTACCGAATTACCGTGGGGCCGCTCCGATAAACTGGGCGATTATAAATGGCGAAACGGAAACTGGGGTGTCGACATTCTTTATCGATGAAAAAATTGATACTGGAGCTATGATACTTCAAGAAGCCCTAGCTATCGATCCCAATGAAAATGCAGGTAGCCTTCATGACAAGTTGATGCATTTAGGGAGTGATTTAATACTAAAAACCGTTAATCTTATCGCACAAGGCGAGGTAAAAACCACACCACAGCCAGAAGATGCCATAAGTAAAACCGCTTACAAGTTAAACAAAGACAATTGCAAGATAGACTGGAATGCGTCTATACACGACATTCACAACCACATTCGTGGCTTGAGTCCGTACCCTGCCGCATGGTGTCTTTTTCAAAATGGCGAGGATAGCTTAGATATAAAGATCTATGATGTAATGAAAGAGATGGAGGCTCATGATTTAAGTGTAGGCCAAATTGTAAGTACTAAAAAAGAACTTAAGGTGGCGGTAAAAGAGGGTTATATATCTATACTTAAAATTAAACTTCCGGGGAAAAAATTAATGGATATCAAATCGCTTTTAAACGGTTATGAAGTTAAATCTGATGCTAAAATGCTCTAAACCCCCATCAGTACTGATATTACAAGAAAACACAGAAAACCAACCTTCTTTATTAACAAAATCGATAAGTTATTAACAATATACTGCATTTCCCCCGTCATTACTTGCATAGTAGCATAATCCGTATAAATTTGTAAAGGATTTAACAATAATGTTTAACCAACTTTTATTAATATTAAAATTAAAATTATGAACAAAACAGATTTAATCGATGCTATGGCAGAACACGCAGGAATCACTAAAGCAGCTTCTAAGAAAGCTTTAGAATGTGCGTTAACTGAAATTGAAGGGGCTTTAAAGAAAGGCGACAGAGTTTCATTAGTAGGTTTCGGATCTTGGTCAGTATCTGAAAGAGCTGCTAGAGACGGAAGAAATCCTCAAACTGGAAAAACAATCAAAATTAAAGCTAAAAAAGTTGTAAAATTTAAAGCTGGTTCTGATTTATCAAATGCTGTAAACTAAGATTTTAGCATCAATAATATAATTAAGCCTTCAGAAATGAAGGCTTTTTTTATGGATTTTATTTTTAAAATATTGCATTTAAATAAAAAAAAAACTACTTTTAGTTAAATTAAATCTTTCTAAAATGATTTTAACTAAGCCAACCAAAGGAGATTTATTAATTGCAGAACCCTCAATAATCGGGGATTTATCTTTTAATCGTTCTATCGTATTACTCACAGATCACACAGATGAAGGTTCTATTGGATTTATTTTAAACAAGCCATTAGGTTATACTATCGACGAGCTTATTCCTGAGATAGAAACCCCTTTTAAAGTGTATAATGGCGGACCTGTAGAACAGGACAACCTTTACTTTATTCATAAGGTACCGGAATTAATACCCAACAGCATAGAAATATCGCTAGGCATTTATTGGGGAGGTGATTTTAGTGAAGTCTCGAAATTGATTATTCAAGGCAAGCTTACTGAAAAAGACATCAAGTTTTTCTTAGGCTATTCGGGATGGGAGATCAATCAGTTAGAGAACGAATTAAAAACCAACGCTTGGGTAGTGACTAAGAATGTGCATAAAAAAGCAATTATCGAAAAGGACTACGAGTTTTTCTGGAGAGAAAAAATGGTAGAACTGGGAGGTAATTACAGCATTTGGTCTAATGCACCAGAAAACCCGAGTTACAATTAACCGAGTCTTACTTTTACATTAAGCTTTTGCAATACACTTTTTGCAACTGTATTCTTATACTCCTTTTTTCTATACTTAGTAATAGGTTGTATTCCTGTGATAACGTTTGTAATAAACAGCTCATCGGCCTTTTGCAATTCGAAAGGTGAAATAGAAGCTTCTTCAATTTCTAATTCAGGCATTAATTCTAAAATCTGAATAATCTGTTTACGCATCACTCCTTTTAGGCAGCCATCGGTTAATGGCGGTGTTTTAACGGTGTTTCCTTTCACTAAAAAGATATTACCATTCAAGGCTTCAACCACACTTTTATCGGTGTTTAAAAGCAAGCAATTATCCAAATCGTTTTCTTTGGCATACACGCTTCCCACCACGTTAATGGCTTTATTATTTGTTTTAAGGGTCGACAACAGACTTGGCGCAATATAAAAGTCCTTAAACAGGTCTACTTCGTAAAGTTCTTCGCTTAACAAATAAAAATCTTGATCTATTTTTTGTGCTGAAATAATAAAGGTGACTTCTTTATTCGTTGGTAAATACAAACCTCCAGTAGCTCTATGCACTTGTAATTTAATACGGGCAGACGCTTGGTTGAGACCTTCACTCTCTAGGGTTTTTAAAATTTCAGCTTCTAAAAACTCCATGGTAAACGCCATAGGAATGTCCATTCTCATAATACGCATTGACGCCATCAGTCGGAAGTAGTGATCTTCCCAAAACAAGAGCTTCCCGTGAGAGGCTTTTATCGTTTCAAAAAGAGCATCGCCGTATGAATACCCTCTATTTGAGGGCGTTAAAACACTATCGTTTTCTTGAATATTACCGTTAAAATTTATCATAAAAAAAGTCCTGAATTTCTTCAGGACAAATATAAGTTTTAATTCTATTTTTTATGCTATGCCGACCCTAATACCTGTTTTAAATCTGAGATTTGATTTTCCCAAAGCATTTTAGATTCTTCCACCTCATCTTCTTCGGCAAAGTCGGTAATCATGATAGACACATCTTTGGTGATTTCATCGACTTGAATTTTAATTTCAAAAAAGTAAGACTCCACTTCGTCCGCCAACCATTTAAATTTAATACGCTCGCCACTTTTTTTAGTAACAAGTTTAGCCTGTTCTTCGGATCCGTCCCAAATGAACTTAAACAATTCTCCTCTAGAGTTCACATTATCGGCAAACCACTCTGATAAACCAGATGGCGTAGAGATGTATTGGTATAATAATGAGGGTGAAGCGTGAATAGGAAATTCTAATTCGTATTTAACTTTTTCTTCCATGTTTTCTTTAAAAAATTATAGCGACAATATATACATTAATTGGGAAGTTTAACACTCATTTTGAAATAAAAATTTTTATTTCATTTTTTATTTGTGTGATTGGAAATAGTTGTTATATTTGCACTCTCAAAATTATGGCGAGGTAGCTCAGTCGGTTAGAGCGTCGGATTCATAACCCGGAGGTCACGAGTTCAATTCTCGTTCTCGCTACAACAGTAAAAGTCCGATACGGGAGTATCGGACTTTTTTTATGCGATACGCTAAAAGCTTGCTTTTAAAGCGTAAACGCATAAAAAAAGTCCGAAATAATGCGCTAGCATTATGGACTTATACTATTGTACAGCTCCCCCAAAAAGAATCAGCGAAGCTAATTCGAAAAAAAAAACATTAAAGCTTACTTTAAAACCTCAACCCAGAAAAAAGTCCGAAATAATGTGCTAGCATTATGAACTTATACTATTGTACAGCTCCCCCAAAAAGAATCAGCGAAGCTAATTCGAAAAAAACAAACCCCTTAACTGAATACGCTAAAGCATACATTAAAACCTAAACGCATAAAAAAAATCCGAAATAAGGCGCTAGCATTATGGACTTATACTATTGTACAGCTCCCCCAAAAAGAATCAGCGCAGCTAATTCGAAAAAAACAAACCCTTAATAGCATATGCTAAAGCATACATTAAAACCTCAACGCATAAAAAAGTCCGAAATAATGCGCTAACATTATGGACTTATACTATTGTACAGCTCCCCCCAAAAAGAATCAGCTCAGCTAATTCGCAAAAAAGAAAAAACATTAAAGCTTACTTTAAAACCTCATAACTAAAATTCATATAAAGATTCTTCAGTCGTTCCTCATTAAAATAGTAATTAGTAGCTAGTAAATAGTAGTTAGTTTTAATCTCCGACTAATTGATGTATAAAATCTCCATGTCACTTCGAGTGGTTTTCGAAGAAGCTAGAGGCTGGAAGTTGGAAACTGAAAGTCCTAGTTACGAATTGATTAACGAATTGTCATTGACTGCGTCGAATCTTCGATTTCTGAATGCAGTGAAGAATCTTGTGCCTCATTTGACCTTGATCAAAATGAACATAAAACTTCAATTTTCGTACAGATTCTTCGGTCGTTACTCATTAAAATAGTAATTAGTAGCTAGTAAATAGTAGTTAGGTTTAATTCCGGTTCTCATCATACATAAAATCACCATGTCACTTTAACGAAAACAAAAGTCCCTATTAGGGATTTAGGGGCGGGATTAGTGGTCAGTAGTTATTGAAAAGCTTGTCGTTTTTAATGGAGTCCTTTTCTTTTTTTCATTGCCAAAAAAAGAAACAAAAAAGTCTAGGCTGATTTTCGTAATCTTGAAAACTGCGCAAAATCCTTATCATGCGGATGGCAACCGCTGCGCTAGGCCATCCTCCGCTGCCTGCCGCTGCGGCTTTTACTTGTTTTGCTACGATGACGAAAAATAGGCCGGGAACCTCCTTAAGTAAGTTTCTATTTAATCGTGAAAAAGTTAGTAATTAGTAGCTAGTAAATAGTAGTTAGTTTTAATCTCCGACTAATTGATGTATAAAATCTCCATGTCACTTCGAGTGGTTTTCGAAGAAGCTAGAGGCTGGAAGTTGAAAACTGGAAGTCATAGTTACACAATGAACTATTATTTGTCATTGACTCCGTCGAAGCTTCGATTTCTGAGTATAGCGATGAATCTTGTGATAATTGTGACCTCGATTAAAATGGGTATAAAACGAAATAATGCGCCAGCATTATGGACTTTCACTAGTGTACAGCTCCCCCAAAAAGAATCAGCGCAGCTAATTCGAAAAAATCTAAAAACAAACACATCATTTCTCCATAACACCAATAGAAAACTAAGATTACAACACACTCCTCGTAATATTAGCCTAGCCCACTTTTCATCACTAAATTTTTCTTAACTTGTTAAGGCATTAATTCTAAACACCTCACTATGAAAACTCACTATAACATTATTATTGCTGGTGCCGGTGGCATTGCGGAAGCGGCTGGTCTTATTTTAGCGGAGTGGAGTGCTGTAACCCCTACCATTTACATTGGAGATCAGCTTTTAGAAAAAGCGCAAAGCGTAGCCCAATGGATACTAGACGGCACCACAAAATCCTGTGAGGTGATTCCCTTTCAAATGGATGCCACCGCTTTAAATACTGAGACGGACGCTATTTTTAAAAAAGGTGATGCCCTACTCGATTGCTTACCGGGGAGCCTAGCGCCACACATGGCATTAATAGCGAAAAACCACGAGCTGCAGTATGCTAATCTTACCGAGTATGTTGCTGAAACCAATCGTATTATTGAACTCGCAAAAGATGCCGACACCGGCTTCGTTTTACAAACGGGATTAGCTCCTGGGTATATTGATGTACTAGCACATTATCTATTCCAAAACTTTTGTGATCAATACGGCGTTAAGCAGGTGGACCGCCTAGAATTAAAGGTGGGTGCCCTAACCAACCACGCCATTGCGCCCCATTATTATGGTTTTACATGGAGTCCTGTCGGTGTGGCTACCGAATATATAAAGAACTGTATTGTGATTCGTAACTATAAAAAAACCACTGTTCCAGCACTCTCTGAACGCGCCTCTATTATTATTAACGGCATTCATTATGAAGAAGATCTGACTTCTGGTGGGGCGGCAGATTTACCTGATGCCCTAAGTGGCTTGGTAAAACACCTCGATTATAAAACCCTAAGACACCCCGGACATTATAATTGGGTGGAACAGCAGCTCGAAAAACTAAAACACAGTGACAATCCGATTTCCGGATTGCAAAAGGTAATGCAGACAGACATTCCGCATATCGAAGATGATCAAATTGTTATTTATGCTGCTGTAGAAGGCAAGGACGCCAGCGGTAAATTACGCCGTCAAGAAATCGCTAAACGCATTTACCCACAGCAGGTCGGTAAACACAAGTTAAGAGCGATTCAAACGACTACAGCAACACCACTACTCCAAGCTATAAGCTGGTTGTTAGAAACAAAACCTAAAGGCGTGATTCTTCAAAGTCAGCTGGAAGCTAACGCTTTTTTAAATGGCGATTTTATAACACGCGTCTACGGACCAATTAAGTCATCGGTTTAGGGCGTCTAGCAGACACTAAAAACATAAGTCCTTTATCTCACTACCATCACGATCTATAAGTCGTTTATCTAAACGCTCACCCGTCTTATCAAAGGTGTACAGGTAGCTTTTTCCTGTCTTACTAACTGACAAGCTATAAGTGTCTCCAGCTTTTAATAGCGTTGTAAAATACGGCACCTTTTTATGATAGTCGTAGTTGTTTAGAATTTCATGTTCATAAAATAACGCCACTTGAATGGTACTGGCTGTTGTATTCTGGTAAGGAAACGTCCCTAGCTCATTACTAGGATCTATTCTTTTATTATTAAGCATAAGATAGTCTACAGCATGCAGTCTCTCATTTTCAAAATGACCACTCGGAATAAGGCTATAGTCGGTGTTGCTTAGTGTTCTATAAGAATTAAGATGGGTCTGACTTATAGTTAGTGGGTCGATATTATACAGGTTTTTAAACTGAGTAGCCATCCATTTTTTTCCACCGGCTGTGGGTTGTTCAAGAATATGATCGATTCCAGCAAGCACTATCACCTTGCGGTCCGGATTCAATTTTAGTGTTTTATTGTACAGGTTCTCCGCTTGCCCCAGCTCTCTGTTTTTATTGGGGTCTGTGTTCTCATAGGCAACAAACTCATAGCCTAGAGCCTTTGCCTTTCGAATAAGGTTAGCAAACTGCTGCTCGCTAGTATAAAACCCCGTTTCCATGGTAGGATATGAATTGTTTTGATTCAACACACTATCTTGACCACTAGCCAAAGCCTCTAACGCTAAATAACGGTACCCGATATCCCTAAGTTGTTCTAAAACATCAGAAACGAGTAATCTATGATTAGGTAAGAAATGGTTTTCATTAATCATTACTACCCTATGGTTTTTCGCTTTGCTTACAATACTATCAATAGCGTTATCCGTCGCGTTTACATGTTTTTTAATACGATTAACAATGGCTTCATTAGGTTTAAATCTAGACTCGAGCGACTTTAAGTACTTTGTATACTCGGTGTTATTCCCAAGAAACGAAGCATAGGTTAATTCCATTTGAAATTTTGTCCATTCTTCTTGTTTGTCATAGGTAGGAAATAGCTGAATTTCATTTAGGACGGCATAAAATTTATTTGAATTTTCATGTTTTTTAACCACGTCCATAACTGTACTTATATCCTTCCTGTAGCCCGGACCTAATTCTACGCTTTTAAACATCTGCTCTAAATCGATAGCTAATGATTTTCTAGCATTTGTAACTCGTGGTCGCCCTATAAACTGCAATCTATTCTTTTGGATTAGGGTATCAAAAACAATCAGATCTTGAGGGTATTGATGCGCTTTATTTTGTGATACCGTTACAAAAACATCGTAAGGCGGATCGTCTGTTTTGCCATAGACTAAGACGGGATCTTTTAGTTTAAACGGCTGCTGACGTATAATCTCCTGTAACTCCTTTTTATCGGTAGTATAGGTTATATCTGCTGGGGATTTAAAATACAACTGCAAATCAGCATTCACGATATGCAAACTGTAATTTCTTACATATCTATTCTGTTCAAAATGCTCGCTTATTTTAGGAGCACAGCCACAGAGAGTAAGTAGTAAAAGGGTGGATAGTATTTGTGTTTTCATTTTTGGGAAGTTCGGTTTGGTATTTGTTACGACTAGTAACTTACTAAATTCGTTTCAAAATCCGTATACGAAGTATTGAATTTTAGAATTGATTGGTATAATGCTTTAAAGTACTTATGTAGTACACCTAACACGCCTCTACTATAAAGTAGGTATTTATTTAATATGCTATACACACGCTATACCTTTAGGTTAAATCGTTTATGTTCATTACTTTAGGATACACAAAACACTTTATAATTATTCTATGGCCGAGCAACGCGGATTATTAAAAATTAGCGGTACGATTGGGGATTTAAACTTTTTTATCGTGAATGGCAAGGGCTATGTGCGCAAGGCAGGTGGCGGTTTTAATGGAGACGCTATTCGGACACAAGACCAGATGAAACCTGTTCGGGATAACGCCTCCGAATTTGGGCATTGTAGCAGGACTAAAAGTCGGTTTCGTCGCGCTTTACTCCCATTCTTTGGCGGAATAAAAGGACGACAGATCCACTCAAGATTAATGACCTTATTTACACAGCTTAAAGATTTGGATTTTGTTTCAGAACGTGGAAAACGTCAAATTAAACTTGGCTTACAAACCGCTAAAGGAAAACGTGTATTAAAGCAGTTTGAATTTATTCCGCAGCAACGGCTAATGACTGATCTCTATGAACATTCTGTGTTTGATTGGAACACCCAGCAGCTAACGGTAAACGATTTCAACCCCAGTTTATACAATACTCCCAAGGCTGCCACACATATAGGTATAATTTTGGGTGTTTTAGATTTTGACTTTGATCATTTTGAGTCCGCCCTAGAACGTTCTCCGACTTATTTTCTAGCCGTTGATTCCCTTGCTAGCTCCTTTAATTTGGAGCTCTCGAATAGTATTGCGCTAAAACACTCCAGAGTTACGGTTATAGGACTCCGCTACTACGAGATTATCGACCAAGAGGTTTATGATTTACAGTCGGGTATTGCGGTTAGGGTGTTGGATTATAGGGAATAAAAGCAATTATTATTGGCTATTTGAATTTTTATAATCTATAGTCCCACATTGTCTTCATTAAAGCTCAGCATTAAACACGAAGAGCACTATTAATTAATTAGTAACTTATTTAAATCTTCAGGACTGCCATTAAAATCGTTAGCATCAACAGTTGTTCGGATGCCTTTAACCACAGCTTTTTCTGTAAACTGATGAAAATCCCAATCCACATTATCAACACGGTGTTTACCAGAGTAAGCCGCTATCCATAGCGGGTAGTCGTCTATATGCCCTTTTAAATTATCTTCATAAAACGTCAACCCTGTATACACCATAGGTTTTACCCCGTATTCCTCTTCAGCTAATTTTAACCAATTAAGCACTCCTGTTCTTAAGTTTTTCATTCCAAACCGACTTTCCTTTTCAATATCTAGAATAGGTATAAAATCGCCTTTTATCAGCTTAACATTATCAGCATAATTTTCAAATTGTTTTGTTGAGTTCTCATTAGGTCGGTAATAATGATAAGCCCCACGAATATAATTATGTTGCTTTGCTTTTTTCCAATTTTCCTCAAAGCGAATATCTTCACCATTTACCCCCATTGTAGCACGAATAAAGACATATTCGATAGGGTGATGGGAAGTCCCCATTTCTACCCAATTAATCGTTCCTTGATAATGCGATACATCGATTCCGAAAATATACATAGAACTAGAAATGGAAGGATCTTCCTCCATTTTAAAATAGGTGTTCTTTTTACTGGTTAATGGCACTATTACCAGGGCTAAAATAATTACTGTCTGACCAATTAGCACCCCAATCAGTATTTTATAATTCTTAAAAAAACCGAGTACTCCACCTTTGTTGGTGTCCTTCTTTTTAGATTGGCTAGTACTTTTTATTATGAGCTTATTTAAAAAATAAATAGCTAATACACACAGTACAAAAACGACAAACGCTAGCACCCAAAACCTAATAGGATGGATTTCTTTAAAATCAATAATGTGATAATAAATCTTTCTAATCATGTAGTGTATTATAATGTATTTTTTTTATGCAAAGTTCTACTGCTTTCAAGGGGATAAACTATCTAAACAGACTAATTAATATAACAGCATTTTTTTAGAAGATTTTCTCCATCCTGCCTGATTTTGATAGTCGACAAAATAAATTTTTAAATCTGCTTGAGCTTCGTAGTCCACGAAATAAATTTTCTTTTTTGCCTGGTTAGCATATTTAGTAAAAAACCATTTACCATCGTTATCACCAGCTTGATTTTGGTACTTTACTTTAAAGACTTTTAAATCGGCTTGCGCTTCATAGTCAACTACAAACACTTTTACATCAGCCTGATTAGTATAATCTACTGAATACACTTTTTGAGCCTGTACAACACCAAACGAAAGGACGATTGTAAGTAAAATCACTAATTTTTTCATAGGTACTTTAATTTTTTAATTTGAGACTTGCCATTGTCCTATTCTGAATATACTGCCACTAGATGTTACATTTCAAGTAAAAGGTCTGGAAGATTTATTGCATATAATAAAGGCTAAATACACTACAAATAATATCAAAACAATATATATTATATTTTCCCGCTTTTATTGTAAAAAATCGTAAATACTAGAAATTAATTAAAGATTATTACTGTTTTTTCTGAACCACTCTACAATATCCAGATACTTGTTATGAAGTTCTAAAAAACGCTCTAAAGAGTCCTCTATCCTTCCTGCTTTATAGTGCTCAGGAAGTGGTTTATACTTTTTCATTAATTCATTATACAAAGCATCTATTTTATAAAAATAGTCTACCACATATTCGTAGCCTGAAATGTCAATATCAATTTTTAAACTGTCTGAACTATAACTTATAATATGTGGCTTTTCCGTTTTAGTAAACCCTATTAGCCTATAAGCGTCACTCTCTTTCTCAAAATACCATAAAACACTATCTCTTTCAGACGCTATTTTTTGATAGTCAATTAAAGCTTCTATGGCATGTTCTGCTTGACTTTTTAAAAGTGCTACTCTTTTTATATCATAAACAGACTCACTAACCTGCTCATATAATTTAACTCCCATCCATGCAAATGGTCCTAAGTCGGTTATAAACTTTTCCAGATAATTATAATCTTCTAAGCACGCTACAAGCTTATCTAAAGGCACACCATCCTCAAAGCGGCTTAAAGCTATCTTAAAGTCCTCAAACAAACTTTTTATTTGTAAGTATTCTTTACTAGGTTTAAAGTTTACTTCTTGATCCTTGCAAAAATGAAAACTGAGATCAAAACTCTTTTTTAAATCTGTAAAATTACTAAGCTGATTACAGATATACATATCTTTTACATCACCCTCAGAATCACTTTCTATAAACAAGTCAAGAAAATAACCCGTATTAGAATAGAAAGTCATGCCTTCACACCCTTTATTACAAGATCCACAAATACCGAAAAATACATCATCAAAAGCAAAGCACCCTTCTTTTTTGGCTTCTTCAAACTCCGATTCTAATGCTCCTATAAATTGCGCCTTCGAAACATTCATATAAGATTTAGTGTCGTCTAAAAGCTGTTTTAGTGCATGTGTATCAAAGTTTTTGATAGCTTCGATGATTTGTTTTTTCATAGGTTGCTTTTTCTATTATTATATCAAGAGACAATGAAATCTTCAAATCGTTTTCCATTACACTTAAAACAAACTCCCGACTGAACATGATTATATTCTGGAAAAACGCCTGCTCCTGCACATCTAGAACACAGAATTAATTGTTGAACAACATTACCACTTGAGTCAAGTTTCGGAATTGAAGCATGTGCATGCAGTTCTTCATGACATTCCCAACATAAAGTAATCAAAGCGTTATCTGAATATTGCCACGCATAGCACCCCTCTTGATAGAATTTATGATGTACATGTAGACCTAAAACCATATCCCATTTCCTTTCTTTTAATTCAACATTATAAACTGCATCATAGGTTTTACTTGAGACCTTTCCTCTAATTCCATTCTCTATAATCAGTAATAAGTTTGAGTTTATTTCTATACAATTATTATCAATCATTTTAAGCCCTAAGATTTGAGCGCTAGTTTCCCCTTCCCTATAAAGAGCTACATAACTTTTATCAGTTGAAAACTCTGATTGATCAGTAAATGCTATTAGAATTTTATTTTTTTTCAAATCCCAAATATGCGTAAGATACTTCTCATTTTTAATAAATTGACTTTTAGCAGCATTAACAGGCAATTGATTACTAAAAATTAATCCGATATTATATTTTTTACTATAGGAAAGATTATTACAATGCTGGCATTCGTAATTATCTCTTTCAAGAATCTGTTTTCTCTTTGCTTTCCAGCGGTTATCTAATAATTGTTCTTGATATGTCATAAATTATAATTTTCATTAAGAATATAGAAGCCCTTAATCGATATTTGACGTAAAACCCTAGGGCTAAGCACCTTTTTAAGCTAGCATTTTTTCAATCTTCTTACACTATCATTATCACCACTCATATCTAACGAAGTCGGTTCTAAGAGATATAGAATAACGTCTTTTACGTTCAGATTTTTAATAGCAACATATATGAATTTATTTAAGTATATTATTTGAGCACATTATATCCTTTCCAACCCCAATCGTTTTTAGATTTATTAAACGATAATATCGATCTAACTTTAATCTTATCATCATTAGATAATTTGTTAAGCTCAACAACATCTGGTGGAATAAAAACACCATCTAAAAATCCAAAATTCTTACCTTCCGGTATCTTTAAAGCTCCAGAAACCTCTTTGATTGCTGGAACATCTTCCATAGATTGGACTTCAATTGTTTTAATTGTTAACGCTCTGTAAAACCCTTCATTGCCAATAGGTTCTATTCGCACTTTTAATACATCGCCAATTTTAGGATTGTTCAGCATCCCTTCGTAGTTAAAAAAGCCATGCAATGACTGATTTTTCACAAAATTCAATATGTTCTTATGCTGATTAACAAATTCTACAGCTACTACGAGTTCTGGTATATTACAATACAGTAATTCTTCCGCTTTTGCTCTATTCTTATTATAAAGTTCTTTGTTATTTGCATGTGCTTTGGTTTTAGCATACCAAGAACTTCCCGTTAAATTTGTTATATCATTTGGTATTCGCCATCCTTTGGACTCGCGAACAGCAATAATATTTTTTAATTCTGTTTTAGCCTCTGCATACAATGCCCGTTCCACTAGAAGTTTTGTAAAAGCCTGTCTCGTTTTAATTAAAAACTCATTAGGTGTTCTAAGACTTAATGCCTTACAGTAGCAAGCAAACTCAAGATCCTTGTCATCAGTAAAAATTTCAGCCATTAGCCCCCAAACCCAAAAATCATTTTGTTTTTGTTTTGCAAATGGTAAGAAAGCATCAAGTACATCTTCTTTATTGCCCAAAGACATCAGCATTTGAGCTTTATAATAGGGTAAGTATTTATATTCTGGGTGTTTTTCTATAATAGCATCCAATTGAGGCAGAAATTGTTGAACTTTCTCTTTGTTTACTTCTCTAATAGCACCAAAGGCATCTTTAGGTTCTCCTTCAATCAATTTCTTACAGTAACTCCCATAAACTTTATCAACTAGTGCAGACAACTGTCTATTATTATATTCCTCTGACTGATAATCTGCAGGCATAAAGTTTTCTAAGCCCCACCAGTCTGCAAAGTCTAAAAATCTAGACCAATTTTGAGCTCCTTTCTGGAAGGCATTCATTAAAACACTATAACTCTCTGAAGGCTTAGTAAAGTGAAATTCTCTAATATTATCGAAAATTTGATTAACCTTTGAAAAGTCAACAGGTTCTGTTTTTTGAATTTTAAAAAGCATACTTCCTATTTGATATGCAGAGGTATCAAAGATCATAACTTCCTCTTCTGGTAAATTTAGGTCTTTGAGTTTGATTAGGTTTTCAATGAATCCATCTACATTGACTTCCCTCACATTTTTCTTTAAAAACTCATAATATACCCAGCTAATATTTCGTTTACACCAAATATTATCCGGTTGGGCATTTAGCTCCTCTTTCGCCATAGCAAGCGCTTCATCTAATCTTCCCGATTGTCTTAATTCTTTGATTTCTTTAGCTGGCATAGTCTTCTAGTTTTTCTGTTAATAATAGCAATTTTTGGTCATTCTCACATTGATATGTTTTAGGCATTACCGTAGAAAAACGACCATTCTCTTTAAAATAAAATTGAATGCTAGCACTAATACTATCTGTAACCAAAAAGTATTGAACAAAATACTTTCCAACTTGCTCATCTATATTTGTTATTGCTATGTCTAATTCTTGACAACATGATCTCATTATAAAATATAAAGACTCCAAAAACTTAGCTCTTGGTTTATAATCTAAACCTAAATCGGTTGAATAATTTTGATTAAAAATAGTTTCCAATAATTCCTCATCTTCTTTACCTGACTTATTTTTAACTTCAAATTGATTAATAAAATGTCCTGAACCTCGATGACTTGCCTCTAAAACAAATTCTCTGTTCGAACTATTTTTAAGAGTATATTTTTCTAGCCAATCATTAGTTTCAACATTTATGATATCAAAATCTGTAGTTTCCAACGCATCTTTTACTTCCCAAAACTTTAAACTTTTTGCTCTGTGATGTTCTTTATTATGATAAGGTGAGCAATTTACATTCTCTAAGTACAAGGCGTTATTTGGTATTTTACCAACATTAATAATATTAGAGATCTTTAATCTACTAAAAGTTGTTAAATGTGGTGGATTAATTGCGAATATCGTATTTACGCCTCTTGTGGTTGCTGTGTAACTCCATTTCAATACATCATTAGACAAACCGGTTCTTCCAGTATAATCTATAAACACTTTGTCCCATTCACCACCTTGTGACTTATGGCAGGTTATTGCATAGCCATATTTAACTTTTAAAGCATTATAAAAAGGATCTTTTACTAATTCGTCTTTAAACTCTTTAGAACCTACTTTGAATTTTTCTAGACCTAATTGTTTTCTTCTGTCCTGTTCGCTATTAAAACGCATTACAAAATTGATATACAACATCCTTGTCATATCCAATGTTAAGTCCCTGTCTATACTATTTAATAAATTATCAATAATATAACAGCTTATTTCTTCATCAAAATGAGGCACTCTAAACTCAATTTTTCTAAATTTTAGTTTAATTATTTCTTGAGAGCGCTTACCATTTTTTTCAACGTATACGGGAGCAGATTGTTCTACAACATGATTTGAAACGTGTACCACCTTTGCCAAATCTCCATTAAACAGTTGTGTTTTGTAAGTATACTGATTGTTGTTGTTAATCATGATGATATCTCCTTCAACAATGTCCTTATTTTCAGAAAATAATTGTTCTCTTATCGCAAAATTATAATGGTAACATTGTGCATTTGAAAAAGATATAATTACACCATCACCAATTTGAGGATTTGGATACAGTTGTGTGTATTTATTAACTATATCATAGGTCTCTAATTTAACAAAACTGCTATTATCATATTTTAATTCAATTGTACTTCTTGATGATTCCTTAAGCAAACCTCTAATAGTATTCGCGTTTTCTAAAATCAGGTTATCATCTTGACGCATAACTTGAGTTAATTGAGCGATTTGGCATACAAACCCTAATTCTTCAAAAAAAGATAATTCTAATGCTTTAGATTGATTGTCTCCAACAGGAGGCAACTGCGCAGGATCACCTACGAATATAATTTTGTTGTTTTTATTGGTTTGAAATGTATGTGATAGCAAATCATCTAAAAGGATGTTTGTACCAAAATCAAAAAGCTCGTTTTTCGATTCTCTACTAGATATCATAGAAGCTTCATCTACAATTAAAACCCTTTCTGCATTATTATCTAAATCGATAGGAAATAGATACTTTATATTATGCTCTGCTAATTCTTTTGAATCTGAATTAATTGACTTTAAATCTTCTAATTTATAGATACTACTGTGAATAGTTTTACCAAAACCAGTTTTATCTCTTAATACTTTAGCTGCTCTACCTGTAGGCGCCATAACGTTAAACTGCTTTTTAGTTTCCTCTAAAAAATTTACAATACCTTTTATTAATGTTGTTTTACCTGTACCTGCGTAACCTTGGAGAATAAAAATATTATCTTCACTTTTTAAAAAATCACTTATTTTATCAATAGCTAGCTGTTGATCTTGGTTAATATTTATATGTCGAAAGTGATTATGCATATTTATTAGTTTCTTATTTAACACAAATGTAATTTAGAGGCATGCATCTTTTCTGCATGGTTAATCTTTAAATATGTTTTCACCTTAAATTCTTGTTAAATTAAGTGATATTTAACAATCCACTATTGATAATTTTATTAAGTAATATAACATCCGTAATTGTAACATCAATAACATTACCCATAGTACTATTTAAATGAATTATATTATTCCTTTTGCGAACTAACTCATTTATTGATTCAAATTTAAATTTGTTATCATTGACAAAATCGAGTGTATTATATATTTTTATATCCCATCTTAAAGCTCTTTTTTGATTCTCATACTCATGATTTGTTTTCCTATAAAAGCCATCATCATTTTGATCTTTATCAAAATACTTTAATCGTTGTAAATTTTTTCGAAACTGAAATTTATAAACACCATTTTCCTTAATAGGATTTTCTATTTCAATAACTCGGTTAGAAATATTCTCAATTATTGAAAAGTATATTAAAAACACTGCGGTTAAATTTTCTTGCCTTAATTTATTTTGCAAAATATTTAAACTCAATTCTGACCATTTTAAGACTTCATCGACAAACTCCTTAGGTAAAGGATTAGATGATTTTTTAAAATTTTTTCTAGGAATTAATACCGTTTTAAGTTTTTCAAGATTATTATAAAAGTCTTTTAAAAAGCTGTTCTCAAAGCAAAAATTCATTGTTTCTACCATATTTTCAATTGATTGCTTTGTAAAACTAGCATCATTACTGTTTTCTGGAGATTCTTTTAATATAAAACCATCTGCACCAGCTACTTGTAAAGCTTTTAAATTCCATACTTTATTGGTTGCAGAAAATATAATTACCTGAATACCTGGGTTTATTTTTTTTATTGCTTTTAATATCTTTAACCCTGACACTTCTGAAATATCATTAACTTGAAAATCTTGAGGTAACAATCTGAAATCCAAAATCACTAAATCGATATCCTCTTCTTTTATTTTAACTAGTGTTCCTTCAATTAAGTTTTCTTGAGTAGTTTCTTTGTAATTTATATCTAAAATTTCAAAGTGTAGATCATTTATATCACCTAATATATATGAAAAGATTTCTTCCCAACCTTTTTCAGCTTCATCATCTATATATAATATCTTTGGCTTTCCTGAATAATTTATTTGAAGCTTATCTGCATTTATTATTGTAGACTTACTTATTGGATATATTGTTTGTAAATATTTGAAATATAAATTATTTTCTATATTTTTTTCTATTCTATTAATACTTTCATCAGAAGCATTGATGGTTTTAGCCCAACGGTAAATTGCCCACTCATTAGCTATACTATGAGAATCCTCATAATTTGTAGGAGGATTTATAGTTACTTTGTCTAAATACTTATTAAAATCAAAAGATAAACCATCAGAAAGTTCTAAATTTTTTACTGATTTTTCTATGGTATCAAAAGCATATTTTGAAAGGTTTACATAAAAAACATTAGGTGTTAATAATATATTAGCTAGAGAAGAAAGTTTTAGTAGTTGTTTCTCATTGAGAGAACCCATAATTATAATAGGAGTTTTACGAAAAGACAAATTTGGGGTTAACCTTATATGATGGGCTAACCTTAAACCTGAAAATTCTAAAAAATTTTCGGTAATACTAATTGGAATTGTAATCGAATTTACTTCAACATTGTTTAATCCTTCAAGAGTTTCATGAATTCGAGTATCAATATCTTTTACATAACCATTATTAGGCACTTCTTGTAATTTAAAAAAACTTGAAGTGTTAAAGTTTTTTATTTCTTTAATCAGACTATTTCTAAATAAAATATTATCCATTTTTATATTGACTTTAATAAGTTATTTTGAATATCTTCTTTTAATAGTTGTAATTCATTTAACTGAATTATTCCATCAAAATTTTTAAAATAATTTTCTTTAATCCATTCAGGAACTTTTAATTCGGCAAGTATTATTGATAAAGGTCTAGGAGTATAATCTATAATATAAAAAATTAATTTATCCAATAAACTTACTTCCAAATTAATTTTCCAGTTTTCGCCAAAAGCTAACAGTAAAATATTTAAATCATCATTTTCTAAATAATTAATGAATGAGTTACTATACAAGTCTTTTGAGTTGATTGTTAATAAAATCCCATTTCCAATATTTTGCAAAGTAACAGAAGAAATACCTCCTGAAAACAAAACCAATGTTTTAGAATTTTTCTTAGCAAAATCAACTAGCCTTAAACGTTCATTTGCAGATAATGCAGATCTATGAACAATTATAACTTGAAAGTCGTCCAGTTGACTCAAGTTACTTGAACTCAATATTTTTTTGTACGTATTAAATTTTTCGAACCCACAAACATTCTCTAAAATCGAAATTTTATTTAGATCTTTATTCAACTTTTTTGTGAAATTTATTTGTCTATTTGGTCTGTCTTCTATTAATATTACTTTTTTCATAAATAAAATTTTAATAAGTATGTAAAACCATCACATAAATAATTCTCGTCCTTTTTATCTAAGTGTTTAAATTCACGATTACTGGTAAGATAATTAACTCTATAAACTTGTTCATCTTTAAATTCTCCTATAACAGAGAAATCTGCTAGATTTTTCAAGTTTTCGATAATAGTTGATAGATCTCCTCCTTTTGGTTTTAATATCTTTGGATCATTTATACTTCTTGTACATTTAGATTCTAACTGTGTAATACTCAATTCGACATAATTCTCTTCAAAATTTTCATCAATACGACAAATAATATTAGGAAACTGAGGACGTTTCTTAAAACTACCAAAAACAATTTTAATAACAGATTTTAAATATGGAACATCCGTAAAGAAAGAAACACCCTCAGTATCTTGTTGAACAAGGTTAAAATCATAACCTAACTCACTTGTCCATAAAAAATTAATCAGATTTACTAAAGCAGAATTATCTTCTCTTATTTCAATCTCATTTTTAAACTCGGATACATATTGATCAAATAACAATAAATTATGCTTAGTGTCTAAAGATTTTATATTTTCAGGAATGCTAAAACTGAATGGATCGTTTTCAGAATTCTTCATATATAATTCTAAAGGTTTAGAAGCCCAACCAAATTTTAATCTTTTTTCCCCCCAAACATGATAATATTTTTCGTCTTTTTTCTCTCCTAGCTTATTGTTAAATAAAAAATTAGAAATTTTTGCAGATAACCTTGGATTAAGCATCGTTAATTCCTTACTTATATCATTCCATTCTTCCTTAATCTTAATTGTAAATTCTTCAAAACTTTGAAATTTCCCATACTCCCAACTATGGGTAGTATATTTCAATGCTTTGGAATTATCTGAAAATTGATTCATCAATTTAACTAACGAAGGCGCATTATTCAATTTTGGAAACTCTAAGGGTATATTATCCTTTGTTTTATTAATCTGAGCTTCCTTATATTGTTCTGCAAAGCTCTTACTTTTTTTAGTCTCCCTCATATCAACCATATACTCACCCAAACTATTTTCTTTACCTGCTTCTGGCCATTTAAGATCAGGAAAAATCGATTTTTTATTGTGTATTTTTTCTTTTCTCTCTTCAACTAAAAGCTCAAAAGCATTCATAGGTTTTTCACCCTCACTTTTTACTTCATCAAACCCTATTTTCTTTTTAATATTTATTATATCAATAATAACCTGATCGTCACGTTTTGAAAAACTCTCCAATTCCTTAGATACTAACTTTAGAAACCTATCTTTTTGAGAAGCACTAAACTTCTCGTTCTCCAACAGCTGTTTTATAAAATTAAATTTGTTCATAAATTAAAACATAGTGGTGTTATTGAATTTATAAATCTCCATAGCTTTCTCTATTCCATTTTCCTCCCAAGCCATAAGTGTTTTTTCAAGCATACTTTCAGTTCGAGTAAGCCGTGTAAATCGAGCATTTAACTTTACATACGTACTATCGCCATGCCCCTTTACCATTTTCAGGTACTCTAATTTACCCATCAGTACATTTTGGAAATTAGGTTTTCCTGTTTTTATATGCCCTTTGTCTTTAGCGTAGTCTCTTAAAAAAATGGATTCTGCTTTATTAAAACCATATTTTTCCCAATAATATAACCACATACGTAATTGCTTAATGTATTTAGAGTTAACATTAACTTTAGTATTCACTGTTAAACCAGTTACTTCTTGTCTAGTACCGGTTTGCTGCAAACGTGTTTTTTTATCGTTTAGGATTAAGTTTTGATCCTCAACAATTATTCTATTTAACTCTTTTAAAAACACTTCATTTTTAAATACATTTACGTGAGATGAAAATGTAATATCATCGGCATAACGCGAATAGTTAACTTTAAAGCGTTTTGCTAAACCATTTAATCGTCTATCTAATTTTACACATAGTATATTGGTAATTGTTGGAGATGTTGGCGCACCTTGAGGTAAGACGGTTTTTAATTTACCTTCAACTTCAAAAGGATGTGTACATAGTGATGCTAATAAAAAAGCTAAGGGCTCTAAATCTCCACTTAGATTAAAAGGTGGATACATAAACCCCAACTTAACTCTGTTTCTATCAAAAGAATGAAAAAAATCTTTTAAATCAATATTGTAAACATAGTGATTACCAACATGTTGTTTAGCATTATCTACAATAGACTTACCCAATACGAAACCTGTAGCTTTCGGGTGAGGCGTTGCTATACAATTTAAAATAACATTTAAAGGTTTTAAAATATGCTTTAATCCATTTACAGGTGAATTAATAATACGCTCTCCTCCGCTTTTCTTTTTAATTGAAAAACTTGAATAGCGCTTATCGCTATAATTTGGGTTAGTATAGTAATTAAGTCCCTTAAGAGTTAATGATTTAAAATCATCACCATACAAAAGCAAATTGACTTTGTTTATTAACACCAGCAAGTCATCCTTAGTCTTTAAGGACCTAAATTGCTTTATTAGTTGCTCTGTATGTTGTTTTTCTAGTTTCATTGTTATAAAATTCTAGAAAACCTAAACGTCTATTCTTTTTGTATGATTTTAAACTTTACATATCTTATTAATATTACATTGAAATAATATATAATAATAATATAAAAAATATAATAAATGCTATAAATAATTAGAACCAATTATGTGTTTTAAACATTGTGGACTAATTAAAAATAACATTCTTATTCCAATCGAATAAACGATTAGAATATATGCCGATCGTTGTTTAATTACTACTAATTAAACCAGCATACGCGATCAATACTTTTGTTTAGGTTTTCAAAGAACTCTGCAAATATGATTTGCTTTTATGCAGTGGAACTGCATAACATTTGTTATTTTTACTATTTATCTACTATATCCCTCTTACTTCTCTATTATAAATTTCATTAAATAACAAAGTCTTGAACAACGTGTTTGATTTATTGTCTGTCATTTTGTTATAAAAATCAAGTTTGGTATTTATAAAGTTTAATAACTCTCCATCTACCTCTTCTTCAAATTTATCTTTAATATTACTTTTAGAATTTTGTTTGTTAAAATAGGCCATTAGTTCATCATTCTCATATAGATTTTTTCTTACTCGGTTAAAGTCAACTTTGTCTTCTTCTGTTAACTCTAAACCAAACGTATCATTCAATACTTTTATAATTTTAGTCAAGAAATCTATTTCTTCTTCTTTTTCTTGTCCAGATCCTCCAGGTGTCATTCCATAATCTTCTCCATCTTCGGAAACTAGGTCTAGACTTGCTGTAAACTTATGTTGAATTTTATAACTATCTAATTCAATATCATTTACTACATCTACAGGTAAATCAGTTTTAACGTACGGTAACTTTTTAAGTAAGGCAGAAAGGAACACGTACTTTTTTTCTAAATCCACATCTGTAAACTGAATAATCTGACTTAAAAAGCGATAGATTTTAGTATAAGACTTTGCTGCTGCTTTAAACGCGTTTTTATCTTCATCCTCAAGCTCATTATCAAAACGTTTAGCAATGTTTCCTAATATAGGCTGGATACCTTCCATATTGTCGTTTGGCTTAAAGAATATCTCTGCAAAAGCCTCTACTTCTGTATTATAAAAGACATTAAAACTATCTACTACATCTAAAATGGTGTATAAACTATTAGGATCGGTTTCATTTTCCTCTTCCATGAAGTTTTTTCCATAGAAATGCTGAAAATCTGCTCGTACTAATTCAGGATCGTTTACAAAATCTAAAACCATAGTAGAGTCCTTACCTCTTCGATTTCTATTTAATCGTGACAAGGTTTGTACTGTACTTGCTCCTCCTAGTTTTTTATCTACAAACATGGTATGTAGTAAAGGTTCGTCGAAACCTGTTTGAAATTTATTAGCAACAATTAACAATCTATTTGCTGGCAATTTTAAAGCTTCAGGAATACTAATTTTACCTTCTAAATTATTCATACTGTTTTCGGTATACTCCTCATTAGTATCAGGATCTTTTACTGTTCCTGAAAATGCTACTAAGGCTCTGTAAGGCAAATTCATTTCTTTTAAAATAGCGTCAAACTTTAGTTTAAAGCGTACTGCATGCAATCGTGATTTAGTGACCAACATCGCTCTGGCTTGTCCTTGTATTTCGTTTTGTGTTTGGCTTGTAAAATGCTCCAACATAATCCTTGCTTTCTTGTCAATAGCATGGTCTTGAAGATCTACATAATTACCTAAAACGCGTACTGTTTTCTTTTTGTCGTACTCTTTATCTTCAATTTCTGTTCGCTTTACTAATTTGTAATAGCGTTTAAAAGACATATAGTTTTGAAGTACGTCTTTTATAAAGCCTTCTTTAATGGCTTCCTCCATCGTGTACTCATCAAAAGCCTCAATCTTCCCGTTTATTTTTGTACCAAACAACTCTATAGTTTTTTGCTTTGGTGTTGCTGTAAAAGCAAATTGCGAAATGTTTGGCTGTTGTCCTTTTTTAGAAATTTCTTCAGCAATAATTTCATCAGCGGTTTTTATATCTGCTTCGTCTTGCTCTGCTTCTTCTAGGCTTAACGCTTTACGCATTTGTCTTGACGATTCTCCCGATTGCGAACTATGTGCCTCATCAATCAAAATAGCATATTTACGATCAGGGTAATTAGTTACATTTTGAGCTATTACTGGAAACTTTTGTATGGTTGTTATTATGATTCGCTTTTTATCTTCAATAGCCTCTTTTAAATCTTGAGATGTTGATCTTTCGTCTATATAAGCAACAACTCCTGGTGTGTTATCTAATTGACGAATATTATCTTGTATTTGCTTGTTTAACACACGTCTATCCGTAACCACAATTACAGAATCGTATAAGGCCTTATCATCTGTATAGTTTTGATAAAAATTGGCTAACCTGTATGCTAGCCAAGTAATGGTGTTTGATTTTCCAGAACCTGCTGAATGTTGTACCAAATAATTTTTACCAGTACCATCTGTTTTTAAAGCTTCTAAAATACGTTTTACAGCTCTACGTTGGTGAAAACGAGGAAACAGTAATTTGGTAGATTTTTTATCTTCTAACTTTTTAGTTTTTGGGTTATATACTTTTTCTTTATCGGTTTGCACACTTATAAAGTTTTGCACTAAATCTAGCAAAGAGTCTTTACGCAATACATCTTGCCAAAGGTATTCTACAGCAAAACCAGTATCTGAATGGTTAGTTAACCCTGTATTAAATGGTAAAAAGTACGTAGATTTCCCTTTTAACTCTGTTGCCATAAATACTTTTTCAGTACCTATTGCAAAATGAACTAAGCAACTTTTAAACTCTAAAAAAGGTTCGCCTTTAGGGTCACGATCTTGCATAAACTGTTTAATGGCGTTGTGATGGTTTTGACCTGTTAAAGCATTTTTAAGTTCTGCGGTAACTACAGGAATACCGTTAATAAATAAGACAAAGTCAATCTCGTTATTATTACGATTAGAGTATTTTAACTGACGTACAATAGATAATCTATTTTTAGCATAAGCTACTTCGTGTTCTGGTGTTTTGTTGTTAGCAGGTTTAAAATAAGCTAAATCTAGTTTTTGACCACGGTCTTTTACACCATTACGTAATACTTCTAATGTTTTATTTTTAGAAATATTTTTAGCAACATTTTCTACTATTTTAGTATCTACTAAAGCGCCGTATTGTTTAGATAACTCTTCATACTTTTTAGGTTGTGTATCTTTTACAAAGGCTATTATTTCTGAAGGAATAACACACAAATCTTTATCATACAAACTAGGTGATACACTATGGTATTCTTTAACCGTATTAACTAAGTAATTTTCTATATGTGCCTCAAAATGTATTTCTTTTGTACCTGTTGCCATTTTAGTTTGTTTTTTACCCAATAGAAACCAATATTATTCCATTATGAGCCCTTTATGTTTTTTACAGCTCTACTTTTTGAGCCCTTAAATTAAATATAAAAAACCTGTATTTACTAGGCTCTCCTTGTGTTTAGTGATTTTTATTCTAAATATTGAGCCCTTATTGAGCCCTTATTGAGCCCTTTGTTTTATTATTTCTTGCTCTAGTTGATCCCATTCTAATAATTGTGTAAACTTTTGATAAACTTCACTTATAAAACTTGCCAAGACACTTAAGTCCTCTGTTTTCTTATCTAACTCTTGTAAGAATGGATATGGAATTAGTATTGACACTTCGTACCCAAAGGAAACATCAAAACGAGATCTATTACTCTCTTTTATTTTTTTTACCCAAAGGGATTCTTTTCTCCAATTATATGTCTTTTGAAAAGATGTATCAAAGAATTGTTCTAAATCAACCCAAGATTTTTTAAGTATTCTACCTGTTCTATTAAAATTTGCTTGTGTACAAATAGGTGTCAATTCTTTGTCCTTGTCAAACCAAAGTCCTGTGATATAACCTTGCCCAGAAAATTTTATATGTGAAGTAAATGAAACATCAAAGATGGTATTATCTATTTCAACTCTTGTTGTATTGCGCCAATTTTGATTATTTGAATTATATAAAGAATAACCTTGTGTTTTTGTATTACCAGGATAAATAGACGCTACTAACGTACCGTCGTCTCTAAAGCTAAATAATACTTCGTCTGCCCATGGTTCTGGAAATTTGAAGCCATTACGACCACCTTTATCAACAAGATTGTAATCTTGCATATTTGATGCTATAGCCGCTTGCAATCGTAAAATGCGTTGATCATTGTATTGCTCACTTATGGGCAGGCTTGCAAAAGGTGTTACAGGTAACCAGTCTGACTTATACTGTCTTATAAGTCCTAAAAAATCTTTAAGAAATGGATTGCGTGTCTTTAAGTATCGTTCAAAATTATGAGCTCTTGAGACTTGTTCCATTACCGATAGCCAATTAACGCTTTTAACAGATACATCTTCTTTCTCGTGAACACTATTTAAGAGTAACTGATGAACCTGATTGTATAATTGCTGTCTGCAATCTTCACCGTGTCTTTTAACCTCTATAATTATTAAAATATCAGTTAGTTCTATAAAAATGTCAGTTTCTGGTCTGTAATCTTTTGAATGAGAATATTGAAAATTTTCAAAAAAATCAATCATATCTAACACCTCAGATGTTAGTGCAACGGCATAGATGTTTTTATAGGCGGCACTATCAACTTTTTGTAAGTTTACCTGAATGTCTATAGACACATCTGCATTTTCATTAAAATTATTAAATACATAGTGATAATCTTCGGTAGATAAAATATCTTTAATAAAGTCATTAAAAAGCACATTGCTATTTTGCAAACAAAGTACAAAAGCTCTACTTATGTTATCTTCTATATTCTCTTTAGATTGATTTTGACTAAAGGATCTAAAAATATTTAAATGTCTATCCATTTATTTTAAAATTCGTTAGGTTGCCAATCTCTTACATCTATTTTACCAGTTACCGCTTCGCTAATTATAGATTGACGATAAGATTTTAGTTTTTTAATACTCTTTTCTGTTTCAACTAAAATTCTATCCATAATCTTAGTTTTCTTGTTAATAAAATCTGCTATTTCTGTTTGTTCTTCAAAAGAAGGAAAAGGAAAAGTCATATTATTAAACTCCTTAGCTTGTAAACGCCATCTCCCTAGTTGTGAGACACCTTGACCGTGTGAATAAAATATTCTCTCTTTATAACATAATTGACAGATGTATAAAAAATACTGTTGGTTACACTTTTTTTCAATTAATTCAAATACTCTATAATCTGGACTGGTTACTCCAATTTGCTTAGATATATCGACATACCCGGTTAATAAATCCATATGATTCATAACAAAATCACCTTCATAAACAATTTGATACTTAGAATAATCCATCGAGAATTGTCCTTTGTAATTAGATATATCTTTAACCTTTAATCCTCTTTGTGTAACAGAGAGAATATCATATCCAAGCTCTCCTGCAATCCTTTTTTGAATATTAAAAATATATTTTAGACGTTTAGCTTCCCAATGCTCAGGAATCCACCCTAACCATTCAATACCAGAATCCTTCATTTTGGTATTAGGGTTTAAACCTTTGGTAACAGCTTCGTTAATGATGGCTTGGCGTTGTGCTTGTAGTTTTTTTATTAATTGCTCTTTTTTTTCTATTAAAGCATCAATAATTTGGGTTTTGTGGTCTAGGTATTTGGCTATTTGGGTTTGTTCTTTTAAAGAAGGAAGATTTAAATACAAATTTTTAACATTCCCATCATTTATTCCAGCTTGTGCTCCACCCGTTTGATGTGTTAAAATTTGCTTTCTCATCATCAGAAACATATAATAAAGAAATCTACTATTTGCTCTGTCTTTAAATTCATCAATAGCAACTACTGATTGATTAGCACATGCTTCAAAATTTAAAAAACCAATATTAGCACATGTCGCTCCAGTAAGAGCGATTAATACAGTACTCTCTTTTATCCATTTTGTTGAACTGTTTTTTAAACCTTCTACAGTAATAAATTTTTCAGCAGTAGTAATTTCTCCATTTTGTAATTTACCAGATGGTAACCAAGGAATTTCTCCATTATCCCAATATTCAGATTTTATTGTTGAAGGTGTTCCCCCTGCATATGTATTTGCAATATGTTTTACTTTGCAAACTTTCCATTCACTAGGAACTTCTGGATACCAACTTATATTAGTTGTTTTATATGACTTATATCTCTTCATTAGGCTAACAAATCATTTAAAAGTTTGGAAATATCTTTTTCAAGGTCTATAATTTCTGCTTTAATTTGAGCAGCAGGTTGCAACCCTTTGTACTCGTAAAAGTATTTGGTAAAGTTAATTTCATAACCAATACGTGTTTTATCGTAATCTATCCAGGCTTCTGGTACGTGTGGTAATACTTCATTAGAGAAATAGGTTTCTATATCGTCTGTTAATGGTACGTTTTCTTTATCTCGTTTTTTAGAGTCTGGTTTTGGGTTGCCTTTACTCATTACTAGTTTACCATCTTTATACAATGGTTGCTCTATAATGAGTTGGTAATAGCCAAAATCGTCGTTATTATAAATTTTACAGTGTTCGCTCTCTTCAAAGTTGGTATATAAGTCTAATAAAGCTTCAATATGGTTTTCGGTAAGTTCGTTACGTTTGTTGCCTAAACTCTTTTTATTAGAGCGTGCAAAAATATGTTCACTTTCTTCTTTACCTTTAGCATTGGTACCAATCACCTTACTAGCATTTCCGTTAATTAACTGTACTTTACCTTTACGGTTTTCGGCTTTTTTATTGGTTAAAAACCAGATATAAGTGTTAATACCTGTGTTGTAAAACAAATCTTTTGGTAAGGCTATGATACACTCTAGCCAATCGTTTTCTATAATCCATTTACGTATGTCGCTTTCGCCACTTCCTGCATCACCAGTAAATAATGGGGAACCGTTGGTAACTACACCAATTCTAGACCCATTGGTTTGGTCCATTTTAGAAATCATATGTTGTAAGAACAATAATTGTCCATCGCTGGTACGTGGTGTTCCTGCATAAAAACGACCTGCTGGGTTAAGCGCTTCGTTTTCTATAAAGTTTTTGTCTTTTTTCCATGTTACTCCATAAGGTGGATTTGCCATCATATAGTGAAACTGCTTGCCTTGAAACTGATCGTCTGTAAACGAGTTACCGTGTTTTACATCTCTAGGGTTTTCACCTGAGATTAAGGCTTCTGACTTTGCTATAGCACAAGACTGCTCATTTAATTCTTGACCATAGGTTAACATGGTTGGTTTGTTGTTGGAATCTTTACAAATTTCATCCAAAACGTAGTTTTTACCCAAGTTCACCATACCACCTGTACCACAAGCAGGATCAAAAATAGTACGTATAATTCCTGGTTTACAAAGCTCCTCTTTTTCTGGTGTAAAGATGATGGCATTCATTAAGGCAATTACATCACGTGGTGTAAAATGCTCTCCTGCTGTTTCGTTGGATTGCTCGTTAGAAATACGAATTAACTCCTCGAACACATAACCCATACTGTGGTTATCTATAGTATCTTGATGCAAGTCTGTTTTACAAATGGCATCAATCATTTCATACAACAAACGGTTTTTTACCAATCGCGCAATAATTTTATCGAACTGAAAACTCTCTAAAATATCGCGTACTTCTGGGTTAAACCCGTTTAAGTAATTATTGAAGTTAATCTCAATGTATTGTGGTTCGTCTTTTAACGAATTAAGCGTGTGTTTTGAAGTATTGTAATACGTTAAACCACCTGCTGCTTTTTTAAGGATTGGATCTAACTTGTCTTCGCTAACCTTATCTTTAAAATCGTTGTAACTTTTACGAACGTTTTCGTTTACGTTTTCGAGCATACAGTCTAGCCTACGTATTACTACAAAAGGTAATAGTACATCTCCAATTTCATTTTTCTTAAAGGCATCGCGTAAGACATCGTCTGTGATTTGCCATATGAAGCTTACGTCTACTTTGTTATTTATGTTACTCATTTGTTATTTAATTCTTTGAAATTTTGGTTATCAAATTCATACGATTTTCTAATTGTATATCTTTTAAAATTTGATAGCTAGATGTTTTTTTTATTTGAGGCTTGGAAATATATTCATTATCTTCTGATAATTTTTGATGTATCTCTTTAGGCTTATTTTTGTTAAAAAAACGAACAATGCTAAGGATGTCAACATTAATTTTTAATGCGATGTCCTCCATACTTCTAGCAAAATAATAGTCTTGTTCATATTCCAATACTTCTTTTTTAAAATTAGTAAAATATTCTATAAACCTAGGAGAAACTACAGTTGAATCTGACAACCAACCATTTGTTTTTCCAACAAGGTACTTATCTGAAAACAAATCTATATCAAAGGTTCTACAATAGTACTTAATAATAAAAATTGTAATTTTATTTTCTCTGCAGAAATCTCCTATTGTGGTTTTATTTGTTGTCATAATATCCTATTTAATACAAACTTATAATTTATGTGTGCAGTTGATTTGCGTTGTTAGTTGAAATTTGATAAAATGGCATTTTCAACAAAACCCTCGTTAAAGATTGTATTAGTATCTATTAACTTGTTTTTCTTGATAAGCTCATGAACCTTATGAGCATTGCTTATATGCTTATGCTTTTGGATTTCACCAATATAATTGTCAATATCTTTAAACACCCAATTTCTGTCTCCGTTTGTTTCATTTTTTATTCGTTTTTTATCAAAAGCTATAAAACCTTTATGGCTGTATATATAATGATAGTTAGTTAATATTACTCTCTCGTGAAACGTTTTAGTATCAGTTTGTGTTATTAAAGAAATTTCAACTCCGCTTTTACTAGTAATTTTCTTTTTCATTTTCTTAATGATCTCTTTCGCTTTGTTTTTTGTTAAGTTGCCTCCTTTATTTTGAAGGACAATCATTAAATGAAATGGTATATCTAAAGTGTCTGGGACAATACTATTTAATATTGGATAAATATTATCGTTATTTTCTTCGCTATATTTTTGAACATCCGACCATAAAAAATTATCAATAATTATAGCAGAGTTTAAAGGAGTTAAGGGTTTTTCGGTAAATAACTCGCTCCAACAATTTAATGTGCTTTTAGTGCTGTCAATACTGTACCCATAATGGTAGTTTTGATTTTGGATAAATGTTTCTTCTAAATTAATCGCCAATATTCCGTATTTATCTCTAATATCTTTAGTTTTATCTTCATTTAAATCTAAAATTAATATATCATTTAAAAAATTCTCATATTCTTCTTTTGCTAAATTTTTAAATTTGCCTTTATCAGCTAACAAACCAGCGTTTTCCCTTTTGAAAAGAGCTTTTAGTAATGGATTGACTTTTATAAGCTCAAATATTTCTTCTTCCTCATTGTTCAGAACGACATCACAAAACTGATCAATAATATTATATACTGTTAAATGATCTTCACTCATTAAAAGTATTTCTTCTAAGATGTCTTCGTTACAGAAAAGTTTATGTGCTCCCATTACTTGCTTTTTAAATTAGCCTTGTACATATTAACTGCGAGATCGTCTGCTACATTGAAAAATCCAGTTCCAAATGGTCTGTCAAATTTTCCGTTTTCCATGTAGATCATAGCATAAGGCCCTTCGTTTTTATCAAAGTAATAAAGGCCAAATAATTTTGGGTGCTCTAGGTTTAAAAATTGAGATTGCCTAATAACATATTCAGAATGTGTTTCTATTATAAATCGAATACCGAATTCACTATAAGCAGCCATAAATAAATCTGCGAGTTTAGACTGTAAAGCTGGATGTAAATTTGCTTCAGGCTCTTCTACAACAATTAATTGTTGACGTTTATTGCTATATCTAAAACTTGAACTCTTTCTTGTACTATCTATACATAATGCGACTTTAAGTATTATCGCAAATATTTGTCCAGCTCCAAACCCTTTGTCAACCATATTAACCCAATCATTATCCTCGTAAACTAAAATTTTTGATGCCACGCCATCTATTGACTTTATATCGTAATTATCTCCAATATCAAATTTTCGCATCCAATTCTTTAAGAAAACACCAGCTTTACTTTTTTTATTTATTGGATTATTAGAGTGTTGTTTTATTAACTCGTTTATATCCGTTGATGTATTATTATTGATATATAATCTCGTTTGATTATTTCTATGTGGGCTTAAATGGTCTACAGAAAAGTGTAAAGCGGAGTTGATTCTTTCTCCTAAACGAAAAGCTTGTGCAGAACCACCACCAGCACCTGCTAATTTAATTGATTTATCATTACTTCTTAAATACTCAGGAAGAACACGCTTAATAATTCTTTCTATTGTTCTTTCTGATGGGTGAAAATCTTCTAAAGAAAAGCTTGGTCGATAAATTATTACTGATTTTTCTGTAGGAATATTTTCTTCTAATTTTTTATTAGCAATTCGAAGCTTCTTTTTCGACTCTGTTATTTCTTGTTTTAATGAAATTATTTTTTGGTTAAACCTTTTCAGTTCTTTTTCATAATACAAAATTATTGCTTCTGGATTTGTACTTGCTATTAATTTATTTGCATCTGTCTGAAATTCTTCAGCTAAAATATTATACGTAATTTCATTAATTTTTGTAGTTGGTTTTTTTTCTATTTCTAATCCTTTTGAATTTAGAAACTCTACAGCTCTATCTATCGAAACATTTAATTCTCTTAATACTTTATTAAATCTAATTGTTGGAGGAACATTATTACTGTCCTCATTTTTCGAAATCGTAGATTCTGGAGTATTTTTATCATTTTTTTTCCCAGTTCCATCACAATTATTACATGGTAAAACTGTTTGCATACGACCTAAAATAGTTCCTTTTTCTTTTATTACTTCACCAGAACCATTACAAGCAATACAATTTTGATTTTTTTCTCTTTTACTTTCTTCCTCTACTGTTTCTTTTTTTTTATTTTTTATTTTCTTTTCTAATTCTTCAACATTATTCTCTAGTTCGCCGAGCTTCTTTTCGTCATTATACAGCAAATTTTGAATGGTTTTTACCAAATCTTTATCTTTTGATCTTGCCTCATCATCTTTAGATTCTATGCGCCTTCCAATTAAAGTATCATCAAACTCTAATTGATAATTTAAACCTCCAATATTATAAATAGCAAGCTTTGCTTTATCTTCTCTTTCTAATTCTAATTTGACTAACTTACCTTTTCCATTAGTTTTATCTTCACCTGGTTGAAACCAAAATCGAACATCGTACCCTCTGTTAGAATACTGGAAAAATAAATCTTTATTGTTATGCGCTTTGTTAAGTCTATTAATAGCATTATCAAAACAATCTACTTTATGCTTTCTAGCCTTTTCACCATTAAAATCTAATTCAAAATGGTTATCAGAATTGATATGATCTTCTAACAATAAAAGTGATTTTAAAATTGTAGATTTTCCAGAATTATTGGTTCCAGTTAAAAAGGTAATAGGAGCTAAATCTAAATCCCAAGTTTCCTTAATTTTTCTAAAATTAGATATTTTTATATTTTCCATTTCTTACTTTTAAATCTATATTAATAACTCAAATGAAACTTTCTTGAGTTAAAAGTTAGCTTCTTATTAGACCTTCTTAAATGTATTATTATCCAAAACTTAGATAAAAACTATTTTAATTCAATCTACCCGTATATTTAAATTGACCTATTGGCTTATATCAATTGTCAAAAGATTAGTTATTTCTTAATGACAAGGCAAATATTAAATAAATGCATGCACCTATTCTGCATAGTTGTAATTATTACTTGTTTCTTTAATTAAATCAATCATTTTCAATCTTACCTTAGCTGGCTCTAAAATTTCCAAATCCGGACCAAATGCCAAAAGTTGTTGATAAAGTTCTTGATTAGGTATCACCTCAATCGTCATAGAACAATTGGATTGATCTTCTTTATATATTTTTTGTGTTCCATGTAAAGGCTTTGTCAACACATAGTTAATACGCTGTTCTGAAAACCTTAAAACTATTTTTTCTACTTTACCTTCTTCGGGTTTGGTTACACCAATAATATCATCAAAATAGTCCAGCCAATTAATAGTACTGGACTCAAAACTAGCGTTCAATTCTTCAATACCAGTTATTCTATCTAATGGGTAATTAGAAATGGATTTATACTCTTCGTTAAAACAAAATAGAAACCAACGGTTATTATATTGCTTTATATGATACGGACAAACAACAACATCAAATTCAGGTTTACCATAGGGTTCATAGGTAATCTTAACTTGTTTCCGTTTTAATATCATATTAAACAAAGTCCCGATATGCTCACGGCCTTTTAAATCTAAATTTTCTTGATAGCTAATAATACCATTATCTCCACTTTCAACCAATTGAAACGCTTGTTCCATTCTGGGTATTAGTTCTTCTAACCATGAAAACTCTGCTCGGTGTTTGTATCTGGATAAAATTGCAATGGTAGTTTCTAGTTGTTCTACATCATTAACATTCAAGGGGTGGTTTGCAATAGAGAAATTTTTATCTTGATATTGAAAAGCTTTTTTTCTACCCTTTTTTAAGGTTTCATCAAATTCTATCGCCCATCCAGCATCAGATTTCATATGCTCGATATCATACTGAAGCTGACGCAATTTTATACCTTCTGTACCCAATTCAAACAAGACATAATTTACTTCATTTAAAAGATCATCATAATCAAACAAGCGATTGTGATTGTTAAAACAGCGATCTAAAATGGTGTATCGAATTTGGGCATGTCTATTGGTGGCCATTATAAACTATTGATTTGGTTGGAATGCATTAATTTTTAAAAAGTTAAATCGTCTGCTTAGATATTTATACTACTGATTTTCTTCTTCTAACGCTTTTGTTAACAGTATTCGTGATAAATATCTTAAATGGGCAGAAACCCCGTTCAATCTTAAAACGACTAAATCACCGGGAAACCACTTAATTATTCCTGCATCACTACAACACATAAACTTGCCATCTTTTGGTTCTAAATCAATTTTAAAAAATAGACAGTTTTCTTCAGGACAAAAAAATCGATCTCCTATTTTTAAAAGGTGAGAAGAAATCTTCTTGTCCATTAAGTTAATTCTGCCTTCAATATCAAATTTCACATTTGCCATAATATAATACTTGTACTTTTTTACTCACAATAGCCCATAAAAAAATGCTCGTGAAAGCATCGTATACCACTATTGCAATACGGTTGTTTGGTTTGGACTATAAATATAGGAATTACAGTGTATCTATTACTGTAAAAATTCGTAATGAGAAGAAATAATTAATATTCGTTTTTATTATGAGCAATTATGCAATAAAATGCCATATCTGTACACAAATTCATCAAAGTACCAAGATTATAAAAGCCCAACAACACCTAAAATTCGGCCCTAAGAATAGCCGATATGTAACTATCACTCAAGTTTTTTAAGCACAAATGAATATAACCAAATAATAGGTTTATGCTTTTTTTTTGTTTTAATAAAAGAGCTTTGCTTCTAATTGGTTTTTGTTACGGTCTTTTTAATATTTTTAACTATATAAATATTATAAATGCTCACTAAAATAATAGCGAGAATAAAACCAATAACAAATATTTGGTTTTTACTTTCTGAGAAATCAAAAACGGTTTTAAATTTTTTAACATATACTGAACGCAGATAATAACTAAAAACAATACCAAGAACAACCGCTAGTATCGTTATTATACTAATAATAACTTGGTAGAATCTAGCTATATTTTGATACGAGTAACCTATGGAATAGAGGTTAACAATCACTTCTTTGTTTTTTTGAATTACAAGATTAAAACTTAATAAAATAAAAGCTATTGATAATGCAATAATGACCAATGCAATACCAGATATGAAAATTAATGCTGATTTAAAAATAAATGAGAGTTTGCTAAACTCTAATTTATCTTTGCTTATATCATAATTATTATCGTTAAAATAGCGTAGTATATTATCGTCTGATAAATTATCCAATTCAACTAAAACTCTACTTATTCGAGACGTTTCTGTACGACCAAATTTTGTATTTGCATAGCTTAAAAATGCTTCAGGGACTAATATGGAATTTATTTTATTTGAAAACCCCACAATTTTTGAGCTGTAAATTTCTGTGTTATTATTACCAAACACTTTAAGATTAAACTCTACTTGCGAAATCGTATTTTTCGATAATACCGGCAAACCTTGACTTTCTGCGAATCCGAAATTATAAAGTGTTAAATAAGATTCTGGAATAACTATAGGTACGAAATTTTGAGATTTTTCCCATTGCCAATCTTCCACCTTAACATCTAAATAAGCATCAGGGATACTTTCAAAAAACAAGTCCGTTTGAAAAAGCGGTATGCTTTCCGAATGATTAGAAAATGCTTTTATTTTAAAATTAGCATTATTAAAAACAGATATATTTTTAATAAATGGTTGTGCTTGTAATTCCTCTAATTCTTTTGGAGTAAAATATATTTTTTGTTTATCGATAGATTTAAATACCGAAACTTGTTTGCTTATCACAGCTGTTTTAGTGTTGAAAACATCTGTTTTTTCGTTTAATATAGGTTTAGCGTCTATAAATAATTGAATTGTAGATACAATAATAAACACACCAATAAGTAAGGTTAGCACATAACCGAACAATTGCGTTTTTACAAGCGTTTTTTTCTGTAATTTTATAAGCATTATTACAAATTTATTGTAGCATTAAAATTAAAGACATGTACCATATCCAAAGCTGTCATTAGTATACCTGCATTCTGTTGCATGGCTTCATTTTGAATTAATGCTGAGGCTATTTTAATATTAGTAGGATCTAGATGACTAAAAGGTTCATCTAATAATATAAATTGGAAAGGTTGACATAACGCCCTAATTATAGCAACGCGCTGTTTTTGTCCTAAGGACAAGTTTTCTACCAAGCTATCTCTTTTATGTTCTAGGCCAAGTTGGTTAATAAATGCATCAATTTCGTCTTGAGTTTTATGATGTGTTAAATTATTCTTGAGCACTATATTTTGATAGACGCTAAGGCTTGAAAATAATTTAAAATCTTGAAAAACATAACTTAATTTTTCTTTCCGCAATCTAAGTACGTTAATTTCTGTTTTAGAATTATAGCTAATCCTCCCCTGATAATTAGTGCTGCTTCCGTAAATAAAATTTAAAATTGAGGTTTTACCGTGGCCAGAATTAGCCTTTATTAAATAGTTTTTTCCGTGACTAAAAACAACATTGGGTTGCATATATATGTCAGAGTTCGAAACTTCGATCTCTGACATATAGGATGGTTTTATGTTATTTAAAATTATAGTCATAAATAAATTATAATCTCATATAACTATTAAAGCTTTTATCCATAAGATTTAGCATTGCATTTAAGCTGTTTTTACCTTCGTCTTTAGTTTTTAAATCTATTTGCATTGCATAATTATCTATCTGCTTTAACTCTACAGATGATGCAAAATCACTCCACATATTAATAACCTTAGCACCTCTACTATTCTTATCTTTATTAATTTCATCTTTTATAGTTTTAGGATAGGTATCAAAATCTAAATTCACATAGGCATATAACGGATTATTTTTAAAATTTGAAACTACATCTGACTCTGACAAATTATCTGAAATTAACCCGCCATTTTTAAAGGCTTTTATGCTTGATTTATCATTAGTAAGGTAACATGTGTTAGAATTAAATGCTATGTACATGTCAAATTTATTATCAATTTTAATTTCGTAGTAATCACTTCGTTTTTGTAAATTCTTTTCTGGAATTTTTTCAATAAGTTGCTGAACATACGTGCTAGTCGACATATCAAAAGCTAGCCCCATAATTGGTAAAGGTTCTGTTTTGGTAACATTATTATATCTGTAATTACGGTAAGTATATTCTACTTCTTTTATATCCATCAAATTAAAAACGACACTACCCTTAAAACTCTCAACAAAATCTTTGAGTGGAAAGCCCAATTGCTTTTCGAAATTGCTTTCCATTTTGTCAAAATCCTTCTCAGATTTAAAAATATTGTAATATGCCAAAGGATTGATAGAAACTCTAGCATTTGCTAAACTATTTTTAGGTAAATAATTAAGTAAATCTGCATTGAAATTTGTGCTTAAAACTGGATTTTCTTCTACCATTTTTTTCACATCTTCGTTTGGGAATAATTGCCATTGTATAGACATCTTATTATCCTCAAAATTTAGATGAGCCCCCACATAGTTATCTGTGAAATCAAAATCTACGCCACGCATCATACGCTTGTATTGGTAACTATCTTCTAGAAGATCGGTTGAAAACCAAAGACTAACATCTTTTTTATTGTTGTAAAACGCAGTAAAATCTATGTTTTCACTAATCTGATTTTTCTCGTTTAATTCAAAGAGTGTTTTTATGGTTAAGTCGAAATTCTTTCGGCTTTTAATATTTTTTGAAGCTAAACAAATCACCTTATTATTATCCCACGCAAAAGCAACTTCTTTATTTACGATCGTATACTTATAGGTCTTTTCGTTCTCCACATCAAAAGAAATATCTCCTTTATCTAATAGATTTTCAATAAAAATTGTAAACTTTTCTTCATTTTTAAGATCCATTGACATTGCAAAATATTGCTCGTCTTTCGCCTCATTAACATAAAACATAAATAAATCGTTAGTGAAATCTAATCCTGTTTCAGTAGGATCATCAATCACATTTTCCAGCATACGTGAAACTTTTTTATTTTCATTCCTAATTTCTCTTTTAAAGGATTTAAACATATCAAATTGCTCTAAATCATTCAATTCTCCTTTTTTAATTAAACTATAGACATCAATAACTGTGACCACATTTGTACTCTCGGGTATAATAGACAAACTTTTGGGTTCGCTATTGCATGAACTAAGTATTATAAGGGATAAACTTAGGATAACGACTTTAATAAATTGAATTGATTTTAATGATTTCATGTATAAAATTGTTTAGTTTAATTGGTTACGCATTACTGATTAATATTGTATAGCTATGTTATTTCTAAATTATATTAAATTAGAACATTACATTCACATTACCTTAGAAGCTAAATATTTCTGAACTTCATAAACGTCTATGCTTTTATTAAATTTCTTGCTCACTGAAGGTGTGTTTTCGCTAGAGATCCAAATTTTTAATTCGGCATCCAAGTCGAAAGTTCCAGAGGTTTCTAAAGAGAATCTTGAGATACTTTTATAGGGCATAGACTTATACTCTATTTTACTCCCTGTTAAACCTTGAATATCTATAAGTATCAAGCGTTTATTGGTGAACATAAACACATCCCTAAATAGTTTAAACCCAAGTTCAATCTGCTCGCTATCGGTTAATAATCTTCCGTACTTCTCCGTTAACTGTTCTACAGAGGCTTGACTTGCATTTCCTAATATTTTATTGAGTAATCCCATGATTTTAATTTATGGTGTTGGTGTTTTAAATATATTATTTGTAGTGAGATGGAATCTCGTTGATGTTACCAATAAAAATGACCTTACATCTTTATTACTTTGAGAATTAACTAGGCCCACAATTTAAATTGTCTTTGTAGGGTGCTATGTATTTCCAATAGGCTTTACCTGCACTGACTAGATAATGAGAAGAATATTTCAGTTTTGTATCTGAAGCCACTTGATAGATATACTCGTCACAAGACATACTGTACTTTCTATTAAAACATACCACAGCAAAATATAAGTTGCCATTAGTAGATTTTACTTCATAAAAGGTCACTTTAGAAATTGAAGTGCTTGTATAACTGGTATAAGTGGTCCCTGTGTTTTTGGATTTGATAAGCTCTATAAACTCATCACAGGTTTGTGCGCTGGTAGATATACTAAATAGTATAAGTAACGCCAGGATAATAGCTTTCATTAGGTTGATTTTTTTTTAATCACATCAGCCCATAAAAAGATGCTCGTAAAAAGCATCATACTAAGCTATTGTAATACGGTTGTTTGGTTTGGGCTATAAATATAGGAATTACAGTGTATCTATTACTGTAAAAAATCGTAATGAGAGGAAAATAATTTAAATTTAAAACAAAGACTTTTTTAAGTACTGACGCTCGCACATTTAAATCAATACAGACGTAGTGGAGCCCGACTACATGGCGGTTATACAGCGCAATCTCAAGGCCTTAATTTCCATTTAAGTAATCATATTTCATAATTTCATCAAATTCATCGTCAATATTTTCATCGAATTTTAAATTATAAAGCATCCATTCATCTTTGCTTTTATAATATTTGAAAATAAATCGTAATGGTTGCCTATCATATTTAACCAAATACACAGAGACTTTAAGACTTTTTCCAAGAGATTTATCTGTCAGTTTTTCAAATCCGTTGTATTCGCCCATAAGGTTTGCATATTCCCTTAATTGAAATTTGACTTTTTCCGTTCCATCTTTATTTTCTCCCATCCATTTATTAGTTCCGAAAATAAAGTCGAATGCCTCATCTGTATTAGATTCATACATTTTGAAGAATTTTGAAGTCAATTCATCAGTTGAATTTTGTCCAAAAGTAATTGAGGTAACTAAAATCAGACTTAAGAGTACTATTGTTTTTCTCATCTTGTAGGTTTTCTTTGGTTTGGTTATATTTTACTTCGTTTTAAGCGTATTACAGTCTTATATTAATCTTTCCATAGGGTGAACGTTTGTCACAATTTGTCCTAAAAGAGTCATTGTTATTCTATACTAATAATACGCTGTGCTTACGACAGTCGTTTAAGTCATAACGCTTGTAATATAGGAATTACAGTGTATCTATTACTGTAAAAAATCGTAATGAGAGGAAAATAATTTATGCTTAGTACTTCTGTAACCCCATAAACAACACTTTGACACGAGCTCTTTAAAAACCCATCGTGAGTTTTACCCACTAAAATCCCCTACTCCTCTTAACTCAGCCCCCATTAAACAATCTCGATAGTACTATAGCCCGAGCCCATTTTTTCGAGTTTAATTTGTGTGGTAATCCGTTCTTTTAGGGCTTCGACATGCAATTTACAGCGTGAAAAAATTCAGCTTAATCCGAAATTGGAGAAAAAAAAACAACATTATGGTTTATCTTAAAACCACAATGTTGTTAATATATTTCCAGGTATTCACCTTAATGTCGTGCCGTTTTTAAGGACTACTACTTACCCTCTTCTTAACACGTAACGGCTAATTATCCTTTATCTGATTTTTGTATTACTCCTGCTTTTAATAACTCTACATCACCTGGAGTCGCATTTCGAAAGTTGCTGTAAGATGCTGGAAATCCTTTAACGGTTATTTTTGAGTTAGAACCTTTAGTCTCTATATCGAAACTAGGCTCTATTAATATATCTGCATTCGATTTTTTTAAAGCTTCTCCTATTACCTTATTTTTAATTGCTTCTGAGGCTTCTTTTCCTAGAAACTCTAAAGTCGCAGAAACCTTTTCTTGTTTAACATTTAAATCTGCAACTACAGGAATATGCATTACTGTACCATACACATCTAAACTTTTTGCTGTTGATGATTTTGTTACACTACAAGAAGTTATCACTGATGACAACATTAAACCTAAAATAATTTTCTTCATTTTGTTTTTGTTTAAAATATACCTACTCCCGTTTTACGTCTTTTTTCGGCTTGTTCCGACTCTATTTATAACAATACAGTACACAGCCTATCCGACACATAAAGCAATCGCTTTACGTGTATGAACTGTTATAAAAATTATTAATTAGCAGGGCTAAAATAAAAATTAGAAAACAGTTATTACTGTAAAAAATCGTAACAAGAAAAAATAATTATAATTAAATTGGAAGGCCTCTCAATAATTTAACATCACCATAGCTAAACTTACAGGGTTTACTGAACATTATACGCAAAGAATACTATTAAAAATCACCTTTTCAATCTAATTTCTATAATAAAAACAAACTCAAAAAGGCAACTTTGAAGCCCCAAAAACAATGCTTTAAGAATAATAAAAAAGTTAACCAATGCTACTGAAGCAAAATTTAAAATAACAGCTATTAATTTGCAAACTTTTCAGTTGCCTTCTTAACATTATTTTGTTGTAATAAATAGAATGAATACCCAAATTGTAATCTAGAATAATTCATATTTATATTATCAAACTCACTAGTCATTTTGTAACGAACAAAAAGTCTCCCTGTTTGTGATAAATTTAAATTCATTCCAACACTAACGGTATTCAACCAACGGTTTTTAGGAACCGTATTCGTTTTATCTAAAGATACTAATTTCACATTATCGTCAAAAATATCAAACCAAGACAGCTTATTAGCTATTGTAAAATTCAATCTTTTTTCGGGTAACAATACTATTTTTGCCTCAATAGGAACTTCCATATTATTTAGATATCTTTCTATATAATTTATATTTTCAATATCTTTTAATTCTTGAACAGTTGTTGTTTCACCATAGTGCTTGATTCCGGAACGTCCAAAAAGAAATCCTGCATCTATAGTAAGATTCATTTTGGTATTAGGGTTCTCAAATGTTAATATATTTAAGTTACCTCCAATAGCAAAAATACGGTGCTGATGCATTGAAATAAGTGTAAAAAACGGACTGACTATCGAAGAAGAAACTTCATCGTCTATAAAATTTTGAGGTTTTAAAAACTTATTACTTTGTTCTATTTTTGAAAACTCAAAAAACACATCAAAATATTGTGCGATTCCATAACCCGGAAAAGCCCACTTCACTTTACTCCACATGTCATGCCTTCGTGTATTCAAATTAAATCTCTTTTTAATTTCTGTTTGAATTTTACCATTTGGATTCCCTTCGTCAAACATAGCCAATAAGTCACTGTAAACTTGAGCTTCAAATAACTTAGTTGTTTCATCCTTATATAAATTTGCATGATCATTATCTGGAGACAACCTTACTAATTGAGTAGCCGGACTAATATCGTTGGAATTTACGTCAATAATTTCTTCGTAATTAATCACATCACCTAACTTAACTCTATAATAGTCTTCTTCCCCTTTAATATTATATTTATACATGGAATAGAGTACAACATTTTTGAGTTGTTTTACATTACGGACAGAGCTTATCCCTATCGAATATATATTTCTAAAAACCACTTCTTCATCATTAATTATTCCTTTCAACATTATTTTCTCTATAAACCCATCATAAAAGGTGAAATCAGCTTGATAATCCTTAAGCTCTCCGAAATTACGTGGTTCCTCATTATTATTTTCTTTTCCTAAAACAGGTATATTTTTTCTCAAGGAAACAATTGCAATTAGAGGTTTTACATTATCAACTCTCAATTCAGTGATTAATTGTCCGTAAACAAAGCTGACCAAGTGCTTTACAGACTCCTTGTCTCCTTGGGTTTTTAAAGTTATAGTGTTATCACTAAGAAGTTCAGATAGCGCACTCTCTAATTTATTATCGAATTCCTCAAAGCTAAGAGGTTTAATTTTAAAGGTTTTTGAAGTACTATTCAAAAGTAGTTTAAATTCAAAAATTCCATTAGAAGAAGGCATCACTTGAATCAAAATATCTTCAGCAAATAAAGATTCCTGACTTACAAACGCCTTCACGTATTCCGAAGGTAATGTAGTGGTTTGTGCATAATTATGGCAAGTAACAAATACTAATAAAGCCCAGAAGATTTTTTTCATAATAATTAGGTTAGTTGGTTAGTAGTACAATACATTTTAAGCAATCGTAACTATTCCACGATAGAAACTTAAAACTCATTTTATATTGCCATAAACAACGGCTAACGTAATAGAAAAAAAGTAGAATGACTGATAGTCAATTGATTAATAGCTCTTACAAGATAGTAAATTTTAATAAAAATTTTGTATTAACATTAAAAATACTACAAATTAAGTATTGAAATAAAACCTTAGCCCCCTAACTCAGCACCCCCTAAACAATCTCTATAGTACTATAGCCCGAGCCCATTTTTTCGAGTTTAATTTGTGTGGTTATCCGTTCTTTTAGGGCTTCGACATGCGAGATCACCCCTATAGACTTATCGCCTTCATTTTGCATTTTCTCTAAAATGGTAATGGCTTGGTTTAGTGTTTCCGGATCTAAAGTCCCAAAGCCTTCATCGATAAAAATAGACTCTATTTTTACGTTCTTAGCGGCGAGGTCCGACAAGGCAAAGGCCATTGCCAAACTCACCATAAAGGTTTCACCTCCAGACAGGGTATTAATGGTTCTTCTGGCATCACCCTGATGCCTGTCTAACACTTTTAAGGCATCGTTTTTATCGGCTTCAGCGGCCGTAGGGATATCCAAAATATAGCGATCACTCAAGTCTTTTAAGCGTAAATTGGTATAGCCTATTAATTGCTCTAGGGTTAAATCTTGAACAAAATTCGAAAACTTTTTACCGTTAGCATCCCCAATCAGGCTGTTCATGGTTTTCCATAGGCGCTCCTCCTTTTTTAGCGTCTTTAATTTTTCTAGAAGTTCTTCTTGCTTGGCTTTAATTTTTTTATCGGTTTCTAATCGGGTTAGAATCACACCTATCTGTTGGTTTGTACGCGCGGATTCCTCCTCGAGTGAAGTATATTTGTTTTGAAGCTCCTCTAAGCTATCTTCCGTGGTGATTGCTTTTTTAAACCCTTCTAGTTCTTTTAAGGCGGCAGTCTGCTCTGTTTTTAAACGCTCTTGTTTTAATTGCAGAGTGTTTTGCTGACGGCGGATGTTTTCGGCTTGGCTTTCACTAAGGATATTGGCTTTTAACTCCTGAAGGCTGTCTATACCCTCCTGTTTCAGAATGTCTTTTAGCACCGTTTCAAAAGCGGATCGCTTTTTAGAGACCTCTTCAATTTTAGCGTTAAGTGTGGCTATGGTTTTTGTGGTATGACTTCGGTTTTGTGTGTTTGCCGACCATCGGTTTAGCAGTGTCTGAATGGTCTCCTGAAGTCCGTCGCCTTCATAAAGCGCCTTTCTTTTACTTTCCTTCTCTGCTTTTAACCTGGTCTTTTCTTCCCACAGTTTGACTGATGCTTTTAGATCTGTAATAAGATCACGCAAATGCAGTGCTTTTTTTATCTGAGCAAGTTTTTTAGAGTCCTCCAAAAACTGAGCTTCTAAGCTTTCGATAGCGGCACTGGTTTTTACTGTTGCAACCTCGAGGCTAGCACATAGTTTCTCTATAGCGGTGGCTTTAGGCTGCAGCGCTTTTTTAGCTTCTAACAATTCTTTTTGAAGTCGTTTACTGGTTGCCTGATCGTTTTTTAATAGCGCTTGAGTGGATGCTTTTAACTCGCGTTTTGCATGTAACAGCTCCTTTTTAGTGCGTAACACATCGGCTTTCACATCAAAAACCGGCTGTTGAGAAGCAAAAGGGTGATCTAGGGCACCACAAAGTGGACAAGCCTCACCGTCTACCAATTGGTTACGGTGGGCTTCTAAACTTTGATGTGTTTTGCGGTGCTCCTCCGCTTTGGTGAGTTTGGTAACCTCAGCATCTAATACAGGAAGTTCCTTATCTAAGTCTTTTAAAATAGCACTGTGTTTTACCACCTGCGCCTCACTTCCTTTTAATTCTGTTTCCTTGCTTTGCTTTTGCTGGAGCTCCGATTGGTACTTGGTGAAAGCAACTTTTAGGCTACCAACGGCTGCCAAGCTCTCATTTACTTTGTTTTCTCTTGCTTCTAATTGGTGCGTCGTATCTACCTGAGCGGTTTTTAAAAAGCCTAGCACTTTATTTTCTACGGGAGTAATACCTGTTACAAATGTACTGGGTTGCCCATTGAAAGGAATTCTCACCGTATCTTTATTAATATCACCGAGTAACTTTTTAATAGCATCCTCATAGAGTTTTGCTTCGGTTTTTGCTAATTCCTCATCTTTTTTTAAGTTTGAATACTTGGTGTTTAATGTATTTAAAGCCTGATTAAATTCGCTAGGCTCTACCGGTTTTTTTAAAAGTGTTGTCGCTTGCTGAAGCAAATCGTTATAGTCTTTTAACACCGTTTTTTCATGTGCTGTTTGCTTGCTAAGCTCTTCGGTATGTTCTTTAAGCGCTTTATCCTTTTGTTCGTAATCGGAAATCAGCGGTGTATGCACCACGTATTTCGCGTGTTTTTGTAATCGGGATTCCTCTTTTTTAAACGCGTCTAGGTCTTTTGCTAATTGTTTCTGAAGGTTGTTATTGGTCTTTAAAACCAATTCATTTTTAAGGATCCCTTTTTTATTATCGATCTCAGCTTTTAAAACTTCAAGGGCTTTTTTCTGCGTTGTTTTTGCTTTTGTCAACTCCCTTTCCTGGGCGATCAGTTTGGTTTTCTCTTCTTCCGGGAGTAATTCCACTTCTTCTAAACGCACCTCCTGAGTTTCGCGAGCGACTTTAGCATCCTTAAATTTTCTGTACACGGCGATACCTATCGCTCTATAATCTTTAGCCCCCGTAATATCCTCTAGCAGTTTGTTGCGCTCATCGCGTTTCGCTTTTAGCAATTTACTAAACTGACCTTGAGATAATACAATGGCTTTTACAAACTGGTCGTAACTCAACCCTATAAGCGCTTCGTTTTTTGCAGGAACCGATGACTTGCCACTGTCGATAATAGCACCCGTTGCCACATCAGTTATCTCTTGCTTACGGTCTTTTAAATTGTTGTTTCTATTGCGTTCTATAGACCAGTGTGAGCGGTAGGTTTTCCCTTCCACGATATACTCGACTTCCGCATAGCAGTCGGTAGCATTTCGAGTCATTATCCCCCCTTGGTCTTCTATAACCGTTTCGGTAATAGCGCCAATACGAGGTACTTTATTAAACAGCGCAAGGGTAATAACATCTAAAAGCGTCGATTTCCCAGAACCTGTCGCTCCGGTTATTGCGAAGAGTCCACTCTCGGCCAAAGGTCCAGAAGAAAAATCGATATGATGTTCGCCACGTAGCGAATGAATGTTTTTAAAACTGATTTTACTGATTTTCATAACTACAACTTACAGGTTTAGGTCTTCTAAAATTTGACGAAAGGCATTTTTTAAAGCTTCGGTGTCTTCCTGGCTACCATCCATTTCCAACTTTTTCTCGAACATTTCCATGGGCGTCACATCGGCAACACTTATCCCTGGTTGAAATCCTTCGGAAGCACCACGGACTTTATTTGTAAACATCAATTTTGTTTTTACAATCTCGAGATACTCACTATCGAAGTTCTCTACCAAAGCATCCAAATCTTGTCGCGTTTGAATATTTTCATCGGCTTCGGTAACACTAATTTCCGCTAGGGACCGCAGTGGGGTCTCATGATTATAATTTTGTAATTGTGAGCTCACGTCGTCTAGAGTCCCCTGAAAAGTGACTAAATTTCTAAATTTCGGAATCGGTAGAATGGTGACCTCCATAGATTCCCCATCGGTAGAAATGATATTGACTTGCTTGGTTTCTTCCTTTTCACTAAAGCTTAAAGCTACTGGTGACCCGGAGTAGTAGATGTGTTTGGATGCCGATACAGGATACGGCTTATGAATGTGTCCCAAAGCCACATAGTTGGGGTCATCGCCAAAAATACTACCGCTAACTCCGGCTTGATTTCCTATTTGAATGTCTCTCATACTTTCTGAAACATGAGCTCCCTGAACATATAAATGTCCCATAACAATAAAGAAGGTATCGGGATAATGGGTTTTATAATAAGCGTTCACATTAGAGTAATAGGTTTCTAATCCGCCTTTAATCTGCGCTATTTTATCACTATAAGATTCTCCGGCTACCGATTTTCGGATATCCCGATCTTTTAAAAAAGGTACAGCAGCCACCACCACGCGCTGGTCGTCTTTAGTATATTCAAAAAACAAATCGCTAATAGCTTCTGGTGCTCCACCAACCACATCCACATCCAAAACACTTAAAATGTCTTTAGGAGCGTTTAATACCGAAGCGGAATCGTGATTCCCCCCAGTAATAAGCAGTTTACAATCGGTTCCTAGCATCCGTTTTAAAAAACTGTAATACTGTTTTAATGAGGCTTGCGAGGGATTGGCTTGATCAAACACATCTCCAGAGACTAAAAGTAAGTCTATGTTCTGTTCTTTTATGGTCTTTAGTAGCCAATCGAAAAACAAATCGATATCTTGAGATAAATCGGTTTTGTGCAACTGCTTACCAATATGCCAGTCTGAGGTGTGTAGTATATTCATATAACTATTAAGTCTTGTAATCTCGTGTTTTGGGTTGATTGCTATCGCTAGTACGTTATAAGGTGTTGACTGCGGACCTACAAAATTATCAATAATTATATATTCTGTCCTGAAACCATCACTTTATTGTACTACTGAATTGCTCCTGTTTTCAAAAATAGGATTTACTAGGTAATTAACTTCAATTTTAATAAGGAATAGCTACCGACTTTAAAGAATTAAGGAATGTAACACTTCTTATTCCGATTAATTTACACCATAAAACTAAAAAAGGACGCCAATGATTGGCGTCCTTATATCTCATTTTATAAAAAACAAGCTCAACTTCTAATACATATATTGCAGACCAATAATATCATCACTATCAAATTCTCCATTTTCATTAGAGCTAAAACAAGCCACCATAATAGAGTTAGGGTTGTATCCTGAAGATGTCCCTGGAATGGCGATAGCGCCTACACCAGCTGTACCTTCATTTGTATTTTGACCACAACTTTGTCTGGTATTCCAATCGGTATGTCTAAAACCTACGGAATGCCCGATTTCATGTGTGATTACGTGCTCTACAACATTGGTGTCATAATTATCTAGACCATGAATTTGCACGTACTTATATGGTTTTCCATTACTAGGAAAACCTGCCGATCCTCCTGCTCCAGATTGATTAGGGTTATGGTATACTACCATATCTTTATTTTGGTAATCGGTACCAAAACTAAGCGTAAATGATATAGACACCCCACTTAAGTTATTGTAATTATTTACCGCCCATTGTAGCGCCGTTTTTTCTTTAGTAGAAAGTCCTTGACCACCACCACCGGTATATCCGATAATAGAAATATTTCTACCATAAGACACGAGATTATTGGTACGATAATTTCTATCGGTAACCCCCATTCCAATGTTAAGGTCCATTATTTGCTTCTCGCTCATAATAATATCTTCTTCTACCTGATACATCTCTTTAGTGGAACCGTCAGGCAATAGAAAGTCAATTTTCTTTACACCATCGGTATTCATATAAAACTCTGCTAGTTTGTTGATAATAACCTCAGGAACTTCGGTAGACTCTGATAAATCTAAGGTGTTAATTTCCGATTCGTTAAGATCTTCTTTCTGACACGACTGAAAAAACAAGCCTGATGAAATAATTGCTATTATAAGTATTCTATAATTTTTCATTTTATTTTAGGGAATTTAATTATTAATTAATGACCTGTTTACGTAAACAATAAGCATAATTCATCACTACCAGTTGTTTATAAATGAGAACTGACAAACTATGATTTTAGAATAAATTTATTTCTTGACCAAATGTACTATTTATAAAATAAATCGATTACGGCAAAAACCGTAATCCACAACAATTCTGTTAAAATCATGAATAAAACCCATTGTTTTAGCTAATAAAATAATTTATAATTAACACGTACACTTTTGCCATAACCTTCTAAAGGTTGAGAACTAGCCTATAAGTGGCTGTGTTATTAAATAATATAAACCGATGAAACATTTATTATGATCTTCTATAAATCGTAGCTCGTAATACTGTACTTATTTAGCGTAGGGATTCTAGCTCCTTTAAAATTAGAGGCATGCTTTTTTTAGCTTCTTCGTAGCCCATTTGATAGATAAGGGCTGCTTTCTTCATATCGAAAGTATTGTAGCTGTCCAACGCTTGAGGAAGAATGATACGGTTACAGTGATCTAGTTTTTGAAGCGAGGTATAACTGGTAGCAATTTCATACACCCGCTCCATCACATTTAAGGTATTGGTTATGTGTTTTGCTTCGGTATCCTTTATCGGGTTAACGTAAGACCCTAAAATATAATCGCATTTATTAAGTAGGGGTTCTATAGGGAAGTTATTAATCACCCCACCATCTACATAAAGGTCATCACCAATTTTATAGGGTGAAAATACTAAAGGAAAAGCTGACGATGACAGGATAGTATCTACCAATGGGCCTTTACTAAAAATCCGTGTCTGTCCCTTTATTAGATCCGTAGCATTAATAAACAAGGTTATGGGAAGCGACTCGTAGGTATCGACATCAAAAAAGGTTTGAAATTGCGCTTTAAAACGTGCCAAATCGATTAACCCCGGTTTTCCAAAGGCGAAATTAGAAAAACTAAAAAGCGAAACCTTTTGAAAAATAGCGAAGATCTCATCGGCTGTTTTCCCAGAAGCATATAGAGCCCCTACCATAGCCCCAGCACTACATCCTGAAATACAATCCGGGTAAATATCATGCTCTTCTAAAGCTTTTAGTAACCCGATATGAGCCACACCTTTAACACCTCCACCTGATAATACTAATCCTATTTTATAGGGATTCATAAGCCTAATTTTATGGTATACCTGTTTATGAATAAGTCCGTTAACGTCAACAGTATTTTTTTATTTGCGACGGCACACGTATTGAAAACCCGCTGCAGAACGCAAGCTGTAATAATCGAGTACAATATCCGACCAATAGTTGAGTTGCACAAAAAATTGTACTATGAAAATAGAACTAAACCAAGTGGTAATATTTCAAAATAAATGTTTTTAAGACTGAACAACCTATTCCATATCCCTTGTTTAAACTATCGTGATATGTATGATATACAAAATACTACACATCCATTTAATCATGTAGACTAATATCAAAATATATAAGGGATTTTTAAAAATAAACAAAAGCGTGCAATAGCACAATGCAACAATTCCCTTTACCCAACAAAAAAGCCTTCTAAATAGAAGGCTTTTTTTATAGTATTAGGTATGTATCATTAGATAACTAACTAAGTTTAGCCACTAACAGCTCTAGATTAAGCGTTGTTTGTTCGCCTGTAGCCATATTTTTTAGGGTAAAGCTGTTGTTCTTAAGCTCCTCTTCACCCACCAACACAACAAATGGAATAGCACGTCTGTTAGCGTAATTCATCTGCTTTTTCATTTTTGCTGCATCAGGATACAATTCGGCATTCACAGCATGTTCGCGTAGACTTTGGACTGCTTTTAAGCACGCTAAGGCTTCATTATCACCAAAATTAATAAATAAGACTTCTGTAGATTTAGTTATGGTATCTGGAAACAGGTTCAATTCTTCAAGCACCAAATAGATACGATCGAGTCCGAAACTAATTCCTACCCCACTCACATTTTTAAGTCCGAAGATCCCCGTTAAATCATCATAGCGACCACCGCCACCAATAGAGCCCATTTTGACGCCTTTAGGTGCAGCCACTTCAAAAATAGCACCGGTATAGTAATTCAATCCGCGTGCAAGGGTCACATCCAACTGCAGGGTTGCCGTTTTTAATCCTAAAGCACTAATGGTTTTATTAATAGTGCTTAATTCTTCAATCCCTTTCGCGCCTTCTTCCGAAGTACTTAAAATACCTTTTAAACTGTCGATCTGCGATTCGAAAGACCCAGAAATACTAAAAAGCGGTTGCAGCTTTTCTATGCCCTCTTGAGAAATCCCTTTGGCAAGCATTTCTTCTTTTACTTTCTCCTCTCCTATTTTGTCTAGCTTATCTAAAGCCACAGTAAAATCGATAAGCTTATCGCTAGCACCAATGACTTCTGCAATACCAGATAGTATTTTTCGGTTGTTGATTTTAATGGTTACCCCTTCTAATTTTAAAGCAGAAAACACGTGGTCATACAACTGGATAAACTCCACTTCTTGCAATAAAGAATCACTACCAACCACATCGGCATCACACTGATAGAACTCTCTAAAACGTCCTTTTTGCGGACGGTCGGCTCTCCAAACCGGTTGAATTTGGTAGCGTTTAAACGGGAATTCAATCTCGTTTTGATGTTGTACCACGTAACGCGCAAAAGGCACAGTTAAATCGTAGCGCAAAGCCTTCTCTGAGATCTTTGGCGTCGTGGCATTCGAGTTTTTTTCACGGTATAGCGCATCATCCACTTTAGATAAATAATCACCAGAATTTAAAATCTTAAAAATTAAGCGATCGCCTTCCTCGCCATACTTTCCCATCAAGGTATCGGAATTCTCAAAACTCGGTGTTTCTATCGGTTGAAATCCGAAACGTTCAAACTGAGATTTTATCGTACTAAAAATATAATTTCTTTTAGCCACTTGTTCGGGGTTAAAATCTCTTGTGCCTTTAGGTATACTTGGTTTCTGTGCCATATCAAGGTCCTGAAAACAGGATGTTAATTTTAATTTATACTAGTAACAACACGTGGCGACCAAGGGCCGACAAACGCGTGTTTTGTTTTACAAAAATAATCGTTTTTAATGAGACTTATTTACGTCTTATTTCACTTTTTAGAATACGTCGGCTATCACATTAACGGGTCGCAGTATTAATTGATAAGCTTATACATATAATTGTACAGCTCCCCTTTAGTAATATTAGCGCCTTGCTGAATTAAAGTGAATTTATCAAGGTTGCGTTCTTCCGAATACGCTTTATGCGCTTGAACAAACTCCACACGATCATCCATTAAGTTTTCACGCAGCCAATTAAAGCCTTCTGTAGTACTTAAATCGACATCACTTTTCACTTTGATACCAATAAGATGCATTTGATCTTCGTTTAAAGCAAACAAGTGAATGCTTTGTGGTGAGATATGCTCTAAATATTTCGCTTGATTTAGAACGCCTTCCCAAATTAAATCGCTAAACACATCTAATTCTAATTCGGCAACTTCCGGTTTATTCTTTTTTAGTTCTTCCCACTCGCTTGCCGTAATGGTTTGCGAGGCTAGGAAATTTATAAACTCTTGGTGTAATTCTTCAAATTGTTCTTTGGTCAATCTTGCGTATTTCATCTAAAAAATAATTGCGTTTTGTTTTACGTTTTAATTGCTTTTGTATGGTATTACTCAATCAGTTGTAATGCTTTTGCCGCTGCAAAAGGACGATCGGTAGCAAAGACATCGACCCCTTTTTTATGCCACACTTTATATAAACTATCCCCCCTAGCTTCGGCTTGCTTATCTAAGTTTCCTAAAGTCCCTAAGATGGTTTTAATCCCTTCCTTATGAATGGCTTTAAAAAGATCGTCCGACGATAAGCGGGTTCCTGTAAAAGCCAACAGATTTTGACTCGGAATAGACGAGTTTAAAATGCGATTAAACTCCTTCATATTTCGTGCTGACACAGATAGTAATAAGTCGGGCGCTAATTTATAAGCCGCTAGTGCTTGTTGCATGTCATAGGTGATAATAACACAAACATCTTCTGCTTGTTCTGCTCTAATAGCAGCGATAACACTTTTAATACCCACACTTTTTTTAATATCAACCGTTAACACCACGTTATTGGCTTTTGCCCATTTTAAGACCTCCGAAAACAAAGGGATTTTATAGGGCGTCACTTTGCCATAATCATCTTTTAAATGATAAGCAAGCACCTCGTTATAGGTCTGATTAATTAGTGATCCTGTTCCTGTTGTTGTGCGGTCTATACTAGAATCGTGTAAGAGCACAAGAACATCATCTTTTGTTTTCGCAACATCAATCTCAAAGATGGCTGAGATACTATCACTCACGTATTTTAGGGTCTCCAAACTGTTCTCTGGATAGTTTTTTAAGCCTTTACCTCCGCGGTGAACACTAATTATAGGGTCCTGGCCTTCCTTATATTTAAAGGTCTGGAGTAACACCGATGGTTTTACCTCTGGTGTTTGAGTGATTTGTGTGTCGCTAATGGTTTTTGGTTCGTTTTTACACGCCAATAACCCCAAAACGGCAACGATTACATATAAATATCTCATGACTTTTTTAAATTAAAGGTACCCAGAAAAATGGATATAAAAAATGCGCTTCTAAATTTTAGAAGCGCATTTAAAAATCAGATTGTAAAATCTGTTAGTGTTTTGTATTAAGCTTGCGCTGCTACAACTTCGAATTCTAAGTCAACAGTTACTTCTCTGTGTAAACGAATAATGGCATTGTATTTACCAGTACGTTTTACAGCTCCACCAATAACATTGATGTATTTTTTCTCTATTGATTGTCCTTCTTTTGCTATTGCTTCAGCAACATCAATGTTGTTTACAGAACCAAATAATTTGTCTCCTGCTCCAACTTTAGAAGCTATTTTAATATCTAAAGCTTTAAGTGCATCTGCAACTTTGTTAGCTTCTTCAACTATTTTTTGTTCTTTATAGGCACGTTGCTTTAAGTTTTCAGCTAAAACTTTCTTTGCAGAAGCTGTAGCTAAAATAGCACTACCTGTAGGAATTAAAAAGTTTCTACCATAACCGTTCTTAACCGTTACAACATCGTCTTTAAATCCTAAATTTTCAACGTCTTGTTTTAATATAAGTTCCATAGTTACTGGTATTTTATTTTAATAAATCTGTTACGTAAGGTAATAACGCTAAGTGACGCGCTCTTTTTACTGCTACAGATACTTTTCTTTGGTACTTTAAAGAAGTTCCTGTTAAACGTCTTGGTAAAATTTTACCTTGCTCGTTAATAAAACCTAATAACCAATCTGCATCTTTATAATCTACGTATTTAATACCAGATTTTTGGAAACGACAGTACTTTTTAGCCTTATTAGTTTCTATATTTAAAGGAGTTAAATATCTGATTTCTCCTTCTTTTTTTCCTTTTGCTTGTTGTTCTATAGATGCCATAATTATGCTTTTTGTTTTAATTTAGCTCTTCTTCTCTCAGCCCACGAAATCGCATGCTTGTCTAAAGTAACTGTTAAGTAACGCATAAAACGCTCATCACGTCTAAACTCAATTTCTAAAGGTTTGATAACTTCACCTTCTACTTGGTACTCAAATAAGTGGTAGAATCCACTTTTTTTGTTCTGAATTGGGTATGCTAACTTCTTTAAGCCCCAATCTTCTTTTGATACCATCTTAGCTCCTCTAGAAACAAGAAAATCTTCGTATTTCTGTACTGTTTCCTTTATCTGAGTTTCAGATAAAACGGGATTTAAGATGAAAACAGTTTCATAATGATTCATAAAAATCTATTTTATTGTTAAATTGGGTGCAAAAATACTTATTATTATTAAATAACACAACATTATTTTAAATTAAAAACAGAGGTTTTTTAGCTCTTAATTTTATGTTAACAAAAACACTTTATCGACCTTTCTTGTTTTTTATCCCAATATTTTGTACTATTGTCGATACCTAAACCAAAATATTCAAATCGCTATGACTTTAAATTGTGTAGTAGTTGATGATTCAGCAATACAAAGACTGTCAATTGTAAAATTAATAGAAAACCACAAGGCCCTAAATCTTATTTCTGAATATAGCAGTGCGTTAGAAACCAAAAACGGACTTAATAATCATAAAGTAGATCTTATTTTTCTAGATATTGAAATGCCTGTCTTAAACGGTTTCGAGCTGTTGGACGTGTTGCATAATAAACCTCAAATTATTTTCGTTACCGGAAAAACTGAATATGCATTCAAAGCTTTCGATTACGATGCCACCGATTATTTACAGAAGCCTATTACTAAAGACCGATTTAACCAAGCGGTTGAAAAAGCTATAGAGCAACATAAATTAAAACTGGATTATACCGAGGCCGAAGGGGAACATATTTTTGTAAAAAGCAACCTTAAAAAACGTAAGGTATATATTAAGGACATAAAATGGATTGAAGCTCTGGGAGATTATGTGAAACTAGTTACCGAAGACACCTCTCTAGTTGTACTATCTACAATGAAGGCTTTTGAACAGGAGTTACCGGAAGGTAAGTTTTTACGAATCCATAAATCGTACATCGTTAACTTAGATAAAGTCGATCGTTTTAATAGTAAAAATGTAGAAGTTGGCGCTTTTGAAATTCCTTTAAGCCGAAACAAGAAAACCGTACTGGTTGATGCTTTAAATAATATTTAAAGTCTTTACATCATAACACCGTCTTATTCATCCTACTCCCGCGAGTGGGATTTTTTATTTGTAAACCCTTCACTAAAGAACTCCGTACAGAACACACCTTCTAGTCTTTAGTAATTGTCCACATTAATAATAACGCGTACAGGTCTAAAGTTTTTAACGGCATTAAAACTTGTATTAATTTTATGTATTGCTTCCTTCGTTTTACTTAACGACTGTTGCTGCGGAATCTTAATTAAGATGTTTTTATTATACTGATTACGGATTCGGGATACCGGAGGGAATTCGGGTCCTAAAATATTAGCTTTAAACACCTGTCGCAATGATTTTGCAAACCACTCACTCGCCATATCCACACGTTCGTAGTCGCGATGACGCAAAGTGATTTTTATTAACCTATAAAACGGAGGGTATTTAAAGTTATAGCGTTCTTGTAGCTGCTCTTCGAACATGGCTTTATAATCGTTAGTCGATACTTGCTGAACAATTTTATGATATGGGTCGTACGTCTGAATGAGTACTTTACCTCTCTTTTTTGTTCGCCCTGCCCTACCCGCTACTTGTAGCATCAATTGAAAACTGCGTTCGTGGGCTCTAAAATCCGGAAAATTAATCATATTATCGGCATTCATAATCCCCACCAAACTCACATTCCTAAAGTCCAAGCCTTTTGTCAGCATTTGCGTCCCTACTAGAATATCAATTTCTTGCTGCTCCAAGGCCGTAATAATTTTTTCGTAGCCATACTTCCCGCGGGTGGTATCTAAATCCATACGGCCAGTATTATACTTTGGAAAAAGCGTCTTTAGTTCCGCTTCAATCTGCTCGGTACCAAAACCTTTAGAGTTTAAATCCTTTACCCCACAAGCTAGACATTTTACTTGCATAGCCATGGTATAACCACAGTAGTGACAACGCAATTGATTGCGGTACTGGTGATAGGTTAAACTCACATCACAATTGGTACATTGTGGCGAGTGGCCACAGGTATTACACTCCACAATTGGCGAATACCCGCGTCGGTTTTGAAACAAAATAACTTGATGTCCCTCGTCTAACGCCGCTTGAATCTCCTCGATCATTCTATCGCTAAAATGACCTTTCATACGTTTCTTTTTGTGCTTCTCTTTTATATCTACCAGCTCAATTTCCGGCATTTGAACATTATTATAGCGCCTGTTGATTTCGACAAGTCCATACTTATTTTCTTTCGCATTATAATAACTTTCTAAGCTTGGTGTCGCACTTCCTAACAACGTCTTTCCCTGATGAATATGCGCTAATACAATAGCGGTATCTCGGGCGTGGTAACGCGGTGCTGGGTCAAATTGCTTAAAGGACTGCTCGTGCTCTTCATCAACGATAATTAGCCCCAAGTCGTTAAATGGCAGAAAAATGGATGAGCGTGCACCCAAAACTATCCGCGCTTTTGGCGAATCGTTTAACACATTGTTCCATACTTCTACCCGTTCATGAGGTGAATATTTACTATGGAAAACCGCCACCTGCTCTCCGAAATAATCTTGCAGTCGCGATACCAGCTGTGTGGTTAGTGCGATTTCAGGAAGCAAATACAAGACTTGCTTATTCTCCTTGAGTACTTCCTCGATAAGCTTGACATACACCTCGGTTTTCCCCGATGATGTTACGCCGTGAAGCAAGACCGTTTTTTGGGTTTTAAAGGACTCCGTAATCTGCTGTAAAGCAATTTCCTGATAGTCATTTAAAGCTTTTGATGCTTCTTGTTCTTCACCATCATACTCCACCCGATCGGTCTTAATATGGTATTCTTCAAGAATAGCTTTATCGATAAGGGTTTTTATTATAGCTGACGAGCCTCCACTAGCCTCTACCAAATCGCTAACCTTAATCGGTTTTTTAGATTTGGCGCTAAGCGTAAACAAAGTAAACACCACTTCGCGTTGCTTAGGCGCACGGCTTAACGTCTCAAGCAATTCTGTTAATGCCGATTCGGAAGTGTAACTCGCATGGAGTTTTACGTATCTTACGTATTTGGGTTTGTATTTTTCGTAGACTTCTTGTTCTACGGTAACCGCTTCTTTTTCAATTAAGCGCTTAATAATAGGAAGTACATTTTTCTTATTTAAAATACTAGAGACTTCTTGTATTTTTAATGCCGATTGCTGACTGAGTGCTTCATAGACCAGAAACTCATCGTCTTTTAAGTCCGCGTCATTAATTACAGTCGTTTTGTTTAAACTGACTATAGTTTCACTTTCTAAAATAAAAGCATTGGGAAGGGCGGCACGCATAACCTCTCCAATAGTACACATATAATACTTAGAGATCCATTGCCATAATTCGATTTGCTTCTCGTTTACGATGGGCGCTTCATCTAAAATTTGATGAATCTCTTTAGCCTCATATACTACCGGTGGAGTGTTGTGAATATACCCCACAATACCCGTGTATATTTTTGATTTACCAAAAGGTACAGACACACGCATTCCTTTTTTTAAAAACGTAGATTCCGCTTGGGTGATGCTATACGTAAATAAATTCTCTATCGGAATTGGTAAAATAATATCTACGAAATGCACAGTAAAAGCAAGGTGTTTTTAATGATTGTAATACGAACTATACCTAAATAAATACCCGTTTTAGTTTACGCGTTCCCAGTATTGTGTAGAGTATAAAAAGGCAATATACCCACGCACTTGAAGTACATTTTTATCGTCTGTTAACCCTAAACGACAGGTGTACTCCTTACCTTTTGTAGGGTCGAAAATAGTACCTTCTTTATAATACTTTCCGCTTTTCTCCATGTTTTTAATGATCTCCAATCCTAAAATCGGACGGCCTTTGTCGGCACCTTCACATTTATCACAAACAGCGTCTTGTTTATTTTTATTTAAAATTTCCACAATCTTTCCGAAGACCTGACCATTCTTTTTATAAATCTCTACGATACTTTTAGCTTCGCCAGTTTCGTCATCGATAGTTTTCCATTTTCCAAGAATATCTTGAGAGAAACTTGAAAATGACATGAATAGGGCTGCAATAAGAATAATTTTTTTCATTTTTTTTGATGTGTTTTTCGTAGTCTAATTAATGACATATTTAATTCAAATCCTAATAAAAGAATATTTGCGTTTAACCACAAGTAAAATAACAAAATTAACAAGGCCCCGATAGAGCCATACAATTTGTTATAATTTGAAAACTCTTCGATATAAACCCCAAACAAATAAGAGGTTAGCATTGTTAATAGCGTTGTAAGCAAGGCACCAGCAGAAAAGAACCTTGAGTTTTTACCTTCTTTAGTACCAAAATAATATAAGGTTGCCGTCGCTACATAAGTCATAATAACAAAAAAAGCATACTGGGCAAACTTAGCCCAAAAGCCGGTCTCCCGTCGCGTTTCATAGCCATAGCTATCAAAAACCTCCATTAAGTTATCGACCACATAAATTTGAAAATACCCTAAAACCGCTACGGTAAGTATTAATAAAAATGCCAATATTAAAGCCACACCTAGAGCGTATAGGTATTGCTTAAAAAAGGATCTTAAAAGCTGTTCGTGGTAGGAGTTTTCGAAGGCTACAAATAAGGCACTTACCCCATTGGCCATTAAAATAATAGCGATTAAAAATACCGTTGATATCAATCCGCTTTTTGTATTACTTCCTTTTAAATTCTCAAAAATATTATCGTGAAAAAACTCGGTAGTCGTTGGTGGTAAAACCGATTCTAAAAATGCTAAGAAGTCGTTTTCAAACCCATTAATAGGCACATAGGGAATGACAATAATAATAAAAAGCAAAAAGGGAAACAGCGCCATAAAAAAACTATAGGCAATAGCACTAGCACGTGCTGTAAGCGCACCTTTAGCGACTCCTATAACATACAGTTCTAGTAGATCGTAAAGCGACAAACCTTCTAAACCGGGCAGTTTTACCCTGTCTAACAGACTTACCAAGTTGCTAATTACGGGTATTTTACTCAGTTTATCTTCTATTTCTTGCGACATGCCTCGGGGCCCTTTAAATCGAACTATTCGACTGCTTTTAAACTTAAATCCATATTATAAACAGAGTGTGTTAGCGCACCAGAAGAAATATAATCGACACCACAAAGTGCGTAATCGCGAATAGTCTCCTCGTTTATACCTCCTGAACTTTCTGTTAAACAGGTGTCTCCAATTAATTGTACAGCCTTGCGTGTATCTTCGTAGTTAAAATTATCGATTAGAATTCTATAAACGCCATCGGTTTTTAAGATTTCCTCAATTTCTTGTAGGTTACGCGCTTCTACAATAATTTTCAAATCACGGTTAGTTTCTTTTAGGTAGTCCTTGGTTTTTTCAATGGCTTGCGTAATTCCTCCTGCAAAATCTATATGGTTATCTTTTAGCATGATCATATCATACAAAGCAAAACGGTGATTTTCTCCACCCCCAATTTTTACGGCCCATTTTTCTAAAGCCCTAATCCCAGGAGTTGTTTTTCGGGTATCTAATATTTTTGTCCCCGTACCTTCCAACAAATCAACAAACTGCTTTGTTTTGGTTGCAATAGCACTCATACGCTGCATGGCATTAAGTACTAAGCGTTCGGCTTTTAAAATGGATTGCGATTTACCTTGTACATAAAATACAATATCGCCGTATTTTACTGGTGATCCCTCTTCGATTAAAGTCTCCACTTTTAACTCCGGATCGACATAATTAAACACTTGTTTTGCAAAGGCTATCCCCGCAATCACCCCCTGGTCTTTTACTAAAAGCTTCGCTTTTCCAGTGGCAGATTCAGGTATACAAGCTAAGGAACTATGGTCTCCATCACCAACATCCTCGCGAATAGCATTGGCTATTATTAACTCTATTTCTTTATCGAATTGTGCTTTACTAATCATGATTTTTTTCTTTCCTGCTAAAGTAATAAATTGATTGGCGTTTTTTGAATAATTAGTATAGTTTAGCGACAAATGGGTAAAAAATCAGCTTATAATACGATGCTAGTAAACTCAAAGCCTCAAAATATGGGGCAGCAGACCCTATACTGTTCGGACTAATGCCTACTCGAACTGCTTACCTCGGACTAGCGGTAATCGCTATTTTGCGAATGGTATTAAAAAAAACGGCGGCAAGTTTGCTTGTAGCGTCCTTAATATCTATAAATTTGCACTTGAGGTCCGTTTATAAACGTCGTTTTATAGAAAACGAATAGATCTTGGGGTGTTTTGGGGCCTTTAAATGTACTCAAGCTAAAAAAGGAGCGCGCTTCTTTAATGCACCTACTAACGAAAAGAATATGTTACACATTAAAAGCAGTGTTTTTAAATGACTATAAAACTTATCGCCATTGGTAAAACCGACAGCAAACAATTACAAGCATTAATCGATGATTATTGTAAGCGCTTAGGCTTTTATATCAAGTTTAATTTAGAGATAATCCCTGATATTAAAAACGCCAAAAACCTAAGTGAAGCCCAACAAAAACAAAAAGAGGGCGAACTTATTTTAGCAAAAATAAACGCTACGGACGCGCTTATTTTATTGGATGAGAACGGCAAGCAAATGGACTCTGTAGGTTTTTCTAACTATTTACAAAAGCATATGAATTCTGGTATCAAGCAAGTGGTATTCGTTATCGGCGGTCCTTACGGATTTAGCGAAGACGTCTACCAGCAAGCCAAAGGAAAAATTTCTTTATCAAAAATGACGTTTTCACATCAAATGGTCCGTTTATTTATCATCGAACAATTGTACAGAGGATTTACTATTTTAAGAAATGAACCTTATCATCACCGGTAATTGCCCTAACCTTTTTACTGATTCTAACACAACCCATTACATCCTATGAAAATCGTATTCGCCACCAATAATAAAAACAAAATAAAAGAAGTTCAAGCATTAATACCACAGCACATCACCCTTTTGAGCCTAGAAGATATTGGATGTTTGGAGGAGGTGCCAGAAACACAACCTACAATTGAAGGTAATGCCTTGCAAAAAGCGCAGTATATAAAAGACCATTACAATTACGATTGTTTTGCCGATGACACCGGATTGGAAGTTACCGCTTTAAATGGAGAGCCTGGTGTGTTTTCTGCACGCTATGCCGGAGAGCAACGCAACTCGGACGATAATATGAACAAGGTGTTATCTAAGTTAGAAGTGCATAGCAATCGCAATGCTCAATTTAAAACAGTTATTGCTCTTCAGTTAAACGGTACAGTAAAAACATTTACAGGAATTTGCGAAGGAGAAATCACCACGACTAAACAGGGTGATAAAGGCTTTGGTTACGACCCTATTTTTAAACCTCAAGGCTACAGCAAAACATTCGCTGAATTGGATTTAGACATAAAAAATAAAATCGGTCATCGCGGTAAAGCCGTAAGTGCTCTTATTGATTATTTAAGTTCTCTATAACAATCTTTAACAAATACTTAATCATCTTTTATTTTATTGAAAATATCTTTGCCTAAAATTTTTAGACATGTTTCAGTTATTAAAAAATAAGAGCAAACTAAATGCGTTAAAACGAGAATACACCAAGCTTATTGAAGACTCTAAGGCCTTACCTCCTTCAGAAAAAATTGAAAAGCAAAAAATGCTCGAAGAAGCTAGAATGCTATTAAACCAATTGGACGTATTAACAAAACGCTAGACTTACAGTTCTTCTTTTAAAACTGAAATAACATAGTCTATCTCTTCCACTGTATTGTATTTACTAAATGAAAAGCGAATGGATGGTTTTTGTAAATCAGCCTCACACAAAATTTCATTTAATACGTGAGAGCCTAAGCTGCTCCCACTCTGGCAAGCACTACCTTTAGAACAGGCAATTCCTTTTAAGTCCAGTTTAAACAGTAGAATTTGTCCTTTTTCTGGAGATACCGGTAAACACACACTCAATACGGTATACGTACTTTTCTCAAGGTTATCGGACTCCCCATTAAACAGAACGCCCGGAACATGTGTTCTTAACTGCTCAATAAAATAAGACTTTAAACCGGTGATATACTCACGCTCTTCATCAAGGTTCGCATAAGCTAATTTTAAAGCTTCTTCCAATCCTAAAATATTGTGAATAGATTCCGTTCCCGCTCGTACGCCACGCTCTTGCTCCCCTCCAAAGATTAAACCTTTAACATTCGATTTTTTCCTTACAAAAGCAAAACCTACGCCTTTAGGGCCATGAAATTTATGCGCACTAACTGCAAGGAAATCTAGAGGTATCTCCTGTAAATCTATACGATAATGCCCTACCGACTGGACGGTATCACTATGAAAAAGAGCGTTATGGGCTTTGCACAATTCGGCAACGCGTTTTAGGTCTAAAATCGTACCGATCTCGTTATTAATATGCATTAAACTCACCATGGCTTTGTTAGGTACGTTTAGTAATTGCTCTAGGTGATTTAAATCGACATTCCCTTTACTATCTAACTTAACATATTCCACAATCACCCCATACTCCTTTTTCAACTGGTCTAAAGTGTGTAAAACCGCATGGTGCTCGACTTTCGAGGTAATAATAGTTTTTACTTCCAAGTCCCTAACAGCACTTCTCAAAGCTAAATTATCGGCTTCCGTTCCTCCTGAAGTAAAGACAATTTCGGAAGCAGTCACATTAAATTGTTTGGCTATGGTTTTTCGTGCGTTTTCAATTATAGACTTCGCAGAACGTCCAAAACTATGTGTTGACGAAGGGTTACCATAACTCTCTCGCATTACTGTGGTCATTTTTTCAATAACCTCCTCTCGAATCATAGTGGTTGCTGCACTATCAAAATATACGTGTTTCATTGTTTTTTTTTGCGCTTTCCTAATGTGAATTTCCGTTAGGTATTACAAACGATAAAGATGGTGTCGTTTTAATTATTCAAAAATAAGTCAAATAAAATTAAATGCAATAAGAAGCGTTATAATATGACAAATCTATTATTTTTGTCTATCAATTAATTTTATATGCGCACACTACTTTCTGTTTTAACACTAAGCTTTTTATTTTTCTCTTGCGATGATGGCGAGATCATAACAACCGAGTTAACGTTTGGCAACACATTTAAAACCTGTGGGGATATTGTTTTTTATAAAACAAAATCCGAACCAGCAGAATCACTTTCTTTACTAGTGACCACACCAAGCATAGAATTATCAGATTTTTACGAAACGGTACCGACTACCGAGAATCCGTATTTAGTAGAATTGGTAGACACCCAGTTGGTGGTTAATATTACAGGAAATAACGTGTTAAACTACAGATCGTACGCATCGCTTCCTGACAACCTATTCTGTAGCGATATACCACCAGCAAACATTCAAGTCACTCAAGACCTTAACTCTGGAGGTAAAGCGCTATTTACTATGGATTTAATTGAAGATGATAACGATGGTATTCCTGCCGAGTTAGAAGACCTTAATGGCAATGGTGATTTATATGATGATGATACCGATGGCGATGGCATTCCTAATTTTTTAGATGCCGATGACGATGGTGATAATGTGTTAACTATTAACGAAAGACCTAATTACACTGCAGCCGATGGCTTAAGTATGGCTTTAGATACTGATGGTGATGGCATACCTGACTATTTAGACGATGATGATGATGGGGATGGCGTATTAACGCGAGATGAAGAAAATACAACTCAAGATCAAAACCCTACCAACGACATTACAAATAACACGGTAGGACCAGATTACTTAAACCCAATGGTAGCCACTGCTGTTCCTGCTACTGCTTATAGAGTCCATTCTATTAAACAAAAGTTTGTAGTTACATTAAATTTGGAAAACTTAACTTTTGATGTGGTAACGCAACAGTTTTTAGATTTTGGTACGCTTGACGATCCATCAACTAATAAAACGCGAACGGTAACCCCTACCTTTTAATCGTAGGTATTAGGTTTTACATTCTGAAAGATATAGACTTCGGTGGCCCCGAGTCCGTATTTCTTATAATCGGCAGCATAGAATTTAACATTGTTATAGCGACCAAAAAGGTATTCCAATTCTAATTTTAGAGTCCCCTCTCCCACACCATGGATAAAAACAACCTTTTGAATTTTCTTTTTAATAGCAAATTCTAATTTATGACGTGCGGTATCCAGTTGTAAAATCTTTTTGTCATGACTAGTCATACCGCGTTCCGATTTCACGAGTTGATGGATATGTAGGTCCACTTCCATGGTGGGTTGATAGCGCTCTTTCGCTTTTACTTTAGGTCCCTGTTTTCTTTTCTCTACAGACTTTTCACGAATTACCGTATCGAAACTTTGGTTTGAAAACACCTCTTTTTTCAAATCAGCACCACCTTGCTTCACAATTTCCGAGGCTTCAAATTGAAGCTCAAATCCATCGCGATCTTCGATAGTTATTGTACTACCACTAACCGTTGTCACTGTTCCCGAAAGATCTTCATCAAGAACAAATACCTTATCCCCTTTTTTAAAACTCATTCTTCTTCAATATAAGTCGTGGTGTCCTCCTTTTCAGATTTACTAGTAATGGTACTCGATAATCTGTATATTCCAAACATTAAAACAAGTATTCCCAACACTAAAATTAATGTATTTTGTTGCTCTTCCGCATTGGCATAGATAGCAACAGCACCACCTACCACTATTAACAAGTAACTAATTGTGTTCTTCTTCATCTTTTAATTTATTACTGCTAATATATTGTTTTCTACATTTAATATTTGTAAAATATAAAATAATTACAGCGCATATAAAATGAATTTATAAAAAAACTATTTTTATATTTACTTTTGATGAAACTCAATTTATGTCGCTCCCAGAAGACTACATGCTACCCTGTCTTAACAAAAAACTCTTAGGTTTTGAGTGCATGGGCTGTGGCATACAACGCGGGTTATCTCTATTCTTTCAAGGGGAGTTTGTAGCCGCTTTTAAAATGTATCCTGCTATTTATACTTTAATACCGCTAGCACTTCTTATTCTTAGTACATTTGTTTTTAAATTTAAATACGCTAATAAAATTATTAATGCCTTAGCCATTGCTTCAGTTTTAATAATTATTATTAGTTTTATCATCAAGAAAACCAACTAACAACCTTAAAGAATGAAAAAAGAATTAAAACCTACATTAGTTTACGTCCTCTCTGTTATTAGTATTTTATGCTGCTGCTTTGGTGGCTTAGGTGTTTTACTAGCAGCTCCAGCATTCTATATTGCCAACAAAAAAATTAAAGATGCGCAATTAAACCCGGATGACTATGAAGGAGATATTAATGCGATGAATACAGCAAAAATTGTTGCTTTAGTAGCACTTGCTATCAATGTCGTATATTTAATTTACTCGATTTATTTATTATCGACAGGAGAATTTGACAAAGCTATGGAAGAATTCCAAAGAGGTTTAGAAGAAGCTCAGAACGCACAATACAGCTAATTAGTTAGCAGGTATTTTGCATAAAAAAATGCGACCTATATCTAAATAGGTCGCATTTTTTTATTTATAAGGTTTCGAGATTATTTTTCGAAAGTCTTTAGTGTTTTAGTTATAATAGAAACACAGTCTAATAATTGCTCTTCAGTCATTACTAAAGGTGGTGCAAAACGAATAATATTTCCATGAGTTGGTTTAGCTAACAATCCGTTATCGCGTAATGCTAAACAGATGTTCCAAGCCGTATCACTATCTTCAGAATCGTTAATTATAATTGCATTTAATAACCCTTTACCTCTTACTGTAGTTACAATATTTGAAGTCTCGATAAATTTCTGCATTTCAGCTCTAAACAATTGTCCTAAAGTCTCAGCACGTTCTGCTAAGTTTTCATCTTTAACAACTTCTAAAGCAGCAATCGCTACAGCAGCAGCAATCGGGTTTCCTCCATAAGTACTACCATGGTTTCCAGGGCGAATTACACCCATAATGTTATCATTAGCTAATACAGCAGATACAGGATAAGCTCCTCCAGATAACGCTTTACCTAAGATAAGGATATCAGCTTTTACTTTTTCATGATCTATAGCTAATAGTCTTCCCGTACGCGCGATTCCTGTTTGAACTTCATCGGCAATAAATAAAACATTATGTTTTTCACATAAGGCTTTAGCTTTTGTTAGGTACCCTTCTGACGGTACATAAACACCAGCTTCCCCTTGAATAGGCTCTACTAGAAAACCAGCAATATTTTTATTACTTTCTAAAGCCTCTTCTAAAGCTTTAAGGTTATCGTATTCAATTTTTATAAACCCTTTTGTATAGGGTCCGAAATTTTTACGCGCTACAGGATCGTTAGAAAACGAGATGATGGTTGTTGTACGTCCGTGAAAGTTATTCTCACACACGATAATTTCCGCTTCATTTTCATCTATTCCTTTTACTTCGTAAGCCCATTTTCTACAGATTTTTAAAGCTGTTTCCACCGCTTCAGCACCTGTATTCATTGGTAATAATTTATCGAAATTAAATGTTTCTGAGGCAAATTTTTCGAATTTACCAAGCATATCGTTATAAAACGCTCTAGACGTTAAACTTAATGTTTGTGCTTGTTTAGTCATAGCATCCACAATTTTTGGATGACAGTGACCTTGGTTAACTGCAGAATAAGCAGATAAAAAGTCGTAGTACTTTTTGCCTTCAACATCCCAAACGTGTACCCCTTCTCCCTTGCTTAATACAACTGGTAGTGGGTGATAATTGTGGGCTCCGTATTTGTTTTCTAAGTCTATCGCTTGTTGCGATGTTAATTGTTCTAAAACAGCCATTATAATGGAATTTTAATTTAAAAAAAAGGTTATTCCTTCTTTGAGAATACGTTTAAATTATCCTCACCGGAGAGAAATCATCCGTGAATGCTGCAAATTACTAAATCTGATTGCCAAATCAAATAATTTATAAAACTGTTATCATAATTTTAACGCTCGAAACGCCATTATTTAACATCTTAAAGCACTAATAACAAACGAACTATACTCCCGTACTAACAATAAGAAATAAGATAACTTTTAAGAAAAACAGGTATTATCTTGCATTTTTTGGATTGTAATGATTAAATAATATAAAAAGAAAGTATTTTTGTGCCTATGTCAAGAAGAAAAACTAAAAAGCAAATTTTTACTAACGTAGAAGTTTTAGATGCAGCAGCAAAAGGAAAAACGGTAGCAAAAGCACCTGATGGTAAAGTGATATTTATATCTAATGCCGTACCTGGTGATATTGTAGATGTGCAAACTTTTAAAAAGCGAAAAGCTTTTTTTGAAGGTAAAGCGACTGTTTTTCATAAATTAAGCGAAAAACGTACCACCCCAGAATGTGAACATTTTGGAACTTGTGGGGGATGCAAATGGCAAGATATGGCCTATGAGCACCAATTATATTATAAGCAAAATGAAGTCACCAATAACCTAACCCGTATTGGACATATCGAATTGCCGGAAGTGACTCCTATTTTAGGATCTGCAAAACAGTATTTTTACAGAAATAAAATGGAGTTTTCATTTAGCGACTCACGATGGTTAACCCTTGAAGAGGTGCAATCGGACCGAGATTTAGGTGATAGAAACGCTTTAGGATTTCATATTCCAGGGATGTGGGATAAGATATTAGATATTAATAAGTGCCACTTACAAGCCGATCCGTCGAACGCCATTAGAAACAGCGTAAAAGCATTTGCTATAGATCACGGTTTGGAGTTTTTTAATACGAGAAACCAAACAGGACTATTGCGAACAATGATGATTCGTACCTCGTCTACAGGAGATATTATGATCCTTATTCAGTTTTTTAAGGAAGATAAAGAAAAGCGTGAGTTATTATTAGATCACCTTGCTGAAACCTTCCCTGAGATTACCTCTTTACAATATGTAATTAACGGTAAAGCAAACGATACCATTTACGATCAAGAGGTGATTTGCTATAAAGGACAAGATCATATTTTTGAAGAAATGGAAGGCTTGAAATTTAAGATTAATGCCAAATCATTTTACCAAACCAATTCTGATCAAGCTTACGAATTATACAAACTAACGCGTGAATTTGCCGATTTACAAGGCGACGAACTGGTTTACGATTTATATACAGGAACAGGGACTATTGCGCAATTTGTTGCTAAAAAAGCTAAAAAAGTTATTGGTGTGGAAGCCGTACCAGATGCGATTACTGCAGCAAAAGAAAACGCACAATTTAACGGCATTTCTAACGTTGAGTTTTATGTGGGTGATATGAAAAATGTGTTTAACGCCGATTTTATAAATACTCACGGACAGCCGGACGTTATTATTACCGACCCTCCAAGAGATGGTATGCATAAAGATGTCGTGCAACAAATTCTTAATATCGCTCCTAAAAAAGTGGTTTATGTAAGTTGTAATAGTGCTACGCAAGCTAGGGATTTGGAATTAATGGATGCGCAGTATAAAGTAACAAAAACCCAAGCCGTAGATATGTTTCCACAAACACATCACGTTGAAAACATTGTGCTTTTAGAAAAAAGATAATTTATAATTAATAGCAGAAAATCTGAGTCTTTTGAGAAAAATAACAGCCTTACTTCTACTCGTTTTAACCCTTACATTAAGTTGTGAGCGCGACGATATTTGCTCTGGAGAAACGCCAACCACGCCGCGATTAATTATCTCTTTTTTAGATTTAACAACGATAAACTTAGAAAACCCTAAAAACGTCAATTTTTTTAGGGTAGAAACGGTCGATGACTTGCGTGTGTTAGATGTTTATAATGGTACAGCCGCTGCCGACAGCGTTATACTGCCACTAAAAACGACCGACTCGATAACCCAATACCGTATGTATAAGGACTATGCCATTTCTAATAATGGCACTCCAAACGACCCGTCGGATGATTTTATTACTGGGAATCCAGATGTTATTACTATAGAATACGCTACCGAAGACGTTTACGTTTCTAAAGCTTGTGGTTATAAGTCTATTTTTAAAAACATAACAATAACGGTTGAAGATGATGGTGATAACTGGATCGAAGTCATACAATCGGTAAACGATAATCAAACTATAGAAAATGAAGATACCCCACACTTTAACATATTTCATTAGTACAGTAGTCTTACTGTTGTTTTGTGTTACTGTAAATGCGCAAGATCAAAATACGCCTGAAAATACACCTAGCGATTCGCTGGTTGTAAAACAAAAGTATGGCTTACGATTAGGTGGAGATATTAGTAAGCTAGTACGTTCTTTTTTAGATGAGGAGTATACAGGTTTTGAAATTAATGGGGACTACCGATTAACAAAAAATTGGTATGTTGCTGGTGAGTTGGGTACCGAAGAAAAAACAAGTAGTAACGACTTTTTAAGCACGACGGCAAACGGTAGTTATTTTAAGGCCGGGTTTGATTATAATATGTATGAGAACTGGCTAGATATGGAAAACATGATTTACAGTGGTTTCCGAGTGGGCGCTAGTACTTTTTCTCAACAACGCAATAGCTACACGGTATATAGTACAAATCAGTTTTGGGCCCCACAATTCACTTCTAACGAAGTGGAGAAGTTTAGCGGCCTTACAGCTATTTGGGCCGAACTGATAATGGGAATAAAGGCCGAGGTCTTAACCAATTTATTTGTAGGCATTCAAGCGCAATTAAAATTTTCGATTTCTGAAGATACCCCAGAAAATTTTGGTAATAATTATATTCCAGGTTTTGGAAAGACTTATGATGGTAGTAAAATTGGTGCTGGTTATGGGTATACTGTTTCTTACCTGATTCCTATTTTTAAGAAAAACAAGTAACCCTCTTATAAAAAGCGCTTTACAAGACTCTGCTCTACCCGCTTTAGCACTTCTGAAGCGACATACACAATAATCAGAAAAACCAGAGCAAAGACATAGATAAAGACATCCGATTCGTATTTATTAATCTGATATACCCACGGACTTCTCAAAAAGCCATTTAAAGCAAACATATACATAGCCAACCCTCCAGTGTATACTATAAAGGCATACATCTTACCTTGTGATAGTCGCGAAAGTTTTAAGAGTAAAGGCACAATTATAAGAATAAAGGCGAGCTGAGAAAAATTCCAAAAGAACTCAAAATACTGCCCCAAAATAAAAATTACTATAAGGGGTAAAACCATAGCTTTATACCTGAAATTGTAAGTTTTATCTTTGTTATACGCTAAAAGCATTCCAAATACAAACACCGGTAAGTTGCCTAAAAAATTATAGTATAGACTTAATTTTTGTGCTACAAAAAAATCATTGGTCGTTATAATAATCACGTACGACAGCAGCATTACTGCGACGAGTCCGTAACGATAACGATGATGGAGTTTCACTAAAAAGAAAAAGCAGACATACAACTGAATAATCATAGCATAAAACCAATACGGTCCGCTAACCACGAAAATTTTCCCTGGAATCCAATTCGCTAGTAAGGTATAACGCAACAGCAAATCTGTAATCGTTTGCATAGAAAAATCGCGTCCAAAAATAACATAGGTATAAACCAGTAAGCCTAAAATCGCTAAGGTAAAAACGGGATATAATTTTAAGATCCGTTTTTTCATAAATGGCACAAGGCTTAACTGTTTATGACCATACGCCACCGTTAAACCGTAGCCACTACAAAATATAAACAGTTGCACACCGTAATGTCCGAAATAAGAAAACAGGTGTTTAATAACATTGCCAAAGTCTAAAGTCATAGCAGACAAGAAGGTGTTATATACCTCTCGAGAGTAGCTGAACTCATTTTCTCCTATCATAGGTTTTACCCAATGCAAAAAATTATGACATACAATAAGTAAAATACCAATGCCTTTAAGATACAAGGTTTCGGTTTTTGATATTTTATTAATCATTGTTTTTGTATTTATGCGCTCTAAAGTACAGTAATTTATTTGGAATTATAAAGGGTAGCCTATTTACAATTCATCATAAAACCTACCGTGGCGCAATTGGCGTCTTTTCACTTTAAAATCACTACTAAATATACTTTTAGTACTATCGACACCCTTGGCACTAACTTGAATTAAATCGGAAAAACTATGAGTAAAATCTTCTAATGCATAGGGTTTACTCGAGTTTCTAGAAGTCGCTTCTATATGTTGTGGATGCTTTTTTTTATACGCTTCCGAAAACCAGGCTATAAAAGGAACATCGTGCATTGGTCGCGTTGCTTTACTACCGTGATGCCCTATAAAATCGATGGTATCAAAGACTTCATCACCATGGTCTGAAAAATAAACCACAAAACTAGGTTGATCTGCAGTTCTAACTGTTTCTATAATCTCGCGTACAACATAATCATTATAACGCACGGCATTATCGTATTCGTTTACCTTTAATTCGGAATAGGCGGTTTTATACTTTGTCCGTTCGTTGACACCCGAAAAATAATTAAATGTTTCTGGATAGCGTTTTTTATACAAACGGTGCGTGCCTATTAAATGCAAGAAAATAAGTTTTCTCTCGCCAGGCCTTTGAAGTGCCTTTTTAAGCTCTGGGAGTACATTCTCATCATAGATAGCATAATTATAGCTATCGGTAGCCAAAAACTGAGTCTGCTGTGCTGCACTACCAATTATTGTTGGTATACTCTCGGTAAACCCAACAGGTTCTTGATTAGATATCCAATGGGTAGTAAACCCCGCTGCGTTTGCCAACTGCACAACCGAAAAGTTAGTCTCATGTTGTGGCGTTTCAAAACTATTTAAGGTTAGGTTTTTCTCCAAAGAGCGAATCGTCATAACATGTGGGGAGATGGCATCTTCAAAAATAAAAAGCTCGTCTTTTATTTCTTTAAGTAACGGATTGGTGGGACGGTTATAACCATAGAGTTCCATATGCCAACGTGAAGTGGCCTCTCCTATAATAACGACACCTATTTTTGGTAGTGTATCTTGCCTGGTAATAGATACATTTTCTGAGGTCGTTTGTGCGAGATCTGATTGTACATTTTTCTTTGCTTCCGCATATTCCTTATAAGATTTTGATACGGTAAATACCAAACTATGATCTTTAAAAGAGCGGTTTAAAAAGTAGACACACAACAGCATCAATACCAATATAGCACTTCTAAAACCAGTAGAATTATGGTCAAGCTTGAAAACGGATATAGCCTTATTTTTAAAAACCAGATAGGCACTAGCTATTAGTATAGGAATAAGAAAAAGAAGGCTAATTACTACGACCTCGCCATTGACATAACCCGCTAAAAATTCTGAAGCTTCATTTTTGTTTGTTTCAAAGAGCACAAATAAAGAAGACCCGCTAATTTTTACACCAAAAACGGCATAAAAAATCAGTTTTATACTCGCAAAAAACCCGAGAATACCCAGTAATATTACGAAAGTCCATTTTTTTAGCCTAGGGGACTCAATCAATAAAACGGCTCCTATACTTATAGAAGTGAATAAAAACAGGGTCCCCAGCTCTTTGTAATAATCGGCTTTTAAAGGAATAACTAGCGCCCCAATAATAACAAACAACACCAAGGGATAGCCCAATACTAGCGCGCTACGGACTATTGGTGGAAGGTGTGATTTAAGACGCTTAAGCATAGAAAAAACCTCTATTTCATGTATTTTCCTTTTCTACTCCCGGCATAGATTTCATATTTCACTAAACGCGAATCTAAACGTGCATTCATTAAATGAATTTTTCGTGAAGGTCTTAGCCCTACATGTTTTAAAGCATCTAAATTAGAAGTGATAAACCAAGCGTCTGTATTCGGGTAGTTTTGTTTTAGGGTATCACCAATGTTTTTATAAAAACTTTCCATTTCGATATCCAGTCGTTCGCCATACGGCGGATTAAATACCATATGCAACTTCTCGTCCCCTCCTTTTTGAGTCTTAAAGAAATCTTCATGCTTTATAGAGATAAACTCTTCTAAGTGGGCATTTTGAACATTTTCTTTGGCTTTCGTGACTGCACTTGGTGACTTATCGAAGCCAAATATTTTATGATGAAAATCTCGTGTTTTTTTAAGTAGGGATTCCTCGATTTTTTCAAACAGCTCCACATCCCAATCTTGCCAGCGTTCGAAGGCAAATTCCTTACGCATTAAGTTTGGTGGAATATTGCAAGCAATCATAGCAGCTTCGGCAAGCATGGTACCACTACCACACATCGGGTCCATAAAATCACTTTGTCCGTCCCAACCCGACAGAATAATTAAGCCAGCAGCAAGCACCTCGTTTATAGGGGCGATATTTGTTGCCGTTTTATAACCGCGTTTGTGTAGGGATTCTCCCGAAGAGTCTAAAGACACATTACACACTTCGCGATCGATATGAATATTAATTTTTAAATCAGGGAATTTTAAATCCACATTAGGGCGCTCGCCAGTTTCATCTCTAAACTTATCGACAATCGCATCTTTGGTTTTTTGCGATATGTATAAAGAGTGTGTAAAAACTGTTGAGTTTACTGTTGCATCTACCGCTAACGTTCCTGAGGACTTTAAATATTTGCTCCAGTCCATTTTATAGATCTGCTTATACAGGTCCTGTTCGGTTTTGATTTTAAAACTATTAATAGGTTTTAAGATTTTTGTAGCCGTACGCAATGCTAAATTGGCTTTATACATAAACCCTTTATCCCCAACAAAACTAACGTTACGTACGCCTGTTTTAACTTCTTGAGCACCAAGTTGTATTAATTCGTTTGCTAATATATCTTCAAAACCAAATAAGGTTTTGGCGACCATTTTAAAATTTTCTTCCATTGAATTCGTGTAATAGATTGCAAAAATACTCTATTTTTGTTGCAAACTTAATGTTTTATTAAAAATTGGGTTAAGGATTGAGCAATTGTTGGAGCTCTCCCGATAACTATCGGGAAGCGACTTGTGAAAGCCTGGTGCGTTTTAGCGATAGCGAAAGGCAAACCCCAAAATCTATATATGACTGAACACACACAAAAATGGTACGCATCATGGTTTGATTCGCCATTTTATCATACTTTATACAAAGATCGAGATTATAACGAAGCGGAAACGTTTATGTATAATCTTACCAATTATTTAAATATTCCTGAAGGCGGAGATATTTTAGATTTAGCCTGTGGTAAAGGGCGTCACTCCATTTACTTAAACAGTATAGGATACGATGTTACGGGCGTAGATTTGTCTGAAAACAGCATTGCCTACGCTAAACAATTTGAAAACGACACCTTACATTTTGAAGTGCATGACATGTGTAAACCTTATAACAAACAGTTTGATGCTGTTTTTAATTTGTTTACGAGTTTCGGGTATTTTGATGAGGACATCGATAATTTAAACACTATTAAAGCCATTCATTCGGATTTAAATGAAAGTGGATTTGGTGTCATCGATTTTATGAATAGCGAATTTGTTATAGACCACCTGGTCGCTGAAGACACGAAAACTGTAAATGGTATTGACTTTTTACAAAAGCGTCGTGTTGAAAACGGATATATTATTAAAGACATTTCCTTTACTTTCGAAGACGAATACTACGAGTTTCAAGAGCGTGTTCGCGCGTTTACACTAGCCGATTTTGAAGCGCTTTTTGAACAAGCAGGAGTGTATTTATTGGATGTGTTTGGCGACTATAAGCTGAACAAATTTCATCGTAAATCGTCTGAACGTTTAATATTAATTTTTAAATAAACGCATGCTTATAAATATCGTTTTACCCATTCTATCTGTTGTTTTAGGTTTTTTAATTGTACTTATTTTAAAACCCAAACAGAGTAAGAATTTAAAATTATTACTGGCTTTTAGCGGTGCCTTCTTACTATCTATTACCGTATTTCATTTTTTACCAGAGGTGTACCACGAGGATTCTCACTCGGTAGGTGTCTTTATAATGGCTGGTATTTTACTACAAATTATATTAGAATTTTTCTCTAAAGGAGCCGAGCACGGCCATATTCACTTAGACAAAAACGACAAGAGTTTCCCGTGGCTTCTTTTTGTAAGTTTAAGTATTCACAGTGTTTTAGAAGGTATTCCTGTTGATGGGCACCACAACCTGATTTACGGTATTATTATCCATAAATTACCGGTAGCGATCATTTTAGCCACCTTTTTTAGAGCCTCTAAAATGAAGACTTCTAAAGCGATAGCCTTTTTATTGCTTTTTGCTTTAATGACACCTTTAGGGGTATTAATAGCTGCGAATTTTAGTATTATTCATACCTATTACACAGAAATATCGGGTGTAGTTATAGGTATTCTATTACATATTTCGACGACGATTTTATTTGAAAGTAATGAAAACCACAAGTTTAATATTTCCAAATTATTAACCATCATTATTGCTATTGTTATAGCGTATCTAATATAACATTATGTTTAGTAAAGAGGACTCTAGAAAGTTACGTGAAGAATTTTGGATTAGCTATGGGAAGTCGTTTCCACGAAAATGGATATTGTACGACACAAAAATAAAAGGCTTTAGTTTTAAATTCCATTTTGATAATAAATCGGCGGCCGTATTTCTAGATTTAGAAGACGATTTAGAAAACCGTATTAACTGCTGGGAGAAATTAGTAGCGCTTAAAGCCATATTAACCTCCGAATACCTTCCAGAAGCAATTTACGAAGAAGAGTACTTTTTAGATAATGGAAAAGAGATCTCTAGAATTTCTGTTCACTTGGACGACAAAGTATCGATACATAATAAGAACTCTTGGCAACACGTTATGCTGTTCTTTAATGAAAAAATGGGCGCTTTCGAGGACTTTTTTACCGAATATGAAGATTACCTTAAGGCATAACCTATTAATTATCAGTGCTATTCAAATAAAAAAGCAGAACAACCACCGTTGTTCTAAAAAAAACACTATATTTGCACCTTGAAAAAATCCGAGATGCGGATTTTTATATTCCTCAGAGTGAGGATGTGTTACTAGAAGTAAGGTTTTTAAGTATGTTCGATGCGCTTCTAAATGTAACACCAACATTACGCCATTGAATACTTATAATTAAGAATGAACACATTCCAAGATTTAGGTCTTAACGAAGATCTATTAAAAGCTATTACTGATTTAGGTTTTGAAAAACCAAGTGAAGTCCAAGACAAATCCATTCCAATTTTATTAGAATCTGATACCGATTTAGTTGCATTAGCACAAACGGGTACAGGAAAAACTGCAGCATTTGGTTTCCCAATGCTTCAAAAAATTGATTCGTCTTCACGAACTACTCAAGGACTAATTTTATCTCCAACGCGTGAGTTATGTTTGCAAATTGCAAACGAAATGAAACAATACGGTAAGTATTGTAACGGTTTAAATGTGGTTGCCATTTATGGTGGATCAAGTATAATGGACCAAGCGAGAGACGTAAAACGTGGTGCACAAATTATTGTTGCCACTCCTGGTCGTATGAAAGATATGATTAACAGACGTCTGGTAGATATTTCTAAAATACAGTATGCTGTTTTAGATGAGGCCGACGAGATGTTAAACATGGGCTTTAAAGAAGACATTACCGACATATTATCTCATACTCCAGAAGAGAAAAACACCTGGTTATTCTCGGCAACCATGCCAAAAGAGGTTGCTAAAATTGCTAAGAAATTCATGAAAGATCCGCAGGAAATTACTGTTGGTCATAAAAATGAAAGTACAAGCAATGTTTCTCACGAATACTTTTTAGTAAATGCTCGCGATCGTTACCAAGCTTTAAAACGCTTAGCCGATGCGAATCCAGATATCTTTTCTGTAATCTTTTGTCGTACAAAAAGAGACACTCAAAAAGTTGCAGAACAATTAATTGAAGACGGATACAGTGCTGGGGCATTACACGGTGATTTAAGTCAGAATCAACGTGATATTGTTATGAAGCAATTTAGAACACAGCAAATACAAATGCTTGTCGCTACCGATGTTGCGGCTCGTGGTATTGATGTGGATGATATTACACACGTTATCAACTACCAATTACCTGATGAAATTGAAACGTACACACACCGTTCTGGTCGTACAGGTCGTGCAGGTAAAACTGGTGTTTCTATGGTTATTGTTTCTAAGAGTGAGGTTCGAAAAATTAAAAGTATCGAACGTATCATTAATAAGAAATTCGAACTTAAGGAAATCCCTAGTGGTATAGAAATTTGCGAGGTACAGTTAATGTCGTTAGCAAACAAAATCCACACTACAGAAGTTAATCCTGAAATTGGTAAGTATTTAGAAAGCATAAACTCTATGTTTGAAGACACGACTAAAGATGAATTAGTGCAGAAATTTTTCTCTGTAGAATTCTCTCGTTTCTTTAACTACTACCAAAAATCTAAAGATTTAAACGTAAAAGCTGGAGCTAGCAGAGATGGTGATGGCGAATCACGCTCTTACGGTTCTAATGCAGCAAGATTCTTTATTAACGTAGGTGAAAAAGACGGTTTCGATTGGATGAAATTGAAAGATTTCTTAAAAGAACAATTAGATCTTGGACGTGATGATGTTTTTAAAGTAGATACTAAAGACACCTTCTCTTTCTTTAACACAGAAAAAGAATTACAAGAGAAAGTATTAGCTTTCTTTACAGATTTTAAATATAACGGACGTTTTGTAAACGTTGAAATCACTGAAGATAAACCAAACCGTGGCGGAAGAGGTCGTGGAGGTAAGTTTACTGGTGGTGGAAAACGTCGCGACGATAAAAGAGACGGTGGTAAATCGCGCTCATTTGGAAACTCTAGCCGTTCTGGAAACAGAAGTGACAGACGCAAAAGCAGTGATTCCTCTTCAAGCAGACCAAGACGTAGTGAATCTAAAGCAGAAACCTCTGGAGATTCTAGACCAAGACGTTCTAGACGCTAAGCGTTTTTGTTAATTTTTAGCAAAAAATAACTTTAAAAGTACTAAATAATTATATGTTTAGTACTTTTATCGTTTATATCCATAAGATCTATGAAACCCCTATTTACTTTTATTCTTCTCCTGACCTCCCTGTTTTCTTTTTCGCAAGAGGACGATACTGAAGTTTTAGGTGTCATCGTCGATGCCACTACAAATTACACCCTAGAGGATGTAAATATTGTAAATATTAATCAGGTCATAGGAACAACAACAAATAACAAAGGGGAGTTTAAACTTAAAGCAAAAGTTAACGATACACTCCACCTCTCTTATATAGGTTATAAATCGATTAAAGTAAAAGTCACCAATGACTGGTTAAAGTTTGGGAGTTCTAAAATTACTTTAACAGAATTAGCCTTAGCCTTAGAAGAAGTTGTAGTTAATGAACTAAAACTAACTGGATATTTAGAGGTAGATATAAAGCAAGTAGCGCTTAACACAAACTACCGTTATAGTATATCGGGATTATCTATGGGCTATGAAGCCGGAAACAATTCTAAAAGTGCTGTTGATAAAATTTTGGGTTCTATTTTTAATCCTTTAGACTTTTTATACAATACGTTTAGCAGTAAGTCTCAAGAACTTAGAAAGCTAAAACAAATGAAACAAGATGACGAAATAAGAGCGCTCCTTGCCTCGCGTTTCGATCGTGAAATGTTAATGGTTTTACTCCAGGTTAATAAGATCGATCTCGATGAAATAATTACACAATGTAATTACTCCAAAGCATTTATTCAAACGGCTAACGATTTACAAATATTAGATGCTATAAGTGAATGTTATGAAGAGTTTAAAGTCCTAAACCGAAACGGTAAGAAACGGTATTAATCACATTAGCGCGTGCAATCTACACTTGGTGTTGTGGGTTGTTATAAGTAATATATTAACAGACCAAAAAAAAGCGATTGTATAAAGACATCTTTATACAATCGCTTTTTTAGGTTTAGAACTCGCTAGTATGCATGGCGCGCTGCTTAATACGTAGCACACGGGTTTACCCCGCAAGATCTACTATGCTCCCATCGCTCCAGCACCTAAGCCTAAGACGGTTAAAATAATATTAATGACAATCCCTAGACCAAAGCCCCACAACGCCATATGACAAGCAGCCTTGGCTTTATTTGGACTGTCTTTTTTACTGGTAAAATAAATAATAATTCCAGCAAGGGGAATACAAAATGAAAGGACTTTTAAGCCCGTACTTAATTCATCGTTTGCATTGTGATTTGGTTGTAAATTTTCTGACATGGTTTAAGTTGGTTTAGTTGATTAGTATTAAGATTTGGCGACCAATAAACACTCCTATAATAGTTATTAGCGACATGGTACCGATACCTGAAATTAGACCGGTAATAAAACGTAATTTATTATTACTTTCATAGTTTGTGAACGCTTGGAGTGTACCGTCGATATAAGTTGGTAGAATCATTATTATAGTCCAAAACAACGATATTTTAAGAAAGCCTAATGCAAATATGGGCATGAAAAAATATCCTAGATTTATACCTGTACATCTTGAACATAAAGGCAACTGCCTCCCTTTAAAAAAAAAGGAACGCTCCGGAAGCCTATGGCAATAAGAAAAATTAAGAGTTACCCCTTTTTTAGAAAGCGACTTTAACGTCTTCATAGAATTAAAATTCTCTTAAAAAAGAGATTTAAATTTATATTTAGATGTCTAATATAATTTATTTTTTGTTAGTCTCAAACTTTAATGGTCATAGCATTAAACATAAACAAATCGTCTAAGCGTTGTAATTTAGGATATAACTCTTCTGCAAAAATTAAAAACTGGCATTTTTCTAAACTTTCAGGAACGCGAATAACATCGTTATAATATTTTGCTTTTATCGCGAATTCAGCATCTTCTATAATAAAAAGTTTTAATTGGGTCACGTTAATAGCATTTAGAAAAAACAACTTGTTTAAACGCTTAGGCGTGGCAATTACTATATCTTGTCCGTAATAAATCTCTTCTTTTTGCTTTTCCAAATCATGCTCTTCGTACGCGGTATAAATTCGTAAATCGGTACGACTTGTAAACTCTAAAAAAGCCGCTTGTAAATCCAATGCCGCTTGTTTGTCCTCTACTAATATTAAGGCTCTAGGCGCATCTTCGAACGCTTTACTACCTAACATTTGCATCGTTCCTATAATCATTGCGGTCGTTTTCCCTACCCCCTTTTTTCCAATTCCATAAATATCGATACCCGATTTTATTTTTGGTAAAAAAAGTTTCTGAAAAGACGTTGGCGCTTCAATATCATTGGTAATTAAAGCATCTTTAATTTCTGGATTTAGCTTTTTAAAAGACATATATTTTCTACTATTTTTTAGGCTACTAAACTACTCGATATTAATGACCCGACAAAACACAGCACCTATTTGTTTCGGTGAGCCCCTTCTGTTAAAAAAACTCTGATTTAAGTTTTTGGCACGGTGCTTGTAATTTACCTCATATTCAATCTTAAAACCTATAGTTATGAAAAAAATAATCTATTTATTTTCAGCATTACTTTTTACAAGTCTTGCTGTAAAAGCAGAAAGCGGACCTCTTGAGGAGTCTCCAAATAGTTCTAGATTTTATGGGTATGATAACTCATTCATATTTGTAGAGCAAGGCATTGAATTTTCGGTCTTTCCAGACGGGCAATTTGATTTCTATTTACCAAATTACGGTCCGAGAGTAAATGTCTCTATTGGATCACCAAATGTTCACGTGAGTTTTAACTCGGGTTACGATTACGGTGCTTATGTACAGTATGACGAATTTGGAGCGATTATTCAAATAGAAAACGTCCCTATATTTTACGACTATTACGGTAGAATTAGTCAGATAGGAAACATATTTGTTGACTATAACCATTACGGATATGTTACACGATTAGGCGGATTACATGTGTTTTACAACAATCACCACAGGTTTTCTCATTTTAGAGGCTATATAAACATACACAACAGACGTTATGTTCACAGACCTTGGCATTCACATTACCGAGTTCCAGCACATCACTACCGTGTGGTTTATAGCAAACCTTACAGAAAGCACTACAAACCGGTACGTTATAAATACCATAAACCGTATATGAATAACAGCCGAAGACGTACTGCAGTAGCAAACAGAAGAGGTCATACTATTGAAAGAAGCCGATCGTATGCTTCTCGAACTGAAGGTAGACAACGTTATACAGAACAGAACTCTAGAAGTAGAGAGCGTTCTCGTGCTACATCACCGCGATCAAGATCAGGAAACGCAAGTCAGGCAACACGAAGTAACACGCCAAGACGCGGTACTGAAGCACGTTCTAATAGAACGGACACGAGAACAGCAAAGGCAAACACACCAAGTCGTTCAAAAAGAAACGATCGTGTTTCGGCTCCGAAAAGAAAATCATCACAGGCGCCAAAAGCAAAACGAACAGAACGTACTGCGCGTACGCAAAATAAAAGCACGCGGTCTAAAGGTAATATGAGAAGTCCTTCGACACGTCAAAAAGCACCAGCGAGAGCTTCTAAATCGAATTCACGTTCTTCAAACACGAAACGTAATTCAACACGATCGCAAAGGGTTTAAATCTAAATTATTAATAGCAAAAAAAACACCTACTACAAGTACACAACACTTGCAGTAGGTGTTTTTATTTATAAGGGGTTCACGACTTAACGTCGCAGCATTTTATTAATTAAATTGGTGATGTCTGACGATAAATTAAATCGATACACCATTCCGCCATAAAATACACTTAATAGCAAGGACTTTAAAGCAATATTAAGAATGGGATGAAAAGGGAATTCCCAAAAATAAAAACACAGCCCAGAAACACTAATTAGAAGTAAAGTCTTTAGGGTGTTAGTTGTAAACGGTTGCATATTAAACTTAAAATATACAAACACCAGTTTAATAGTGTTGTACAAGAAAATGGTAATACAACTTGCATAAGCCGCCCCGTTAATTCCGAAACTAGGAATAAACAAAGCATTTAAAACGACAGTTGAAACCGCTAATAACACCCCTAACAACAAAACAATCCGGTAATAATCACTATTAAATAAAATGGCGTTATTATTCCCCAAAGCATTATCGTACAACTTGGCTAAACCAATTACAAAAACGATAAGCAGACCGTTTGTATAATCGTCCGACATTAAAGCATATAGCTGATTTATATTTAATAAAATGATAAGAAAAATAAAACCGCTAATTATAAACAAGCTTAACGAACTCTTTTCATATAGCGTTTTAAGTTCTGCTTTATTGTTTTCGTTTAGTAGTTTTGCTGTAAGCGGATAGGTAATTTGATGCATTGAACGAAGAGGCACACCAATAACCGTGGCAATATAGATGGCCACACCGTAAAAGGCTACATTCTCGATTGCTACATATTTACCAATCATAAATTTATCAATTTCCAAAATGATATTAGCTACCGATCCAGCAATGATAATTAAGGTCGTATATTTTAATATTCGCGAACTGCCTTTAAATTGCACATGTTTTAAAGAGGGAAAGCGCAAACTGAAGGCATAGAGTTTCATGATTAGCATACGTACGACATAAACCCCCACAATAGCTTGAATTAATTGCTGAGTGTTCATATACCCAAAATACACAAGAAGCAATAAAACAGCGGTGCAAACGCGATGAAAGACCTCTTTCATAAAGTTCCCAAAGACACTTTGAAGCTGCACTTTGCTCCAGGCGTAAAAAACTTCAAAATAAGCAAAAGCAATCGCCGTAATTACAATGTACCATGTGTAATCTCCAATAATAGGATTTTCTTTGGATAACCAAGAGCTTATGGTATCGAATGCTATAAAACTAATGCCAATGGCAGGAAGAATAACCACAAAAGGCAATAGCAACATAAGGGTTAAAAACCCATTTTGCGATTGTCGTGTTTTAAAAGAAGAGTAAAATTTTACAACGGTATTGTGAACCCCAAAAGCCATTAGCGGCATCATAATATTCGCCGTCGATAAAATAAAGGTGATCACGCCAAAATAAACAGGCTCTATAAACTTAGTGAATAAAAAGAGCACATTAATGGCCCCTATTCCAAATCCCAAATAGGTGATAACCGTATTTTTTATAGATTGATTAACGACTATTCCCATGCTATAAGATGCGCTAAAGATTGGGTTAAATGCCTTCTACTGTATTTTTGTAATCCAATAGCATTAGATTTTAAACTCCCTTTTTTATAGACCTCATAATACGCTTTTAGTGTCGCCTTTAAAGCATCGTAAGCGTCGTAATTAAAATAGTGTCCCGTATTAGTTTCTTTTAAAATAACTTCAACATCACTATCGGTAGGTCCGATTGCAACAATAGGACATTCGGAAACCATATATTCAAATAACTTTCCAGGTATTATAGCCTTAGTATCCTCAGAATCAATTTCCACCAATAACAACAACTGAGTTTCTCTTTGAAACTTAATCGCTTCTAAATGAGAAACATAGCCTACATTATCTAAACAATCACTTAGATTGTGATTTCGTATAGAATCCAACACAGAATCGCTCACCGCTCCGACTAATTTTAATTCAAAGTCAGATTTAAAGCTGGGGTCTTCCCGTCTTAAATCTTCGAGGACTTTCCATAAAATTTCAGGATTTCGTTCTGATAAAAACGAGCCTATATGAGACAAGGTGAACTTTGAATCCTTAACAATAGCGGGGGTTTTAACAACATCATAACCATTAGTTATGACAGTTATTGGTTGTTTTGTTAGCTGCTGAAATTCTTTTTTAGTCACCTGACTCGTTACTATAATTTTATCGGCGGTATTTAACACCTTTCTCTCTAAATTTTTATGTTTTTTCTGAGAAGAATTCGTTAGTTTTAATTTTTTATGATAGCCTATCGACGTCCATGGATCTCGAAAATCGGCTACCCATCTTACGCCTAAAGCTTCTGTTAGCTGAAGTCCTATTAAATGCAAACTATGCGGCGGCCCTGTAGTAATTATAGTATCAATATTATAATCGGAGATATAGGTCGACAAATAATTTACTGAAGGTTTTACCCACCCCTTTCTCGCATCAGGAATAAAGAAGTTGCCACGAATAAACAGCATCAACTTCTCTAAAACACCTTGCTTTTTTTCTTCAGGAATAATCCCTTTACTTATTGTTTTTGATTTTTTAGATACTAAACCAGCATACTTATAAGGCTCACTTATAGGTTGTTTAAGTACGGTTACTTGATCGGATACTTCATCTATTAAACTAGAGTCAATAATGGGGTAATTAGGATTTGACGGACAATAAACAATAGGTTCTATATTGAACTCCGGTAAGTATTTTACAAACTTTAACCAGCGCTGAACACCTGGACCTCCTGCAGGTGGCCAGTAATAGGTGATAATAAGTACCTTTTTATTCACTTAATTTTTTTCTGTTTTTAACACTGAAAAACACACCCGCTAGAATTAATAACATCATGATAATTGATGATGCTAAAGCAATACGACTCCCCGTTTGCACCACCTTAGGCTCAAACTTGAATTCGATAATATGTCTTCCTTTTGGTGTTTTCAATCCACGTAAGGTATAATTAACTTTATGAATAGGCTGAATTTCTCCATCTATATAAGCATTCCACCCCTCTTTATAATACATTTCGGAAAATACAGCAAACCCCTCTTTAAGGTTCTTGGATTCGTATGTAATAACGTTGGGCTTGTAATCTACCACAGAGATTGTAGCTAAAGAATCTACGGTAAACGTACCAGCTATAGCCTGCTCTGTAGTCACAGCCTTGTTTTTATTATCTAAATCTTTTAACGCCATAATCTCTTCGTCTGGAGAGGCTACAGCGGCAACTTGCTTTACAAACCACGCATTCCCATTCGCATCTTCATTAGGGTAAACAGCCTTTCCTTCTTGTTCGTCCGGCACTATAATATACTTTGTATTTAGCATATTAAGTACATTGATATTATTCTGTGAAATATAAAAATCAAACAGCTCGTTATAACGCTTCAATTTTGCTGCGTGATATCCTGTTAAGGAATTATGGAAAAATGATGCTCTAGCCCCTCCTGAAGTCAAATCGAAGACTCTGTAATGTGACTTATCTTTTAAGATTTCCATATCCACCTGAGTTGCCTGATACGGTTGTTCGACTTTGCTTGCAGACACAAAATTATCTGTGTTTACATAGCGTCGGTCCACCCCTACCAAATCAAAAACTATTAAAGCAGCGAATAGCAATATAACCTTAGTCTCGTTTAATTTGTTCTTTAAGAAAAAATAAATAGTTCCCGCAGAAAGTAGCACTAAAATTAAAGTTCTTAGCGTATCGCTGGTAAACAATGCTTTCCTATCGTCGACCAAAGCACGAGCGAAATCTAAACCGTAATTTTCACGGTATAACTGGTCACGTAAGCCTATAAAATCGAAAAATACCGATTTAAACACTAAAAACAGCAGAGCTATTCCTGCGGTAATACCCACCGAATATTTAAGCGCTTTTAACTTTTCTTCATCACTATTAAACCTATCAAACAATTTCACTAGACCAAATATCCCTAATACCGGAATACACAATTCTAAAATAACTTGAATTGAGCTTACGGCTCTAAACTTGTTATATAACGGCACATAATCGATAAAGAAATCGGTTAAAAACCCTAGGTTCTTTCCGTAAGAAAGTAGTAACGATAGTACCGTCCCTCCTACAAGCCACCATTTTAATCGCCCTTTTACCAAAAACAAAGCAAATACAAACAAAAAAATCACAACCGCTCCCACATAAGCTGGAGCTTCTACTATAGGCTGATCTCCCCAATACATCGGAGCGCGTTTCACCTCTTCTTTTGCTTGCAACGGACTCGCACCTAACTGCAAATAGGCTTGATATAAATTGGAATCCTTACCAACATCCTCACCCATTCCACCGCCCATAAAGCGCGGGATAAACAAATTAAAGGTCTCTAATTTCCCATAACTGTATTCTGTAATGTAATCTCTTGACAAGCCAGAAGAGGCTGCTTCTTTTTTCGACCCGTCAGGGTTTATACTGAGTTCACTAGGTCCACGCGTACTTTCCTTTACATATTCTTGAGTCGCCAAAATACCTGTAGCATTTAATCCGACAGCAATAATAACAGCAACTATTAAAAGTCCTACCGATTTAAAATAATGCGGTAACAGCTTTTTGCGGTAAGCATCTACTAAGTAAGCGATTCCTAAAACAACCACTAAAAGCATCAGATAGTAGGTCATTTGATAATGATTTGACACCAGTTCTAAACCTAAAGCCAAGGCTGTAATAATAAATCCGAGAATATATTTTCGTCTAAACGTGAGAATGATTCCACTTAAAACCAAAGGAAAATAAGCGATAGCATGTGCTTTCGAATTGTGCCCAACCCCAATTATAATTATCAAATATGTGGAAAACCCAAAAGCCAAGGCACCAAGTGCGGCTAATTTAAAATCTACTTTTAAGCTGAGTAAGAGGGTATAAAACCCAATAAAATACAGAAAAAGATAATCGGCAGGACGCGGTAAAAAACGAAGCGCCAGATCCAGTTGCTTAATATAGTTATGCGGGTATTTTGCTCCCAATTGATAGGTTGGCATCCCTGCAAATCCGCTATTCGTCCAATAGGTTTCTTCTCCGGTTTCCGCTTTGAAGGTTTTGTGCTGCTTAGCCATACCTTCATAATGAACAATATCACTTTGTAATATTTGTTTCCCTTGTAAAACGGGACTAAAATAGGCTAATGATAAAATAATAAACCCTACAAACACGAGTACATGCGGCAGGATTTTTTTAAAAGAAACTTGCATAAAATGGTTTAAAACTATGAGCTTGAAAAATACTCATATTTTTTGAGATTATTCAAATTTGAAATTGAAAATAGTTTTAAAATATAAAATAACTAAACTTAGAGACGGCAGGCTAGTCGACTTCTTCAAAATCAACATACTCCCCAACGTTTTTATTGGATGTTGATTTGTTAGGCATTTTATCGATCGATATTTCACCCACTTTTTCTTTAGGCTGCTGTTTCTGCTGCTTAGAAAAATCATTAAACTGAGCACCGAATTTTTCTTGCATTTTTTTAGAAAAATAGCGCAGTATTAATGGGGCAAATAATCGAGATAATATTTTAAACCCGTAATAAAATAAAAGAATAAAAAGAATAGTTTTTAAAACCCCCATAGTATAGATACGTGATATCGTAATTTTATTATTTACAAAAATACAATACTCTTGGAGTAATTTCAGAATTAATTCCTTAAAAAAAATATAAAATCTCTATATTTGGAGCTAAACCCGATACCTATGTTATTCAAGAAATTTTATGTGCTTGCTCTGCTATCGATGGCAAGCTATACCTTAAATGCGCAATACACAGAAGTTATAAATTCTAATCGCCCAGGTGTTTCTAGATCGGCTTTTTCTGTAGGTACTAACGTCTTACAATTAGAAGTTGGCCCTTATATGGTTAAAGAAAAACACACGCCTTTAAAATATGAGGTTTCTGGGTTTGGTGTTGATTTTGCTACGCGATACGGCATGCTTTTACCACAATTAGAAATTAATATCGAAGGTACTTACCAAAGTGATACTTTTACCGATAACCGCTCTACTGTTGGCTTAGATACCGATCGCTCAAATTTTAAAAATATTGTTTTTGGAGCCAAGTACTTGGTTTATGACCCTTTAAAGAATGCTGAAGAAGAAAAACCTAATATTTTTAGTTACCATGCGAATCGTAAATTTAAATGGAGTTCATTAATTCCAGCTGTCGCTTTATACGCAGGTGTTAATTTAGACGGAAAAGACAATCCGTATACAGCACCGGGCATCGAAGGCTTTAGTCCGAAAGTTATGATTGCCACGCAAAATAATTTCGCTAGCGGTTGGGTATTGGTATTAAACTTCTCTAAAGACCGTATAGGAACAGAGTACTCCGATTTTCAATATATTGCCACGGTAACTAAATCGGTAGCCGATCAATGGGTGTTATTTGGAGAAACTCAAGGTATCCATAGCGATTTTTACGCCGATAACTTATTTCGATTTGGAGGCGCTTATTTATGGGGAAAAAATTTCCAATTGGATACTGCTGTAACTTTTAACACCAAGGACACACCTTCGGTTTTTAGTGTTAATTTCGGAGCCTCCTACCGATTTGATTTTCATAAGGATCCTGTAGACAATGGTACATCGGCAGAAGATGAAGCAGAACGAAAAGCCAACAAGAAAAGACAAAAAGACAATAAAAAAGCTAATCGCTCTTCACAAAAAAGAGAAAAAGAAACTAAAGTTATTGATTTCGACGATAACTAACCGCGACTATATTATATGATTACAATAAAAAAAATCGACTCTAAGAAAGGTTTAAAGGCATTTGTCAAGTTTCCTTTTTCAATTTATAAAGATTCAAAATATTGGGTCCCCCCAATTATATCACAAGAACTCCAAACGTTTGACAAGAAGAAGAATCCGATTTTTCAAGATGCTGACGCGACCTTCTTTTTAGCGTATAAAAACGGAGAAGTTGTAGGGCGTATAGCAGCTATTACCAATTGGCTGGAAATAAATAAAATGAACCAACCTAAAATGCGTTTTGGATGGTTTGATTTTATTGATGACTTAGAAGTTTCTAAAGCCCTGATTAATGAAGTCAAAAAAATAGGGATTCAAAACAAATTAGACTATATGGAAGGCCCGGTAGGGTTTTCTAATTTAGATAAGGTGGGGGTTGTAACTTATGGTTACGATGTGGTTGCTAGTATGATTACCTGGTACAACCACCCCTATTATGTTAAGCATTATGAAGCCTTAGGCTTTGCTGTCGAAAAATCATACTCAGAAAGCACGTTTCCTTTTAAAAATGTACACCCTGACTTCTTTTATAAGGCTCAAGAACTGATTAAAAAACGTTATAAATTACGTGCATTAAAGTTTACGAAAACAGAAGAAGTCATGCCTTATGCAGACAAAATGTTTGATTTATTCAATTCTTCTTATGCACAATTATCCTCTTTTGTAGAGATTAGCGATATCCAAAAAGAATTCTTTAAGAAGAAATTTATCAGCTTTATCAACCCGGAGTACATCAAGTTTATTGTCGATGAAAATGATAAAATGGTCGCTTTCGCTATAGTTTTACCTCGTTTTGCAAAAACGCTTCAGGATATTAAAGGCAAACTATTCCCATTTGGCTTTTTAAAATTATTAAAGGCTAAAAAAGAAAGTAAAGAAGTGCTATTCTATTTAATAGGTGTAGAACCGGAATATCAAAATAAAGGAGTACACGCTGTTATTTTTAATGAATACTACAACACATTTAAAGAAAAAGGCATAGAAACTTGCTATAGAACTCCAGAGCTTGATGACAATGAAGCCATTCAGAAAATATGGAAACATTTCGACCCTAAGGTGGTTGTAAAACGCAGTACATTTAGAAAAGATTTGTAACCACACATTACACTTTATATCATAAAAAAATCCGATTCTAAAAAGAATCGGATTTTTTATATAATTGAATCGTCTGTTTACTCTCCCATTGCTTTCATTAAAGCGGCAGACATACGTTTATACGTTCCATTAACCAAACGGTCTCTAATCGCATCGAAGGCATCTAATGTTTCTTCAACATCTTTTAGTGTATGTGTTGCTGTAGGTATCATTCTTAATAAGATCATTCCTTTAGGAATAACTGGATACACTACAATAGAACAGAAAATACCGTAATTCTCTCTTAAATCTCTTACTAAAGCCATAGCTTCCGGAATACTTCCTTCCAAATATACTGGTGTTACACAACTTTTTGTAGTACCAATATCGAAACCTCTTGCTTTTAAACCTGATTGTAACGCGTTAACAATCGTCCACAGATTCTGTTTTAGTTCAGGCATTGTTCTTAACATATCTAAACGCTTTAATGCACCAACAACAAGTTGCATTTGTAGCGATTTAGCAAACATTTGAGAACGTAAGTTATATTTTAAATAATCGATTATTTCTTGATCAGCGGCAATAAAAGCACCTGTACTTGCCATAGATTTTGCAAAGGTTGCAAAGTACACATCGATCTCGTCTTGAACACCTTGCTCCTCTCCGGCTCCAGCTCCTGTTTTACCTAGAGTACCAAATCCGTGCGCATCATCAACAAATAATCTAAAACTAAATTTTTTCTTTAATTCAACGATTTCTTTTAAACGTCCCTGCTCTCCACGCATTCCAAAAACACCTTCGGTAATCACTAAGATACCTCCACCTGTTTGCTCAGCCATTTTAGTAGCACGCTCTAAGTTTTTTTCTAAACTATCAATATCGTTATGCTTATAAGTAAAACGTTTACCCATATGCAAACGCACACCGTCAATTATACACGCATGAGAATCGACATCATATACAATAATATCATCTTTAGCTACAAGAGCGTCGATAGTAGACACCATACCTTGATACCCAAAGTTTAATAGGTAAGCGGCTTCTTTATTTACAAATGCTGCAAGTTCATTTTGTAATTGCTCATGAAGATCTGTATGCCCAGACATCATTCTAGCACCCATTGGGTACGCCGAACCATAATCTGCAGCTGCTTGCGCATCTACCTTTCTTACTTCTGGATGATTAGCTAACCCCAAGTAATCATTTATACTCCAAGTAATCACATCTTTTCCTTGAAATTTCATCCTGTTAGAAATCTGTCCTTCTAATTTTGGAAAAACAAAATATCCTTCAGCTTGTGCGGCCCATTTCCCTAACGGTCCTTTGTCTTTGTATATTTTTGCGAATAAATCTTTCATTAAGGTATAATCTTAGTTTAGGTAATGCAAAATTAGGCATTTCTACCTTTTTTGCATAATCTTTTTACATTCTATTATTAACAACACAATAAGCTGACTAATTTAATACCTAGTCAGCTTATCATTTTGTATTATGTTTTAATTATTTAACGTATTGTATACTTTGTGCGGCCTCTTCATTCTGACTGTCGAAAAACCCCTGTTCATTCATCCATTTATCACTATATACTTTACTCATATAACGCGAACCATGATCGGGGAATATTACAACAACGACATCGCTATCTTTAAATTCACCTGCTTCATTAAGCTGTTTTACTGCTTGCATTGCTGCTCCAGAAGTATAGCCTACAAAAAGCCCTTCTGTTTTTGCAATCTCACGAGCTGTGTGCGCACTAGCCTCATCTGTAACTTTAACAAAAGAGTCAATAAGATCAAAATCGGTTGCTGTAGGAATTAAATTTTTACCTAAACCTTCAATACGGTAAGGGTAAATTTCATTTTCGTCAAACTCTCGTGTTTCGTGGTATTTTTTTAATACTGAACCATAAGCATCAACCCCAATTACTTTTACATTAGGATTTTGTTCTTTTAAATACTTTGCCGTTCCAGAAATTGTTCCTCCTGTTCCACTACAAGCTACTAAATACTAAATGAGTGATTTTACCATTCGTTTGCTCCCAGATTTCCGGACCAGTAGATTGGTAGTGTGCATCACCATTTAAGGTATTAAAATACTGATTAATATATACCGAACCTTCTATTTCTTCGTGTAAACGCTGAGCAACTTTGTAATATGACCTCGGGTCATCGGCAGCTACATTTGCTGGGCAAACATAAACTTTAGCTCCCATGGTTTTAAGCATGTCGATTTTGTCTGGAGACGATTTAGAGCTGACTGCTAAAATACAATCATAGCCTTTTAATACACTTACCATTGCGATACTAAATCCTGTATTTCCAGATGTCGTTTCTATAATGGTATCACCAGGTTTTAAAATCCCTCGCTTTTCTGCTTGCTCAATAATATGTAAAGCAATTCTATCCTTAGCAGAGTGCCCCGGATTAAACGCTTCAACTTTAGCTAAAAAGCTACCTTTACAATCAGAAGTTATTTTTTTTAGTTTAATCAAAGGTGTATTCCCAATAAGGTCCAACACATTGTCATAAACATTTTTATTGTAGTCCATAAATAAATTTTACCAGTTACTTTCAGTTAGATAAACGCAACTTAAACCCCGCAAAAATAAGCATTTTTTTTTTAATGGCTAATTCCTTCAAGATCTAATAAAAAAGCATACTCCAAAGCGACCTCTTTTAAACTCTCAAAACGCCCTGATGCTCCCCCGTGACCGGCATCCATATCAATATGGAAAAGCAATTTATTGCTATCCGTTTTTAACTCTCTTAATTTTGCTACCCATTTTGCTGGCTCCCAATATTGCACCTGTGAATCGTGCAATCCTGTTGTGACCAACATATTAGGATAGGCTTTTGCCTCTACATTATCATATGGAGAATACGATTTAATATAATCGTAATACGCTTTGTCATTGGGATTCCCCCATTCGTCATACTCGCCTGTCGTTAAAGGAATTTCGTCGTCTAACATCGTAGTCACAACATCTACGAAAGGCACTGCTGCAATTACCCCATTATACAATTCTGGTTTACTATTAATTATCGCTCCCATTAGTAAGCCACCAGCGCTGCCTCCCATAGCATACAAATGCTCGGGAGAAGTGTATTTTTCTTCAATTAAATACTCTGAACAATCTATAAAATCGGTAAACGTATTTTTCTTAGTCAGTAACTTTCCATCTTCATACCAATTTCTCCCTAAGTATTCTCCTCCTCTAATATGAGCTATCACATAAATAAACCCGCGATCTAATAAGCTTAATCGGATAGTAGAAAAGTAAGGGTCTATAGTAGAACCGTACGAGCCATAGGCATATTGCAACAAGGGATTGCTACCATCTAAAACCAAGCCTTTTTTATACACTATAGACATCGGTATTTTCACGCCATCTCTAGCTGTTGCCCATACCCGTTTAGATTCGTAATTATTTTTATCGAAGCTATCCCCTAGCACCTCTTGTTCTTTTTGAACAATTTCTTGACGTGTTAAAAAATTATAGTCAATAACAGAATTGGGATGCGTTAACGAATTGTAGCTGTATCGCAAAAACGTATTATCAAAATCCGGGTTATTGCCAATGCTTGCCGTATACGTTTCGTTGTTAAAAGGCAAATAATAATCCTCTTCCCCATTCCAACTTATAATACGAATTTGATTTAAACCATTTTCGCGTTCATTGACCACAAGGTGACTTCTAAATATCTCAATATCTTCTAACAACATATGATCGCGATGTGGCAATACATCTTCCCAATGTTCTTGAGACGTCTGCGTTTCTAATGTTTTTTGCAATTTAAAGTTGGTGGCATTATCCTTATTCGTAAGAATATAAAAACTGTCATTATAATGTGCGATAGAATACTCTAACTCACGTTCTCGCTCAGAAAATATTTTAAAATCTTCATCTGGAGTATCCGCATTTAAAATTCTATATTCTGAAGTCAGCGTACTTGAAGATCCAATAATTAAATACTTCTTAGATTTAGACTTGTAAATAAACGTGTTAAATGTATCGTCTTCTTCCTTATATATTAAGGTGTCTAGTGATGCATCGGTATACAGTTTATGCTTATAAATGGTATCCGAACGCAAAGTAACTTCATCTTTTTTACTGTAAAACAAGGTTTTATTATCATTAGCCCAAGTAGAGCTACCGGTTGTGTTTTCTATTTTATCAGAAAACACTTCTCCCGTAACCAAGTTTTTAATTTGTAAGGTATATTGCCTTCTACTTACCGTATCTACCGAAAAGCTTGCCATGGTATTATCGGGACTTATAGAAATCCCTCCTAATTTAAAGTAAGCGAATCCTTTAGCCATTTCATTACAATCAAAAAGAATTTCATCGTCAGCATCTAAATTCTCCTTTTTACGCAAATAAACAGGGTAATCTTTCCCCTTTTCGTAACGTGTTATATACCAATAGCCGTTAAACTTGTAGGGCACTGATGTATCATCTTCTTTAATACGCGCTTTCATCTCTTCAAACAAATCAGTTTGAAACGCCTCGGTATGTTTTAAAACAGCTTTTGTATATGCGTTTTCATCTTCTAAATACTTTATAACCGCTGGATCTTCACGATCATTTAACCAAAAATAATTATCTATTCTAACATCGTCATGTATCTCTAGTGACTTTGGAATTTTATTGGCAATTGGTGGTTGCAATGTTGCTATTTTAGTGCTCATAAATTTATAATTCAGTGGCTGCAAAAATAAAACTTCTTAACAAGAATAACAGTTCATTTCCGATATATCTCTAGTTTCTATTTTAATACAATTGTATTTTTTATTTTTGCTTTCTAATAACTTTAAAATCTAAAATTATGTTTGGTGATATTATGGGAATGATGGGTAAATTAAAAGAAACCCAACAAAAAGTTGAAGAAACAAAAACACGTTTAAATACGGTGTTAGTAGACGAACAGAGTAGCGACGGTTTATTAAAAGTAACGCTTACGGCAAACCGAACAATAAAGTCAATTACTGTCGATGATGCCCTACTTGAAGATAAAGAGCAATTAGAAGACTACTTAGTGCTGACATTAAACAAAGCTATAGAAAAAGCCAGTGCTATAAATGAAGCTGAGCTTGCTGCTGTAGCCAAAGATGGTATGCCAAATATACCGGGAATGGACGGACTTTTTAAATAAAATTAAGCACAACTCCATTTGGAAAAATAATAAAAAAGGAAGTCGTACGACTTCCTTTTTTAATGTGCAAAATTTAGAAAACGCTTTTATAAACGCTTTAGAAGGTCTAAAAAATAAGCGTGTTGCTCATGAGTATAATCTAAATGGGTAACCATTCGCAATTTCCCCTTACCCATAGCGCTTATTCGAATCGTATGCTTGTTTAACGCTTGCATAAACTTCTGCTCCTCGATTTCATTTTCCAAACTAAAAATCACAATATTAGTTTCTACCTGCTCTACGTGACTAACTGCAGACATGCCTCTTAAAACGGCTGCTATTTCTTTTGCCTTTTTATGATCTTCGAGTAAGCGTTCTATATTATTATCTAAAGCATATAACCCAGCAGCAGCCAAATACCCTATTTGTCGCATTCCGCCACCAAGAATTTTTCTGATTCTAATGGCATTTTCCATTAATGCTTCATCTCCCACCAACACCGAACCAACGGGGCATCCTAATCCTTTGCTAAAACACACCGATATGGTATCAAAAACACCACCGTAATCCGATGCCGTTTCCTTGGTTTCTGCTAAAGCATTCCATAGCCGTGCACCATCTAAATGCAATCCTAAATTATGCGTATTACAAACCTCTCGTATGTTACGTATCTCATTAAAATCCCAACACGCCCCACCACCTTTGTTAGTCGTATTTTCTATAGCCACCAGTCGGGTTAACGGACTGTGGTAAAAATCTGGTGGGTTAATAGCGTCTTCCACCTGTTGCGCCGTAAACATCCCGCGGTGACCGTCTAACAAGTTGCAAGACACACCGCTATTAAACGAAGCGCCACCACCTTCATAATTATAAATGTGTGCATATTTATCGCAAATAACCTGATCGCCAGGGTTAGTATGTAATTTTATAGCTGTTTGATTCGCCATCGTACCACTAGGAAAAAAAACGGCTTTTGACTTACCAAATAGGGCCGCCACTCTAGATTCCAATGCATTAACGGTTTCGTCTTCGGCATAAACATCGTCGCCTACTTGAGCCTGCATCATAGCTTCTAACATCGCTTTCGACGGCTTAGTAACGGTATCACTTCTTAAATCTATAATCATTATTAAATATTTAGAGTATAAAATTATAAAATAACTGGGTAAATATTTTAGGTTAAGACTTATAATTCTAATTTTGTTTAAAACAAAAACACCATGATTACATCAGATCAAATTAAAGATCTTTCAAACCGCCTTACCGCGCTAAGGCAATATCTTTGACATAGATGCCAAACTAATTGAGATTAACAACGAGGAAGAGCAAACATTCGACCCTGATTTTTGGAACGACTCCAAGGCTGCTGAAATTATTATGAAATCTCTTCGAACCAAAAAACAATGGGTTCAAGATTATAATACGTCTAAAAGCTTAGTCGAAGACCTAGAAGTGCTTTACGATTTTTACAAAGAAGATGAAGCGACTTTAAAGGAGGTAGAAGATAAATTCGAGCAAGCCCAAACCGTAATCGAAGATTTAGAGTTTAAAAATATGCTTTCTGAAGAAGGCGATAGTTTAAGTGCTGTGCTTCAAATTACCGCCGGTGCCGGTGGTACCGAAAGCTGTGATTGGGCACAAATGCTTATGCGTATGTACTTAATGTACGCCGAGAAAAACGGTTTTAAAGTAAAAGAGTTAAACTTTCAAGAAGGTGATGTTGCCGGTATAAAAACGGTGACTCTAGAGATTGAAGGTGATTATGCTTTTGGCTGGTTAAAAGGAGAAAATGGCGTACACCGTTTGGTTCGTATTTCACCTTTTGATAGTAACGCAAAACGCCATACGAGTTTCGCTTCAGTTTATGTCTACCCTTTAGTAGATGATACCATAGAAATTGAAATCAATCCTGCCGATATTGAAATCACCACCGCCCGCTCAAGTGGTGCTGGAGGACAAAACGTTAATAAGGTAGAAACTAAAGTACAGCTTACCCATAAACCCTCAGGGATTATGATTTCATGTAGTGAAACGCGTTCACAACACGATAACAGGTCTCGGGCGCTTCAAATGTTAAAATCGCAACTTTATGAAATAGAGCTTCAAAAACAACTGGCTCAACGTGATGATATTGAAGCCGGAAAAATGAAAATCGAATGGGGAAGCCAAATTAGAAACTATGTTATGCATCCTTATAAATTAGTAAAAGATGTAAGAACAGCACACGAAACAGGAAATGTAGATGCAGTTATGGACGGAGAGATTACTCCCTTTCTAAAAGCTTATCTCATGATGATGGGACAGCAAGAGTCAGAAACTAACAACTTGTAAGAAGTCAAACTATAATTATAAAAACGATGATAAAAATATACCATAATCCTAGATGTAGTAAGTCTAGACAAGGCGTAGAACTATTAGAGCAATCTGGAAAAGATTTTGAAATTATAAAATATTTAGACACGGTTCCTACCGAGAGTGAACTAAAGTCAATTATTGATTTATTAAACATTTCACCACTAGAGCTTGTCAGAAAAAACGAAGCGGCTTGGAAAGAAAACTTTAAAGGTAAGACCTTAACGGATAGTGAAATAATCACTGCTATGGTTACACATCCTAAACTTATAGAACGTCCTATTGTAATAAACGGTAAAAAGGCGGTTATAGGAAGACCTCCAAGTGATATCGGTACAATTATATAAGTTAAAAAAAGCTGTAAAACCCAAGGTGTTTTACAGCTTTTTTCTTTTAACAAACTTTTAACCAAACACGATTAAACCAACCACTACTTTTGTTGTCCAATGGACTAAACCTATTAAAAACGAAACAAAAGTAATGCAGAAATTTATTTTATCCTTTATTTTTATTGCCCTCGTTGCAACAACGAGTTGGGCACAAAAATCAAGTAAGAACGAAGTTATTGTCTCAGGTAAAATTCTTGATAAAGACACAAAAACACCTTTAGAATACGCTACTGTAGTATTAAGAAGCAACATTCCTGGTAAACTTGCTACTGGTGGAATCACCAACGAAAATGGAGAGTTTAGTTTCCCAGCAGAAACAGGAAGTTACACCATTTCTTTTGAGTATATCGGGTTTAAGACAAAAACTGAAATAGAACAAAACATTACTAAAGACATTAATTTAGGAATCACCTATTTATCTGAAGATGCACAGGCATTGGACGAGGTTGAAATTATTGCTGAAAAAACAACAGTAGAAATAAAACTTGACAAAAAGATTTATAACGTAGGTAAAGATTTAACTGTGCGTGGTGGTACTGTTAGTGATGTACTAGATAACGTCCCTTCAGTTTCTGTAGATGTTGAAGGTAATGTTGCCTTAAGAGGAAACGAAAACGTACGTATCCTTATTAATGGAAAGCCTTCAGGCTTAGTAGGATTAAACTCTTCGGAAGCCTTACGTCAATTACCTGCAGAGTCTATTGAACGCGTTGAAGTAATTACATCACCATCGGCACGTTACGATGCAGAAGGAACTGGGGGAATCTTAAACATTATATTAAGACGTAGTAAATTACAAGGGTTAAACGGTGCTATTACAGCAAATGCAGGATACTCACCGGCAGCGGGAATTTCTGGAAATATAAACTACAGAACAGGTAATGTAAACATATTTAATACTACTGGATACAGTTACCGTGAAGTCCCAGGACAATCGTCAACGTCTAACCGTTATTACAATCAAGACTTTGATGATAATGGTATTTTAATTGCCGATAATCCAGATACCTTTTTAGATGAAACGAGCGAATACGACCGTGTTCGTAAAGGCTTTAACACCAACTTTGGAGTAGAATGGTATATTGATGATTCAGCTTCATTAACAACATCTGTTTTTTATAGAGATAGTGACAATGAAAGCAATACTACAAATATCGTAGAGCGTTTTGACTCGAATCGTCATTTACTATCTACAAACTTACGTTTAGATCCAGAGTTAGAAGACGACAAAACCATTCAATATTCTTTAAACTTTGACAAGCAATTTGATCAAAGCGGTCATAAATTAACTTTCGATTTTCAATATGAGGATTCTCAAGAGAATGAAAACTCTTTAGTTAATAGCAATGGTATTATTTCTGAGCGCGTGGATAATATAGAAGATCAACAACGCATCCTATTACAATCGGATTATGTATTACCAATTGGAGAGAAATCTCAATTCGAATTAGGATACCGCGGTAACTTTAATAACACAACAACAGACTATACAGTAGCGTTATTAGATAGTGATACTAACCTATTTGTAAATAGCACGGACTTAACAAACGTGTTTAAATACAGAGAATATTTAACGGCTGTTTACTCACAATTTGGTAGTAAAATTGGTAAATTCTCTTATTTATTAGGTTTACGTTTAGAGAACACACAGATTACTTTAGACCAACCAACAAGTGGCGATTTCAGCAAGAAAAATTATACTGGCTTATTCCCTACTGTTAACTTAAGCTATGAGTTAAATGAAAAAGAAAATGTAACTTTAGCCTATAACAGACGATTAAGAAGACCGCGTTCATTTTTCTTAAACCCATTCCCTTCGCGTTCAAGTCTAACTAATGTATTTCAAGGTAATCCTGATTTAGATCCAAGTTATTCTGGTCAATTTGATTTAGGATATGTAAATCGATTTGGAAAATTCACATTCGACACTTCTGTTTATTTTGCTCATGCAACCGATGTCTTTAACTTTGTAAGTTACGATTCTGGTAAAACGGTTTTAATTGATGGTGAACATGTAGCTGTTATTAATCGTGGTCCTATTAACTTATCTACAGAAGATCGTATAGGTTTTGAATTTACTCTAGGATATCGCGCATCGAAAAAATGGAATATCAATGGTAACTTTAACTTTTTCCAAAATGAAACAGAAGGTGTTACGCCAAACGGATTGGATTTAGGAAATAAAAGTACAAGCTGGTTTGCACGAATTAATAATAAATACACGCTACCTGCAGGAATTGATTCACAAGTGCAATTATTTTATAGAGGCCCTAGTGAAGACGCTCAAAATAAAAGAGAAGGTTCATTTGCAACTAATTTAGCGTTCAGTAAGGACTTATTTAATGAAAGAGCTTCATTAGCATTTAATGTGAGTGATTTATTTAACAGTAGAAAACGAGTTCAATCTACAAGTACACCAACATTCTATGCGGATAGTGAATTCCAATGGAGAGAGCGTAGTTTTAACTTATCGTTTACCTACCGATTTAATCAGCAGAAAAACAGACAACAACGTCAAAGAAACTCTGATGGTGGAGAAGAATTTGAAGGGTAGTCAACACACCAAAAAAGAGACTGTACTACATATAGTATAGATTCTTAACTATAAAAATTAAAGCCTGAACACAAATTAGTGTTCAGGCTTTTTTATTTCCATAGGGTATAAAAGCTTATTTAGGCCGCTCCCCTTTTTCTGAAATCATCTTTATTTACATTCTTAAAGTGGATGAAAATGCTCCGTAAAGAATAGTCCTAGTCTTTAATGCAATTACTAAAGCTTACTTATCTTGTAATGCACGCGAACACGTCATACCTGTAATGGCTAATGTCAATTAAGGTCTGTATAAGGCATAAAAAAAAGGGAAACTATTACGTTTCCCTTTTTTTTATATAATCTTTTAACTAAGCGTTATCTTGCTTCGCTTTCTTTTCCTCTCTAATTTCTTTTAAACGTTCCATAATACTTCCACCAATCCAATAAGGAATAACAAAAGTCATTAAAAATACCATTAACCAAAACCCTATGGTTAAAATAGTTAAGAATGCTAAAAAGCCTAAATATTGGTCAAATTCGAACATAATTGATTGTGTCTTGTTTTATATATAACGCAAAGATAGGATAATCTACTTTTTTAAACAATACAAAGTTAATAATTATTAACAGGATTTGTTTATAACTCAAATTTAGCCGCCCTAAAACGACACAGAATTCAAAAGTAACACTCTACCTCATTATTAGATTTCTAATATTTAATCACCTCGAGATTCGTTATTACCAAGTTAAGTATAAAAAGCCTTTCCTTTGGGGCAAAAAATCAGTGAATAGTGTTAAATATTCTATGTTTCTAAATAATAAATGCACTTTAAATTGTAAATTTGTGGGACTAAAACAAACCACAACTTATGGAATTTAGAATAGAAAAAGACACAATGGGCGACGTAAAAGTGCCTGCAGATAAACTTTGGGGCGCACAAACAGAACGCTCTAGAAATAACTTTAAAATTGGTCCAGCAGCCTCTATGCCTTTAGAAGTTGTTTACGGTTTTGCTTACTTAAAAAAAGCAGCCGCATACACCAACTGCGAACTTGGCGTTTTATCTACTGAAAAAAGAGATTTAATTGCTGCTGTTTGTGATGAAATCTTAGATGGTAAACACGATGATCAATTCCCTTTAGTTATTTGGCAAACCGGTTCAGGTACTCAGAGTAACATGAACGTAAACGAGGTTATAGCCAATAGAGCGCACCAGTTAGCGGGAAAGGTAATTGGCGAAGGAGAAAAAACAATTCAGCCAAACGACGATGTTAACAAATCGCAATCGTCTAACGATACATTCCCTACAGGAATGCATATTGCCGCTTATAAAAAAGTTGTTGAAACAACAATTCCTGGTGTTATAAAATTAAGAAATACGCTTAACGATAAAGCTATCGCCTTTAAAGAGGTTGTTAAAATTGGTAGAACACACCTTATGGACGCTACACCTTTAACACTTGGTCAGGAATTTTCTGGTTATGTAGCACAATTAGACTACGGCTTAAAAGCTTTAGAAAACACCTTACCTCACCTTAGTGAAGTTGCTCTTGGTGGTACTGCTGTAGGTACAGGATTAAATACCCCTAAAGGCTATGACGTGTTGGTTGCTAAATACATTTCTGAATTTACAGGCAAGCCGTTCGTTACTGCTCCGAATAAATTTGAAGCACTTGCTGCTCACGATGCCATCGTAGAAACTCATGGTGCTTTAAAACAATTAGCTGTTTCATTAAACAAAATTGGTAATGATATTAGAATGATGGCTTCTGGACCACGAAGTGGTATTGGAGAAATCACTATTCCTGCTAACGAACCAGGAAGTTCTATTATGCCAGGAAAAGTAAACCCTACGCAATGTGAAGCCTTAACTATGGTTTGCGCTCAGGTTATGGGTAACGATGTTGCAGTTAGTATTGGTGGTATGCAAGGACATTACGAACTTAATGTATACAAGCCTATGATGGCGGCTAACCTTTTACAGTCGGCTCAACTTATAGGTGATGCATGTATGAGTTTTGAGGCTAATTGTGCTAGCGGAATTGAACCAAATCACGAAGTAATTAAACAACTATTAAACAACTCTTTAATGCTTGTTACTGCTTTAAATACCAAAATCGGATATTATAAAGCTGCAGAAATTGCTAATACAGCACACAAAAATGGTACAACCCTAAAAACTGAAGCTGTTAACCTAGGTTATGTAACGGCCGAAGATTATGACGAATGGGTAAAACCTGAGGATATGGTAGGGTCACTTAAATAACCCCTTCCTATATTGTTAACTCATAAAAGCCAAAATACAAGATTGTATTTTGGCTTTTATGTTTTTCAATTTGCTAGAATAAAAAGATGATTATCGTAATACGACAGCGCTTTTATCTTAAAAAGCTTTTCTAAAAACCCTAACTCCAAACCTCACAAAACTCTTCAATTTGTTTTATATTTGAGCTATGAAAAACGTTTTAAACAACCCACAATACAACATCATTGCGGTAATAATAGTAGAGATAATTACCTGTAGCATCTCCTTTTCGGCGAATTTTAGCGATGGTAGTTTAAAAACTACACTCATTAAATGGACACCAGCATTAATTGGTATATCTACACTAATGATATACCTAGTATCACGGCTTCTTTTTAAGAAACTAAATTGGCTTATCACCCTTTTAGGTATTATTTTAATGTTTTATGCTGCATTTACTATTTATGGCACCGACTTTTCACAAACTATTTAAACCTATTGCAAATTATGTCTACTTTAATAATTAATATAAAAGAACTACTTCAAATTAGAGAACCTAATGTTATAAAGGTCTCTGGTGAAGAAATGAAAACCCTTCCCTCTATTAAAAATGCATATTTACTAATTCAAGATGACACTATTAGTGATTTCGGACCAATGGACCAATGTCCTAGCCTTACAGCCGAAGAAACTATAGATGCAACAGGGAAAATTGTAATGCCTACATGGTGCGATTCGCATACGCATATTGTTTACGCAGGAAATCGCGAACAGGAATTTGTAGATAGAATTAACGGCTTAAGTTACGAAGACATTGCTAATCGCGGTGGTGGTATAGTAAACTCTGCTGCCAAACTACAAAACACTTCCGAAGAAGAGCTGTATAACCAGTCTGTTGCCCGCGTAAAAAGTGTTATAAAACTTGGTACTGGAGCCTTAGAGATTAAATCTGGCTACGGACTAACAACCGAGGCTGAGATGAAAATGCTTCGCGTTATTAAACGTATAAAACAAGAATTTCCAATTGAAGTAAAAGCTACTTTTTTAGGTGCCCATGCCCTACCAAAAGAATACAAAGAAAACAAAGAGGGCTATGTGGATTTAATCATAAACGAGATGCTACCTCAAATTGCTAAAGAAAACTTAGCGAATTATATAGATGTCTTTTGTGAAAAGGGGTATTTCTCTTTAGAAGATACAGAACGCATTATGGAAGCTGGTAAAAAGTACAATTTGCAGTCGAAAATTCATGTGAATCAATTTAATGCCTTTGGAGGTATTGCCTTATCAGTAAAACACAATGCTTTAAGTGTTGATCATTTAGAGGAATTAAATGATGATGATATTCAAGCTTTAAAAGGAAGTTCTACCATGCCAGTTGCCTTACCATCATGCTCTTACTTTTTAAGTATCCCGTACTCTCCTGGTCGTAAAATGATAGACGCAGGATTGCCCTTAGCTTTAGCTTCCGATTATAATCCAGGTTCTACTCCGTCTGGAAACATGAACTTTGTGGTGAGTACCGCCTGTATTAAAATGAGACTTACACCTGAAGAAGCTATTAATGCAGCTACGATTAACGGAGCGTATGCCATGGGTATCTCCAATGCTTACGGAAGTATTACAAAAGGAAAAAAAGCCAATCTTATTATTACAAAACAAGTCCCAAGTTATAACTACTTGCCTTATTCTTTTGGTGAAAACCTTATTGAAAAGGTGCTAATCAACGGTAAAGCGGTAGAATAAAACCGTATGTATTCCGGTTGATATCAAAAAAAGACCTGAAGCGTATTCGCTTCAGGTCTTTTTTAATAGTATTAAAATTATAATAAGGTATAATGCCTATTACTTTAAAGTAAATTGTGAACTCGATACCAAATCCGCTCCGTTAAATACATTAACTCTATAACGGCCCTCTTCAAAATCATCATCGTCAGATTTTTTAGTGATAAATTCACAAACATCTAAATTGGAGTCTTCATAGTTAAACTTGCTAATTACACTATAATTTAGTGTCTGTTCTCCAAAAGTAATTTGCTCATTAGCACCTAAAATATTGTTTTTAGGATCAATAACTTGAACGTAAAGCTCCTTGTCTCCAGCTTCTACAAGTTTGTTTTTAGCAACCGTAAAACAAATTCTTAATTTATCGGTACGTCTAGCACGTTCTGTAGGTATCAGTTTACCCGAAGAGCGTTCAATAACACCAAAACCCTTTAAGTTTAAAGCATTTAATACAGAGGCATTTAAAACCACATTCGCTAACTCCGTGTTCTGTGACAATAGTGAATCGGTAAACATTGTACGTTCTTCCAATTGCACTTTAGTGCTATCTAAAGTAGATGCTAATAAGGTATTACGGACCTTTAATTCATCATTTTCAGCCAAAACAATGTCCATTTCCTTTTTTAAAGCATTATACTTATTTCTATAACTCATAAGGTTTTTAACGTTCGCTTCAGACTTTTTTAATGAATTAATTAACTCATCAATTTCGGCTTTGGCTTCCACCAAATTCTGATTGACTTCCTTACTTTCTGTCATAGCAACTTCATATTGCTCAGACATCGCGTTTAAATCCTTAAGCACCGTTGCTTTTTCCTCTGTGAGTTGTTTTTCGGTAGTGACTTTATTCTTATACAAAGAAGAAGAAAATATAGCTAGACCTATAAACAAGGCGATTGCAATTCCTAAAGCGACTTTTAAGCCTGTGTTTGCTGTGTTGTTTGTCATAATTTAATATTTAATACATTTTAGATTGTTATAAATTTCGTGAATTTAAACCTTTTATTGGCTATGTTTTCGATAAATAAACTGTAATTTTATTTTTTATTAAACGCATTTATTTTTGGTATGGATAAACTTGTTTTACTCACTAAGACTACAGTAGAATCACTTACAAAACCACGTTCTGGCGAAACTAAATTCGGAGAACACTGTAAAGTATTAACTTCAACTAACGGAATATACGATAATATAAAAAGTTTAGACGTTAACTATGTCATTTTAGGTATCCCTGAAGATATAGGCGTCTATGCTAACTTAGGTAATACAGGAGCATCTAAGGCCTACGAAGCAACAATTAAAGTTTTGTTAAATATTCAAAGCAACCCTTTTACTCACGCCGATAAAGTTCTTGTATTAGGCCATTTAGATTTTTCTGAAGAGCTTGAAACCATGACTACTTTAAATAGAGAAACACCAAAAGATTTAAAAAAAATTAGACAGTTAGTCGATCAGATTGATAAGGAAGTGAGCGATGCCGTTTATACCATTGTTAAAGCAGGTAAAACACCTATTATAATTGGTGGCGGACATAATAATGCCTATGGAAATATTAAAGGCACCTCGTTAGCCCTTCACCAATCTATAAATGCTATAAATCTTGATGCTCACACCGATTTTAGAGCTCTTGAAGGCCGTCATAGCGGAAACGGTTTTAGTTACGCTTACGCGGAAGGGTTTTTAGATAAATATTTTATGTTTGGGCTACATGAAAACTACACGTCACAAGATATTTTTAACACATTAAACTCAAAAAAGGCCCTAAACTATAATACGTTCGAAGATCTCGAAGTGCGAAAAAACTTAAGTTTTACTAATGAGCTAAAACGCGCTATAGACCACATTTATAAAAAACCTTTTGGAATTGAAATAGATTGCGACGCTATAAAAAACATACCGAGTAGCGCACAAACTCCTAGTGGATTTTCAGTTGAAAAAGCACGTCAGCTAATCCACTTCTTTGGTAAACATGAAAACGCTACATATTTACATATTTGCGAAGCTGCTCCGAAGAAAAAACAAATGAACGCAGTTGGTAAATTAATCACTTATTTCATTACAGATTTTATAAAATCGAACATAAAAAATCTTAAACAACAAAGCTACAAATAAAGGGTCGTTTATTCCTTTTTGTTTGTCTAGCTCATCAAATAGTTAACAATGGCATTAGAAATAATTCCTTTTGATCCTCAATTTGCCACAGCATTTTACGATTTAAATATCGAGTGGCTCAGCACTTTATTTGAAGTTGAACCTTTCGATAAAAAAGTGCTTTCAGATCCTGAAACATACATTATTAACAAAGGTGGTTATATCTTTTTCGCAAAACTTGATGAAGATATTGTTGGTACCTTCGCTTTAATTCCGTTGCCAGAACAAGAAGCCTATGAACTCACAAAAATGGCCGTATCACCGCATTACCGAGGGCAAAAAATAGGACAACAGTTACTGACATTCTGTATAGATTTTGCAACCCGTAAAAATGATTTCCGCTTGTTGTTATATTCTAGCCGAAAATTAGAAAATGCCATTCACCTTTATAGAAAGCTTGGTTTTGTTGAGATTCCTGTAGAATCGGATTGCGTCTATGAGCGTTGTGATATTAAAATGGAATATAGACCACTTTAAACAGCGCTTTGAGATTTTAAATATTGAAGTAAAATTACTGTTTTAGCATCCTTAATAACATTGGTCTGAAGTAATTGTAAGGCGTCATCAAGTGGTAGTTCTAGAACTTCAATCTCTTCATTTTCACTTTCAAGACCTCCACCGGCATTTACTTTCATATCCGGGGTGTACTCTGCAATAAATAAATGTGTTTTCTCGGTTATAGCTCCTGGTGACATGTAGATTTCCATTATCTTTTTTGCTTTTGGCACGCGGTAACCAACTTCCTCTTCGGTTTCTCGAAGTACAGCTTCTAAAGGACTTTCGCCTTCATCAATTAATCCTGCACAGACTTCAATAGACATGCCTTCTTCTTTAGTGTTTAAATAGGCCGGCATTCTAAATTGCTTAGTTAAAATAACACAATTACGCTCTGGGTTATATAATAAAACACAAGCCGCATCTTTACGGTTATACACTTCTCGTGATACTCTTTTCCACTCCTTATTTTTAAATTGAAAACTAAAATCAATGCGATGTAACGTCGCCCAGCCGTTGGATAATATATGTTTATCTATATCTTTTACTTGTATTGGCATTATATAAAATTTAAATGGTAATAAACTCAAATATAAACTAAGCTACTAATTTTTATTCTGAAATAAAGAAATTATATTTAACCTCAAATAAATCTATATTAATAATGAAACCATACAAAGTAATAGCATTAGCCGCGTTAATAGGCTTAACAAGCTGTAAAAAAGACGTTAAACCAGAAATTACTACTGAAGACACTAAGACCACAGAAATTGAAGCGCCAAGAAAAACTCCTTTAGAGATTGTTCCTATAGAACATGCGACTTTGAGTATTGAGTTTGGTGAAGATATCATATATATAGATCCTGTAGGAGATTTTAAAGCTAAAAACCTTAATATGTCACCTAGCTACATCTTGATTACAGATATTCATCCGGACCATTTAAGTCTTAAAACTTTAGAGTCTTTTAATTTAAAAGGGACTAAAATTATAGCTCCAGAAGCCGTTAAAGAACAATTGAGCAAGCAATTGGCTTCACAAACTATTGTTTTAAAAAATGGTGAAATACAAGAGACTAAAAACTTTAGCGTTGAAGCTGTACCCATGTATAATTTAAGAGAAGAAGCCTTACAATACCACCCAAAAGGACGAGGAAACGGGTATATTCTAACCTTAGGAGATCAGCGTATTTATATCTCTGGGGATACCGAGGACATACCTGAAATGAGAGCGCTAAAAAATATTGACAAGGCTTTTATATGTATGAACTTACCATATACGATGACCGTTAAAAGTGCAGCTGATGCCGTGCTTGAATTTGCTCCTACTGAAGTTTACCCTTACCACTATCGCGGGACCGAAGGTTTAAGTGACGTTAACCTATTTAAAACAATCGTTTTAGAAAACAACAGAGGTATCGAGGTGATTCAATGGGACTGGTACAAGAGTAACGAATAATAACGGAATTACTGAGAGCAATCAATCTCTTTATAAAAACAAAAAAGACGGTCTGCAAAGACCGTCTTTTTTGTTTTACATTAAGCTAAAAATTAGCGGACTAACTTTTTATACTTAATACGCTTAGGCATTAAATCACCACCCAAACGTTTCTTTTTATTTTCTTCGTATTCACTAAATCCGCCTTCAAAGAAATACACTTGAGAATCGCCTTCAAATGCTAATATATGCGTACAAATTCTATCTAAGAACCAACGGTCGTGAGAAATCACCACAGCACACCCGGCAAAATTTTCTAAACCTTCCTCTAAAGCACGAAGTGTATTTACATCTAAATCGTTGGTAGGCTCATCTAATAATAAGACGTTACCTTCCTCTTTAAGTGTCATCGCTAAATGCAAACGGTTACGCTCACCCCCAGACAACAACTTTACTTTTTTATTTTGCTCTCCACCAGAGAAATTAAAACGACTTAAATAAGCACGAGAGTTAACTTCCTTACCTCCCATTAAAACAAGCTCTTGCTCGTCACTAAAGTTTTGCCATATCGTTTTTTCTGGATCTATATTGGTATGCTTTTGATCTACATACGCGATTTTAGCAGTATCACCGACAATAAACTCCCCTTTATCCGGAGTTTCTTCTCCCATAATCATTCTGAAAATGGTTGTTTTACCAGCACCGTTTGGACCAATCACACCAACAATACCTGCTTGTGGTAAATTAAAGTTTAAGTCTTCGTATAACAATTTATCGTCATAGCCTTTACTTACCCCTACTGCTTCAATAACATTTGTTCCCAAACGCGGTCCATTAGGGATATAAATCTCTAATTTCTCATCCAATTGCTTTTGATCTTGACTCATTAACTTGTCATAGTTTTTAAGTCTAGCCTTTTGCTTTGTCTGTCTTCCTTTCGCACCTTGACGTACCCAGTCTAACTCACGCTCTAAAGTTTTTTGACGTTTAGAAGCTGTTTTACTTTCTTGTGCCATACGTTTCGATTTTTGATCTAGCCATGACGAGTAATTCCCTTTCCATGGAATCCCTTCACCTCTATCTAATTCTAAAATCCATCCCGCTACATTATCCAAGAAGTATCTATCGTGTGTTACGGCAATAACAGTTCCTTTATATTGTGCTAAATGATGCTCTAACCAATGTACCGACTCGGCATCCAAGTGGTTGGTAGGCTCATCTAATAATAAGACATCCGGTTCTTGTAATAATAAACGACACAAAGCAACACGACGACGCTCACCACCAGAAAGCACTGCAATCTTTTTATCACCATCTGGAGTACGTAAAGCATCCATAGCGATTTCTAATTTAGTATCTAATTCCCAAGCATTAGAGGCGTCGATTTGATCTTGAAGCACCGCTTGTCTTGCCATTAGCTTATCCATTTTATCGGGATCGCTATACACTTCTTCTAAACCAAACTGATCGTTAATTTTATTGTATTCATCAAGAATAGCAACCGTTTCTGCCGCCCCTTCTTTTACAACTTCTAGAACAGTTTTTTCTTCATCTAACTGTGGTTCTTGCTCTAAATACCCTACCGAGTAATCTTGTAAAAACGTCACATCTCCTTGATAGTTTTTATCAACTCCCGCTATAATTTTTAACAATGTAGATTTTCCCGAACCATTAAGACCTAGGATACCAATTTTAGCTCCGTAGAAAAAACTTAAATATATATTTTTTAACACTGGCGTATTGGCACCAGGGAATGTCTTGGTTAAACCAGACATCGAAAAAATTATTTTTTTATCGTCAGACATACTTATTTATCTTTTAAAATTCATTATTCCGCTATGTTGCAAGCGCTTCACTTATACTCTACCTTTTAAAGCATTAAAAACCCATGCAATAGCAAAAAAACCAACACCTACCGAAGCAAAGCCCCATCCAGCGACATCATCATATCTAAACGCGCCTAAAGCGATAAGTCCTAATCCTACTATTATCATTATTGTGGTAGCCCATGCTAACACTGTATTTTTATTCATTGCCATTATAATCTTCTTTTAAAATTAGTGCAAATACAAATATCGTTGTTTTAGTGAGAAAACACACCTTTTTTCAGGCTTAATTTTCCAAATTTAAAGTTAAAAACACAAGGGAATATACCTCCTAAAGTTCCTTCTCTAAAGCTGCTATCGCTTTCTTTAAATCGTCATTTAAAGCCTTATTGACTAGTGCGCCTTCGGAAAAATTATCCTTAAAAAACGGCAGTGAAAAGGTCTCTACAATTTTTGCATTGTGAAACGGAAAACGTTGCTCGGCAATTGCTAAAACTGAAGCTCCTCCTCGACCTCCTGGAGACGCCGCCATAAGAAGCATAGGCTTATTAAAAAAAGTTTTTTGTTCGATACGCGACATCCAATCGAAGGCATTTTTAAATGCCGTGGTATACGCCCCATTGTGCTCGGCTAAAGATAAAATTATCCCATCAGAAGTGCTTATTTTGTTTAATAAGTCCTTAGCCGCTTCTGGAATACCTTCTTCGTTTTCTCTATCTATACCGTATAATGGCATCTCGTAATCATTAAGGTCTAATACCTCCGTGCTTACTTCCTCTATTAGAGAACACGTATATTCTACGAGTTGTTTGTTTATAGATTGTTTACTATTACTTCCTGCAAATGCAATTATTTTCTTCATAAAATTTAATATTTGGAACAAAAGTACTAAAATTACTTTGTTCTAATTAATGCATGAAATACACTTTTTAGCCTTTCGTAGGTGTATCAACTTTTGTACTTTAGCAAAAAATTACAATTTCACACCAATGGATATCAACTTCAATAAGAACGAAGATCATAATAAACTTCTAGTTTCAGATTTAAAAAAACGCCTTGTACAAGTCAAACTTGGTGGCGGAACAAAGCGTATAGAAAAGTTACACGCTCAAAACAAATTAACCGCTCGAGAGCGTATTAATTACTTATTAGATCCTAAAACAAAATCTATTGAAATCGGTGCTTTTGCTGGCGATGGCATGTACGAAGAACACGGAGGTTGCCCTTCTGGTGGTGTTGTCGTAAAAATAGGTTATGTCAAAGGAAAACAGTGTATAGTTGTTGCCAACGATGCTACGGTTAAAGCGGGGGCTTGGTTCCCTATTACCGGAAAAAAGAATTTAAGAGCGCAAGAGATTGCAATTGAAAACAGACTACCCATTATATACCTTGTAGATTCTGCAGGTGTTTACTTGCCAATGCAAGATGAAATATTCCCGGATAAAGAACATTTTGGTCGTATTTTTAGAAATAATGCGATTATGAGTAGTATGGGAATCACCCAGATTGCTGCCGTTATGGGAAGCTGTGTTGCTGGTGGTGCGTATTTACCGATTATGAGCGATGAAGCCTTAATCGTAGATAAAACAGGAAGTATTTTTCTTGCTGGTAGCTATTTAGTAAAAGCAGCAATTGGAGAAACTATAGATAATGAAACCCTAGGAGGAGCAACAACACACTGTGAGATTTCTGGGGTTACCGATTATAAAGCTAAAGATGATAAAGATGCTTTAGATAAAATTAGAAATATCGTCGATAAAATCGGTGATTTTGATAAAGCAGGGTTTAGTAGAATTGATGCTAAAAAGCCTAGTGAGAATCCTGAGGATATTTACGGAATTCTACCAAAATCGCGCGCCGACCAATATGATATGTATGAAATCATTAAGCGATTAGTAGACGATTCGGAATTTGAAGAATACAAAGCGGGGTACGGACAAACTATCATTACAGCTTATGCTAGAATTGATGGTTGGGCAGTTGGTATTGTAGCCAACCAACGTAAACTCGTTAAAACTAAAAAAGGAGAAATGCAATTTGGTGGGGTTATTTATAATGATAGCGCCGATAAAGCCACGCGTTTTATTGCCAACTGTAACCAAAAGAAAATTCCTTTAGTCTTTTTACAAGATGTTACCGGATTTATGGTAGGTAGTAAAAGTGAACATGGCGGTATCATTAAAGATGGTGCTAAAATGGTAAATGCTGTTAGTAACAGTGTGGTCCCTAAATTCACAATTGTTATTGGTAACAGTTACGGAGCAGGAAATTATGCTATGTGTGGTAAAGCGTACGACCCAAGACTTATCGCTGCATGGCCAAGTGCAGAGTTGGCGGTAATGAGTGGAAACAGTGCTGCTAAAGTATTATTACAAATTGAAACCGCTTCCCTTAAAAAGAAAGGCGAAACGATTACCAAGGAAAAAGAAGAAGAACTTTATAATAAAATCAAGGAGCGTTACGACAACCAAGTATCACCATATTACGCGGCATCGCGTATTTGGACCGATGGTGTTATCGATCCTTTAGATACCCGCACCTGGATAAGCATGGGTATTGAAGCCGCAAACCACGCCCCTATTGAAAAGAAATTTAATTTAGGTGTGATTCAAGTATAAGACATTCTAATAATTATATAAATAAAAAAGGAACGCCGTGGCGTTCCTTTTTTTGTTGCTATTTATCACCACTATAAATCTACAGCTTCTACCAAGCGAATAAACTCTGCACGGTACCCTGCTTTGTCTAAACCGCGTCCTGATTTTGCTAAAGCAACCACATCCTTTGAGGTCGTTTTATTGTAAAATTGAGAGGCTCTTAACTGCATTCCAAATAAAGCCACTGCAGCTGCAAAACGCATGTCTTCGGAAGCCGATACGATAGCGTCTGGAGCTACGTGTACCATTTCAATACTTTTGTCACCATCAGGTTTTTTATATCTAAACTTTACGGTTAGCAAATCATCACTAGTGTTTTCTCTAACGGTATTCTTAGTGTATTTCAATTCACTAGAAGGGTCTAAATACGCACTTTCTACGCCTACGGGAATCACTTCATATAAAGCAGTTACCGAATGACCACTACCGAGCTCTCCTGCATCTATAGCATCATTTACGAAGTCTTCATCTTCTAACAACCTGTTTTCATAACCTATTAAACGGTAACCTCTCACTTTACTCGGATTGAATTCCAGTTGGATTTTAACATCTTTAGCAATGGTATACAAGGTTCCACCAAACTCTTTTCCGAAGATTAATTTAGCTTCTTGCATACTGTCAATATAGGCATGGTTTCCGTTACCTTTATTGGCTAATAGTTCAAGTTTATCATCTTTATAATTCCCCATTCCAAATCCTAATACCGATAAAAACACACCCGATTTTCTTTTTTGAACAATCAAGTCTTCCATATCCGAATTACTTGAAGCTCCCACATTAAAATCCCCATCGGTTGCTAAAATAACACGGTTATTTCCATTTTTATTAAAGTTTTTGGCTGCTAATTTATAAGCCAACTCAATTCCTTCACCACCAGCTGTACTACCTCCTGCTGACAAGTTGTTTAAAGCCTTTAAAATTTTATCCTTGTGCTTTCCTGAGGTCGGTTCCAAAACAACACCAGCAGCTCCCGCATAAACTACAATAGACACCCTGTCTTTATCCCTAAGTTGGTTTACTAATAAGGTAAACGCCGATTTTAATAAAGGTAACTTGTTAGCGGAGTTCATAGACCCCGAAACATCGATTAAAAACGTGAGATTAGAAGCTGGAATCGCCTCATTTTCATAAGTCTTACCCTGTAATCCTATTTTAACCAATCGCGTATCCTTATTCCATGGTGTAATAACTTGCTCTACGTTTATAGAAAACGGATCTTCATTTTGAGGTTGCGGATAAACATAATCAAAATAATTTACCATTTCCTCAATTTTCACGGCACTCGCCGGAATCTCTTGTCCGTTGTTAATTAATCGTCTTACATTACTATATGAAGCCTTATCTACATCTATAGAAAAAGTTGACAGAGGAGAAAGGATTGTGCTTTTAAACTTGTTTTCGTGAAATTTAGTATAGGCTTCATTACTTAAAGCTTCAGGCTGTTTTATAATAGCATTTTTAGTTTGAACTACAATCACGCCATTAGCACCTTGACTACCATAAAGCGCGCTACCTTGCGCTCCCTTAATAACGTTTACTTCGTTTATTTTGTTAGGATTTATTGCTGAAAGTTCCTGTTCTGAAGACACGACACCGTCTATAACAATGAGCGCTTTTTTACCTTGGTTAGGTAAAGATCTATTACCTCGAAGTACAATTCTTGTGGTCTTTTGGTTTTGGATAGTTAGGCCTGAAACTTTACCTGATAAGGAGTTTACAACAGATGGATTGTTTGCCTGAGATAATTGCTCATAACGCACCTCTTGAGAAACCGTTGTAATTCTATCCTTACGCCTTTTAGTTCCTAAAGCTGTTACAACAACTTCATCTATAGCATTAACATCTGGCTGCATTGCAAAGCTTATGGTAGTACTTTTTCTAATTTTTCGTTCTTCGATGACATAACCAATAAATGAATAGGATAAAATAGCCCCAGGTGTAACGCTAATCGCATATTCTCCATCAAAATTTGTTTGTGTTCCCGTTGTTGACCCTTTAGCAACTATATTCACTCCAGGTAATGGCAAACCGCTTTCATCAGTAATAATTCCTGATACGGCATATTCTTTTTGTGCATAGGCTTGCACTGTAAAGAGCAAGATAAAAAATGTCTGTAGTACTACTTTCATAATCTGTGGTTTTAAAGTTTACAGTAAACCTATAACCAATGCTTAGATTATAAAATCGGGAATGAGTGAAACAAGGATTTCGATGAGTGAAGTTGAAATAAAAAGGATTAGAGCATAACATCCTTGAAAACAACTAGCTTTTTTTTAAGCGTTCTATAGTTTTTTGACGTTGAATTTTCCCTGAAGATGTTTCTGCAAATTCAGAAACATAAAATAGTGCTTTTGGTTTTTGAAAGTACTCCAATTTATTAAATACAGAGGAATCGACCGTCCCTTCTTCACCTTCAACAACTATTATTAAGGCTTCACCTAAACGCTCATCGGCTTGTGAAGCGATAAAAAAACGGGATTCAATATCTCTTTTTAATACAGCCTCAATTTGTTCGGGGTGTAATTTTACTCCCCCTGAATTAATCACATTATCGTATCGTCCCAGCCATTTAAAAGAGGTATCCGACAGTAATTCGACAATATCATTAGTCACAATTTTATCAACTAATAACTTGGGAGCTTCAATAACTAAACAGCCGCGTTGATCTTGAGAAATCGCAATGTTTGGTAGTATCTCAAAACTCAATACAGCCATATTTAAGGCTATATCCACTTTATCAGACTGCTCTGTAAAATTATTAAGTTGTTTTACTGCGATATGAGAAACGGTTTCCGTCATACCATAAGTTTCGTAAACAACGGTCGGCAACGCTTGTAAATTATCTAACAACGCATTAGAAACCGGAGCCCCACCAACTATAAGTTGCTTTACGTGATGTAGTTTATGGCTACTTTTTAAAAGCTGCATGGGCACCATAGCAGCAAAATCATATATGATATTCGTATGTATTTCAACCTCCGATTGTGGTGCTACACAATCCATTTCTAATCCTAGAACAAGAGCGCGAACCAACATCATTTTACCTGCAATATAGGTCGCTGGTAAACATAACAACGCTTTACTACCGGGGTTTAGATTAAAATAAAGTCCCGTAGCTATAGCCGAATTTACCATAGCTTGTTTTTCTAAGGCTATGGTTTTTGGCTGCCCTGTAGAGCCTGAGGTTTTAGCCTCTAATTTAGGGCTATCGTCTAACCATTGTAAAAGAAACGTGCCAATATCCTTTTCAAACCCTGCACCTTTTTCGATAAAAGAACGCGCTTTATCTGTTAAGGTCGTTTTAGTAAACCCCTCACCATTTAATTTAAAATTTGGGTGTATCACTTTATAATCTGACATGGTCTTATTATTTCGTCTGTTCTGCTTCGATCTCGAGCTTTTCTATCGTCCCAAAAAGCTTATCCTTCCAATTAGTCCACTGATAACGTTTAGAAAAAATGATTAAGAGTATAGGGAATATGACAAATACTGGTAATACGATTTGAAAAATACTAGACTCCGTAGGATCAGAAACATCCTTTAAAATGGAATGTGTTTGAAATGCCGTCCAATCGGCAGTCACTAGTAAAGCGGTAAACAAATTATTTGCGGCATGAAACCCCAAGGCGAGTTCTAAGCCTTCATCCATTAAAGTAATAATTCCTAAGAAAAAACCAGTACCAATATAATATACCATTATAAAATACCCTAGCTTCCCTACTTCTGGGTTTGCAATATGCATTACCCCAAATAATACAGAGGTAATCACCAAGGGTAACCAGCGGTTTTTTGCCATAACACCTATACCTTGCATAAGGTAACCCCGAAACAGATACTCTTCAAAACTGGTTTGAATGGGTACTAATAAAATGGCAATAGCCGCTAAATATAAAAAGGGTTCTAACTCAAAATTAGGCAAATAGTTTTCGGGCGTGGCTACATAATCTATCAAAACCAATCCAGAAGACAGTAATCCCCAGAGAAAAAACGAAAATAAAATCCGTTTCCAGTCAATCTTTTTACGAGCGGTAGTTAGCGATGTTATACTTTGGCCGTGAATATATTTCACCCAGAAAAACAGGGCTGCTAAAGCAATAACCATCGGCACTAGACTTTCTATTAAAAATCGGTTTTTACCTTTATTTGCTACTTCATTTTTAATAATTGCATCGACATCAAGATCTAACACTAAAATCATTAAAAACTGAAGCAGCATCATACCTAAAAACAATCCTGGAATGACAAAGTATTTCCAATAGCCTAATTTACCTGTATATGCTTGTTGAATGTAATTCATATTAATCAAAATTAAAGTCCCACCTTTTTTTGGTTGCGTACTGTAACGCCCCTTTATTAACTTCTAAAGGTGCATTTATATTATTAGTAAATAAACTCCCCGTTCCTAATCCTTGAGGCCTATTGTTGTGTTTTAAATACGTGTATTGTGCAATGGCATTTAAGCCCACATTACTTTCTAAGGCACTCGTAATCCACCACGCTATATTTTGATTTTCAGCTAAGTTAATCCAATCGTCAGTACCTTTAAAACCACCTATAAAACTTGGCTTTAAAATAATATACTGGGGATTTATATGTCGCAACAAGGCTTCTTTATCCGCCTTAGTAAACACCCCAATAAGTTCTTCGTCTAATGCGATTGGCAAGGGCGTTTGCTCACACAATCGTGCCATCTCGTCGTGTTGATGTTGTTTAATAGGCTGTTCTATAGAATGCAATTGCAAGTCTGATAAACGCTTTAATTTTTCTAAGGCGTTAATTGGTGTAAACGCACCGTTAGCATCGACACGTAATTCGATATCCTTTGGTGAAAACACCTTACGTATAGACTGAAGTAGTTCTAATTCTGTTTCAAAGTCGATAGCGCCAATTTTCATTTTTATACACGAAAACCCAGCCTCTATTTTAGCTTTTATTTGCGCGTTCATAAAATCTTTTGTCCCCATCCAAATCAATCCATTAATAGGAATAGACGCCTGACCTGTTGTAAAGTCCGATGGAAATAATTGAAAAGGATGCGCCGATTCTAAGGATTTAAAAGCCATTTCCAGACCTATTTGAATACTCGGAAACTCAATGTTTTCAGCTAATAAAACGGCCAAACCTTTATATATATTCTCACAGGTATATTTTAATTGTGCTTCGTAATCCGGACGATCATCGACCGATAACCCTCTTAAAATACCACACTCTCCAACACCCGTGTGAGTTTCATTTTTTAAAATAATAAACCACGTTTCTTTGGTTTTTAAAACACCTCGCGAAGTACCACTAGGCCGTTTAAACTCTAAAATATGCTTGTAATAATGTGCTTTCATAAGTCTTTCAAAAATAGTTATTATTTTTTGTACTTTAGTGAGATAAACAGAGATTTTAAATGTCAGATTACCCAGATGTTATTTTATACGCTATACCCTTTTTTGTCATCGCAATGGGCTTAGAGCTATATGTGGTTACAAAACGTGGATTAAAAGACTATAATACCAAAGATGCTATAACATCGATAGCTATGGGATTAGGGAATGTCGGTTTGGGCATTTTCACTAAAATACTAGTATTTGCTTCGTTTTTTTATATCTATGATAACTTCAGACTGTTTACCATTCCAGTAACTTGGTGGAGTTTTATCCTATTATTTTTTTTGGATGACCTTTCCTATTATTGGTTTCATAGGATCTCTCATGAATGTCGGTTATTCTGGGCTTCTCATGTCGTACATCATTCGTCGCAATACTACAATCTAAGTACGGCGTTACGACAAACCTGGTCCGGGGGATTTTACACTTTTATTTTTTGGTTTTGGCTGCCCTTTTTAGGCTTCCATCCTGGGCTTATTGTCTTGCAGATGTCATTGAGTTTAATCTACCAATTTTGGATTCATACCGAAGCCATAGACAAAACTCCGAGTTGGTTTGAGGCCGTTTTTAATACCCCATCTCATCACAGAGTTCACCACGGCAGCAATCCTTTATATTTAGATAAAAATCATGCGGGAATATTAATAATTTGGGACAAGCTTTTTGGCACGTTTCAAGAAGAACTTGCGGAAGAAAAAGTTGTTTACGGATTGGTTTCTAATATAAATACCTACAACCCTATAAAAATTGCTTTTATAGAGTGGGTACAACTGTTTAAAGCTGCTTTTACCGGAAGAAAATCATTAAAAAACAGATTACTTTATTTTATAAAACCTCCCGGTTGGAAACATGATGGCACAGGAAAGTTAAGCGCAGATTTAAGAAAAGAATGGTTACAAGATACTATGCACTCACAATCTGTTGAAAAAAAAGAAGTATTCATTAAAAAGCGACCGGTTAATAAAAGCGGCTTATGACATTTAATAACAAAGTAGTATGGATTACGGGTGCTTCTAGTGGTATAGGTAAAAGTCTAGCGATTTCACTTTCTAAAGAAAACTGCAAGCTCATTTTATCTTCTAGAAGAAAGACAGCATTAGTGGAATTACTACATTAGACTAGACATTAAGTTGAGAGAATTTGTTTGCTAGTTATTATTTTAGCAATTATGAGAAGTAAAGCAAAACATTACACATTAGAATTTAAGCAAAAAGCTGTAGAACTAAGTTATGCCAAAGACAATGTAAGGCAAGTATGTGAAGACTTAGACATTATTCCATCCGTGCTTTATCGATGGCGAAAAGAGTTAAAAGACTACGGTAAAAACAGTTTTCCAGGTCGAGGTAAGCCCAAAATGACTGATGAAGAAAAGGAGATAGACCGTTTACGAAAAGCTTTAAAAGAAGCTGAATTAGAGCGTGATATTTTAAAAAAGGCGATTGG
>NZ_FNQK01000041.1 GCF_900107625.1 Bizionia paragorgiae
ATCGTACTTATGCCTTAATTCTGTTATGGCTACTGCTTTTCGTTTTGCTCTTGTTGAATTAAGGCCTGTAACTTTTTTAGCAAGTCCAGTTCTGCCCGTAAGGATTCATTTTCCAATAGAAGTTCCTCTTCTCTGGTTAAAGGTTTATTGGATTTCTTTTTTGCCTTTTTAAATTCCATCGCTTTTGGTTTTCCTCTAGTTTTATGGTTTAAGCCTTCGGCACCCAACTTTTTGTAATTCTTCTGCCAATTCATAATTACAGATTTAGTAGGGATATTGAACTCCAAACAAGCTTGGCTAAAGGATAGTGAATCTTTGTTGATAGCTTCCAATACTTTTATTTTGAAAGGTAAACTATAGACTTTGTTTTTTCTTGGCAACAAAGCTTTTTTGCCATATTTTTCATAAAAACGAATCCAATCATGAAGTGTTGTATGATGACAACCATTTAATTTTGAAACAGCTTCTACTGTTTGATGATGATTTAAAACTTGCTTTACACAGCGAAGTTTGAAATCGTAATTGTACTTGACTTTTCTTCCCATAAAAATACACTTAAATAGTGTCTAACTTTTTGGGGGCAGTTCAAAATCCGCAAGGATTTTCGTAAGTAGGCGAGAACCAGCCATTAATTATACACGGTGTTACCACACGTATTTTTTATGAAATCCAAGTTCCCTCAATTTTATCTATTATCCAATTACCGTTTTTATTTTTTTTGATATAAATTCTAAATCCACTTCCGTTTAAAATCCCCATTGTATAACCGCCATTCAGCACGCCATTATTTTTAGTTTTGTCAAATATTATTCCGCCAAATTGAATGTTTGCTGCAATAAAATAATCATAATCAGTTCTCCAAAATTCACGTCCATTTGGGAATTCTGAACGATATTTGAATTTAATCTTTTCATTGTTCGATTTCAGTCTGTTTAGGTCAATTTTATATTTTTCAAATCCAATAATAGAATCAGAAACGACCAAATATATTAAAGACTTATCCCTTTCCAGAGATTTTTTTTTTCTTTCCCATTTTTTAATATCGTTTTTGTACTTATCAGTTTGTTTATAGTCCTGAATTCCTTTGACGATATTGTTTTTATATTCTTCTGTTTGGAAAAATTCAGGCGGTGGTGGTGGTGG
>NZ_FNQK01000016.1 GCF_900107625.1 Bizionia paragorgiae
CAACGGTCTTGTGTATGAAACGTAGCGTATAAATAAACACTAACTTTTCGGATTTTATACGAGGCGAATTTTTATTTTTTCTATTTATCTTTTAATTTCTAAATATACAAAAATAAAAATTTGGCGGACTAAATAAATAAGCAAAAACCTCTCGGAAAGCCTATAATAGCTATGTTTTATACACGTTGTTGTGCCACGTACTTTTATATCGGCCATTGTATTTTCTCAAATTCCTTGAAATATTGTATTCCTTTTTTTTCTTCTATTGAAAATACAAAACAGATATTACCATATAACCAATCTTTAAAATTTCGATTATTTATTTTCGCTGTTTTAATGTGATTTTCCACTCCATTTTCAATACAATGGAATAGGTGATGTTCTATTTCTTTTTTCTTTTTTTTCGGTACTGTAGAAACATTATTCTGAATATTAAGTCCTGTCACAAGAAACTTTCCTCCAAGTTTTATGAATTTCGTTTTCGAGTAATTTGGGAATAAGGATTCTTCTCTAATTATTCGATAAACGACTTTCTTGACTTTCTGCAATTGCTTAAAATTTCCCGAAAATGTTAAATCGTCAGCATAACGAGAGTAATTCAATCCGTTTTTATTAGCTAATCCAGCAAGTCTTTTATCTAAATTGATTGTAATTAAATTTGATAATTTAGGACTTGTAGGCGAGCCTTGAGCAAGAATACCTTCATTTTTGGAAACAATATATTCTTTGAGTTCAGTTTCTTTTTTTCGGAAAGATGAAATAAACATTTCATCAGGAACAATTGTACAAATTTTAGCAAGTGAAACTGCTAGATTTGGATGATAGCCCAAACTTTTAAATATCCCAAATATTCTCCTTTCATTAATAGAATCATAAAACCTTAATAAATCTAGTTTTAGTAAGGCTTCTGATTTTAAATGTGTATCAGCATTATGTTTTATTGATGTGTTTTTGTCAAATCCTTTACAAGATGGGTGTGATGGAACTTTTTCTAGAATGTTCTTTAATATCCATCTTTGAAGATATTTTAATTCATCATTGGGTGTTTGGATAACCCTAAAACCACCTCTTTTCTTTTTTAATTTAAATCTCTTATAAGATTCGATGCGATTAGATTTTGTTATTGTAAGTATTCGTTCAATATGAACTCCAGCAAGCAAACATAAATGAGGAACAGAATAAATAACGGGTAATCCTTTCTTTGCCAGTAAATCAGAATAAATTTTTATATCTTGATTGAATTCACTTGAATGGACAATTGGTTCCTGGTTTCTCTTTATATGATAAAATGGATAAGTCATAAAGGCAACTCGCTTTTAGAATAATGCGAAGCATTTACTACACGAACCTGACGTAGGAAGGTTTTGTGTAGTAAAAGTTGAAAAGATGCTTCAGTCCTACATAAACTACTGTCTATGAGTTCTTGTCCTTCAAATGTTCTCACGAACACAAACTGACTCGAAATAGCTTGCCTTTTATGACTTTCCATTAAATATTCTTGGTATATAATTAGTTTCTTTTACTGCGAAATAATCAGCAGATTCATATTCAAAATTTCTATTTTTTCTTTTTATACATTTCTTTGCATCCTGATATATTTCTAGACCAAATAAGGTTAGATTATTTCCTTGATTGAAAAGCCCTCTTTGTTTTCCAATTTCAAGTATCTGTTCATAGTCTTTAGTTAAAATACCTAACTTTTGACAAATGTTAATTTCTGTAAACCCAGACCTCGATAGTTTTATTATTGCATAAATTGAGAAGTCTATTTTGCTTACAGAAGAAAAGCTTCTCTTTCCTTTTTTAATTTGATGAGTAAAAAATTCATTGTGTAAATTTTCACTTCCAAATTCCTTTAAAATTGATAGTTCATAAGAAATACTCTTTCTAAATTCTTTTGATACACTTATTTTGTCAGAAAAGAAACGAGGTATTAATGGAAACCAATTATTTTTATTCGACCAGATTATTGGTAGAGTATTATTTGGACTTCCGTGGGAAAACGAAACTAATGCCTGACTATTTTCATAACCTAAAGCATTTATGAATTTTTCAGACTTATCTTTTCTAACTTTAGGACTAGTCAGTTTTATACCGTATTTGAAACAAAATTCTCTATGTTGAATATAATTTCGATAACCAAAATAGCTTGCTTCACTAGAAAATGCTTTCTTAAAGATATTTGATTTAGGAATTTCTATTCTGTCAAATATTGGATTTATTAATTCGACACCTTGTTTCATTCCTGCTACACCAACAAATAAAATTTCTTTGAAATTACTTTTTAATGAATCAATACTGTCTTCAAAATAGGTTTTAATGGAATTACCCGAACCTACAAAATCATCCAACAATACTAAAGAGTAATTTTTATCAGCTTCGGCAGTAAAATTCTGTACTGTTGGTAACATTATTATTTTCTTATTATGTTTTCTATGGAAATCTGTTTTTTGAAAAAAATAAGTTACCATACTACCACTTTTACCAAAATTCCCAATTGGGTTAATTATTATAATATCATTCGCTTCTAGTTTTGGAAATAAAATATTTAAACTAGAGTTGATTATTTCCTCAATTTCATAACTTGTATATACTGTTAAATTAGAAGCTATATCTATTGCGTATTTTATTTCATTTTCCTCAAAATTGTTTAACCATTTTATAATATCCAAAGGACTAACAACATTTTTCAATCTTGCAGAAATTATATCTATGGTTATATTGTCAATTCTTTTTATCAATGTTTTCGGTCTGTTTGGGTATGTGGCACAACGTGTTTGTATATGAAAAGTGCGTGTTTGTGTCAGCGGATTTTCGGAACGAAAATCGGATGAAAGCAAACACGTGCTTTCGTTTCGATTGAGCACTAAACTACGCATTTTTTATATACAGTGTTGGCTTTTAGTGCTTTTTTGTACGCTTAATAATTCTGTTTTGTGTTTTTTTTGGTCGGTTTTTAATTCCGTAAACTTGCTCAATTTCCTCAATATTTTTAATTCAGATTTGAGTGAGTAATTCCGCAAGAGTGATTTTCCACGTTCAGTTCGTTTTTTTTTTTTTTTATTGAGATCTCGATTCCGTAAACAAGCTAAAAAGTCAAACGTAATTCTATTCAGAGTTTGAGTGATAATTCAGCGTATTTTTTAAAATTCGGCAACATAGTTTTTCGGTTTTTACTTACTTAAAATTCAAAAAAAATCCGAAAACCAAACCAGGCTTTTTTCATTCGCGCAAACTTGCTCCAGCATTAAAGCCAACGTTTATGTATAAGAATAGTTGCGGGTTTGTATGCGAGGATTTTCCGAAGGAAAATCAGACGTTACAAACACGCAACGACCTTTGATTAAGCACTAAACCGCAATTATTTTTATACGGTGTTGTGCGTAGTTATTTTTAGAAGTCAGCTAAATCATCATTCTGATTATTCTTTTTTTCAATTTCAGCAATTCGTTCTTCAATTCGTTCTTGTATTTTCGGCAACATTGCTTCATTGAATTCCGCAATCTCTTTATTAATTAATGTAATTGTATTCTCTATTTTAGGAACCAATTCAGAAATCCAATTTTTTACTTCTTTTTTTAATGGTTCACTCAATTCTTTACTTCCATATGTTGTATGATAGTAAATATGTAGTTTGGTAAGATTATCAACATCAACTAACACTTTTTCAAAACTGTGATTGCTTGGTGAGGAATATAAAAATTTTGAACTTTGTTTAATATTAAAACTCCAAACTACTCTTGCGCAAGAATAACTTTGATTTCTATTTACATCAGCTCCAGGTGGAAAAAATTTTCCAGAAATTTGAGTCATTTCAACGTTAGCCGATTTTTTTTCAAAATCCACTTCTAAAGGTTTTTCTTTATATTGATTGTAAACGTCATTTCTCAACTGTTCCACATTTCCATTGGTCAAGTTATATTCGTGTAAACCATCGACTTCATTTATTGCACTTTTGAAGGTTTTCTGTAGCCAATGATTTATATGATGTTCATTAAATAATTTTATATTCATCTTTTTTTGGTTTTGAGTGGTTAATTACGCACAACGTGTTTGTATATGGCTCGTAGCGTGCAAATTAGCAATTAATTTTCGGTTAATCACCAGCCAATTTTTTTAATTTTCTTATTATTTTTTTTATCAATAAGCCAAATTAAAAAATTTGGCGGACTTAGCAAATATGCCATAACTTCGATTAAACAACCAACTAGCTATGAGCTATATACGGTGTTGGCAAATCGTTTTTTTAAATTATGGACCAAGCATTATTCTTTTAGCTAATTCCGCAGTTACACTAACAAAAATTTCTTTTATTACTTGTAATCCAGTTTTTTGAGCTCTTCCCCAAAATCTCGAAAGTCGAACCATTATCTTTTTTTTGGATTCAATCGTGAGAGCATTTTTAATTTGCTCTGTTTCTTTCTCTAAAATCTCAATTTCAACAACTTTTTCAGGTGGTTGTTTTTCTTTAAGTTTCTTTAATTTTTCTTTTGATTCGTCAAGATATTGTTCAAGAAATATTTGTTGTTCCAAGTCGAAAGTTTCTTTATCTGCATTTTCGTCTATTATGTCGAATTTTTTAAAAAATCTTTCTGCATTTGACTTTAATACTGGGTCGTCAAAGAATGATTCCGTTGTCTCGTATTGGTCAAGAAGATTTAGCCAACTTTTAAATTGAGCTTCTAGATTTTTTATTTCAATCCAGCCTCGATGGTTTCCGTTTTCATTTACATTTTTGGGTTTTCTGTCCATTAAGAACTGAAATGAACCGTTTTGCATTTTCTTATATTGTTCAATCTTAAAATAAAAATCTGAAGTATTATCAATATCTAAAACGTTTAGTAAATTGTCTTTTGGGTCAATTATTTTGAACTTTTCACCAGTCAGATTAACAAATGATTCCAAAGATTTTAAAATCGTAATCGGTAATTTTTTCTTTTTGTTCATATTTTGTGCGTGATGTTCAAAATGTTTGCCAACGTTGTTGTATATGGTTTGTTGCGTGTTTTAAGCACCTAATTTAGCAAATACAAACCGAATAGAAAATCCGCGAGGATTTTCGTAAGTAGGCTAGAACTAGCAATAAATTATATACGGTGTTACCTGCAGGCTTTATTCACGTTCTTTGTTCAGATATTGTTCAATTTTATCGTGTAAATTTTCTTTAATCCATTTATTCATTTCCGCTTTGTCTTTTCCATCAGACGCATTCCACGGACTTTCCTCGTTTAAAATAACTTTCTCATTTTTTAGGTCGTAAAGAGAGTGATATAAATTCCCACGTTCCATTATTAAATAATCATTTTTAATAAAAATTCGAATATTTTCCAAGTTTTTGCCAGCCTCATCATAATTCCACAATATTTTTTCAATATCATCATCGGTTTTTAATCTTTCTAGGTCTAATCGTTCTTCTCCTTTCCATTTTTCTTTTTTCCACTTAACAATATTCCATTCCATATCGTCAAATCCAGCCATTGTAAAATAGAGAACATAAAAATTATTTTTATATTCCACTTTTTGTTGATATAAATAATCTTTGAAAAATTTCAGATAAATGTTCATTTTTATTTCTGAATATTTTTGAAATCCTTCGCTGTTAAGTCGATTACTTGTCGTGTCTTTAAATTTCTCCGCTATTGTTACACTATCAATTAAAATTTTCTGTTCTAATAATTCCGATAATTCTAATTCTCCAATTTGCTCAAAATAATAATCTATTGTTCTGTCCTCAATCTTTTCAGTTTGGGATTTACAGCTTGTCGAACAAACTATTAATAAGATTATTGTCAAAATTTTCAAATTCATCCGTGATGTTTTTTCAGCTTGCAGGTAACGTTTATGTATAAGGAAAGTTGCGTGTTTGTGTGCGAGGATTTTCCGAAGGAAAATCAGATGCTAGCAAACGGGCAACTAACTTTGGTTTAGCTAAAACTAGCAATTTTTTTTATACGGTGTTAGCCACTGGTTTTATTTTTTATCAATCCGCTTATTATATTAATCGGAAATATTATTTGTCCGACAACAGCAATCAACGTTATTGAATAAATTGCTAAAGTCAGATTGTCATTAAAATCAAATTCCACTATCGATTCTCGGTAAAGCTGCGACAAAACCCAGATTAATAAAATTCCGCCGAAAGTCAGCGCAATGTGAGCCAAATTCAGCCATTTGGATAGCTTTCTGTTTGTTTTTAGCATAATCCAATATCCAAGTCCGATTATTGCAAAAAGAATTGAAATCAGAATGTTTAGGTCGGTCAGCGAAAAAACATAATAAGTGTCGTATTTATTAATAACCAAATTTTCTGTTGAACTTACAAATCCGCTTAACATTATTAACGGAATCGAAAGCCAAAAAATTAAATGTGGTTTATTGGTTATTCTGCTCATTTTCAACTTGTGGCTAACGGTCTCGGCTATGAGTAGTTGCGTGGGTTAGCACTCAACTTTACAAGTACACACCAAACTGAAAATCCGAGAGGATTTTCAGAAGTAGGCGAGAACAAGCAATTACTTATAGCCATTGTTGTGCTTTCGTTTTTTATTCGTAATCTGTTTCATTAATTGTCATTACGTCGAACAGTTCTCGTGTTTCTTCATAAATAGCAAGTTCCCATTTCTTATTTAGTTTTTGTTCAATTGTTATGGGATGCCAACAAATACTGAAATCGCCTTTTGCTTCTTTTGCTAAAATATAGCATTCATCAGATTTTCTTAATATGTCTTCAACTTCGTCTCTAGGGTCCATCTCAACAATTGCACAATGAAATGACAACTTTATTGATTCTCCGAGTATTTCTTTTGTTAAAGTTGAAAGTTTAGAAAAGTCATTTTTAACTAATCTATTGGCAAAACCCAAAGCGTCAGTTTGATTTCCTTGAATTATGAAAACAAATTCGTCTCCACCTGTATGAATTCTATAGAAATGTTCATTTTTTTCGTTTTTAATATTCATAGGATACTTATACATATCCTCATTTCTTCTCATCTTTTGATATATAGTTTGAGCAATAGTTCTAAGAAGTTTATTGGCTTTTAAAAAACCGTACTTATTATTTATTTTCTTAAATCCTTTTAGGTCAATTAAAATAAACTGAAGTTTCTTTTTGTGCTTACGTTTACTAAAGTGGATGTCAATATCTTTTTTTAGGCTTTGAAGATTGGGTACTCCTGTAATTATATCAGTTAATCTTTCATTTTCTGATATTTTGAGTAATTCTGCATAATTATCTCTTTCATATTGAGTTTTTTGATGATTTTCAAACTCTTTTTTCCATAAGTGATTCATTATAAACCAAACAATAGTTGAAGTAATTACTACTATTATTAAAACAAACCTCCAATTCAAGAGTGTTCCATCTGGTGCGACTAATTTATAAAACTTGATTCCTTTTTCAAAAAATGCCAATAAAGCAAACACTAAAATTATCAGGGCGATAATCAGTCCATATTTATATTTTATCTCTATTGGTTTCATATTTTATTAGTCTGTCTTAAATGAAGCACAACGTGTTTGTGTATGATTAGTGGCTTGGTTAAGCACGTAATTTAGCAAATAAAAACCGAATAGAAAATCCGCGAGGATTTTCGTAAGTAGGCGAGAACCAGCCATTAATTATACACGGTGTTGCCCACAGTATTTTATTTTCAGAGTTCAATTCCGTGTTTTTTCAAAGTCGTATTGAACCAACCTTTTCGCTTTTTCCAAATTTCTTCTGTTCTTAATTTACTTATCGCAATTTTTTTAAATTCCTCGTTATTACTTTCCAATAATGTTTCAATATATGAATGCAAATAGAAAATTTCATTTTCGGTTTGAAATTTAGCTTTCGGAAAGTCAGTAGTCAAATATTTTTTCAATTTCTCGGAGTATTCGGACGGATAATATTTTTTTAAATAATCAAATGCGTAAGAGTTGTTTTTCTTAAAAGCCAATTCCTCAATTCGTGGTAAATAACTGTCTTTGTGTTTTCTATTCTCAAAAACTCTGTCATAAATTAGCCAATCAACATCTTTTTCTGAATAGATTATTACGCTATCCAATTTTTCCATAGTAAAGTCAGTCGCAACCGCTTTTTGCATTGCTAAATCTTGTTCGTAATTATTTCCATTAATTTTTCGTGAGGCTTCTAATCTGATTTTATTCCAATATTCGTGATAAATAATTGATGAAATCGGTTCAACATCCATTATGCAACCCTCAAAAGTTTCAACCTTTTCATTTTTTTGCAATTCAGTTGATAATAATTCAAGAATGTTTCCTTTCCCTGATTGGATAAGTTCTTTGGAAGCATAAGTCCGAATTGTTGGATTTTCGTGTTTTGATAATTCGATTAGTTCTTTTTCGGATAGTTTTTTCTTTAATTTTTGAAATCTTGTGTATTGTGGACTTACCATACAACCAATTCCAATACAATCAGATTCCACTCTATTTACTTTAATAATTGAATCAATCAGTTGTTCTTTTGTTTGCGAAAAACAAAGACTAATTGTCAAACTAAATATTATCGTGAGCAGTTTTTTCATATTGTGGGCAACTGGTTATATGGCATCTAATATACACTTTTTTGGGTATTAGTATCAGGATAATAGGAAATTTTGTTCCGCTTTATCCGTCGTGCGTAAATGAGTTATGGCAAGATCCAATGGGCTCTTTATCTCCAGCAGGTCCTTTCTAGCTACATGTGTGTATATCATCGTTGTTTCCGGTTTAGCATGGCCTAAAAGCTCCTGAATATGCCGTAGTCCAACCCCGTTTTCTATTAAATGAGTTGCGTAACTGTGGCGTAAAGTGTGGGGCGTTACATGGCGTTTAATATGTGCCGCTTTACACGATTTAGTTAAAAATTTACGCACGCTACTCGCCGAGTACATACCGCCCTTGCTGCCCTCTACAAAATACACCTCAGGCCTGTACGTTATTAAATAATTGTGAAGTAAAGGCAGAAAACTGTCCGCTAAAGTAACATAACGATCCTTTCGGCCCTTAGCAGTCCTAATAAATACCTGTTTTCTCTGTATATTAATATGCTCTAATTTAAGCTGTATCAATTCACTAATGCGTAAACCACACGAGTAAATTAAAGCCAATACAGCACGATGTTTTAGGTTTTTAGTGTAGCTAATAATCAGTAGCATCTCCTCTTGAGATAATACCGTGGGTAGTATGCGCGACTTCCGTGGTCGCGTTAATTCTAAATCGCTAATCTCAGTGTTAGGGTAAAAACGACTAAACTGTTTTATCGCACTAATAAACTGCCGTTGTGTGCTTACCGAGTACTTACGCTTAATAAAAACCGATTCTATAAACAACTCCACATCGCGAACCGTTAAAGTGGTTAAGTCACGGCCGCTTTGGAACTCAATAAAGTCGGCAACAAAATAAAGGTAAGTGTCAATAGTACTTTTACTATAGCGCTTGCCAACTAAGTACTTGTAAAAACCATTAAGTAATTGGCGTTGTTCTGGGCCCAATGTACGATTGCGTTTTACCGGAAATGCCGCAGGTTTCTCTGCTGCCGCATCAAAGAGTTGGCTAGTATCTAATTGGGCAATGCCATTAAAAGCCTCGTGAATCACAGTTTCGTTCGTCGGACTGTATTTTAGATACCAAGCCCGTAACGTTTTACTCCATTTTGCACCTTCAATGCCGCGTAAAATGGTTATTAAATCCGTGTTATAAGGAAACCGTAAAACAAGTTGGCGCACCTTCTTGTGTTCAATTATAAAAAGTGAAATTACAGGAAGTTGCGCCATAGTGAAAAGATTAATTACTAAAGCTAAGTAAAAAACAGATTAAAACCTAATGCGCTTCTAACCAGTTTATTCCAGTGTCCATTTCAACATCTAACGGAACATCTAAAGTAAATGCCCCTTCCATTTCTTTTTTAATAAGCACTTTTAAAGCGTCCAATTCCGGTTTGTAAATATCAAAAACCAATTCATCATGCACCTGTAAAAGCATTTTCGATTTGTAATTACCAGCCTCCAAAGCCTTGTAAATAGCAATCATTGCAATCTTAATAATATCGGCAGCACTTCCTTGAATAGGCGCATTTACAGCATTCCTTTCCGCAGCACCACGAACCACACCATTCCTAGAATTAATATCTTTTAAATAACGACGACGCCCTAAAACCGTTTGCACATACCCATGGTCGCGAGCAAAATCTATTTGCCTGCTCATATACGCTTTTAATTTCGGGTAGGTTTCGTAATACGTGTCTATTAAGCCCTTAGCCTCCCCACGCGATAAATTGGTCTGATTACTCAATCCGAAAGCCGAAACCCCGTAAATAATACCAAAATTAACCGTTTTAGCCTGGCTTCGCTGCTCGCGAGTAACAGCCTCTAATGGCACATTAAAAACTTTCGATGCCGTACTAGCATGTATATCTTCACCGTTTTTAAATGCCGATATCATCGTTTCCTCCTGGCTTAATGCCGCAATAATCCGAAGCTCAATTTGCGAGTAATCGGCAGCTAGTAAAATATAATCGTCATTTCTTGGTATAAACGCTTTACGTACCTGGCGTCCGCGCTCCGTTCTAATAGGAATGTTCTGTAAATTCGGGTTGTTACTACTTAAACGCCCCGTGGCAGCAACCGTTTGCATATAATCGGTGTGCACACGGCCCGTAGAAGGTTCTATCTGGGTAGGTAACGCATCAATATACGTGCTCTTAAGTTTCGATAAACCACGGTAATCCAATACATGTTGTATAATGTCGTGGTCTTTGGCTAAATACGATAAAATATCTTCCGAAGTCGCATATTGTCCCGTTTTGGTCTTCTTAGGCTTGTCAACCAACTTTAGTTTTTCAAATAAAATAATCCCCAATTGCTTTGGCGAGGCAATATTAAAAGTCTCCCCAGCAACCTCGTAAATTTTAGTCTCTAAAGCTAAAATGTCAGCATCCAAATCTGCCGATAACGATTTTAAAAACCCCTCGTCAAGATTTATACCCTCCAATTCCATAGCAGCCAATACCCGAACTAACGGTATTTCAATGTCTCTAAACAATTCCGCCGTTTTAGCACTGCTTAATTCCGTTTCAAAATGCTGCTTTAGCTGTAGCGTAATATCCGCATCCTCAACCGCATATTCCGTTTGCTGCTCTAACGGTACATCGCGCATAGTAAGCTGGTTTTTGCCCTTTTTACCTAAAAGCTCGGTAATGGCAATAGGCGTATAGTTTAAATATGTTTCTGCCAAAACATCCATATTATGGCGCATATCAGGGTTTATTAAATAGTGCGCTAGCATCGTATCAAATAAATGACCAGCAACCTTTATCCCGTATTTGTCAAGAACCTTAATATCGTATTTTAAATTCTGCCCCACTTTTTCAATGTGCTCAGCCTCAAAAAACGGACGGAGTAATTCTACAACCGCCTGTGCCTCGTCCTGGTCCTCAGGGATAGGTAAGTAAAACCCTTTGTTTACCTCCCAAGAGAAAGCAATACCCACCAAAGTGGCAGTTAAGGGGTTTAATCCCGTAGTTTCCGTGTCAAAACACACGCAGGTTTGCGCCATTAACTGTTTTAAAAATAACGTCGTCGCCATCCCCGGGGCTACACTCTGGTAAAAATGCGCGGTCGTCGCCAACGTGTTGCGCGTATACGTGGTGGATGGCGCTTGCGCGGAATTGTCCGCGGTAGCAAACAAATTAAATTGTCCTGCACCAGCTTCCTCGCTAGTAGTGGTTGCTTTTTTTGTTTCCGGTGCCGCTGCTCCGCTTTCCGAAGTGTCAACACTAAACGTCTTAACAAAATTGTCTATAAGGCGTCTAAATTCTAAATCCTGAAAAATCTCGGTGACCTTAGGAATATCAGGTTCCGATAATTCGAAATCTTTAGCATTAAAAGTAACCGGAACATCCAACATAATCGTCGCGAGCTGTTTCGATAATAACCCCAACTCTTTATTGGCTTCAATTTTCTCCTTCATCTTGCCCTTCAACTCATGCGTGTTAGCCAATAGGTTTTCCATACTACCATACTTGGCAAGAAATTTCTTGGCCGTTTTTTCACCTACACCCGGTAACCCCGGAATGTTGTCCGATGCATCGCCCATCATCCCCAAATAATCAATCACCTGTAACGGATCCTCAACTTCAAATTTCTTTTGAACCTCAGGGATACCCCAAGTTTCATAACCGCCACCAAAAACAGGACGGTACATAAATATATTTTCACTTACCAGCTGGGCAAAATCCTTATCCGGAGTCACCATAAACGTGGTGTAACCTTCCTTTTCCGCTTGCTTAGAGAGCGTGCCTATAACATCGTCGGCCTCATAACCTTCCTTTACCATAATAGGAATATGCATCGCTTTTAATATCTCCTGAATATAAGGTACTGCAACTTTTATCGCCTCTGGAGTAGCATCACGATTGGCCTTGTAAGCTTCAAATAACTCCACCCGGTCCGCACTACCGCCCTTGTCAAAACAGACCGCCAAATGATCCGGTCGCTCGCGCTTGATTACATCTAATAGCGAATTCATAAAGCCCATAATGGCCGAGGTGTCTACACCTTTAGAATTTATTCGTGGGTTTTTTATAAAAGCATAATAACCCCTGAAAATTAAAGCATAAGCATCAACTAAGAAAACGCGTTTTTGATCTGACATAATAAAGTGTTTATAGAGTTTCAAAACTACAAAAAGTAAGCGTTTAAATACACTTTATTAATTGCCAATTTTAAAAAGGCTACCACAGCCTTAAACCATCATCAAAATTATAAAAAGAACACCCAAAAAGTAATCGTATTACAATACATGATAAAACTTAACAGTTTCATAAGATAAATATGAACCTAAAACCCGTAATTTTAACCTGTAAAACGCAATCACTTACCATGTTACAATGGCTTATCTTTATTCTCGTATACCTCGTTATCGATTATTACGCCTTTCAATCCGTAAAAACGATAACTAAAAAACGCGTGGTTTATGCCCTATATTGGGTACTCAGCGGTCTTGTAATTGGAAATTTGTTCTACCAAATGGTATTAAATGCCGATGCTGCTGTGCGCGTACTAACGCCTATAAAAAGCTATGCTTTTGGGTTTGTACTTAGCGTGTTTGTGCCTAAGCTTATTCTTATTTTCTTTTTAATTGGCGAAGATGCTATACGCTTGCTGCGTGCACTATACCGTAAAATAGTTGGGGCTAAAACGCAACAGTCTGGTTTTATAGCATCGCGAAGAAAATTTATTAGCCGCTTGGCACTAGGTATAGCAGCCTTGCCATTTGGAGCCCTCTTATACGGTATGTATAAAGGAAAATACAACTTTAAAGTGCTAACCTATACCTTAACGTTTAACGATCTTCCAAAGGCTTTCGATGGTTATAAAATTACACAAATTAGCGATGTGCATGCCGGTAGTTTCGACGACCCAGAAAAAATAGACTACGCCATTAATCTTATTAATAAACAAAAAAGTGATGCTATTTTATTTACCGGAGATATGGTGAATAACTTCGCTAACGAAATGCAACCTTGGGCACCCACCTTTGGGAAACTCCAAGCCAAAGACGGTATATTCTCCGTTTTAGGAAATCACGATTATGGGGATTATGTCGACTGGTCGTCTCAAGCTAAAAAAGAAGAAAACCTAAAAGAACTTATCACCCTACAAAAAAACATGGGCTTCGATGTCCTCCTTAACGAAAGTCGGTTTATAGAACGCCAAGGCGAACGTATCGCTATTGTAGGTGTCGAAAACTGGGGCGAAGGTGGGTTTAAAAAAGCAGGAGACCTTAAAAAGGCGAGCGCTGCCCTAAACCCTAATGATTTTAAAATCCTATTAAGTCACGACCCCTCGCACTGGGAAGCTAAAGTGGTAGACGATCATTACCACTACCATTTAACGCTTAGCGGCCATACCCATGGTATGCAGTTTGGTATCGAAATACCAGGCTGGTTTAAATGGAGCCCTGCAAGCTTTAGGTACAACCAATGGGCAGGAATCTATAGAAAAAAAGAACAGTATATTAATGTAAATCGCGGTTTTGGATACCTAGCCTATCCAGGGCGCTTTGGGATATGGCCGGAAATTACCGTTATCGAACTTAAAAAAGGTGGGGTAGTGGCCTAAAACTCCGCTTGCGGTAGTCATTAAAAAAATGCGTATTTTTATAAATAGTACAACAAATAACCACAATTAAAAGAGAATTATGTACCTTATTACCTCATGCGATGGTAATGTATAGTTTAACCAACACGATTATAAATGTCAAAATTTGGAGAATTAATAGATGTCGATATACCAGTGCTGTTAGATTTTTTTACAGAATGGAACGAGCAGTCCGTAGCCATGCATCCCGTGTTAAGAGATGTGGCAGCAGCCATGGGAGATAAAGCAAAAGTGATTAAAATTGATGTCGATAAAAATAAAGCACTCTCAGAAGCCTTACGCGTAAAAGGCTTGCCAACACTTATTATTTATAAAGGCGGAGAGATGAAATGGCGACACAATGGCGAACAAGATGCCAATACCCTAATCGGGATTATTCAACAGTTTGTTTAAAAGTCTAACTAAAACGATAAAGCTTTAAAGGTGTAACCGCGTTCCGAAAAATGCTTGAGTACCTCCGGTAATGCATGCATCATGTTTTTGGACGCCTTAACACTATCGTGAAACACGATGATGTTACCATCCTTAGTGTGCTTTATAGCGTTGTCTAAACAACGCGCCTGGGTTAAGTAATCTTCCCAATCAAAAGTAATTACACTCCACATTATAATTTTATAACCCATCTGTAGTAATGCGCGGCCTTGACTCGGCTTTATTTGGCCGTAAGGGGGTCTAAATAATTTGGTTGTAACCGGGGAGGGCGCATGCCTGTCTATAGCGTCCTGAGCTTTTAAGGTGTTTTCTATATACAAGGGCGTAGCCGTATTCCAACCCCGTAAATGATTTTGCGTGTGGTTGCCAATCGCATGGCCGCGAGCGATAACATCTCGAAAAAGTGACGGGTGCCTATTAATATTGTCGCCAATACAAAAAAAAGTGGCCTTAGCATTATAAGTCTCCAAAACATCCAATACCCAAGGGGTGATCTCCGGGGTCGGTCCGTCGTCAAAAGTCAAGTAAATAACCTTGCTAGAAGACGAAAAATCCCAAACATAGTTTGGGAAAATTCGTTTTATAATGGACGGTATTTTTACAGGAACAAGTTTCACAAGTAACGCCTATTGTGGTAATTTAATACTGTCTAACCCCGGAATACTACTGTCTCGAGAAATAATATCGCGTTCGTCGGGTAGTGCGGTTTCAACCTGCTCTTCAATACCATATAAGCCCGCAAAAAGTTTAATGTAATTATTAAAAATACTAAACTCCTTGTCAGCAAAAGATTCGTCGTGCTTTACTATCGTTTTTATTAACGCATTGTAACGCTCTATATCCGTGTAAATTTCTACAATATTCTTTTCCTGGTTCTCACGGGTTAATTCACTGTAATATTTCAGGTTCTCCTGGTACTTTTCAGCAATATCAATAAATAATTGCTGTGCCTTCGCTTTGGCTCCCACCTCGTAATAAGCACCTAAATAAGGTTCTAGTAACGTGTAGTAACCAAATTTGTCTACCGGCATATTAGTCATTGCAATATCTGCAATCTCCTCAGCCTTTTCAAGTTTCCCTTCATTGATTAAGGTTTCTATAAGTCGCGCTAAATTACCGCGGTAAGAAATAGAATTCTTACGGGTTTCTGGGTCGTGGTAGATGTCGTCACCGCTATTACCCCATTCCCAATTCTTAACCTTGTTATACATAAACTCACTGTCTACACGTCCCATATCAAAAGGATTAGCGCGTTTTACAGGGGTGTGTATCGGTACCAGTTTATAAACCATACCATCCAACTGTAAGTAGTCTTTCATCCAGATGTAATCATCTTCGCCAAAAGCACCGCCAGTAAAATAAATAGGACGCTTCCAATCGTTATTGGCAACAATATCTAGCATTAATAAACGCTGCTTGTAAAGCGCATTGCCTTCCAATTTAATATCTATATAAGGAACAATCTTATCGGCATCCTTCGCCTTAACAATACCATGCTTTAAAACATTATCCTTGTTAACAGGGACCCTAATGTTTTCTACAGGGAAGTAATTGGTGTTTTTTAACTGTGCAGGGTAACGACTTAAATCTTCGCCCTGTAATTCTAAAATACGTTGGTACTTTGTTTTCGGGTTGTCGCTAGTTACAAAAGCCATAAAATCTTTAATAAGTAACGTGTCTCTATTATAAGTACGCTTGCGCTCCTCAGTATTAGGATCGTAATACTCTAAGCTCTTCATAATATAATCGCGCGTACCATATTTATACTGGTCGTGAGTTAACGAGGAAGGAATAGGCTCGCTCTCGTAGGCTTGACGCTTCATCTGGTCTATATACCAATCCGTTTGAAATAAACTCGTGTTTATTATGCGCACATCGGTACGGTAACCTTCAATTTCTTGAGCATACCATAAAGCAAACGTGTCATTGTCTCCAATAGTAAATAAAATACCGTTTTCCTCACAGGAATCTAAGTACTTTTTAGCCATAGAGTTGGCAGTGTATTTCCCAGAACGATCGTGGTCGTCCCAGTTGTTAGAGATTAAAATCGTTGGTACCAATAGGAAACAAACAAGGGTGACTATAGGCGCTAACAACGGACTCTTAATTTTGTCGCGTAAGGCATTGTAAATAGCAAAGACCCCAAAACCTATCCACATCGAAAAGACGTAGAACGAGCCAACCACCGAGTAGTCACGCTCTCGAGGTTCAAAAGGACGCACGTTCGTATACACCTGAATCGCAATTCCCGTAAAAAGGAAAAAGACCAAGAGTACCCAAAATAGCTTTTTGTCACGGTTAAATAAAAAGAACAAACCAACTAATCCCAATAGGAATGGAAGGAAATAATAGGTGTTTCTACCCTTGTTGTTTTTTACGTCACTAGGTAAGTGGTCTTGAGACTGCCCAAGATGCCACGCATCAAAAGCCTTAATACCACTAATCCAATTCCCATGATTGTCATAACGCCCTTGAATGTCGTCTTGACGTCCCGTAAAATTCCACATAAAATACCTCCAGTACATATAACCCAGTTGGTATTGAAATAAATAGGAAATATTACTCGCTAACGAAGGCTTTTCAATATCTAAATACTGCTGGCCAAATTGCTTTAAAAACAAATGGTAATCTTCATAATCAACATTGCCTTTAGCGACCTCATTTTTAAACTGAGTGATATAAGCAACATCTTGTCTTAAACGATCGTTTAAATATACCGATAGCTTGTCGCCGTAAACAGCCATAAACTGATCGTATTCCGACTCTGTTAATTCACCACTTTGGTAGTTTACAACAAACTCGTTTATCTTCTGTTCCGAAAACGGATCTAAGATGTATTCCGGTTTTAAATCGAAATTTAAAAAGCCCGTAAACATCATGTAATTCTCAGCGTTTTCAGCACTCCACATACGCGGTAAAATAGAGGCTTGCTCAGAATTGTAATTCTGCTTCGCGTCTTTATACGCGTTAACAATAACATATTTCCCTAAAGCTTCGTCTTTCTCGTACTTAGGCTTGTCGTCTATATAAGGTTTCTTTTTATCTAAGCCTGTGTACTGCTCAGTAAACAACGGACCGTAAAATAGGTGAGTCTCCGGGTACTGCTCTAAATTATAATAGGCTAGTAACTCTCTGGCACTCGACGGGTTGTTTTCGTTAACCACCACATTAGCATTGGCACGAATAGGTAACATTAGCCACGTTGAAAACCCGATCACTACAAAAGTTACACATAAAATACCGGTGTTTATAAGAGCGTAGTTTTTTTGGTGGGTATAACGTAAACTAAAGTAAATGGCAGCAATCAATAAAATACCTGCTATAATAGATCCCGAATTAAACGGCATACCAACAGTATTCACAAAGAAGATTTCTAAAACACTAAAATAACGGAGTATGTTTGGTGCTAGTAATTTAAAAACAAAAAGTAAAACAGCTACCGATACCACATTGGCAACGATAAAGTTTAAAGGGGTAATGGTTTTGTAATGTTTAAAATAATAAAGTAATCCTAAAGCAGGGATAGTTAAAAGCCCCATAAAGTGAACTCCAAAAGAAAGACCGATAACAAAAGCTATGAGTACCAACCAGCGGTTTCCACGAGGAGTGTCCATATCAGCTTCCCAGCGTAAGCCTAAATAAAATAAAACAGCCATTATTAAAGTGGCCATTGCATAGACTTCTGTCTCTACAGCATTAAACCAAAACGAATCGGTAAATGCAAAAGCTAAACTCCCCACAAAGGCACTTCCTAATATAGCCATGGCAGACCCCGAAGTTAAAACATCAGTTTTTATAAGCTTCGGAAGAAGTAGGGTAAGACTCCAAAATAAAAATAAAATAGTAAATGCACTCGATACCGCACTTAACATATTCATCATTAAACCTATTTGAGAAGGCTCTAGAGCTAAGGTGGAGAATGTGGCTCCAATCATTTGGAATAATGGTGCTCCCGGTGGGTGTCCCACCTGCAACTTTGCAGCAGTTAAAATGTATTCTCCGGCATCCCAGTAACTAACAGTAGGCTCTACCGTTAGACTGTAAGTGATTAATGCAATTAAAAAAGCGAGCCAACCTACAATGTTGTTCCACTTTTTAAAAGTGATTGCTGTCATATTTTATAGTGTAATATTAAACTGTGGCGAATTTAGTAATAATAATAAAAAGACACTAATCATTTAGTTAGTCTTAACATCAGGAGGTGGAAATAGCCTAAACAACTTGTAATGATAGGGTTAAGTTAGGGGCTGAAAAAAAAGTTCATTTTTTCCGAAAAATTTTTCAGAAAATGTTTGTGTAAATAAAAGTTTGTCTTAAATTTGCATCGCAGTTAGAAACACTGGCCCATGGTGTAACTGGCAACACGTCGGTTTTTGGTACCGAAGAGTCTAGGTTCGAGCCCTAGTGGGCCAACAAGCAAACCCTAATTCTGAAAAGAGTTAGGGTTTTTTGGTTTTAGTCACTTTCGGGTGGTATAAAAGCGAAACACCAAAAATACGCTACCACATAGATGCTCCATAGATACCCTATAGATACCCTATGGATAGTGTATGAGTAGTGTATGGTATTAAATCTTGAAAAACAGACGTTTTTAAAACGCTTTCAATCGTAATTTCTGCTTAAATTTTAAAGGTAATCACCGGTCTGTTGGCGTGATTTACCAAATCCTCACTAATACTTCCGCTTAAAAAATGTGATATACCTTGGCGGCCATGCGTGCTAATACCTATTAAATCTGCATTTATAATTTCAGAAAAATTTAAAATACCCTTTTCAACACTCTCGTCATTGTAAATGTTTGTAGTGTAATTGGTAAAAGTGTTGCCTTCAATAAATTCGTGAATGCGCACCTTAGCTGTAGCAGTAGTCGTAAAATTACTCATGGTATTAACCATTAATAAATGCATTCTAGCATCAAACAACTCGGCAAGTTTTATCGCCTGCTTATACGTGTCTTTGTTGTCGTTTTTAAAATCTGAAGCAAATACAAAATCTTCGATGTTGAAATCATCGTGTTTGTTTTTTATAACCAAGACCGGAACAATAGAGGTGCGAACAATCTTCTCGGCCGTAGAACCAATAAACATCTCCTTGAAACCATCGGCGCCATGAGACCCCATAATGATTAAGTCAATACTGTTGTTCTTGCACGCGTCTAAAATACCCTGCGAAATCTCGTTAAAATCAACACTGTGGCTAATGGTTAACGACTGCAGATAGTCTTTTGCTAAAAGGTCTTCAAATTTTTTCTGAGCTAATTTCATAAAATAAACAGCCTCAGGTAAATCGGTGGGAGTGCCTAATTCGCTAATCTGCTGAAGTGGCAAATCGATAATGTGCAAGATTGAAAGTTCAATATTGTGCTTTTTGGCAAGTTGCGCAGCGACCTTTAATGCGTTTTCTGCCTCGGGAGAAAAATCGGTGGGAACAAGTATTTTTTTCATAAAATTGGCGTTTTTGGTTGTTTTTCTAAAGTTAACTATAAAATTTGATATTTCAATAATTATGTAAATCAATAAAAATGTGTATATTTGCACCGTTGTAAGAAAAAATGGAAAGCGAGGGGACGTAAAGTCCCCTCTTTTTATACTTAAGAATGTTTATATCAAAAGTCAAAGAATTACTGGAGGAAGCGCTATTAGAAAGAGAAGATCTTTTTTTAATAGATTTTTCTGTTACTGGAGAAAATAATATTAGTATTATTATCGATGGTGATCAGGGTGTTACGGTAGAAGACTGTATCTTTATTAGTCGCGCTATCGAACATAATATTGATAGAGAAGAACACGATTTTGCACTAGAAGTAGCTTCGGGAGGAGCAACGACACCTTTGAAATTACCGAGACAATATAAGAAAAATATTGGCCGCGATTTAGAAGTGAAAACTGCAACTGAAACCATTACTGCAAAGTTGGTTTCTGCTTCAGACGAAGCAATAGAGTTAGAATGGAAAGCTAGAGAACCTAAACCCGTTGGTAAAGGAAAAGTGACCGTTCAGAAAAAAGCAAACATTGCCTATAATGATATATTAGAGGCAAAAGTGATGATAAAATTTTAATTCAATAAGAGTTATGGAGAATCTTGCATTAATTGAATCGTTTTCGGAGTTTAAAGACGATAAATTAATCGACCGTGTGACATTAATGGCTATTTTAGAAGATGTTTTTAGAAATGCCTTAAAAAAGAAATTTGGAGATGATGATAATTTTGATATTATTATAAATCCAGATAAGGGAGATTTAGAGATATGGAGAAATAGAGTCGTAGTAGCAGATGGAGAAGTGGAAGAACCTAACCAGGAAATTTCATTATCTGAAGCACGAAAAATTGAGCCGGATTTTGAAGTTGGAGAAGATGTATCTGAAGAAGTAAAATTAATAGACCTAGGGCGTCGCGCTATTTTAGCATTACGTCAGAATTTAATTTCGAAAATTCACGAACACGATAATACTAATATCTATAAGCAATTTAAAGATTTAGAAGGTGATTTATATACCGCTGAGGTTCACCATATTCGTCACCGTGCTGTTATTTTGTTAGATGATGAAGGCAACGAAATTATATTGCCTAAAGAAAAACAAATTCCTTCAGACTTCTTTAGAAAAGGAGATAACGTAAGAGGAATTATTGATAGTGTAGAATTAAAAGGAAACAAACCGTCGATTATCATGTCGCGAACGTCTCCTAAATTCTTAGAAAAGTTATTTGAAGCTGAAATTCCAGAAGTATTTGATGGTTTAATTACGATTAAAAATGTGGTGAGAATTCCAGGTGAAAAAGCGAAAGTAGCAGTAGATTCTTACGATGATAGAATCGACCCTGTTGGAGCTTGTGTTGGTATGAAAGGATCGCGTATTCACGGTATTGTTCGTGAATTAGGAAACGAAAATATCGACGTTATTAATTATACAACCAACTTACAGTTATACATTACCAGAGCGTTAAGCCCGGCACGTGTAACGTCTATTAAAATAGATGAGGAAAATAAAAGAGCAGAAGCGATTTTAAAACCTGAAGAAGTAAGTAAAGCAATTGGACGTGGCGGACATAATATCCGTTTGGCAGGCCAGTTAACAGGTTATGAAATTGATGTGTTTAGAGAAGGTGCAGAAGAAGATGTGGAATTAAGAGAATTCTCTGATGAAATTGAAGGATGGATCATATCCGAATTTAGCAAAGCAGGTTTAGATACAGCGAAAAGCGTATTAGAACAAGAGGTTGCAGATTTAGTAAAAAGAACAGATCTAGAAGAGGAAACAATTCTAGATGTTATTAGAATTCTTAAGGAAGAATTCGAAGATTAACATATATTTGAGTAAAATTAAAGGTTAAAGGCAATTTATGGCTGAAACGATTAGATTAAATAAAGTATTACGTGAGCTTAACATCTCTTTAGATCGTGCTGTAGAATTTTTAAATTCTAAAGGTATCGAGATCGAGAAGCGCCCAACAACGAAAATCTCCCAAGACACATATAATGTGCTCTCGGATGAGTTTCAGACGGATGCGAGCAAAAAAGTAAAATCTCAAGAAGTTAGTGAAGCTAAGCAGAAAGAAAAGGAAAGCCTACGTATTAAACGTGAGCAAGAATTGGAAGCTAAGCAGAAAGAAGATGAGGAAAGAGAACGCGCTAGAAAACAAGAGGTTATTAAAGCTAATAAACCCCTTTCAGGTCCTAAACAGGTGGGTAAAATCGACTTAGATCCTAAAAAGGGTAAAGAGGACGTGAAGCCTGTGGAGACGCCAAAAGTGGAAACACCTAAAGCCGAAACACCGAAAGTAGAAACGCCAAAAACGGAAGCTCCTAAAAAGGAAACGCCGAAACCAGCTGTCGATACTAAAAAAGAAGCCGAAAAACCTGAGGTTAAAGCAGAACCGGTAAAACCTATAGCTGCAGCTCCTAAAAAAGAAGCTGTAAAAAAGGAAACACCTAAAGCTGCCGAAAAACCTGCAACTCCCGCTAAGGAAACTGCTAAGAAAACCGAAGCTCCTAAAGCCGAAGCCCCTAAAGTGGAAGCTGAAAAAGTAGAGGAAACAAAACCTAGCGAACCGGTAGAGGAAAAAGTAAAAACACAATATCAAAAGCTTTCAGGGCCAAAAATTGCTGGAGAGAAAATAGACCTTTCTCAGTTTAAAAAGCCTAAGAAAAAGAAAGACGATAAAAAAGATAACGATAGCGCCAATAAGAAAAAACGCCGTCGTATCTCTAAACCAGGAGATAATAAACCTGGAACTGCTGCTGGAAATAACAGAAGTAACGACCGATTTAAAGGTAAAAAACCTGGACAAGCACGTCGTAGCGTTGTTAAAGAAGAGCCTAGTGAAGAAGATGTTAAAAAACAAGTAAGAGAAACCTTAGAGAAACTTCAAGGGAAATCTAACAAAGGTCGTGGAGCGAAATATCGTAGAGATAAAAGAGACTCGCATAGAGACTTAACAGAAAAAACACTAGAGCAACAACAAGCAGAAAGTAAAATTCTAAAAGTAACCGAGTTTGTTACCGCTAGTGAAGTAGCAACGATGATGGATGTTCCTGTAACAAAAATTATCTCTGCTTGTATGTCACTTGGTATGATGGTTACTATGAACCAACGTTTAGACGCTGAAACGTTAACCATCGTTGCCGATGAGTTTGGTTATGAAGTAGAATTTGTAACTGCCGATATTGAAGAGTCTATCGTAGAGGTAGAAGATAAACCAGAAGACTTAATTACCCGAGCGCCAATCGTTACCGTAATGGGACATGTCGATCACGGTAAAACATCCTTACTAGATTACATCCGTAAGGAAAATGTAATCGCTGGAGAGTCTGGAGGAATCACACAGCATATTGGTGCCTATGGGGTGCAATTGGAAAACGGACAAAAAATCGCGTTTTTAGATACACCAGGTCACGAGGCCTTTACAGCCATGCGTGCTCGTGGAGCTCAAGTAACCGATATCGCTATTATTGTAGCTGCTGCCGATGATGATATTATGCCACAAACAAAAGAGGCCATCTCTCACGCGCAAGCGGCAGGAGTACCTATCGTGTTTGCTATTAATAAAATCGATAAGCCAACTGCTAATCCAGAAAAAATTAAAGAAGGCTTAGCACAAATGAACCTTTTAGTAGAAGATTGGGGAGGTAAAATTCAATCTCACGATATCTCGGCTAAAATGGGAACCGGTGTTAAAGAATTATTAGAAAAAGTACTACTAGAAGCTGAGCTTTTAGAACTTAAAGCGAATCCTAACAAACCAGCAGTTGGTACCGTAGTGGAAGCGTATTTAGATAAAGGTCGTGGTTATGTGTCTACAGTTTTAGTACAAGCAGGTACCCTTCGTATAGGAGATTATGTACTAGCAGGAAAAAACAGTGGTAAAATTAAAGCGATGCAAGATGAAAGAGGCCATGAGGTTCTTGAAGCTGGTCCATCGACACCTGTATCTATATTAGGTTTAGACGGTGCGCCGCAAGCAGGTGATAAGTTTACCGTGTTTGCAGACGAAAGAGAAGCAAAACAAATTGCTACCAAACGTATGCAGTTACAACGTGAACAAGATGTACGTACAACGAAAACATTAACGCTTGCCGAAATTGGAAGACGTATCGCTCTAGGTACCTTTAAAGAATTAAATATTATCCTTAAAGGTGATGTTGATGGTTCTGTAGAAGCACTAACCGATTCATTCCAAAAATTATCGACCGAAGAAATTCAAGTGAATATCTTACATAAAGGTGTTGGTGCCATTACCGAAAGTGATGTGTTACTTGCAACAGCGTCCGATGCAATTATTATCGGATTTAATGTGAGACCTGTAGGTAATGCGCGTGTAATTGCCGATCGTGAAGAAGTGGATATCAGAACATACTCTATTATTTACGACGCGATTAACGATCTTAAAGATGCTATGGAAGGTATGTTGTCTCCAGAATTAAAAGAGGAGGTGACTGGTACTGCCGAAATTAGAGAAATCTTTAAAGTGTCTAAAATAGGATCTATTGCAGGGTGTATGGTAATGAATGGTAAAATATTCAGAAACTCTCAAATCCGTTTAATTAGAGATGGTGTTGTAGTGTATACCGGTGAGTTAACATCGTTAAAACGATTTAAAGATGATGTTAAAGAAGTGTCTAAAGGATACGATTGTGGTATGCAACTTAAAAACTTTAACGATATCAAAGAAGGTGACACTCTTGAAGCGTTCCACGAAGTTGAAGTGAAGAAAAAATTGAAATAAATTCTACACCCCGTTGGGGTATATGATAACTATCAAAAAGCATCTATTGAAAAATAGATGCTTTTTTGTTTTAACGCGGTTTAGAGGCTATGAGCACTTTTCTGAATCTAAAACCGTGTTACTGTAAAACTATAGAGACGCACTTATACTTCTAAGGTGAAAACTAACAGCGACCCTGAGCTTTTTTATACGGAAAGGAGGTGTCGTTTACATGCTACATCAGACTATAATATAGCTAGAGCCGCTTGTTTTGTATCTTGTCATACTATGACCTGGGATGGTGTTCTCATATATTATGCTTTGTACGTTTCTACCACTAAATACTAGTTACTAAATACTAGTTACAAATTACTAGTACAACTGGTACTGTGTTATAGCTATAATGAGGCTATGAGCACTTTTCTAAATCTAAAACCGTGTTACTGTAAAACTATAGAAACGCACTTATACTTCTAAGGTGAAAACTAACAGCGCCCCTGAGCTTTTTTATACGAAAAGGAGGTGTAGTTTACATGCTACATCAGACTATAATATAGCCAGTGCCACTTGTTTTGTATCTAGTCATACTATGAACTGGAATGGCGTTCTCATATACTATGCTTTGTACGTTTCTACCACTAATTACTAAATACTAGCTACTAATTACTAGTACAACTGGTACTGTCTTATAGCTATAATGAGGCTATAAGCACTTTTCTAAATCAAAACCGTGTTACTGTAAAACTAAAGAGACGCACTTATACTTCTAAGGTGAAGACTAACAGCGACCCTGAGCTTTTTTATACGAAAAGGAGGTGTAGTTTATATTCTACATCAGACTATAATATAGCCAGTGCCGCTTGTTTTGTATCTTGTCATACTATGACCTGGAATGGCGTTCTCATATACTATGCTTTGTAGGTTTCTACCACTAAATACTAATGACTAAATACTAGCTACTAGCTACTAAATACTAGTTACTAATTACTAGTACAACTGGTACTGTGTTATAGCTATAATGAGGCTATGAGCACTTTTCTAAATCTAAAACCGTGTTACTGTAAAACTATAGAAACGAACTTATACTTCTAAGGTGAAAACTAACAGCGACCCTGAGCTTTTTAATACGAAAAGGAGGTGTAGTTTATATTCTACATCAGACTATAATATAGCCAGTGCCGCTTGTTTTGTATCTAGTCGTACTATGACCTGGTTTGGTGTTCTCATATATTATGCTTTGTACGTGTCTACTACTAATTACTAAATACTAATTACTAGCTACTAAATACTAAATACTAGTACAACTGGTACAGTGTTATATCTATAATGAGGCTATAAGCACTTTTCTAAATCTAAAACCGTGTTACTGTAAAACTATAGAAACGAACTTATACTTCTAAGGTGAAAACTAATAGCGACCCTGAGCTTTTTTATACGGAAAGGAGGTGTGGTTTACATGCTACATCAGACTATAATATAGCTAGTGTCGCTTGTTTTGTATCTAGTCATACTATGACCTGGAATGGCGTTCTCATATACTATGCTTTGTAGGTTTCTACCACTAAATACTAATGACTAATTTCTAGTTACTAAATACTAGCTACTAGTACACCTAGTCTTGAAGATAGCTGCTAAATGCAGTCTTTGTGATACGTAAAATGTATATACACCAATTTACGTTTTCACGCTTTAAGAGCTTATCCTTGGTCGTGTGCTGTCTTCCGATTTGGTCGTTTAGGTCTTAATTGCATAGGCTTTTCCGGGTCTGATGTCACTACTAATTGTTGTGTTCTATATTGGTCAATACTTGGGTGTGGGGTAGTAGAGGATGGCGGAATTATTAGTGAGATCTTAATGCTGTTTTTGCCTGTAGCAATACACTAGAAACCGACGGACGTAGTATGTCGTAAATACAATAATTAAAGGTCATGTATTGGGTTTCAAACGGGAATTTCAAGCAAAGAAAAAGCACCTGTATTGTAAACAATAGTGGTGCTTTTTTTATAAGGATTTCTTGTGAAAGGCTTATTCTTTTTTTGGTTTTAAAGTAAAAGCGTTCGGGAATGTTTTTTTAATTCTAGCCAAAGCGCGATCAGCTTCTAAACGCGATCTGAAACTTCCCGCATAGATTTTGTAATTTGGTGTTTCATATTTAAGTGAAGTGTTCCAATCGGAGTACGCATGTCTAAACTTGTTACGCGCAGCCTCCGCACCGCTTAAACTTCCAGAAAAAATATTGATGCGGTAACGCTCGTTATCGCTCTCATGTTTATTTATTTCTTTTTTTACTTCCAATAATTTGTTAATTTTAGAATCTTGATTAATCACCAAGGAACCACTTTGTGAGTAACTATATAAACTGAAAGTAAATGTGAAAACGAGTATTAAACTGCTGTTTCTTAATGGTAATAATTTCATAGTATTATCTTTAGGTGTGCAAATGTATAGGTTATAAACGTAAAAATAATCGATTTTCTTATTTAGAATATCTCTAAATTAATAATTAAGACTTCTCTAACATTTCTAAAATCGACTTTAAGTATTACTTTTGCTTAGAATTTTTATAAGCGTATATTTCTTTCTGAATATGAAAAAACCGTACCAAAGTTTAGAAGATAATTTAACTAATAATATGAAACAGGTGATTCACCGTAAGTTAGACCGTAATATTCTACGATTAAGTCTGATTATTTTACTAGCATTCTCTACATCTCTTCACGCTCAAGAGGGCGATCCAGTAGCAGGTAAAGCATTGTTTAATACTAATTGTGCTGCATGTCACCAATTAGATAAAAAAATGACCGGTCCTGCATTGCGAAATGTAGAAGCGCGTTTAGCGGACGAGGAAGGCTTAGACCGTGAATGGTTAAGCAAATGGATCCGTAATAGTGCAGGTGTAATCAAATCTGGTGACGCTTACGCTGTTAAGATTTTTGACGAGTATGGTGGTGCAGCAATGACCGCTTATCCGCAGTTATCCGATGAAGATATATCTAATATCTTAGCGTATACCGCCGAGGAGAAAAAAGAAGCTCCAGCTGCAGCAGCAGGTGGAGCCGTAGCAGCAAACCCTCAAAGTGATGGTGCGTCTAATACATTAATATTAGCAGGTTTAGCGATACTTTTTGCTATCCTAGCTGGTGCTTTAGTATTAGTGAATAAAACCTTACGTCGCTTTGCAGATGAAAAAGGGATAGAGCTTAATCAAGGGCAAAAAACAACACCGATCTGGAAAGCATTCGTTCAAAACCAATTCTTAGTATTGGTGTCTGTCGTTGTTTTAATGCTAGCAGGTGGATACTTCGTTTACGGTTACTTAATGCAAGTAGGTGTTAACCAAGGGTACGAGCCAGTACAGCCTATACACTTCTCTCACAAAATACACGCCGGTGATAACGGTATCGATTGTAAATACTGTCACTCTTCAGCACGAGTAAGTAAAACGTCTGGGATTCCATCTCTTAACGTATGTATGAACTGTCATAAATCTATTTATGAGTACAACGGGGAAACTACCGCTGAGTATTCTAAAGAGTTCTACGATGGTGAGATCAAAAAATTATACGATGCTGTTGGATGGGATGATGCCGAGCAAAAATATACAGGTGAAGAAAAACCAGTAAAATGGGTTAGAATTCACAACCTTCCGGACTTCGCTTACTTTAACCACTCACAACACGTTACAGTTGCTGGTTTAGAGTGTCAAACATGTCACGGACCGGTAGAAGAAATGGAAATCATGTCTCAACACTCACCATTAACAATGGGATGGTGTATTAACTGTCACCGTGATACTGAGGTGAAAGTGAAAGACAATCCGTATTACACAAAAATTCACGAGCAGTTATCTAAGAAATATGGTGTTGAGAAATTAACAGCAGCTCAAATGGGTGGATTAGAATGTGGAAAATGCCACTATTAAGAAAATTAATTAAAGAAGTAAATTCAATTATATAATATGTCATCAAACAAGAAATACTGGAAAAGTGTTGAAGAGCTAAACGAAAATAGTTCTATTGTTGAGACGCTAAAACAAAACGAATTTGTTAACGAAATTCCAACTGACGAGTTTTTAGGTGATAAAGATAAGTTAGAAGGTTCTTCTACAACACGTCGTGATTTCTTAAAATATGTTGGTTTTAGCACAGCAGCAGCTTCTTTAGCAGCTTGCGAAGGACCAGTAATTAAGTCAATTCCTTATGTAGTACAACCGGAAACAATTATTCCTGGTGTGGCTAACTATTACGCTACTACCGTAGCAGATGGTTTTGATTTTGCAAGTGTTTTAGTTAAAACCCGAGAAGGTCGTCCAATAAAAATTGAAAACAACTCATTAGCGACAACCGATGGTGGTGCTAATGCAAGAGTTAATGCCTCTGTTTTAGGATTATATGATAGCTTAAGAGTGAAGACTCCAATGAAAGGCGAAAGCGAAATTTCTTGGTCTACCTTCAACTCTGAAACTTCTCAAAAACTAGAGCAATTAGCAGGAGCTGGTAAACAAATTGTGTTATTAACACAAACGTATGCGAGTCCGTCGACAAGCAAACTGATTTCTGAATTTAAAGAAAAATATAGCACGGCAAACCACGTGGTTTACGATGCTGTATCAGAGTCTGCCGCTTTAGATGCTTTTCAAGCAAAATATAATGAGCGTGGTTTAGCAAGTTACAATTTCTCTTTAGCAACTACAATTGTGTCTGTTGCTGCCGATATCTTAGGGGATTGGCAAGGAGGAGGGTTCGACGCTGGATACTCTCAAAGTCGTGTTCCTGTAAATGGGAAAATGTCACGTCATATTCAGTTTGAGGCTAATATGTCTTTAGCAGGAGCTAATGCCGATAAACGTGTTGCAGTAACACCAAGTCAGCAAAAATTAGTTTTAGCTAAACTTCACAGTTTAATCGTAGGTAGTGCTTTTTCTAAAAGCTTACCAGCACACGTTGAAAAAGCAGTGCAAGCTGCCGCTTCTCAGCTTAAAAAAGCAGGTAGTACTGGTGTATTAGTTACCGGTGTTAACGATGTAAATGCGCAAACTGTAGTTTTAGAAATCAATGAAGCTTTAAACAGCAAAGCCTTCGATCCTAAAACACCAATTAAAACAAGACAAGGTAATGATAAAGCCGTAAAAACATTAGTTGCTGATATGAAAGCAGGTAAAGTTGGTGCTATCATTATGAGTGGTGTTAATCCACTATATACATTGCCTAACGCAACAGAGTTTGCCGAAGGTTTAAAGAAGACTGAGTTATCAGTAACTTTCTCTATGAAAGTTGATGAAACGGCTTCAGTAACACAATATGTTGCAGCTGCACCTCATAACTTAGAGTCTTGGGGAGATGTAGAATTAAGAAAAGGACACTTTGGTTTAATTCAACCGACTATCCGTCCGCTATTCAATACGAGACAATTCCAAGATGCATTATTAATGTGGAATGGAAATGATGTTGTTTATAGCGATTATATCAAAACACTTTGGAAAAACGATATCTTAAACGGTGCGTCTTATAACCAAGCGTTACACGATGGTGTATTTGTTTCTAAAGGGTCTTCAGTAATCGGAGATACTACTGTAGAAACAGAAGAGAATCTTGAAACTCCTTCAAGTAATGCAGCAAGTGTTTTAGCAGCTTCTGTAGCACCTAAAGGTATGGAGCTTACGCTTTATACTAAAGTAGGAATGGGAGATGGTCAGCAAGCAAATAACCCTTGGTTACAAGAGTTTCCAGATCCTATTACAAGAACGTCTTGGGATAACTACCTAACAGTTTCTGCTGCCGATGCTAAAGAGCTAGGTTTAGAAAACAAACACGTGGCAACAGGTGGTTTAGATGGTAGCTATGCAGATATTACTGTAAATGGTAAATCAATTACCGTTCCAGTGATTATCCAACCAGGTCAAGCTAAAGGTTCTGTAGGTTTAGCCTTAGGATACGGAAGAACAGCTGGTCTTAAAGATGAAATGAAAACTGGGGTTAATGGATACCCTCTATATAACAACTTTAATAATGTACAGTCTGTTACTGTAGCGAAAGCTTCAGGGATGCACGAGTTTGCTTGTGTACAATTACAGAACACATTAATGGGTCGTGAAGATATTATTAAGGAAACAACCTTAGAGATCTTTAATACAAAAGATAAGAAACATTGGAACGCCGTTCCTGTGGTATCTTTAAATCACCAAGAGACGCCAGTAACGTCTCCAGAAGTTGATTTATGGGATGAGTTTGACCGTTCTATCGGACATCACTTTAACTTATCTATAGACCTAAATGCATGTACAGGATGTGGGGCTTGTGTTATCGCTTGTCACGCTGAAAATAACGTGCCTGTAGTTGGTAAAGAAGAAATACGTCGTAGCCGTGATATGCACTGGTTACGTATCGATAGATACTACTCTTCTGAAGATACTTTCGATGAAGATATTACTAAGAAAACAGAATTTTCTGGTTTATTTGGTGATAAAGGTTCATTATCAGGATTTGGTGAATTAGAGGTGGCTGCCGATAATCCACAAGTTGTATTCCAACCAGTAATGTGTCAGCACTGTAACCACGCACCATGTGAAACTGTTTGTCCAGTAGCGGCAACATCGCACGGTCGTCAAGGTCAGAACCATATGGCATATAACCGTTGTGTAGGTACAAGATATTGTGCTAACAACTGTCCGTATAAAGTCCGTCGTTTTAACTGGTTCTTATACAATGGTAACGATGAGTTCGATTACCATATGAATGATGACCTAGGTAGAATGGTAGTTAACCCTGATGTAACAGTACGTTCAAGAGGTGTTATGGAAAAATGTTCTATGTGTATTCAAATGACACAGAAAACAATTCTAGACGCTAAACGTGACGGTCGTGTTATTAAGGATGGTGAATTCCAAACCGCATGTTCTTCTGCTTGTAGCAACGGAGCAATGGTCTTTGGTGACATCAACGATAAAGAGAGTAAAGTTGCAAAACTATTAGAAGACGATCGTATGTATCACTTATTAGAGTATGTAGGGACTAAACCTAACGTTCAGTACCATACTAAAGTGAGAAACACATCAGAAGCTTAAAATAAATTAATTAACGAACAATTATAAAAGGATTATGGCGTCTCATTACGAAGCACCTATTAGAAGACCTTTAGTTACAGGTGAAAAATCATATCATGATGTAACTGTTGACATTGCTGCTCCCGTAGAAGGAAAAGCAAATAAACAATGGTGGATTGTCTTTTCAATCGCACTAATGGCATTTCTTTGGGGAATTGGTTGTATTATTTACACAGTATCAACGGGAATCGGTACCTGGGGTCTAAACAAAACAGTTGGATGGGCTTGGGATATTACCAATTTCGTTTGGTGGGTAGGTATTGGTCACGCAGGAACATTGATTTCTGCAGTACTATTATTATTCCGTCAAAAATGGAGAATGGCAATTAACCGTTCTGCAGAAGCAATGACAATTTTCTCAGTAATGCAAGCAGGATTGTTTCCTATTGTACACATGGGAAGACCTTGGTTAGCCTACTGGGTATTACCAATTCCAAATCAATTTGGTTCCCTATGGGTAAACTTTAACTCACCACTACTTTGGGATGTATTTGCCATCTCAACTTACCTATCGGTATCTTTAGTGTTCTGGTGGACAGGTTTACTTCCAGATTTCGCTATGCTTCGTGATAGAGCAGTGAGACCGTTCCAAAAGAAAATATATAGCTTGTTAAGCTTCGGATGGTCTGGTAGAGCTAAAGATTGGCAACGTTTTGAAGAAGTATCTTTGGTACTTGCAGGTTTAGCAACGCCATTAGTACTTTCTGTACACACGATTGTATCTTTTGACTTCGCAACATCTGTTATTCCAGGTTGGCATACCACGATTTTCCCTCCGTACTTCGTTGCAGGAGCGATCTTCTCAGGATTTGCCATGGTAAATACACTTCTTATTATTATGAGAAAAGTATGTAACCTAGAAGACTATATTACAGTACAACATATCGAGTTAATGAACATTGTAATCATGCTTACAGGTTCTATCGTTGGGGTAGCTTATATTACTGAGTTATTCGTAGCGTGGTATTCTGGAGTAGAGTATGAGCAATATGCATTCTTAAATAGAGCAACAGGTCCTTACGCTTGGGCGTACTGGATGATGATGTCTTGTAACGTGTTCTCTCCACAGTTTATGTGGTTCAAGAAACTAAGAACAAGTATCATGTTCTCTTTCGCTATCTCTATCGTAGTAAACATAGGAATGTGGTTTGAGCGTTTCGTAATTATCGTAACCTCATTACACAGAGATTACTTGCCATCTTCTTGGACAATGTTCTCACCTACTTTTGTAGATATCGGAATGTTTATCGGAACAATAGGGTTCTTCTTTGTACTATTCTTATTATATGCAAGAACATTCCCTGTAATTGCACAAGCCGAAGTTAAGACCATTTTAAAGTCTTCTGGTGAGCGTTATAAAAACATAAGAGAAAGAGGCGAAAGTCTTGTAGGAACCGGAGCAGATGTAAGAACATCTGGAAGTCAAGTTAAACAATCAAATACAGAAGAGTAGCATATGGAAACTTCAAAAGTAATTCACGCTATTTATACAGACGATGATGTTTTAATGGCCGCTGTTAAAAAAGTAAAAGCCAACAAATATCATATTGGAGAAATTTACACACCATTTCCAGTTCACGGACTAGATAAAGCGATGGGCTTAGCGCCAACACGTTTAGCGATTACAGCATTTCTTTATGGATGTGTTGGGTTAATTGTCGCAACAGTAATGATGAACTATATTATGATCGAAGATTGGCCACAAGATATTGGTGGTAAACCAAGCTTTAGTTATATTGAAAATATGCCCGCTTTTGTGCCTATTATGTTCGAACTTACCGTTTTCTTTTCAGCACACTTAATGGTTATTACCTTCTATTTAAGAAGTAGAATGTGGCCGTTTAAAGACGCAGAAAACCCAGATCCTAGAACTACAGATGATCATTTCCTAATGGAAATTCCTGTAAGTGGAAACGAAAAAGAATTACATGATTTGTTAGTTGAAACTGGTGCAGTAGAAGTTAACCTAGTCAATAATACGCATTAATTATACACCATGAATAGTATTTTTAAATTTACAATAGTAGCTTTAGTTTTAGTGTCTTTTGTCTCTTGTCAAAAGAACTCTAGACCAAACTATGACTTTATGCCGAATATGTATGAGTCTGTTGGTTATGAAACCTACCAAGAGTCGGACGCCTTTGCTAACGGAGTGGAAGCACAATTGCCAGTCGATGGTACCGTGCCAAGAGGTTATAAGCCATTCGATATTGATGGAACTAACGAAGGGTATCTTTTAGCTAAAGAAACTTTAAAATCACCTTTGGATTCAACTCAGGTAGATTATGAAAGAGGAAAAGAGCTTTACGCAATTTACTGTGGTATTTGTCACGGTAATAAAGGAGCTGGTCAAGGGCAGTTAGTAAAGAACGAAAAGATATTAGGAATACCTAGTTATGCCGATGCAGGAAGAGCAATTACCGCTGGTAGTATCTATCATACTATTTATTATGGTAAAAATACGATGGGTTCTTATGCAAACCAACTTAACGAAGAAGAGCGTTGGCAAGTAGTTGCTTATGTTTTAAAGTTAAAAGCAGATTTAGAATAATAAGATTTAGATAAAGTTTATATATAGATATGTACACATTTTCAAGTAGACTAAAAATAGCTTCTATTGCGCTAATGATCATCGGAGCATTAGGTATTGGATTTGGGTTTATGAATTCTCATAAATCGTTAGACGATGTTAAGACTATGCTTGCTCAAGAAGCTTCAGGTGGTCACGGAACAGATACGCATACTGCAGCCGCTCAAACTGAGGCTGGACACGGTGATGCTCATGCTGATGCCGCAAGTCACGCAGACGAACATGCAGAACACGTTCAACACCAAATAGCAAATAGACCTTGGTCTGCTATTTATGTTGCCGCTTTCTTTTTTATGATGATCGCTCTAGGAGTATTAGCATTTTATGCGATTCAATATGCAGCTCAAGCAGGTTGGTCTCCGCTATTACTGCGCGTTATGGAAGGTATAACAGCATACTTATTACCAGGAGCCCTAATCGTGCTTCTTATTGCTGCTTTATCTCACTATATAGGACACAACAGTATCTTTATTTGGATGGACTCAGAAATGGTGAATCCGGATAGTGAAAAATACGATAAGCTCGTAGCAGGAAAACAAGGGTGGTTAAATGTACCTATGTTTTTACTTAGAGGTTTAATTTATATCGCAGGTTGGGCGCTTTACAGACACTTTTCAAGAAAGTTCTCTATCGCTCAAGATAATGCAGACGATAATAGATATTTTAAAAAATCATTCCGTATCGCAGCAGCATTTTTAGTATTCTTTATCTATACAGAATCTATGATGTCTTGGGATTGGATTATGAGTGTAGATCCACACTGGTTTAGTACCCTATTTGGATGGTATGTGTTATCAGGTATGCTTGTTGCCGGGGTTACAGTAATTGCACTAATTACAATTTACCTTAAAGCAAAAGGATTACTACCTCACGTTAACGATAGCCATATTCACGATTTAGCAAAGTTTATGTTCGGGTTTAGTATCTTTTGGACCTACCTATGGTTCTCTCAATTTATGCTTATCTGGTACTCTAACATTCCGGAAGAGGTAACGTATTTCGTGACGAGAATTGAAGACTATAACTTACCATTCTTTGGTATGTTAATCTTAAACTTCTTATTCCCAATGTTATTATTAATGAATAGCGACTACAAACGTATTCCTTGGTTTGTTGTAATGGCAGGAGTTGTCGTTTTAGTGGGTCATTATGTTGATGTATTTAATATGATTATGCCTGCAACAGTTGGCGATAGATGGTTTATAGGGGTTCCTGAAATATTCTCAATGTTATTTTTCACTGGTTTATTTATGTTCATTGTTTTTACAGCATTAACAAAAGCACCTTTAACACAAAAGAGAAATCCGTTTATAAAAGAAAGCGAGAATTTCCATTATTAATAATAAATTAAGTAAAGAAGAACGACAACAATGACGGCTTTATTAACAATTTTAGTTTTAGTATTTATTCTAGTTGCCATATGGCAAATGGTGAAAATATTTGATTTGACTCAAGGTAACTCTCGAGGTGCTCACAATCAAATAGCAAACGATAAGGATAACAAGTATCAAGGGTATTTAATGTTAGGCTTCTTAGTCTTCATTTATGCGATTACGATATTTAGTTTTGTCGAGTATGGCGATTTACCATTGCTTTCTAATTCGGCTTCAGAACACGGTCCTGATGTAGATCGATTAATGATTTTGTCACTAGTTGTAATCTTCATCGTACAAACAATAACGCAATTCTTATTGCACTATTTCGCTTTTAAGTATAGAGGTGAAAAAGGTAAAAAAGCGCTATTCTATGCCGATAACAATAAGTTAGAAGCTATATGGACGATCATACCAGTAATCGTTTTAGCAGCATTAATTATTCAAGGTTTATTTACTTGGAATGATATTATGAATGTTAACGAAGATGAAGATCCTTTAGTTATCGAGTTATACGCTCAACAGTTTAACTGGACAGCGCGTTACGCAGGAAATGATAATACCTTAGGTAAAGCAAACGTAAGATTAATCGATATCGATAAAGCGAACGTTTTAGGAGTTGATGAATCAGATCCTAATGCACAAGATGATATCATTACTAAAGAAATTCACCTTCCAGTAGGACGCCCAGTTTTAATTAAAATGCGTTCTCAAGATGTATTACACTCAGCGTATATGCCTCACTTTAGAGCTCAAATGAACTGTGTGCCAGGGATGATTACTCAATTTGGGTTTACGCCAACGCTTACTACAGCAGACATGCGTAATACACCAGAGATGATCGATAAAGTGGCTAACATTAATCAGATTAGAGCTGAAAAGAGTGAAGAATTATTAGCTAAAGGTGAAGATGCCTTAGAACGCTATGAATTCGATTACTTAGTAATTTGTAATAAAATTTGTGGTACCTCTCACTACAATATGCAAATGAAAATTATAGTTGAAACGCAGGAAGAGTATGATGCTTGGATTAAAGACCAAAAATTATTCAAAGACTCTCTTAATAAATAATACATAAAGATAAAAAGATATTAGATTATGTCAGCACACGCAGATACTCACGCTCACGACGATCATGGTCACCATCATAAAGAAACCTTTATAACTAAATACATCTTTAGTATAGATCATAAAATGATCGCTAAGCAGTATTTAATTACAGGTACTATCATGGGAATTATTGGTGTTTTAATGTCAATGATGTTCCGTATTCAAATCGCTTGGCCAGGTGAGCCAAACGTACTTTTCGAAGCGTTATTAGGAAAATGGGCACCAGACGGTGTTATGGATGCCGATGTGTATTTAGCACTGGTTACCATTCACGGTACCATCATGGTATTCTTTGTACTTACCGCAGGTTTAAGTGGTACCTTTAGTAACTTATTAATTCCGTTGCAAATTGGAGCACGTGATATGGCCTCTGGATTCCTTAACATGGTGTCTTATTGGTTATTCTTTTTATCAAGTGTTATAATGGTGAGCTCTCTATTCGTAGAGGCAGGACCAGCAGCAGCAGGATGGACGATTTACCCGCCATTAAGTGCATTGCCAATGGCGCAAGGTGGTTCTGGATTAGGAATGACTTTATGGTTAATCTCTATGGCTATCTTTATTGCATCGTCATTATTAGGATCGCTTAACTACGTAGTAACCGTATTAAACTTAAGAACAAAAGGAATGTCTATGACAAGACTTCCACTTACCATCTGGGCGTTCTTTGTAACGGCTATTATCGGTATCGTTTCGTTCCCAGTTTTATTTGCTGCAGCGTTATTATTAATCATGGATAGAAGCTTTGGTACGTCTTTCTTCTTATCAGATATCTTTATCCAGGGTGAAGTATTACACTACCAAGGGGGATCACCAGTTTTATTCGAACACTTATTCTGGTTCTTAGGACACCCAGAAGTATATATTGTAATCTTACCTGCAATGGGTATCGTATCAGAAATTATGGCTGCGAATTCTCGTAAACCTATTTTTGGATACCGTGCGATGATTACGTCTATTCTTGCTATTGCATTCCTTTCAACAATCGTTTGGGGTCACCATATGTTCGTTTCAGGAATGAATCCATTCTTAGGGTCTGTATTTACATTTACAACCTTATTAATTGCTATCCCATCAGCAGTAAAAGCATTTAACTGGATTACTACTATTTGGAAAGGTAATATTCAAATGAACCCAGCAATGCTATTCTCTATTGGTTTCGTTTCTACCTTTATTACTGGTGGACTTACAGGAATTATTTTAGGAGATAGTGCCTTAGATATTAACGTTCACGATACGTATTTCGTTATTGCTCACTTCCACTTAGTAATGGGTATATCTGCAATCTACGGTATGTTCGCAGGGATCTATCACTGGTATCCAAAGATGTTTGGTCGTATGATGAACAAAAAACTTGGATTTATTCACTTCTGGATTACAGCAGTAAGTGCTTACGGAGTATTCTTCCCAATGCACTTTATCGGAATGGCAGGATTACCAAGACGTTACTATACAAACAGTGCGTTCCCATTATTTGACGATTTAGCAAACGTTAACGTTGTTATTACAGTCTTTGCTTTAATTGGTGGACTAGCACAAATTATTTATCTGTATAACTTCTTTGTAAGCATTTTCTACGGAGAAAAAGCAACTCAAAACCCATGGAGATCTACTACCTTAGAGTGGACGACTCCTGTTAAGCATATTCACGGTAACTGGCCAGGAGAGATTCCTCACGTACACCGTTGGGCATACGATTATAGTAAGCCAGGTCACGATGTTGACTTTGTGATGCAAAACGTTCCTCTTAAGGAAGGTGAAGAAGAGCTTCAACACTAAAATAGAGTCTTGTAAAACACAAGATTCATTATAAATAAGCAAAGCCTTTCTGTACTTCAGAAAGGCTTTTTTTTTATATTTGTTTAAACACAAGTCATCATGTATGACTTTATTAATTATTACCTCCAAGAGATTGGTACGCACTTATGAACGAAAACTTAGATCCAACAAACGATAGTTTCTCACCTGAAGAATTTGATATCGAAAAAACTTTAAGACCCCTATCTTTTAGTGATTTTAGCGGTCAAGAACAGGTACTCGAAAATCTAAAGATTTTTGTTCAAGCGGCAAATCGACGTGATGAAGCTTTAGACCATACCTTATTTCATGGTCCTCCGGGCCTAGGAAAAACGACCTTAGCCAATATTTTAGCCAATGAGCTTAATGTAGGAATTAAAGTGACCTCCGGTCCTGTGTTAGATAAACCAGGTGATTTAGCAGGTTTACTTACCAACCTCGATGATCGTGATGTGCTTTTTATTGACGAGATTCACCGATTGAGCCCCATAGTCGAAGAGTATCTGTACTCAGCGATGGAAGATTATAAGATTGATATCATGATCGAATCAGGGCCTAACGCCCGAACGGTTCAAATTAATTTAAATCCGTTTACCCTAGTAGGGGCAACGACACGCTCGGGATTGTTAACAGCTCCTATGCGTGCACGCTTTGGTATCCAAAGCCGTTTGCAGTATTATGATACCGAACTATTAACAACCATTATTCAACGGAGTTCAGATATATTAAATGTCCCTATTTCCATGGAAGCGGCTATAGAAATCGCTGGTAGAAGTCGTGGAACGCCTAGAATTGCCAACGCACTGCTACGTCGCGTACGCGATTTCGCCGAAATTAAAGGGAATGGGAGTATCGATATCAGTATTGCAAAGTATGCCTTAGAAGCCTTAAATGTGGATGCTTACGGTCTTGATGAAATGGATAATAAGATCTTATCAACCATAATCGATAAGTTTAAAGGCGGACCAGTAGGTATATCTACTATAGCAACGGCTGTAAGTGAAAGTACCGAAACTGTAGAAGAAGTTTACGAGCCCTTCCTAATTCAACAAGGTTTTATAATGCGTACTCCTAGAGGTCGTGAAGTAACCGAACTTGCATACAAACACCTGGGTAAGACTAAAGGTCCCGTTCAAGGTGGATTATTTTAAAAATCTATTAGCTCTTTAAAGCCTAATAATGAACTCAAAAGCCAACTATACACAGTGGATTAAAACCGAAGCCAAACGCCTCGGTTTTTTGTCTTGTGGTATTAGTAAAGCCGAGTTCTTAGAAACCGAAGCGCCGCGTTTAGAAGATTGGCTTAATAAAAATAGAAATGGTGAAATGTCCTATATGGAAAACCATTTCGATAAGCGCTTAGATCCTACCAAATTGGTGGACGATTCTAAAAGTGTCATTTCGTTGTTATTAAATTATTATCCCTCGCAAACTCAAACGGATCCAGAAGCTCCAAAACTGAGTAAGTATGCTTACGGACACGATTATCACCATATTATAAAAGGGAAATTAAAAGAACTTACCCATTTTATACAAGAGGAAATCGGAGAGGTTTCAGGGCGTGCGTTTGTCGATTCAGCACCCGTATTAGATAAAGCATGGGCAGCAAAATCAGGCTTGGGGTGGATTGGTAAACACAGTAACTTACTAACCCAAAAAGTAGGCTCCTTTTATTTTATAGCCGAACTTATTATCGATTTGGACTTAGAGTATGATACGCCAACTACCGACCATTGCGGTACGTGTACCGCTTGTATTGATGCCTGTCCAACACAAGCCATTGTAGATCCCTATGTGGTAGATGGTAGTAAGTGTATTTCCTATTTTACAATAGAGCTAAAAGACCAATTGCCCGAGGCTATGAAAGGGCAGTTCGACGATTGGATGTTTGGTTGTGATGTGTGTCAAGATGTTTGTCCGTGGAATAAATTCTCGAAGCCTCATAACGAACCCTTATTTAATCCGCATCCAGACCTGTTGGCAATGACCAAAAAAGACTGGGAAGAAATCACCGAAGATGTGTTTAAAAAAGTCTTCCAAAAATCAGCAGTAAAACGAACCAAATTTTCAGGACTCAAAAGGAATATAGCCTTCCTAAAAGAGTAATTTCCAAGTTAAAAAACTTACATTTGTAAGTCAATTATAATCAAAGACTATGAGTAAACAGAGCAGACGCAGAGAGGCATTAGTATACCATGCCAAACCTACCCCAGGAAAAATTAAAGTCGTTCCTACTAAAAAATATGCAACACAAAGAGATTTGTCTTTGGCATATTCACCCGGTGTCGCGGAACCTTGTTTAGAGATTGAAAAAGATAAAGATAACGCTTACAAATACACCGCTAAAGGGAATTTGGTAGCTGTAATTTCTAACGGTACTGCCGTTTTGGGATTAGGTAATATTGGTCCGGAAGCCTCAAAACCAGTAATGGAAGGTAAAGGCTTATTATTTAAGATATTTGCCGATATAGACGTTTTTGATATTGAAGTGGATACCGAAGATGTAGAAACCTTTATTCAAACCGTAAAAATGATTGCACCAACATTTGGTGGGATTAATTTGGAAGATATTAAAGCGCCAGAAGCATTCGAAATAGAAAGACGCCTAAAGGAAGAATTAGATATTCCGGTAATGCACGATGATCAACACGGTACGGCAATTATTTCGGCCGCAGCCTTGTTAAATGCTTTAGAGCTTTCTGAAAAAGATATTAAAGAGGTTAAAATAGTGGTAAGCGGTGCAGGAGCAGCAGCAGTTTCTTGTACGCGTTTATATATGGCTTTTGGAGCCGCTCGCGAAAATATCGTGATGCTAGATAGTAAAGGGGTGATTAGAGATGATAGAGAAAATTTATCGTCTCAAAAAGCGGAATTTGCAACCCACAGAAAAATAGATACCCTAGATGAGGCTATGGTCGATGCCGATGTGTTTATCGGGTTGTCGGCTCCCAATATAGTGTCTCCACCGATGCTATTATCTATGGCACCAAACCCTATTGTATTCGCTATGGCTAATCCAGATCCAGAAATCGAATACCAACTCGCTATCGATACGCGCGATGATATCATTATGGCAACAGGACGTAGCGACCATCCTAACCAAGTGAATAATGTGTTAGGGTTTCCATTTATCTTTAGAGGTGCTCTCGACGTAAGAGCAACTAAGATTAATGAAGAGATGAAAAAAGCAGCCGTTATTGCCTTGGCAAACTTAGCGAAAGAAGTAGTCCCTGAGCAAGTAAATATTGCCTACGGCGAAACCCGCTTAACATTTAGTAAAGAATATATCATTCCGAAACCTTTCGATCCGCGATTAATTGCCGAAGTGCCCCCAGCAGTAGCAAAAGCTGCTATGGAGAGTGGAGTGGCTAAAGAACCGATTGAAGATTGGGAAAAATATAAAAATACCTTATTAGAACGTTTAGGATCGGATAATAAAATTGTACGCTTATTAATAAATCGTGCAAAAGTTAACCCTAAGCGTGTGGTGTTCGCAGAAGCAGATCAGCTTCGCGTTCTAAAAGCAGCGCAAATTGTATATGAAGATGGTGTAGCAATTCCTATTCTTTTAGGGCGTAGGGAAGAAATTGAACGCCTTAAAGAAGAGATTGAATTTGATGCCGATCTTTTAATTATCGACCCTAAATCGGATGACGCTATAGAGCAACGCGATAAATATGCAGAGGTGTATTGGAACCAACGTAAACGTCGCGGAGTGACCTTGTTTTCAGCAAAGAAAATTTTACGAGACCGTAACTTTTTTGCCGCTATGATGGTTAATGAAGGAGATGCAGACGCTTTGGTTTCTGGATACTCGCAAAGCTACCCACTAGTGGTAAAACCTATGTTGGAAGTTATTGGAATGGCCGATGGATGTACCCGAGTTGCTACAACCAATGTGATGATGACGCAACGCGGACCGATGTTTTTAAGTGATACCGCAATAAATATAAACCCTACGGCTAGCGATTTAATAAAAATTGCGCAAATGACCGCAGGCGTAGTTAAAATGTTCGGCATTGAGCCAGTTATGGCTATGACCTCTTTTTCAAATTTTGGCTCTTCAAAAACGCAAACAGCTGTTAAAGTGAGAGAAGCTGTAATGTATTTACATCAAAGACATCCCGATTTAATTGTAGATGGTGAATTACAAACCGACTTTGCATTAAATAAAGAAATGCTTCAAGAGAACTTTCCGTTTTCTAAATTGGCAGGACGTAACGTGAACACCTTAATTTTTCCAAATTTAGAATCCGCTAATATTACCTATAAGCTATTAAAAGAGCTTAATAACTCGGAGTCTATAGGACCAATTATGATGGGGTTACGCAAGCCTGCGCACATACTGCAATTAGGAGCTAGTGTTGACGAAATAGTTAATATGACCGCTATAGCAGTTGTCGATGCACAACAGAAGCAAAGACGCGCAGCGCAAGCCGCAAATAAAGAGTAAAATTTTATCCAATAATTTTATTACATTTGAGCGTTAACACGTTATTGTAAATGATCACACACATAAAAGGTAAATTAGTAGAGAAAAATCCCACCGACGTCGTTATCGATTGTAACGGCGTTGGTTATTTTATAAATATCTCACTTCATACATTTTCGCAAATTCCAGACCAAGAGAATATCTCATTATTTACGCACTTGCATGTTAAAGAAGATGGGCACACCCTTTACGGATTTATAACACCAGGAGAGCGTGAAGTGTTTAGATTATTGATATCTGTAAGTGGTATTGGTACCAATACCGCACGAACTATGCTTTCCTCTCTAACACCAAAGCAAATTAAAGAAGGAATAGCTGGTGAAGACGTGGCACTTATACAATCGGTGAAAGGAATTGGTCTGAAAACCGCTCAACGTGTTATTATTGATCTTAAAGATAAGATTATAAAAATATATGATATTGATGAAGTTTCTATTAATAAAAACAATACCAATAAAGATGAAGCGTTATCTGCTTTAGAAGTACTTGGTTACGCCAAAAAACAAGCTGAACGTGTAGTGGATAAAATTGTATCAGCTACCCCAGAAGCTACCGTGGAAGATATTATTAAACAAGCTTTAAAAAAATTATAAAAGATTTTGAATACAACTAACCAGAAATTTCAAAAATCAATAAAAAAGTATGTATTAGTGCTCGTTCTTGCTCTAACAACCTCATTGGTTATAGCGCAAGACCCTCCAATTCCAGTAGTAGAACAAGACTCTACAAAAACGGGGTTTGTAATGAGCGATATTATAATGCCTAACCCGCAAAGTATAGAATCTCAATATACCTACGACCCGAAAACAGATCGCTATATTTATACCGAAACTGTAGGGACCTTTACCATTAACTACCCAACGATTTTAACGCCAGAAGAATATCAAGATCTTGTTTTTAAAGAAAATTTAAAATCATACTACAAAAATAAAATTGATGCTTTTGAAGGTAAAAAAGATAATGCCGACGAGCAGCAGAAAAATTTATTGCCTGAGTTTTATGTGAATTCAGGATTTTTTGAAAGCATTTTTGGCGGTAATACCATCGAGGTGGTTCCTCAAGGGTCCTTAGAAATGGATCTGGGTGTTTTGTTTACAAAACAAGATAATCCGTCGTTCTCCCCACAAAACAGAAGTAACTTTACGTTCGATTTCGATCAGAGAATTAGCTTAAGTTTATTAGGGAAAGTAGGAACACGTCTTCAAGTAACCGCAAACTACGATACAGAATCTACATTCGATTTTCAAAACTTAGTGAAATTAGAATATACGCCTACCGAGGACGATATTATTCAGAAAATTGAAGTAGGTAACGTAAGTATGCCATTAAACAGTTCTTTAATTTCTGGAGCACAGAGTTTATTTGGTGTTAAAACACAATTGAAATTCGGGAAAACAACGATTACAGGAGTCTTCTCGGAGCAAAAATCAGATTCTCAATCTGTAGTAGCACAAGGGGGAGGGACCCTTAGTGAGTTTGATTTCTATATTAACGATTACGACGAAAATAGACACTTTTTCTTAGCGCAATACTTTAGAAATAATTACGATAAAGCCCTGAGCAATTATCCGTATATAAACTCTAATGTTCAAATTACACGTGCCGAAGTATGGGTAACCAACAGAAGTAACCGTACCGAGAACGTTAGAAATATTGTAGCACTTCAAGATTTAGGAGAGTCGGGTGTTATTGGAAACCCTGGGGTTACAGTAACTGCAGGACCAAATGCCTTTCCGAGTAATAAAAATAACCGATTAGATCCTACAAATATTGGAGGTCCAGGCTCGCAATTAACGCCAGCGATTAGAGATATTGCAACCGTGCAATCGGGAGTAACAGTACCAGGATTTAACGAGGGCTTTGACTATGCGAAACTAGAAAACACAAGAAAATTAATAGAAGGTCAAGAGTATACTCTAAACACACAGTTAGGATATATTTCTTTAAATCAACGCTTAAATAACGATGAAGTCCTTGCTGTAGCATTCCAATTTACTGTAGGTGGAAAAGTGTATCAGGTAGGGGAATTCGCCAATGACGGTGTCGATGCGACCGATGTGAATACTAATAGTGAAGGTGAAGTTACTAACGTTACCAATAATAACTTAGTCCTTAAATTATTAAAAAGTAGCATCACTAGTGTGTCTCAACCGATTTGGGATTTAATGATGAAAAACGTCTATAATACAGGCGCCTACCAATTAAGTCAAGAGGATTTTAAGTTAAATATCTTCTATAATGAAGCAGCACCTTTAAACTATATTCGTCCAGTTGATGGAACCTCTTTTGGGACCGATTTTGAAGGTAATGTCATTGAAGAGACAACCTTGTTACAACTGTTTAATCTCGACCGATTAAATTATAATAATGACCCACAAAATGGTGGTGATGGTTTTTTTGATTTCGTACCTGGGATTACCGTAATCCCTCAAAACGGAAAAATTGTGTTTACCAAAGTAGAACCGTTTGGACGCTATTTATTTGATGTTTTGGATAATGATAATAATCCAGGGAATAATGCTACAGACTATGCTCAGGATACCTATGCCAACCCAAACCAAGAAAAATACGTTTACGACCTGCTTTATAAAGGCACAAAAACAGCCGCTTTAGAAGAAAACGAAAAAAATAAATTCCAAATTAAAGGACGTTATAAGTCTGAAGGTGGTGAAGGTATTCCTATTGGAGGATTCAATGTGCCCCGTGGTTCTGTAAAAGTTACTGCAGGTGGTCGTGTGTTAGTCGAAGGTGTCGATTATACCGTAAACTATCAGTTGGGACGTGTTCAAATTTTGGACCCTGCCTTACAAGCGTCAAATACCCCAATCCAAGTTACAACCGAGAATAATGCAATTTTCGGACAACAAACAAAACGATTTACAGGTTTAAATGTCGAACATCAGTTTAATGAGAATTTTATCTTAGGGGCAACCTATATCAACCTGAACGAACGACCAATTACGCAAAAGGCAAACTACAATACCGAGCCTATCAATAATACCATGTTAGGTTTTAATGGTAACTATTCTACCGAAGTGCCTTTCTTTACAAGATTAGTAAACAAATTACCAAATGTCGATACCGATGCGCCTTCTAACCTATCGGTGAGAGGTGAGTTTGCATACCTATTACCAGGAGCTCCTAAAGGAACAGATTTTAATGGGGAAGCTACAGCTTATGTTGATGATTTTGAAGGTTCTCAAAACGGAATCGATTTGCGTTCGCAACAATCATGGTTCTTATCAAGTAGACCGCTAAATTTAGGACGTATTTATAGTGGAACATCAGCTTCTGAAGATGACAACGGATTGCAAAATGGCTACGATAGAGCACTGCTAAACTGGTACAATATAGATCCTATCTTTTATAGCAGTCAGCGACCAAGTGGTCTTACCGACGACGATGTGTCTAGCCTTTATACCTCGCGAGTTTTTATAAACGAGTTGTTCCCAGAGCAGGATATAGCACAAGGGCAAACCTCGGTGATTAATACCCTAGATTTAACCATCTATCCTCAAGAGCGTGGACCTTATAATTTTAAACCTGGAACAGAAGATAATGTTATCGATACGCCTACCGAAAGTTGGGCCGGAATTACAAGAGGTTTAGCGTCTACAGATTTTGAACAAGCGAATGTAGAATATATTGAATTCTGGTTGCAAGACCCTTTTCAAGATAACCCTACAAACCCAGGAGGGAAGCTAGTCTTTAACCTAGGAAGTATCTCTGAAGATATTTTAAAAGACGGTAGGAAACAATATGAAAATGGTTTGCCTAAAGATGGTAATGTTGCATTATTGCCGCAAACGGATTACGAAACTGTTGTACCACAAAATCAAGCCTTAATTTATGCGTTCGATTCTACGGGACAAGAGCGTGTTAATCAAGATGTAGGATACGACGGCTATAACGATGCAGAAGAAGCGGCTGTATTTGCTGCTTTTGGCGGATTGCCAGATCCTGCGAACGATAACTACCAGTATTTTATCGATGCCGAAGGTGATGTTTTAGAACGTTATAAACGCTATAATAATGTTCAAGGGAACTCTCCTGATACCTTTAGCGATACCAATCGTGGTTCGACTACACAACCAGATGTAGAAGATGTGAATAGAGATAATACCATGAATACTATCGATAGTTATTTTGAGTATATCCTAGAAATTACACGACCTAACCTACCTATCAATTCATTAAATGAAATAACAGCAAACAACCCGATAGGAGAGTTTATAAAAGATTTAAAAATTAGACCTCGTGTTATGCCTAATGGGGATACCGAGCAAGTGCGCTGGTACCAATTTAGAGTTCCAGTAAACGTGCCACTATCGACATTTGATGATCCTACAATTCCACAGTATAACAGACAAAATGGAATTACAGATTTTAGATCTATACGTTTTGCACGTATGTATCTTGAGAATTTTAGTGAGCAAACAACATTCCGTTTTGGGACATTAGAGCTGGTTAGAAGTGATTGGAGACGTTATACAAAAGCATTAGATGAAAATGATGCGAGTCCAGACGATCCTCAAACCGATTTTTCTGTTGGTGCCGTGAGTACTCAAACTAACGATGGTAATTACGTGTCTCCTCCGGGTGTTGAGCCAGAACGTTTAAATAATAACAATACGATTGTCGACCAAAATGAGCAGGCTTTAGTGGTTAATGTCTGCGGATTAGAGACCGAAGATTCTAGGGCGGTTTATAAAAATATTAGTGTCGATATGAGACAGTATAAACGTCTGCGTATGTTTATGCACGCTAGAGAAGGGGATATCCCTGGGCTTGGCGATAACGACCTGGTTGGTTTTATAAGAATGGGTAACGATTTAACTCAAAACTATTACCAAATAGAGGTGCCTTTATCGGTATATAATGGCGGGGGACAACCTGTAGATTATTGGCCGGAAAGTAATGAGATTAATATTGAATTAGAATTGTTACAACGTCTAAAATCATTAGGAATAAGTGATGGCTCTTTATCGAATGAGGACGCTTCGTTTTACGATGTGGTAGGTAATGAATTAATACCAGTACCATTTGCCGATCAATATCAAGGTTACGTTACCGGTCAGCACCGTGTGGCGATAAAAGGAAATCCTAATTTCGGAGCGATTAGAACCCTGATGGTAGGGGTTAAAAACGCTTCAGGTTTTGAGTCTTGTGGAGAGATCTGGTATAATGAATTGCGTTTGTCAGAAATGGATAACGAGGGCGGATGGGCTGCTGTTTTAAGCTTGGATACCAATATGGCCGATTTTGCAAATGTTAGTGCTACTGGGCGTATGTCTACCGCAGGCTTTGGGTCTATCGATCAAGGTCCAAATCAACGTAGTCGTGAAGATGTAAAACAATACGATGTGGTCACCAATGTTAATATCGGTCAGCTATTACCAAAAAAATGGGGACTTCAAGTGCCTTTTAATTACGGTCAAGCCGAAGAGTTAATTACACCACAATACGATCAGCAATACGAAGATCTGAAACTGCAAACACGTTTAGATGCTGCAGAAACAGAATCGGAGCGCGACGTGATTCGTGAGCAATCTGAAGAATATACGAAGCGAAAAAGTATTAACTTTATTGGTGTTCGTAAAAATAGAACGGGTGAAGCGAAACCGCAACTGTACGATGTCGAAAACTTAACTTTAAACTATTCTTATAACAAAGTAGAGCACCGTGATTTTGAAATAGAACGCTCGGTAGATAAACAGTTACGCGCCGGAGTAAATTATGCGTATAACTTTCAACCAAAAGTAATTGAACCTTTTAAAAAGAACGATTCGCTATTTACAGGGAAATACTGGAAACTATTAAAAGACTTTAATGTTAATTTACTACCAGCAAGTTTTACGGTAAATACCGATGTAAACAGACAATTTAATCGTCAGCTCTTTAGAGAGGTAGAATTGGGAGGTAATAATATTGGATTAGAAGAACTGTACAGAAGAAATTACACCTTCGATTTTCAGTATAACGTGAATTGGAATTTAACAAAATCATTAGCCTTTAATTTCTCGGCTTCCAATAATAATATTGTAAGAAATTATTTTAAGGAAGGAAATATTCGTGGCGAACAAGATCCTGAATTGGATGTGTGGGATGGTTTATTAGATTTTGGAGATCCCAATAGACAGTACCAATTGTTAGGGGTGAATTACGAAATCCCTATCAATAAAATCCCTGTGTTAAGTTTTATAAAAGCAACTTATGCTTATACCGGAGAATTTCAATGGCAAAAAGGATCTGATTTATTTGGTGATATTGTTGGAGATGATGGGATATCTTACGATTTAGGGAACTCGATTTCTAATGGTAATACGCACAACATTAACTCGACCTTGGATATGAATAAACTGTATAAAGCAGTAGGGTTGGTTAAAAAGAGAAAGACGGGTCGTATAGGAAAAGTCAGCCGTTTTGATCGTAATCCAGCAGGTCCGCCACCGGGTGCCGAAGACAGTAAAACGAAGAAAAAGACCAATACGAAAACCAGCACTTTAGCTAATATTGGTATCGATGTGTTAACGGTAGTAAAACGTATTCAAGCGAACTACTCGGAAACCAATGGTACTTATATTCCTGGGTATTTAAACACACCGGGTTTTGTGGGCACGTTAAAACCAACCTTAGGATATACTTTTGGAAGTCAACGCGATGTGAGAGAGTTAGCAGCACGAAATGGATGGCTAACCGTGTTTCCTGATTTTAATGAGCAGTATACTAAAAATAGAACCGAGCAATTGGATTTATCGGCGAACTTAGAGCCGTTTAACGATCTTAAAATTGATTTAGTAGGCTTTAGAACCTATGCCGAAAACTACACGGAGAACTATAGAATTACCGATGGGCTTTACGAGTCTTTAACACCAAATTCCTTTGGGAACTTAAGTATTTCTACCTTCACTTTTCCTACCGCTTTTGGTAAAAGTAATGAGGTGAGTTCTGATGCGTTTAATGAGTTTAGAGCGAATCGATTGTTAATTGCTCAACGCTTGGCAAGAGAGCGAGGAGCAGACCCGAATGCTGTTGATGCTGATGGATTTCCTTTAGGATTTGGTAAAACAAGTCAAGCCGTTTTATTACCTGCCTTTGTGAGTGCTTATACCGGTCAGGATGCTAAGAAAGCGAAATTAGGAGCCATTAAAAATGTGCCTATTCCTAACTGGGATATTAAATACACAGGATTGATGAAAATGAAATGGTTTAAAGAACGTTTTAAACGCTTCTCTTTAAGTCATGGGTACCGCTCGAGTTATACAATCAATCAGTTTAGAACGAATTTAGATTTTAACGGTATAGATTACGGCATAGATTATGCGAGTCAGCCAGCCGAAGATATTGATCAAGCCGGAAACTTTAAAAATGAAAACTTATATAGTAACGTTAATTTAACCGAACTGTTTAGTCCGTTAATCCGAGTGGATTTCGAAATGAAGAATTCGGTAAAAGTCTTGGCCGAGCTAAAGAAAGACCGCCTACTTTCACTAAGTTTTGATAATAATTTAATGACCGAAATTCAAGGTAATGAATACGTATTGGGCTTAGGATACCGTTTTAAAGATGTGAGAATAAAATCAAAATTAGCAGGACCTAAAAAATCTATTGTTAGTGATTTAATAATGGAAGCGAATATTTCGGTTCGCGATAATAAAACCATTATTAGATATTTAGATGTCGATAATAATCAAATTACTAACGGACAGACTATTTACGGATTTAAATACAATGCGAATTACTCGTTTAGTAAAAATCTAACCGGTATTTTCTACTTCGATTATACGTTTTCTGAATATGCTATTTCAACAGCATTTCCGCAAACCACAATACGATCTGGGCTGACTTTACGATATAATTTCGGTAATTAGTGATTTCTCATTTGAAATACCGATTTGATTAAATACATTTGTAAAAAATTAAATAATGAATATACCATCAGAATTAAAGTATACTAAAGACCACGAGTGGGTTAAAGTAGAAGGAGACGTAGCAACTGTAGGAATTACAGATTTTGCACAAAGTGAATTAGGAGATATCGTTTATGTAGATATTGACACGGTAGATGAAACTTTAGATATGGATGAAGTGTTTGGCTCTGTAGAAGCAGTAAAAACAGTTTCTGATTTATTTTTACCATTATCTGGAGAGGTTATCGCGTTTAATGAGGCATTAGAAGACGAGCCAGAAAAAGTTAATACTGATCCTTATGGAGAGGGCTGGATTATTAAACTAAAAGTCTCTGACGCTTCGGAAATCGAAAAGTTACTATCAGATAGCGATTATAAAGCCCTAATTGGTGCTTAAAAAAAGTTTATTTTTATTAAGTATCGCGTATACTCTTGTGTTACTTTTAGCGAGTTTGTTAAACGTTAATAGTATCACTCAAGGGTTGCCCTCTAATAGCGATAAAATTTTACACATTGTGGCTCATGTTATGTTAACAGGGCTTTGGTTTTTAACTTTTTTAAAGACGTTTACAATAAATAGCCTAAAATCAATGGCTTATGCTTCGGTAATAGCAGTTGGTTTAGGTGTGCTAATAGAAGTGCTGCAAGGTGCGTTTACGCAAAACAGGACAACAGACATAAATGATGTCTTTGCGAATGTTTTAGGCACAGTTATTGTTGTGTTAGTGATACTAGGCTTACGCTTTAGAGAATTAAAAAATAAATAAACCTTTTGCTATTTTTATAAATAAATACTTAAATTAGCAATCAGGAAAAACAAATTTAATTTATGGAACCTAAAAAAAATCCGAAATCTAATGTAGGGAGAAACAGTTCTCTTTATTTTGCGGTTGGGATGGTGTTAATGTTACTATTAACAAATTATGCCATCAACTACAAAACCTACGATAAGGAGACCGTTGACATTGCTCAGATTAATGTTGATGATGAATTGGAAGAGGAAATTCCAATTACAAATCAAGCACCACCACCACCACCTCCTCCACCACCGCCACCAGCACCAGAAGTGATTGATGTTATAGAGGATGAGGAAGAAATAGAGGAAACGGTTATCGAATCTACAGAGACAAATCAGGAAGAAGAGATTGTTGAAGTTGAAGAAGTGGTAATTGAAGAAATTGAAGAAGATGTAGAAGTGTCTTTTGCTGTTATTGAAAACGTGCCAATTTTTCCAGGTTGTGAAAGTGGTTCGAATGCACAGAAAAAGAAGTGTATGTCTGATAAAATTAATCAGTTAGTCGCTAGAAAGTTTGATGCTGAATTAGGTTCTGAACTTGGTTTAAGTGGAAAACAAAAAATTAGTGTTTTCTTTACTATTGATAAAATAGGAAACATTGTAAATGTTAGAACTAGAGCACCGCACCCAAGATTAGAAAAAGAGGCGGAACGTGTTGTAGGTTTAATACCTCAAATGAAACCAGGTAAACAAAGAGGGAAGCCTGTAAAAGTAACGTTCTTCTTGCCAATTTCATTTAACATTCAAGACTAAATAAAACCTAGAGTTTTAAATCATATTTTAAATCCTGCTACATTGTGTAGCGGGATTTTTTGTTTGGTATACTTATTGGTGTTTTAATAATACATTAACATTTAAACTTATGTATCATGAAGAATTCAATACAAAAAATAAATAATACCTTAAAGATTAAGAGTTTTGTTGGTGAAAAAGGTAAGAAGGATACGGATTTAAGGTCAAATTCAACACTGTACTTTCAAATAGGACTGATTATTTGTTTGTTAGGGGCTTATTTAGCCTTGGAATCTAGAACAGAGGTTAAAAGCAAACGACTAATTTTTCAAGACGTTCAGGTGACTGATGAATGGGACTACACCGAAAGTAACTTTGAAGTCTATACAATACCCGAACCCAAAATAGAAGCGGTAGGTGAAAAGGAAACCGTTGTTATTACCGATGATATTCGGGTTACTGATAACGAGGCTAAAAATGCTAAAGAAGATGTCGATTTTATTACCGAGCAAGAACAGCAGTTTAAAGGGGCTGCTAAGCAAGTGGTGCCTACTAGCGCGCGCGAGTTGGTCGTAGAAAAACCAGAAGAGCCTGTAAGTATTTTAGCAGTTCAGTTTGTTCCTGTGTATCCTGGATGTGAAAGTGAAACTACAAATTTAGGGCGACGTCAATGTATGTCTGATAAATTAAGAGAACATATTAGAAAACAATTTGATGGCGATATAGGTGCAGATCTTGGTCTTAATGGTCGCCAGAAAATAGATGTGCTTTTTAAAATCAATAAACAGGGAGAAGTTGTTATATTAAAAACAAGAGCGCCACGCCGTGAATTGGAGAAAGAAGCACAACGAGTGGTTTCAAAAGTGCCTACTATGCAGCCCGGAAAGAACGGGGATAGCGTGGTAGAAATCTTATACAGTTTACCGATTGTTTTTGATGTTCAAGACTAAGTCCTAGGAAATAAGAGGATGTTCGGATGAGGTATATTTACTAAGCGATTAGTCTTTATCTTATTTGGTTGTTACCTCTAAAGCTTTTTTCTTTGCTTACTTAATCTATTATTAGTTTAATTCTAGATAAAAAGTTATTTTTAATATATTCCCATTTCGCTTAGGACTTAAAACAGACTTATTTAATTGGTGTTTTGATTTGTAGAATTACTTTTTCAAAGTATCTTTGCAGGAGCTAAAAAATAGCTTGTAAAGCAAAGCCATATTTTGAGTACAACAGCAACACCAATCGTAAAACACAGTTTACTTTCAGATTTTAAAGAAATCACAAAAATGCGACTCGCATTAAGTGTGGTGTTTTCTTCTATAGCGGGGTATCTCCTTGGGGTAGACGAAGTGAGTTTTAAAGTGTTGATCCTACTCGCTTTTGGTGGGTATTTTATGGTGGGCGCTTCAAATGCTTTTAATCAAATTATTGAAAAAGATTTAGATGCACTTATGCATCGTACTAAAAACAGACCGATTCCTTCGGGAAGGATGTCTGTTAAAACAGCATTTGTAATAGCAACACTTTTTACAGTTCTAGGTCTCGCTATTTTATATTCGATAAATAAGCAAACAGCAATGTTTGGGGCGATTTCTATTTTTCTTTACACCTGTGTGTATACCCCTTTAAAAACTAAAACACCCTTATCTGTATTTGTAGGAGCTATTCCTGGTGCGATCCCTTTTATGTTAGGGTGGGTCGCTGCTACCGATAACTTCGGTATCGAACCTGGGACCTTATTCGCTTTACAATTTTTCTGGCAATTCCCGCATTTCTGGGCAATTGGTTGGTTTTTGTATACCGATTATAAGCGTGGCGGGTTTTTTATGTTGCCAACAGGTAAACAGGATAAAGGTACCGCAGTGCAAACCATAATGTATACCGTATGGACTATTTTAATCTCTATAGTTCCTGTACTGGGGATAACTGGGGAGTTAAAACTATCTATCGTTGCAGCTATTATTGTATTCGCGTTCGGACTTTTTATGCTGTTCTACGCCATACAGTTGTTTAAAAAAATGACAGAACAAGCAGCTAAGCAATTAATGTTAGCTAGTGTGTTATATATTACTTTAATTCAAATTGTCTACGTTGTAGATAAATTTATTCGATAACTATGGACTTAACTCAGGGAACTCTCCAAGAAAAAAATAATAGAGCCAAGAAAATGATGCTATGGTTTGGTATCATTTCACTAATAATGACGTTTGCAGGATTTACAAGTGCTGTAATTGTTAGTAGCTCAAGACCAGACTGGTCGGCAGATATGCAATTGCCAAACGTATTTATTTATAGTGTGTTTGCAATTGTTATTAGTAGCATTACCTTTATCCTTGCTAAACGCGCCCTTAAACAAGACGATAGAAAAAAGACTTCGATTTTATTATTGATTACTTTAGTATTAGGGAGTGTATTTATCACCTTACAGTTTGTCGGTTTCGGACAATTAATAGATGCAGGGTACTATTTAACGGGACCAACTAGTGATCCTAAGGCTTCTTTTGTCTTTTTAATCGCTTTTGTCCACATTTTACACGTGCTAGTAGGCCTTATTTGCCTAGTCGTTGTAATTTATAATCATTTTAAACAAAAGTATACAGCCACTAATATGCTAGGTATGGAATTGGCCGCAACTTTTTGGCATTTTGTTGATATACTTTGGGTCTATCTCTTTTTGTTTTTATATTTCTTAAGCTAGTTTTCTATTTAAAACGAGCCCACTCATAGCAGACAATTACAAACATTTTAACCGGAATACAAATTTTAATCATGTACTGTTTCTTTAGAATAATAAAATGATTATTTTTGTGCCACATATTAAAAACTAATTACACTTTATGGATACTACAGTTGCAACTACTGGAAAAGAAGGTAAATTATGGGGAGGTGGTAATGAACCACTAAAAGCCAGTTATGGTAAAATGATGATGTGGTTTTTTATCGTATCAGATGCCTTAACATTCTCTGGGTTTCTAGCAGCCTATGGATTTTCAAGATTTAAATTTATTGATTCTTGGCCAATTGCCGATGAGGTGTTTACACACGTACCGTTTTTTCACGGTAGCTATCCAATGATCTATGTAGCGTTTATGACGTTTATTTTGATTATGTCTTCAGTAACTATGGTATTAGCCGTAGATGCAGGACACCACATGAATAAAAACAAAGTAACATGGTACATGTTCCTTACCGTGATTGGTGGTATTATCTTTATTGGTTCTCAAGCTTGGGAGTGGAATACTTTCATTAAAGGAGAATACGGAGCAGTTCAAACTAAAGGTGGTAATATCTTACAATTTGGTCAATATGAAACTGTAGACGGTAAAGAAACCTTTAAAAGGGTAGCAATAGCCGATTTCGCTAAAGCAACAAATCCTGATCGTGTATTACACGAAAGAAAAAATGGGCTGTGGTATGTAACCGAAGCACCTTTACCAGAATTTACTATTGAAGAGGTGTTAACAGGATTAAAAGCAAATCCAGAGGTTTTAGTAAGAACTCAAATGCTAACCGAAGAAGGACACAAAACAGTCTTATCTCGTGAAGAGTCTTTACAACAAATTGCAGAAAATGGTAAATTAGTTGTTCACGGTGCAAACCTTAAAGTGAATGAGTATGGTGCGCCGATCTTTGCAGACTTCTTTTTCTTTATCACAGGATTCCACGGATTCCACGTATTTACGGGGATTCTTCTTAATATTATCGTTTTCTTTAATGTCCTTTTAGGAACTTACGAAAGACGTGGTAGTTACGAAATGGTGGAAAAAGTAGGTTTATACTGGCACTTTGTAGATTTAGTATGGGTATTCGTATTCACATTCTTCTACTTAGTTTAATTCATAATAAGAATATTTAAAAATGGCACAAGAACACAATTTAGCAATATTTAGAGGTTTATTAAAATTTAAATCAAACACCCAAAAAATATGGGGCGTTTTAATCTTCTTATCTATAGTAACTGCAATCGAAGTTGTTTTAGGTATCTACAAACCGGAAGTTTTAATGACTCAGGTTTTAGGAATGAAAGGATTAAACTGGATCTTTATAATTTTAACAATCGTTAAAGCATATTATATCGCTTGGGATTTTATGCACTTAAGAGACGAAACAACAGCTTTACGTAGAGTTATTGTTTGGACAGGTGTTTTCTTAATCTGCTACCTAATATTTATCCTTTTACAAGAAGGTGGATATGTAGAGGCAGTTTTTAGAAATGGCTTTGTAAAAAATACATTCTAAGCACTAATTAATTTAGTGTTAAACATAAGGAAAAGGTGGTTTATTTAAACCACCTTTTTTATTTTTGTAAACTTATATAAACGACCCGTTTGCGATGGATATTAAACAAGTTAAAAAAACTTCAATACTTATTATATTATTTTTTCTGCCGGTTATTTTTTTACTGTTTTTATACCCTTCTACTAATAACTACACCCCTTTAAATATCGTTAAGGAAAACGTTTTAGACGTTCAGAATCTACGATCTAATACCAATCCAGAGGTGGTGTTAGACGATCATATTTCGGTAATAGCATTTGTAGGTAACGATCCAGAATCAAGAATCAAGCAAATGTCTAACCTTAGAGAACTTATATACGATAAGTTCCAAGGGTTTAAAAAGTTTCAAGTAGTAGTCCTAGCGTCTAAAGGTTCTGAAGATTCTGCAAATCGCTTAAAGCAAGAATTAAGTAAGTATAACGAGTTAAAATATTGGCACTTTGTTTTTGTCGATAATGAAGATGCCCAAAAGCTATATAATAACTTGCGCTCTACCTCAAATTTAGATGCTACGTTTGCGTCCGATTATGTGTTTATTGTAGATAAAGATCTTAATCAAAGAGGGCGTTTAGATGACCGTACAGATCGAGAAATTGAAAATAATGATCCTATTTACCCGTTAACTGCTTACGATTGTAATAAAATAGCGGTCTTAAAAAACAAGATGGGAGCAGACGATTTACGTGTGTTATTTACCGAATATAGAGAAAAACGTAAAGGAGAATTTAACTCCTCTACCCGTCGTGCCAATGATTTAAATCCAGATTATGAAAAAGAAAACTAATTATTCGTACATCGGAATAGCTTTTGTCGTATTGCTATTCGGAATTATTTTCGTTCCTAAAATTATTGATAGGATTCAAAATAACGATATCTCAAGAAGTGACCGCCTAAGTACCGGTCAAGACAATAATTTTTCTAGTGATGAGCCATTAGCTTTTATCGAGATTAATGGTAAGCGTAAAAAGGTGCCTAACTTTAGTTTTACGAATCAAGATGGAGAAACAATTACCCAAGAAGACTATAAGGGAAAAGTGTACGTTGTAGAATTCTTTTTTACAACCTGTCCAACGATTTGTCCGCGAATGAATGAAAACCTTGTGGAGATACAAAATGCCTTTAAAGGGAATGCTGACTTTGGGGTAGCTTCATTTTCTATTACTCCAAAACTAGATACTCCAGAGGTGTTAAAGGCGTATGCAGAACGTTACGGAATTACAAATCCAAATTGGAATTTATTAACCGGAGAAGAATCGGATATCTACGAATTAGCAAATACCGGATTTAATATCTATGTTGCCAAAGTAGATGATGAAGTAGGTTTTGAACATTCTGGTGATTTTGCATTGATAGATAAAAACGGATTTGTGCGTTCGCGCTATGATGCTTTTGGAAACCCTAAGATTTTCTATAAAGGGATTATTAGTGAAAAAGAAAAGTATGACGAGGATGGTAATGAGCAGGAAATTACAATGCTTAAAGAAGACATTAAAAAGTTATTAAATGAATAATATCGAAAACCTAGAAAACGAAAAGAAGTATAACAAATGGATTGTTGTGCTTTCTATTGTTATTCCTTTGGCGGTTGCCGCTCTTTTTGGGGTTAATCTAAGAGATTTAGGTTACGATGTCGAACCGCTTAGCTTTTTACCTCCCATTTATGCATCGGTTAATGCGCTAACATCAGTTATATTAATTATTGCCTTAATAGCTATACTAAAGAAGAATGCCAAGCTTCACGAGCGCCTAATTAAGTTTGCGATGATGCTATCGGTAAGTTTTTTATTGATGTATATCGCTTATCATATGACGAGTGATTCTACCAAATTTGGTGGTGAAGGGGCTATAAAATATGTGTATTACTTTATTTTAATTACTCATATTGTTCTTTCCGTGGTGGTTATACCATTCGTATTAATAACCTACGTGCGCGCAATCTCAGGAAATTTTGAACGTCACAAGAAAATTGCTAAAATTACGTTTCCTCTATGGTTATACGTGGCGGTTACCGGAGTGGTAATTTATATCATGATATCACCTTATTACACCTAGTAGATTATGAAAACCAAAGTTTTATTTTTTATCATGTCGGTATTCTTTTTTGTTAATACCAATGCACAGTGTGCCATGTGTCGCGCAGTATTAGAAAGTGAAGAAGGGCAGGGTGCTGCAAAAGGTATTAACAATGGTATCGTCTATCTTATGGCTGTACCCTATATACTAATCTTCGGATTAGCGTATTTTATCTATAGAAAATATTTTACAAAACCTAAAAGTCAAGAGTAGTCTTGCCAAATGGTTATAGCATGTATTTAAAAGCTTCAAAGTGGTTTCACTTTGAAGCTTTTTTTGTTTGTCATACTGTTACCCTTTAACGTGTGGTGTTTTAATTATATGCTGTAGTAGAGTTGTTAAGGCGATCTGATTTCTTTTAACAGTTTTTTTAAAAAAAATATGTAACAATTTTTAAATCGTATAGTCTAATTACTATAATCAAGTATAAATCAGCAATCAAAAAAGTCAATACATATGCTAAAAATTAACAAACTGCACAAGTCTTATCCCATAGGAGATTCGAGTTTACACGTTTTAAAAGGTATTGACCTCTCTGTAGATAGTGGAGAAATGGTTGCTATTATGGGGTCTTCAGGTTCGGGGAAATCTACGCTTCTAAATATTATTGGAATGCTTGACGAAGCTGATGAAGGGGAATACATTTTAGATAATGTTCCGATTAAAAATCTTACCGAGAAAAAAGCAGCTATTTATAGAAATAAGTTCTTAGGATTTATTTTCCAATCGTTCAACCTTATTAATTATAAGAACGCTTTAGATAATGTAGCCTTACCGTTATACTACCAAGGATTAAAACGTAAAGAACGTATTGAAAAAGGATTGTTTCACTTGGAAAAAGTGGGGCTTAAAGCTTGGGCAGAACACTTGCCAAATGAGCTGTCTGGCGGACAAAAGCAGCGTGTGGCTATTGCTAGAGCGCTTGCTGCCGACCCTAAGTTGCTCTTGGCCGATGAGCCTACAGGTGCATTAGACACGAAAACATCTTATGAGATTATGGCGTTTTTACAGCAGTTAAACGACGAAGGAAAAACCATTTTAATAGTTACCCACGAAGAAGATATTGCCGATATGTGTAAACGTATCGTGCGATTAGTAGACGGGGTAATTATGGAAGATAAATTTGTAGAACAAGTTAGAGCCTCACAATATGTTTGATAGAGACCTTTGGAGGGAAATATTTCAGAGTATAAATATGAATCGAACCAGAACACTACTTTCTGGTTTTACAGTCACCTTCGCAATTTTACTTTTTGCCATTCTTTTTGGAATCACCAACGGGTTAACCAATACCTTTGATGATGCTTTTAAAGACGATGCTACCAATTCTATATTTATTATGTCTGGGCGCACAACTAAAGCTAATAAAGGTTTACAGGCAGGACGCCAAATTCAATTTAAAAATGAAGATTACGACTATATAAAAGAAGAGTTTGGCGAAAAAGTGCAATACATAACCGCTAGAATTTATAAAAACGTTAATGCGTCTTTTCAAAACGAAAAAAATAGTTACTCCGTTCGTGCAGTTCACCCAGACCACCAGTATTTAGAAAATACTGAAGTCACTATAGGACGCTATATAAATCAGTTAGATTTAAATGAAAAGACTAAGGTAGTCGTTATTGGCCGCTTAGTAGAAAATGATTTGTTCCTTAAAACAACTGCCCTTGGTAAATATATAAACCTTAATGGTATTCAGTATAAGGTGGTAGGTGTTTTTGAAGATGACGGTGGAGATAATGAAGAGCGTTTAATCTATATGCCAATTACCACAGCGCAGCAAATTTATGGGAATAACGATTATATCGATCAGATTAATCTAACCTATAACCCGAAAATGGGTTATGATCAAGCCATAGCTTTTAGTAGCCTGTTAACAAGAAAATTGAAAGACCGATTCTCGGTAGCAGAAAGTGATCAACGTGCGGTTCGCGTTAGAAACTTAGCCAATGAAGCAAAAGGGATAAATCAAATGACTAGTGGATTGGGAATGATTGTCCTAGTTATTGGCTTTGGTACACTCATCGCGGGCGTGGTTGGAATTAGTAATATCATGATTTTTATTGTAAAAGAACGGACTAAAGAAATCGGAATTAGAAAAGCTTTAGGAGCCTCTCCAAAATCTATAGTATCCATTATTTTAATGGAGTCTGTTTTAATAACCTTAATTGCTGGTTTTGTAGGCTTGGTTTTAGGAATGGGTATTCTTGAGTTGATAGGGCCAAGTCTAGAGAAGTTTTTTATTAAAGACCCTAAAGTAAGTTTAAACTTGGTTATTGGTGCAACTATTACCCTAATAGTAGCGGGTGGAATTGCAGGATATTTGCCGGCAAAGAAAGCATCGCGGATTAAACCTATAGTGGCTTTAAGAGATGATTAATAATAGCCATCAATTAAAACGAGAAACGAATAATAACACGAGTAAACAACCAATACGAACTAGCAAATGAAATTTTTATTCGAAAGAGATACTTGGCAAGAAGTTTACGACAGCTTAAGTAAAAACGTACTGCGAACAGCCCTTACTATGGTGGGTGTGTGGTGGGGTATTTTGTTACTTATTGGTTTGTTAGGATCGGCTAAAGGTATTGAGAATTCTTTTAATAGGTTGTTTGGTAGTTTTGCTACCAACAGCGTGTTTGTCTGGGGTCAAAGTACAAGCAAGCCGTTTAAAGGATTCCAAGAAGGAAAACAAGTGGTACTGACTTTGTCGGATGCTAAAAAAGTAGAAGAAAATGTCGATGGGATTGAGTTTGTAGTCCCTAGGAATCAGAATCAAGGTGTTGTAACCCGAAATTTTTTATCGGGTAACTTTGGTGTTAATGGAGATTACCCCTTATTAGACCGTGTTCAGAAGAAGAAAATGATTCACGGACGATTTATTAACCAAAGTGATATCGATGACAATAAGAAAGTTGTTGTTATCTCAGAAGAAATCTATAAGCAGTTGTTTGAGAAAGATGCTGAAATGATTGGCGAGTACATTCAAATTAACAGCATCAATTTTAAAGTGATTGGAATGTTCGAAAATGGGAACGTTAATATGGGACCGTCGAGCGATATTCATATTCCCTTTACTACTTTTCAACAAATTTATAACCAAGGTAATGATATTGGTTGGGTAATGATTACAGGGAAACCTGATGCCGATATTACTCAAATTGAAGCCGATGCCAAACTTATGCTTAAAAACCTACATCGTATTCACCCGGAAGACGATCGTGCATTTGGAAGTTTTAACCTAGGAAAAGAATTTGCTAAAATCACAGGATTTTTAACAGGCATGCAATTCTTAACCTGGTTTGTGGGTATTGCAACGTTAATAGCAGGCGTTTTTGCCATTGGAAACATTCTATTAATAACCGTTAAAGAACGTACTAAAGAAATAGGGGTACGTCGTGCCTTGGGAGCAACCCCCTTTGAAATAAAACGACAAATTATTGTCGAAGCGGTATTTATAACCCTTACCGCAGGTCTTTTAGGAATTATAAGTGGCGGATGGATCCTCATTCTTATAGATACCTTTTTGGGCCAGGGTGATGAGGCTATTTTTGTAAACGCATCCGTACCAATTGCTGTCGTGTTTATTGCCTTGCTTATTTTAGTCGTCCTTGGGACTTTAATAGGGTTAATCCCTGCATTTAAAGCCACAAGCGTTAAGCCAATAGATGCCTTAAGAGAAGAATAATCTGAATATATAAACCATAAAAATTAAAGTACTTTTAAAACCAACGTCGTTAAATACATTAAAAAATGAAAAAAGCATTAAAAATAATTATAGGGTTAGGTTTACTAATCGCACTCGTATTCGTTCTTAAATATTTTAAGGATTCAAATTCTAAAGGCGTTGAAGACTTTAAAGTAGAAGAGCCTTTTTACACCTCTTTACGAACAAAAACAGTAGCAACAGGTAAGTTAAATCCTGAAGAAGAAATCGAATTAAAACCACAAATTGCCGGAATTATTGATAAGATTTTAGTGGAGGAAGGAGATATGGTTAAGAAAGGAGACCTAATTGCTACCATTAGAGTCGTGCCAAACGAGCAAAGTCTTGTGAGTGCCAATAGTCAGATAAACTCTGCTAAGCTTTCTTATAACAATGCGAAAACCTTATATGATAGAAATAAAGTGTTATTTGATAAAGGCGTGATTTCTAAACAAGATTTTGAAAACAGCCAGCTGTCACTTAATCAAGCTAACGAGTCTTTAACGCAAGCGCAAAATAATTACCAAATTATTAAACGTGGTAGTCTGTCTGGCGGTGGATCTGCCAATACGAGTATTACGGCTCAGATTTCGGGAACGGTATTAGAAATTCCTGTTCGTGAAGGGGATCAGGTGATCGAAAGTAATAGTTTTAATGCGGGAACAACCATCGCAACTATTGCCGATATGAGCAAGATGATTTTTGAAGGAAAAGTCGATGAGGCTGAAGTGGGTAAATTGGAAGAAGGGAAAGATATTGTCGTGATTTTAGGAGCGATTAACGAAAAGAAATTCCCTGCTAAATTAACCTTTGTTGCACCAAAAGGAAACGAAGAAAATGGAGCCGTTCAATTTACAATTAAAGCCGATGTTGATGTTGAAGAATCAACGCGTATTAGAGCAGGTTATAGTGCGAATGCTGAGATTGAAATGGAAAGTAAAGACAGTGTTTTAGTTATTAAAGAAGCCTTACTTCAGTTTAATCGTATTACTGAAAAGCCATTTGTAGAATTGTTAATAGGTGATGGTAAGTATGAGAAGAAAAATGTTGAATTAGGTATTTCGGACGGGATTAACGTGGAAATTACCGAAGGTGTTAAAGAAGGAGATAAAATAAAAGTATGGAACAAAGCTTTAAAAGATAACAATGATGAGGAAGACAACTAAAATTATTTTCACTACAGTTTGTGCATTAGGTATTAGTGTTGCTGCTTTGGCGCAAGAGAAGAAATGGACGCTTCAGGAAAGTGTTAATCACGCGTTAGAGAATAATATTTCGGTTAAGCAAGCGTCGAATACTTTATTGACTAATGAGCAAGATATTATAGCGGCAAAAGGACGTTTTTTACCTACGGTTAGCGCGAATGCTAGTCATAGTTTGTCCACCGGAAACATTGAGTTGTTTCAAGGGCAGTTTGCCAATAGGACTTCGAATAGTACAAGCCTAGGGGTAAATGTTAATGAAACTGTGTTTAACGGGTTTAGAAATACAAACCTTTACAAGCAGTCGCAATTAAGTCTAGAGGCCAACCAGCTAGAGCTAGATCGTATAAAAGATGATATTTCTTTAAACGTCGTAAATGCCTATTTAAATATTTTATTTAATGTTGAGAATTTAGAAACAGCGAAAGCACAATATGAGTTTTCTAAAAAGCAGTTGCAACGTGTTAACGAATTAGTAGATGCTGGAGCGCAACCAAGAGCCGATGTTTATGATGCACAAGCCACTTTAAGTAGAGACTTACAAAGTGTAACCGTAGCCGAGAACAATTATGAATTGTCATTACTAACCTTATCTCAATTACTGCAAGTGCCTTTTAACGGTTTTGCTGTGGAAGAGATCGATTTAGACGATCCGTCGGCAGAACTCATGTACAATGATGTGACTCCGGTTTTAAATTATGCCCTAGCAAATAGAAGTGAAATTAAGGTAGCAGAGAAAAATATTGAAATTTCAGAATTGGGAACAGAAATCTCTAAAGCAGGTTTTTACCCTAGCGTGTCTTTAGGTTATGGCTTTGGATCGAATGTGTTCTACTCGAATTTAGATCAAAATGAAGATCCGTTTTTTCAGCAATTAAACGATCAGAAATCACACCGATTTTCGCTAAATGTAAATATCCCTATATTTTCTCAGTTTCAGAATAAAACAGCGGTAGCAAAATCGCGTATTCAGGAAGAGAATGCCAAACTGGGCTTGGAACAAACAAAATTAAATTTAGAGTCTAATATTCAACGTGCGTTTACCGATGCGAGATCGGCATTACGTGCCTACGAGGCAGCAAAAGTCTCTTTAGAGTCTCAAGAACTGGCTTTTAATAATGCTCAGGAGCGTTATAATATAGGAGCGATGAACGGATTTGATTTAGAGCAATCGCGTTTACGCCTAGTAAATGCAGAGTCTTCGTTAATTAATGCGAAATATGATTTTATATTTAAAACAAAAGTATTAGATTTCTACCTTGGAAAACCAATAACAGAATAGCCGTGGCTTTAATATTAAGTATAGAAACAACAACAACAAATTGCTCGGTCTCTCTTTCTAAAGAAGGAGAGACTTTGCTTTTAAAAGAAGATTACGATACCAATTATTCGCACGCCGAACGCTTACATACGTTTATAGCTTCTATTTTAAAAGAGGCTAATGTCGCTAGAGAAGATTTAAATGCGATAGCGGTAAGTAAAGGGCCAGGGTCTTATACGGGCTTACGTATTGGAGTATCGACAGCTAAAGGACTTTGTTTTGCTTTAGATATCCCACTAATTGCGGTGAATACCTTGGAAGCATTAGCGCATCAGGTAAAAGCAGATAATGGCCTTATTGTACCTATGTTAGATGCTCGTCGGATGGAAGTGTTTTCGGCGGTATTCGATTCAGAGTATAAGCCTATTCGCGATATAGAAGCCCAAATACTAGATACGGATGCTTTTGCTCAGTATTTAAATGCGGGTAAAGTCTACTTTATTGGTAATGGTGTGGAGAAAACCAAAACGCTTATACCTCATGAAAATGCCGTTTTTATAGAAGGGAAATTACCGTCGGCAAGTACTATGGGCGCTTTAGCCTATGCTAAGTACAAAAAAAGCGACACCGAAGATGTCGCTTATTTTGAACCTTTTTATTTAAAAGACTTTGTGGCTTTAAAACCGAAGCCGAAGTCTAAATAAATACGGTGTTTTATTATAAAAGTTACTATTTGCGTTAGGGGTTGAACGGTTTGTTTGAGCTCTCCCGATAGGTATCGGGAAGCGAGTAGTGAAAACCCGACCAAGTGTTTTACTTGGTAACGCCCAAAAACGCATAAAATTAATATTAACCTTCTTTATGAATTTCAACTTGGTGTGGGTAAGGAATATCGATACCAGCCTCGTCGAAAGCTTCTTTTGTACGCTCGATAAGGTAAAAGTGTACATCCCAATAATCTTCTTGCTTTACCCATGCACGTGTAAAAAAGTTTATAGAACTGTCCGCTAATTCCGATACATTTACCGCCGGAGCAGGATCTTTTAGTACGGCAGGATGCGAATTAATAACGCCTAAGATAACCTCTTTAGTTTTTTTAATGTCAGAATCGTAGCCCACACCAAAAGTAAGGTTTACACGACGTGTACTTTCTGTACTATAATTTACAATATTGTCGTTAGATAAGGCGCCGTTTGGCATAATTACCTCTTGATTATTTGGTGTTAATAATTTTGTTGTGAAAATCTCAATTTCTTTTACAGTTCCCGACTGACCTTGAGCCTCGATAAAATCCCCGATCTTAAAAGGCTTGAAAATCATGATTAAAATTCCACCAGCAAAGTTTGCTAGCGAACCCTGTAATGCTAAACCAATGGCTAAACCAGCGGCAGCCAAAACAGCAGCGAAAGAAGTGGTTTCGACCCCCACAGTACCTAAAACTACTAAAATTAGGACAATCTTTAAGCCCCAACCAACAAGATCACTAAGGAATTTTTTCAGACTTATTTCTAAACCTTTTTTCTCCATGGCTTTGTTAAAACCTTTTAATAGGTATTTAACGATAACTCCACCAATGATCCAAATTGCAATTGCTGCAAGAACTTTTGGGCCGAAATTTACAATTACATCCCAGCCTTTGTCAATCCATTTTTCTGTTTCCATATTTATGTTTATAGTTTGTTAATAGGACAAAATTTAACATTTTGAAGTGGCTATCCAAATTAAAAATGTTATTAAAATTATAAAAATTGAAGTATGAGGGGATGTCGTGTCCCAACGGGTATAATCTGCAAGTTAGAACTGTTTTAAACTGTAAGTATAATACGTTTTTTAATCGAACTGGGCGTATTTTAAAATGTAACCACTTTTGTATTTAGAGTGGCTAGGGTTGGTTTTTTAATAGTTGTATGGCCTCACTGACTTCTTTAACCGGGCGTTGGCAGGTGTTATTAACACAAACATATAATAAGGTTTCTTGTGCTACATAGCGCTGCTTTAATAGCGGTAAACTACTTTCTGTCGTGCTTCCTGCGATAAGTTTGTTAGGGAGGTAAGTCGCGTTAAGGGTTTTTAATTTGTCTTTCGCAGCAGTACCTATAATTGCAACTTCGTAATAGGGGTTTGTAAAATTAAGCATCAGGTCTAGCCAATTGGAAAATCCGCCAGGGTAGCTATGGATCTCCGGAGATACATTATGAAGCATAGCCGTCGCCGTTTTTAAATAGTAAGCGTTGTCGAAATAGTGCGAGAGTTTAAATAAACTTTTTGCGAGTATTGAATTACTTGCCGGAATAACATTATCGCGGTACTCTATACTTCTAGAAACCAATGCAGCATCTTGAGCATTGGTGAAAAAGAATAGCTTGCTTTTTTCGTCATAAAACCTATCGAAGGTATAGTTGGTTAAATCGCGAGCTGTAAATAGCCATTTTTTATCGAGAGTGATTTCGTAGGCTAAAATAAATGCCTCTATGGTTGTCGCATAATCCTCAAGAAAACCATTAATACTACTTGTATCGTTTTTGTAGGAGTGGTATAAACTACCATCTTCTTTTAATTGGTTATTGATAATAAAATGTGCGTTTTTTAAAGCGCTATCTAAGTAAGCCTCGTCTCCTAACACACGGTAAGCATCCAAGTAACCTTTAAGCATAAGAGCGTTCCAGGAGGTTAAACTTTTATCGTCTAATCGAGGTGTTTTACGTTGATTACGTGCTTTAAGTAATGCTGTTTTCCAAAGTTGCTTTTTAGCGTTTAATTCTTGAATTGTAAGCTGGTGAGTTTGTATAAACTCATCGTCACTTTTAGAACGGATAAGAACATAGTTTTTATGTTCCCAATAGCCAAATGCATTAACATTGTAATAGTCGGTAAATAGTTTGTAATCGGTATTTAAAACCGCTTCTAGTTCTTTTGTTGTCCACACATAATAAGCACCTTCTTCTAAAATGCCTTTGTGGTTGTGGCTATCGGCATCTAAAGAGGAGTAAAAAGCACCATTTGGGGCTGTTAATTCACGATCTACAAAAGCTAAAGTTTCGGTAATAACTTCTTTATAAAGCTTGTTTTTGGAAATAAGATAGGCATCGGCATAGAGGCTAACCAACTGGCCATTGTCGTAGAGCATTTTTTCGAAATGGGGGATATGCCATTTAGAATCTACGGCATATCTAGAAAAACCACCACCAACATGATCGTAAACACCACCATAAGCTATTTTTGTTAGTGTTTTGTCAACATAGTCTTTAAGTTTAGTGTCATTACTTTGATGGGCGTATCGCAAAAGAAAATGATAGTTGTTTGGCATCATAAACTTGTGTTGGGATGTGATACCGCCAAATTTTAAATCGAATTGCTCCGACCATTGGGAAATAGCTGTTTCTATTTCCTGAACAGAAAAATCTACGGTTTCTGTATTGGGGATAATAACATCGAGGTTTTTTATGCCCTGCTCTAATTTATTGGCGTACTCGTACAGTTTTTCTGGGCTTTCGGCATACAGTTTAGCGATTTGTGTTAGCGCTTGTGTCCACTGTTCTTTTTTAAAGTAGGTACCACCCCAAACTGGACGTCCGTCGGGAAGCGCAATAACATTCATTGGCCAGCCCCCTTGACCCGTCATTAATTGTACAGCGTTCATATAAACCTGGTCGATATCTGGGCGTTCTTCGCGATCGACTTTTATATTTATAAAATGAGCGTTCATTACACTGGCGACCGCTTCATCTTCAAAGCTTTCGTGTTCCATAACATGACACCAATGGCAAGCCGCATACCCCACACTAATTATAATCAATTTGTTTTCAGATTTAGCGCGCTCTAAACTTTCGGTATTCCATGCGTACCAATTTACAGGGTTGTGAGCATGCTGTAATAAATAAGGGCTAGATTCATTAATAAGGGCATTGGTGTAAGCGTGTTGCATGGGCTTTTTTATTTGTGTTGTACAGCTTATAAGAGTAAATAGTAATATGAAACCATAGTAGTTCATAAAATCAAAGTTAATGAATTGTAATTAAGCCGGAGACGTAACAAGAGGTGTAACAATAAAAAATGAAAATTTATTTAGATGTTGAGGTAGGAGATTTTAGACCGCTGTTGTTATATAGTATATAACATTTTGTTAAATCTTTTGTGCTACAGCATAGATGAATGGTTAAAAAAATAGATGATTTACATTTAATCTGAAGTTTTTATACCTAAAAGATGTAATTAAAACTCAGTAATTATTAGTATAATTGCAATAATAACAACCAAGTATTGACAAATAACCTCTTTAAAATGAAGAATTTTACATTAGCTATAGTTTTAGTGTTAACTTTTTTTTCAGCGTCCGCTCAAGATATCTTAATGCAGAACGGAACGTTCACGACATGTTCCGGGAATTTTTATGATTCTGGTGGAGGCTCGGCAAATTATACCGATAATGAAAATTTTGAAATAACTATTTGCCCGGATATTGCAGATTCATCAATACAAGTGGCCTTTTCAGCATTTAACACTCAAGGTGCTTTTGGAGGGAGTCCTGGAGATGTTTTAACGGTTTATGACGGGAACGATACTACGGCACCTCTTTTGGGTACATTTGCGGGGTCAGGAGCTTCTGCATTTCCTGGTACTATTACGGCATCACCAACTAATAATTCAGGGTGTTTAACTTTTGTATTTGTTAGTAATGATTCTGCAAACACTATCGGATGGGCTGCAACCATAGACTGTTTAGAGCCTTGTCAAACTATTACACCTAGTATTGATGCGACTACGCCTGCAGTTGATGCGAACAATGAAATTGTTATAGCCGATGGTGATACAGTTACTTTTGATGGAAGTGCCATTTTTTCTGAGGATGGTACCGGTGCTGAATACTCATGGAATTTTGGTGATGGGTCGGCTCCAGTTACAGGAGAGTCTGCAAGTCATACGTTTAATGGTTTTGGAAACTATACAGTGACCTTAACGGTTTCTGATGTTAACCCTACAGGGTGTAGCGAGCAAGTTACGGTTACCGTTGTGATTCCTAGTCCTTATATTCAAGTTAGTATCACAGATCATACTGTAGAACAATTGGTAACTGATGTTTTAATCGATAGTCCATGTGCTACTGTTTCTAATATCACTTCGAGTACAGGTAGTGATTTTGGTGCTGTAAATGGGATTGGATCTTTTATTTCGACAGGAGGTGTTTTTGGGTTTGATGCTGGTATTGTGTTATCTACTGGTAATGCTTTGGATGCAATAGGGCCAGAAACAGGAATTCAAAGTGGTGGTAGCTGGCCTGGAGATGCAGACCTAGAAGCTGAGATCGGACTACCACCTGGCAGTACAAATGATGCGACTTATATTGAATTCGAGTTTATGCCAATTGTAGATAGTATTTCTTTCGATTTTGTATTTGCTTCTGAGGAATATGGGGGGTTTCAGTGTGGTTTTACCGATGCCTTTGCATTTATTTTAACGGATTTGGTAACGGGTGTATCCACTAATTTAGCGCTAGTTCCAGGGACAACAGATGTAGTGTCTGTTTTTACTGTAAGAGATAATGCTTATAATGGGAGTTGCCCATCAGTAAACCCTTCCTATTTTGATTCCTACTATGATGATACTAATGGACTGCCAGAAATTAACAGTCCAACAAATTTTAAGGGGTATACGGTGCCTATGACAGCTTCGGCTACAGTAGTACCGAATAATTCATACAGAATTAAATTAGTAATTGCTGATGACCAGGATAATGCCTACGATGCTGCTGTTTTTCTAGGTGCAGGATCTTTTAGTTTAGGAGGGGACTTAGGTGAAGATATAACCATTACAGCAGGAACTGCAGAATGTGAAGGTACAACAGTAACCTTAGATACGGGGTTACCAAATGCGACGCATACTTGGTATTTAGACGGTAATGTTATTGCCGGTGAAACTGCTTCTACTTATGATGCCACAGTAGAAGGAACCTATAGTGTAGATATTGTATTCTCTGCTAGTTGTCAAGCGTCAGATTCTGTTTTTGTTGAGTTTATACCAGGCCCTATAGTTACAAATACTATTGAGTTAATAGAGTGTAATGATGGTTCTGGAGCTGTTGTTTTTGACCTTTCTGAAAATGATGCTGAGGTAATGGGAACTCAAGATCCCACAACGGTAGATATTTCTTATTATACGTCTCAGGCAGATGCGGATGCTGGAACAAACCCTATTGTTGATCCGGTAAATTATATTGGAACCGACGGTGAGCAAATTTATGTGCGTATTGAAGACTTGACTTCAGGAACCTGTGTAGATACCGATGTGTTTACGCTTTCGTATTTGAATGTTACTTATAGTCCAGCGCCAGATATGGTCACCTGTGATGATATTTCTAACGATGGTGTGGGAGAAGCATTTGATTTAGAATCTCAAAATGCTGCAATTTTAGGAGCGCAATCCAATACAGAATTTACAGTAACATATTATACAACTTTTGCTGATGCCGATGCCGGAACAAATGCTTTAGTAAGTCCGTATAATAACGTTGCAAACCCAGAATCTATTTATATTCGTGTTGAAAACATCGCAAGTCCTTCTTGTTATATTGCTTCACCAACTCCTGTTTTTAATTTAATTTTAGACCCTAGTGACGACCCATCATTCTCTATGATGGCTACCTGCGACGGAGGTACTGTAGATTCTTTTGCTATGGCAGGAGGAACATATACGTTTAACCCTGTACCAACAGATGCTGCAGTAATAGACCCTTCAACAGGAGCTGTAACGGGAGGTACATCGGGAACAACGTATACTATAGAATACACAACAAATGGTACGTGCCCAGCGTCTTCTACTTTCGATCTTACAGTATTATCAGTAGATGACCCAACGATTACAATGACTCCAACATGCGACGGCGGAATTGTAGATTCAGAAGTGGTACCAGGAGGAACTTATGCTTTAAACCCTGTGCCAACCGATGGTGCTACGATAGATGCAACAACAGGAACCGTAACAGGAGGTCAGCCAGACACAACCTATGGTGTAGAGTATACCACTAATGGTGCTTGTCCAGCAACTCAGATTTACAGTTTAACAACATACCCATTGCCAACAGTAATAACACCAACAGTATTAGGTGTTTGTGACGATGGAACTCCAGATGGTTTTACAGAAATTGATTTAAGTATCAAGAATAATGAAATCTCAGGAGGTAATCCCAACTACTCCGTAACGTATTACTTAACACAAGCTGATGCCGATGCGCAAGTAAATCCGTTACCAATACCTTATACAAACATCTCTAACCCACAAACGGTTTATGTCAACGTAAG
>NZ_FNQK01000022.1 GCF_900107625.1 Bizionia paragorgiae
GTCATCCGTGTTCCCTGTGCTACTAAATTCCAATCGCGTTGTACAACCTGATTCGTATTTTTATCTAACCATCTGCGACGTTTTACGTGAAGATAGACTGTATTACCTCGAAGTGGAAAATCTTGAATAGTGACTTCTTTGTGAAAACCATGAGCAACAAGCATTTTGGATTTCTCCTCTTTAGGAATCACATTGCGCTCTTCAAAATAAAGGTGCATTACTTCACCATTTTTTGTGTTTTTTATTAAATCGAAATGATTAATTAAAAATTCAGGGAGAATAAGTTTTAGTAATTCTAAATAATTCTCCACGGCTATTTTTTTTTACAAAAATCGTAATCTTATTTCAATTCACACACAACTTTTGAGATTGATCCAAAAAAACCTCCAACAGTAGCGTTGGAGGTTTTTTTGTATGTGTACGGAAACGTTTATTATAAACCGAATGCCGTTTTTATTTGATCAACATGATCTAGTTTTTCCCATGTAAATAACTCAACTTCTAAGCTTTTTTCATGACCGTAAATATCTTCGAACGTTTTTGTTACCGTTTCATTTTTTCGTCCCATATGGCCATAAGCAGCAGTCTCACTATAAATAGGGTTGCGAAGCTTTAAGCGCTTTTCGATAGCTGCTGGTCTCATGTCAAAAATAGTTTTTACTTTTTCGGCAATTTCTCCATCAGTCATATTAAATGGGCAGGTACCGTATGTGTCAATATAAATACTTACAGGCTCTACAACACCAATAGCATAAGAAACTTGAACTAAAACTTCATCACAAACACCTGCTGCAACTAAGTTTTTAGCAATATGTCTCGTCGCATATGCTGCGCTTCGATCTACTTTACTAGGGTCTTTTCCAGAAAAAGCACCACCACCATGAGCGCCTTTTCCGCCGTAGGTATCTACAATAATCTTACGACCTGTTAGTCCGGTATCACCATGTGGTCCACCAATAACGAATTTTCCTGTCGGATTTATGTGGTAGGTAATAGTGTCGTTAAATAGAGCTTTTAAATCCTCAGGTAGTTTGGCAATTACACGAGGGATTAATATCTCTACAAGGTCCTTTCTAATTTTAGCTAGCATCGCCTCATCAGCCTTTGCAATATCCTCTCTAGATTTAGATGCCGGTTTTATAAAATCGTCATGTTGCGTAGAAATAACAATCGCATCAATACGCTGAGGTACATTGTCATCGCTATATTCTATGGTTACCTGGCTCTTAGAATCTGGTCTTAAATACGTAATGTCTTTCTCTTCTCGACGCAATGCTGCTAGTTCAATTAAGATTTTATGAGATAAATCTAAAGCCAATGGCATATAGTTTTCTGTCTCTCGAGTGGCATAACCAAACATCATACCTTGATCTCCTGCACCTTGCTCTTCTTTGTTTTCCTTGTCTACACCGCGATTAATATCTTCACTCTGCTCATGAATTGCAGAAAGTACACCGCAAGAACTGCCGTCAAACATATAAGCGCCTTTAGTGTAGCCTATTTTGTTAATGGTGTCTCTTGCAATTTTCTGAACGTCTAAATAGGTGTTCGATTTTACTTCACCTGCCAAAACAACCTGCCCTGTAGTGACTAATGTTTCACAAGCGACCTTAGATTCTTTGTCGAAAGCAAGGAAATTATCGATTAATGCATCACTAATTTGATCAGCTACTTTGTCTGGGTGTCCTTCAGAAACACTTTCCGAAGTAAATAAATATGCCATTTTTCTATTATTTTTTGTCAGAAGATTTGACGAAAACGTCTAAGGAAGTATACACTGCCTTTAGCATTTTTTAATGAGGTTGCAATCAGTCAAATCCTTCCTCGTTTAATTTGAAGCACCAAAAATACAAAATTTTAATAATTGTAGTCCAAACTAGACGTTAAAAAGTCGTTAACACTTTAAAAGCGTTTAGCCCTCAGTATTTTATAGCTCCATGTGTTTTTGATGCTCGCAAAGCGTATTCCCATTTTTATTTAACAATAGTAGAATTATAATGTGTTTTAATGGGCATATTCACTAACTTTAAATAGACCTTTTAAACCACTAACTATGCCTGTTCAGCCTAAATTCACGCGATTTAATCAAAATGTACTTTCTAAATATCAAATTTATAATAGCATATTTATGACCTTACCCTTCGATGCGGTTACAAAAACAGGTGTTTTACTCCCCTTATTTTATGATACCTGTAAAAAAGGTTTTGAAAAGGGTGATAATCCTACGGCGATTGTAGAGTCTTTTTTTGCGAATTATCAAAGTAAACGCAATACGTCCAGTCAGGTGAATCTTCTTTTTCGATTTATTCAGTATATAGAACGCCAAGTCGTGCTGTTTGATGCTATTGAAGATGCCGCGTTTTCTGTGGTGAATAATATGGATGGTCTTGGTACGCTTCGAAGTTTAAAAGAAACAGCCGCTGCAGAAAAAAAGATGGATGAGTTACAGGATTATTTAGAAGATTTTAAGGTGCGTATTGTGCTTACGGCTCACCCCACACAGTTTTATCCGGGTGCTGTTCTAGGGATTATTACCGATTTAACGCGTGCGATAAAAGAAAACAACCTCTTACGCATTCAGGAATTGCTGGCGCAGTTAGGGAAGACACCGTTTTTTAAACATGAAAAACCGTCGCCCTACGATGAGGCAGTAAGCTTAATTTGGTATTTGGAAAACGTGTTTTACTATTCTTTTGGTTCGATTTACGATTATATTCAGCAAAATATATTTGATGGAAAACACATTAATAACGATATTATAAATATTGGGTTTTGGCCAGGGGGAGATCGTGATGGTAATCCGTTTGTTACACCCGAAATCACCTTAAAAGTTGCTAACAGACTTAAAGAGACTATACTAAAAAATTATTATAAAGACATTAGAGATTTAAAACGAAAACTGACCTTCGATGGTGTTGAAGAGCATGTTCAGCGCTTGGAAACCGAATTGTATACTCTTGTGTTAAATGAACCTTCGGAGTTCACAGTCGCTGGCTTAGTTTCAGGATTAAAACACATTAAGCAGATTGTAGAAGATACACATCAAAGTTTGTATGTCGATGATATCGAGAGCCTCTTAAATAAAATTCATCTCTTCGGTTTTCATTTTGCAAGCTTAGATATTAGACAAGATAGCCGTGCTCATGATAAAGTCTTTACTGAAATGGTGTCCGTTTTAATACAAAGTGGGAGTTCTATTTTTCCTCATAATTATTTATCACTATCCGAAAAAGAACAAGTACAATTATTAGCCAAGGTAAGTGGGAAGATAGATCTGTCTCTTATAACAGATGACGATACCTCTAAAACATTGCGAACTATAGAAGTTATTAAAACCATTCAGGATAATAATGGTGAACGGGCCTGCAATCGTTACATTATTAGTAATAATCAAACGACTTTAAATGTGATGCAGGTCTTTGCTATGTTAAAATTAGTGGCCTTTCAAGACCAGCTCACGGTAGATATCGGTCCGCTATTCGAAACCATAACCGATTTAGAGAATGCCCATAAGGTTATGGAAGAACTCTACACTAATCCCGAATACCGCGCGCATTTGAAACAGCGCGGTAATAAGCAAACCATAATGTTAGGTTTTAGTGACGGTACAAAAGATGGGGGGTATTTAATGGCAAACTGGGCGATTTATAAAGCTAAAGAACGCTTAACCGCTATATCTAGAGCTCATAATATAACCGTGTTATTTTTTGATGGCCGTGGCGGTCCGCCAGCGCGTGGTGGTGGTAAAACTCATAATTTCTATGCGTCGTTAGGGCCTAAAATTGAAGATAAAGAAGTGCAACTTACTATTCAAGGACAAACCATAAGTTCTAATTTCGGAACTTTAGATTCGTCTCAATACAATTTGGAGCAATTAATAAGTTCTGGAGTGCGCAACCGGTTAAGCGATACAGATCTAAGTATGACAGCCGAGAATATTGCCGTTATGGATAACTTGTCAAAACGGAGTTATAAGGCCTATGTAGATTTTAAAAGCCACCCTAAATTTATCCCGTACTTAGAGCATATGAGTACTTTAAAGTATTATGCTAAAACTAATATTGGCAGTCGTCCGTCAAAACGAGGAAAGAGTGAAGGTCTGGTTTTTGAGGACTTAAGAGCGATTCCTTTTGTGGGCTCTTGGAGTCAGTTAAAACAAAATGTGCCAGGCTTTTTTGGTGTTGGAACGGCCTTGAAATATTATGATGATGCCGGGGAGTTTGAGAGCGTAAAACAACTTTATCAAACATCAAATTTCTTTAGAACACTCATTGAAAACAGTATGATGTCCTTGTCAAAATCATTTTTTGACCTTACAAAATATATGTCTGAAGATCCTGATTACGGAGCGTTTTGGGAAATTATATATGAGGAATATAGAATTACAAAGGCTCTAATCCTAAAACTTACAGGCTATACCGAATTGATGCAAGAAGAACCTGTAGGAAAAGCGTCTATAAGTATTAGGGAATCGATTGTGCTACCGTTATTAACGATTCAGCAGTATGCGTTAAAAAAGATTCAAGAATTAGAAAAAGCAGAAGTGAGAGATGAGAAGCAAATCGATATATTTCAAAAAATAGTGATGCGTTCCCTTTTCGGAAATATTAATGCCAGTAGAAATTCGGCCTGAGATTAAAACACGATAAGGTTAAATCTGAGACTAATAAAAGCAGGGCTCAGTATTCTGAAACCCCTTTCTTCTTTTTTGTATAATATTATACTGATAGGGTTCTTACTCTTTTTAATAATTGCTTTACTTTTGCAGCTTAATTAAACCATGAGATGAGGTCTTTTTTTGTTGTTGTTTTTATATTAAATTGTTTTTATGGGATTTCTCAAGAGGATAAAAATCCTTTTACTATTGATGTGAATGCCTTCTATGGAACTATTTTAGAACACAACCCGGATATTGCTCATTTAATTACAGGACACCCTACCGGACTTATTATAGGGTATAATCAAAAAACTTTTGGGCAAAAAGCCTGGGAAAGTCGTTATAATTATCCCGATTACGGAGTATCTTTTACCTATCAGGATCTAAAAAACGAGCATTTAGGGGAGGCTTACGGATTGTATGCTCACTTTAATTTTTATTTCTTGAAACGACATTTAAAATTCAGAATCGCCCAAGGTTTGGCGTATGCTACTAATCCCTACGATAAAGAAACTAATTATAGAAATAGCGCGTATGGATCCGATTTACTGAGTTCTACCTACTTTATGCTCAATTACGATAAGCCAAATATTTTTAAGGGCATCGGACTGCAAGCTGGGATTTCTGTGATTCATTATTCGAACGCTAATTTTAAAGCTCCCAATAATTCTACAAACAGTTTTGTGTTTACCGTAGGAGCTAATTACATGTTTGGTTATAATAATCAGCCGGAGTATATCCCTTCATCTGAGGAGAAAACATTTACCGAAAAAATCCGATATAATTTTGCTTTTAGAGCAGGTGTGAATGAGAGTGATGTTAATCATATGGGGCAATACCCTTTCTATATTGTTTCGGCGTATGCCGATAAACGTATAAATCGTAAATCGGCTTTTCAAGCAGGAACCGATGTGTTTTTCTCTACCTTTCTAAAAGAATTAATTACCTATTATTCTATCGCATTCCCTGAGGATAATGTGTCTGGTGATGAGGATTATAAACGTGTCGGGGTTTTTGTTGGGCATGAGCTATTTATAAATAAAATATCACTGATAACACAGTTGGGGTATTACGTGTATTATCCGTACGATTTTGAAGGTCGTATCTATAACCGAATTGGTTTAAAACGTTATTTTGGTGATAAGGTATTTGGTGCGATAACCCTAAAAGCACATGGAGCAAAGGCTGAAGGTGTAGAATTTGGAATTGGGATAAGACTATAAGAAGCATGAGAAAATTAGCAGCTATATTCGTAGTATTGGTTTTAATGAGTTGTAACGGCGAGTCTGTACCAGATTGTTTTCAGAATTCTGGAGATATTATAGAAAAGTCGTTTGCTGTAGAGGACTTTTTAGCTATTACCGTTCATGAACGTATTGAAATGATTGTGAAAGAAGCGCCTCTTTATACGGTAACAGTGCAAACTGGGGAGTATTTAATGAGTGATATTGATGTGGTAGTGGATAACGGAAGATTGGTATTGAGGAACAATAATGCTTGCAATTTATCTCGCGATTATGGTATTACAAAAATAATTGTGACGGCACCAAATCTTACCGAAATTCGAAGTAGTACAGGGCTGCCCGTTCGTAGTGAAGGGGCATTGAATTATGAGACTTTAAAACTGGTCTCGGAAAATTATAGAGAAGATTTTTATACCAGTGGTGTTTTTGAATTGGAAGTGAATGCCTCTCAGTTATTTTTTATAATGAACGGTTTATCGAGTTCGTATATAAGTGGGGCAACAACACATTTAAATGTTTTCTACGCTTCAGGAGATGCGCGATTTGAAGGTCGTCATCTTTTAGCTGATCATGTTACTATTTATCATCGCGGTACTAATGATATTACGGTGAATCCGCAGGAATCCCTTAAAGCTAACCTCGTGAGTACGGGTAATGTGATTGCGGTAAATACACCGCCCGTTCAAGATATTAACGAGCAGTATACTGGACGCGTTATTTTTGAGTAATAGCTGTTTTTTAACGTCTAGCTAGTCAGCTCTCTAAATAAAGTCTCTAAACTAGCATTTTTCTGATTTAATTGAAGGATTTTAAGTTCATTATCATGAGCAAAATCAAAGACGTGAGAACGCATATCTTCGAGAGTTGAAAAAGTGATTTCATAAACAAAATCGAAAGTGTTTACCACTGTTTTTACATGAGGTAGTCGTTGTAGGAAAGCCGTTTCAACACGATAATCAAATTCTACAATCACCACCTGCTCTTGCTCGTCTCGTAAGTCTTTAAGTTTTTTATCGGCGACGATTTCCCCTTTGTTAATAATTATTACACGGTCGCACATCGCTTCAACCTCTTGCATAATATGAGTCGATAAAAAGACGGTTTTTTCCTTACCTATTTGGCGTATAAGTTGTCTTACATCTACCAGTTGGTTAGGGTCTAATCCTGTAGTGGGTTCGTCTAAAATTAAAACATCAGGGTTGTGTAATAGGGCATTCGCTAGTCCCACCCGTTGTCTGTACCCTTTAGATAGTGCGCTTATTTTTTTGTGAGCTTCTGGGCTTAAGCCCGTTAAAGTAATCACTTCTTCACGTCGCGCTTTTGAGACGTTGTAAATAGAAGCGTTAAAGGCTAAATACTCCCTAACATATTGTTCTAAATACAAGGGGTTGTGTTCTGGTAAATACCCAACACTCTGCTGTACCTTTTTTGGTTGTAAGGCTACCGAATGTCCGTTAACCTCCGCCTCCCCTTTAGTAGGGCTGATAAAAGTGGTGAGAATTTTCATCATCGTCGATTTACCAGCGCCATTTGGTCCTAAAAACCCAACAATTTCAGGTTTGTTTACAGTAAAAGAAACATTGTTTAAGGCTTTTTGATTGCCGTAAATTTTTGAGATATTTTCAACTTTTATAGACATACTTAAATTCTTTGCTTCAAAAATAAACATTAAAAGTTTTAATTAGTCGATTCCCATTAAATCTTTAAATCTTCACCTGTTTACCCTTGCGGATAAAAGTACTTTTTGTTAATAAAAAGAGGTAGTGCTATACTAATTGTGATTTTTATTTTGCTTTAAGATGTTGTAAATGAGATTGTTGTGTGGTTTTTAAAAAATAAGTATAGTGGTGTTATTAGGTCAGTAGAAATTATTTATATACATTTGAACTATAATTAGCCGCTAGGTAATAGCGCAATTTTAAAATGAAAGCAACTCAGAACACATATTTTAGCTGGTATTATTTCTTTATTAACTTAAAGAGCGAGACCTGCTATATGTAATTTTGATACCTCATATATTTATACACTAGTCTCGATCTTTATCGGGACTTTTTTTTGCTCAAAACCGAACTAAAAATTTAATTACAATGCCTAAAACAGTTGCTATACAGGGAATAAAAGGATCGTTTCATCATATTGTTTCACAGCAGTATTTTGAAACTGCAGTCGACGTTGTGGAGTGTCGCTCTTTTCAAGATACGGTTGCGGTAGTATTAAATAAACAAGCCGATATGGCGATTATGGCTATTGAAAACTCTATTGCGGGATCTATTATACCAAATTATGCTTTAATAGATTCTAATAATCTTCAGGTAGTGGGGGAGTATTATTTAGATGTTCAGCATCACCTTATGGCATTACCAAATCAGGATATATACGCTATTAAAGAAGTGCATTCTCACCCGATGGCTTTATTGCAGTGTGCAGCTTTTTTTAAGGGGTACCCGCATATTAAATTGGTAGAGGCTAAAGACACGGCTGAAGTGGCTAAAGAAATTCAGTCCAATCAAAGTCATGGCATAGCCGCTATAGCAAGTGCTTTGGCAGCTGAGCTTTTTGGTTTACAAATTTTAAATGCAAGTATTCAAACTATAAAACATAACGAAACACGCTTTGTTTTTGTTCAGCGACTTTTAGGACAGGGCACTACGCAAACGTTAGATAAGGCCTCTATTAAATTCGAATTGGAACATAAACGAGGTAGTTTAGCAGCGGTTTTAAATGTATTGAGCGATTGTAAAATTAACGTTACAAAAATCCAATCCTTACCAATAATTGAAACCCCTTGGAAGTATGCTTTTTTTGTCGATGTTACTTTTGATGAATACAAAAGCTTTGAAAAAGCAAAACAGATATTAGACTTAATGACCACGCACTTAAAAGTGATTGGTGTATATAAAAACGCGAAATAATAATGGAAGTAGCAACGAGGTTACATGCAGTAGAAGAATACTACTTTTCGACCAAATTAAAAGAGGTACGTGCGCTAAAAGCACAAGGTAGCCCCATTATAAATTTGGGTATTGGAAGTCCCGATTTAGATCCGCCAAAAGGAGTGGTTTCAGCCTTAGTAAATAGTATGACTGAGGCATCGGCAAATAGCTATCAAAGCTATCAAGGCTTACCAGAATTACGTTTAGGGATGGCTAATTTTTACAAGAAACACTTTAATGTGTTGGTTAACTCTGATACCGAAGTCCTGCCGTTAATGGGAAGTAAAGAAGGTATTTTGCATATTTCTATGGCTTTTTTAAATCCAGGTGATGAGGTGCTGATTCCAAATCCGGGGTACCCCACCTATCTTAGTGTTACTAAATTAGTAGAAGCCGTTCCTGTATTATATGAGCTAAAAGCTAAAAATAATTGGTTTCCAGATTTAGACACTTTGGAGCAGCAAGATTTAACTAAGGTGAAATTAATGTGGGTAAATTACCCTAATATGCCTACTGGAGCAAAAGCATCAGCCGAGCAATTAGAAGCCTTGGTAGCTTTTGCTAAAAGACATGATATTTTATTGGTTAATGACAATCCCTATAGTCTAATATTAAATAACGAGCCACTCAGTTTGTTAGCTGTAGAGGGAGCAAAGGCGGTGTGTTTAGAGTTAAATTCACTAAGTAAGACTTTTAATTTAGCAGGGTGGCGTGTAGGTATGGTGATCGGTTTAGATAGTCATATTAAAGCGGTGTTAAATGTAAAAAGTAATATGGATTCTGGTATGTTTTATGGTATTCAAAAAGGAGCAATTAAAGCCTTAGACGTATCAGACGATTGGCTTACGACATTAAATGCAGAGTATAAAAGGCGAAGAACCGCTATATGGGAATTGGCAGAGCGTTTAAACTGTACCTATAATAAAAACGCTTCGGGACTTTTTGTTTGGGCAAAATTACCGGAAGGCGAGGATTCGGAGCTAGTGGTTGATCGCTTACTAAGAGAGTATCATATTTTTGTAGCTCCTGGGTTAATTTTTGGAAGTCAAGGTCGTGGTTACTTGAGACTATCTCTGTGTGCACCGCTAAAAGACATACAAACAGCAATACAACGATTATGATACAAACGGTTTATATAATTGGAATAGGGCTAATAGGAGGGAGTTTAGCCAAAGACATAAAGAAGTCACGACCTGATATCACTATTCATGGTATTGATACGAGTGCTCAGCATCTAAACGAGGCCTTGGAGTTGGGGATTATAGACGAAAAAACAACGGTTGAAGCTATAGATAAAGCCGATTTAATTATTCTTTCAACACCGGTAGATGCTGCCGTTAAGTTGTTGCCCATGTTATTGGATCGCGTTTCTGATTTCGGGTTGGTTGTTGATGTAGGCTCAACGAAATCAGAAATTTGTAAGGTGGCTAATGCTCATGCTAAACGCAGAAACTTTCTGGCTATGCATCCTATTGCTGGAACAGAATTTTCAGGTCCCAAAGCTGCCGTAGCGAATTTGTTTCAACAAAAAACTAATATTGTATGCGAAATTGAAAAAACAGCCTTTAAGCTTCAGGAGAAAGCCTTAAATTTATTCGCATCTTTAGGAATGCGTATGCGTTATATGCATCCCGAATCGCATGATAAACATATAGCTTATATGTCGCATTTGTCACATATTAGTGCCTTTATGTTAGGGAAAACAGTTATCGAAAAAGAAAAAAATGAGCGTGATATTTTCGACATGGCAGGCAGTGGTTTTGAAAGCACCGTTAGATTAGCAAAAAGTTCACCGGCGATGTGGACCCCTATTTTTAAACAGAATAAAGACAATGTTATTGAAACATTACAAGAGTATATAAGTAATTTGACACATTTTAAAACCCTTTTAGAGTCGGATGATTTTGAAGGTGTTTATAAAGAAATGGATGAGACTAATTATATTAAACAGATTTTAAACGGCATACAATAGCGCTGTCACAGAAAAGAAAAGAATATGAAGAACACAAAAGAAATGAGAAACTGGTTGAATGATTTAGGGTTAAATCATCCCTTAGTTATCGCAGGACCTTGCAGTGCAGAAACCGAAGAGCAGGTATTAAAAATTGCTCACCAACTTAAAGATACCGATGTTAGTTATTTTAGAGCTGGGATATGGAAACCGCGAACACGCCCAGGTATGTTTGAAGGTGTTGGGGCTTTGGGTTTAAAATGGTTACAAAAAGTAAAAGCCGAAACAGGAATGAAAACCTGTACTGAAGTCGCTAATGCCGCACACGTAAAATTAGCTATAGAGCATGATGTGGATTTGTTGTGGATTGGTGCGCGCTCTACGGTGAGCCCGTTTATTATGCAAGAGCTTGCCGATGCCTTAGAAGGAACAGATAAAATTGTACTCGTTAAGAATCCGGTAAATCCCGATTTGGCACTGTGGTTAGGTGGTATAGAACGTTTGTATAACGCCGGAATAAAAAACCTAGGCGCAATTCACCGCGGGTTTTCAACCTACGAGAAATCAAAATATAGAAACATTCCAGAATGGCAATTAGCGATTGATTTTCAAAATAAATTCCCCGATCTACCATTAATAAACGATCCATCTCATATTACAGGAAAACGCGATATGGTTTTTGATGTGTCGCAAACCGCTTTAGATTTAAATTTTGACGGACTCATGGTCGAAACACATTTTGATCCCGACAATGCATGGAGTGATGCTGCACAACAAATAACACCACAGGCCCTGGTGCAAATGATGGTGGATCTAAAAATTAGAAAAGAAAGTGATCCGGAAGCAAAATTTAATCAGGATTTAAGTACGCTCCGTGCAAAAATTGATGTGGTCGATCAACAAATTATTGACTTACTAGCTAAGCGTATGCAAATAGCTGATAGCATTGGCGGACTTAAAAAAACGAAAAATGTGGCTGTATTACAAAGTAAACGCTGGAACGAGATTTTAGGAAAAATGGTGCTTCAAGGTGAAGAAAAAGGGCTGAGCGAAGAATTTATTTTAAAGCTCTTTAAAGCCATTCATCAAGAGTCTATTAACCATCAGGAAAAAGTGATTAAAGATTAAACCGTTTTAACTACATGCTTTTGTTGTGAAACAGCACAATAATTTTCATCTTTGTAATAATGACAGGACTCGTATATAAATCTACAGGAAGTTGGTACACCGTAAAGAACGAACTCGGTGTGACTTACGAATGCCGAATAAAAGGAAAGTTTCGGTTACAAGGCATAAAAAGTACTAATCCCATTGCTGTTGGCGATTATGTAGATTTTGAGCTCGATACTAAAAGTGATAAGGAAACAGGGGTAATAACCACCATTCACGACCGTCACAATTATATCGTGCGTAAATCGGTAAACTTATCTAAGCAAACTCATATTATAGCTTCCAATATCGATCAAGTGTTTTTATTAGTCACTATCGATAATCCGCCAACATTTACCAGTTTTATAGATCGGTTTTTGGTGACCGCAGAAGCGTATTCTGTTAAAGTAGTTATATTGTTTAATAAGGTAGATACTTACGACGAAGATACTTTTATGGAAGTAAAATACCTCGCGCATATCTACAGGAAAATAGGCTATGAGTGCATTGGTATTTCAGCGGTTACCGGAAAAAATATCGACCAGGTAAAGGGCTTGATGAAAGATAAGGTGAGTATGTTTACCGGGCATTCTGGTGTTGGTAAATCGACACTTGTAAATGCAATAGAACCCGACTTGGATTTAAAAACAAAAGCCATTTCCTCTCAACATAGCCAAGGCCAGCATACCACGACCTTTGCCGAAATGTTCGACTTGAGTTTTGGGGCTAAAATTATAGATACCCCGGGAATTAAAGGATTCGGAATTGTAGATATGGAAAAAGAAGAAATAGGAGATTATTTCCCCGAGTTCTTCGCCTTAAAACAAGACTGTAAATTTAATAATTGCCTGCATATCGAAGAACCTAAATGCGCAGTAAAAGATGCTTTAGATCGCGATGAAATTGCGGCATCTCGCTATGCGAGTTATGTGCAAATGATTGAGGGAGACGAGCAACATTATCGAACCGATATTTGGGAAAAAGAATAGGGTAAAATACGCGTAGTAAAAAGAGTAAACGTAAATGAGAGCAGTTATTCAAAGGGTGTCTCAAGCCCAAGTTACCATCGCTAACAAAGAAGTGGCAGCTATTAAAACAGGGCTTTTAATACTGTTGGGAATTGAGGCTAGTGATGAGGCGTCGGATATCGAGTGGCTCGCAAATAAAATTGCAAATCTTCGCATATTTGACGATGAAAACGGAGTGATGAATAACTCCCTACTAGCAACCAATGGCGATGTGATAGTGGTGAGTCAATTTACACTGCACGCCAGTACCAAAAAAGGAAACCGGCCAAGTTATATTAAAGCCGCACGTCCAGAAATAGCTATTCCCTTGTACGAAAGTTTTGTCAAAGAAATGGAGCGGGTGATAAGCAAGCCTATTCAAACCGGTGAGTTTGGTGCCGATATGAAAGTGGGCTTGGTTAACGACGGCCCAGTAACCATCCTCATAGATACCAAAAATAAAGACTAACGGTTTACAATTTATAATAGTAATTAGGAGCTTAATCCTGCTCTCGGCAGTCGCTTCCCTATAGTTAGCACTATAGCAAGAGCTCCAACAAAGCCTCCATCAGGGCTAAAACAAAATAGAAAAATATGGATATTAAAAACGCACAATTAGAAGTCGATAGTTGGATTAAAACCCACGGTGTTCGTTATTTTAATGAGTTAACCAATATGGCTCAACTTACCGAAGAAGTCGGGGAGGTGGCTAGAATTATAGCACGACGCTACGGTGAACAAAGTGAAAAAGAAAGTGATAAAAATAAAGATCTTGGCGAAGAACTTGCCGATGTGATGTTTGTGGTCTTATGCTTAGCAAATCAAACAGGAGTCAATTTACAAGAGGCTTTCGATAAAAAACTAGATCTTAAAACAAAACGCGATCACGATCGCCATCACAATAACGAGAAATTAAAATAGAGCCCCCCTTTTAATTTGTAATAGGGGTGTTTAGCCTTTATGTAAGCTATGGATATTCATCTTCAAAAATCGGAATTGTATAAGGAGTCGGTAACACTAGAGATAACGGGTTCTAAAAGCGAAACCAATCGTTTGTTATTGCTGCAGGCTTTATACCCCGCATTGCGCATAGAAAACGCTTCAAATTCCGACGATTCGAAAGTGATGACTCAAGCCTTGTCTTCAAATACGTTGGTTGTAGATATCCATCATGCAGGTACGGCGATGCGATTTCTTACGGCTTATTTTGCCATGAAAGCGGGTAAAACAGTAACTTTAACAGGGTCGCAACGGATGACCGAGCGACCTATAGAGATTTTGGTGAATGCTTTAGACGTATTGGGAGCAGACATTTCATATCAAAACCACAACGGGTTTCCGCCTTTGGTTATTAAAGGTAAAAGCTTAGTAAAACATAAAGTTAGTCTTCAAGCCAATGTGAGTAGCCAGTATATTTCGGCATTATTACTTATCGCACCCCAATTAAAAAACGGATTGGAATTAACCTTACAAGGTACAATGACCTCGGTGCCTTATATAAAAATGACTCTTGATCTTTTAGAGCAAATTGGAGTGGAAACTACGTTTCAAAACCAGGTGATTACGGTATTTCCAAAACCTGATGGGGTAGAGCAACAAACCATAGTCGTAGAATCCGATTGGTCTTCGGCTTCCTATTTTTACAGTTGTGTGGCGTTAAGCTCGGTGGGAACAAGTATCACCCTAAAATCTTATAAAAAAACGAGCTTGCAAGGCGACTCTGTATTGGCGGAATTATATAAAGAATTTGGTGTGTCTTCTAAATTTAGAGACCACTCATTAATACTAACCAAAACAGAAGAGGTAGAAAAAGATACTGGTATAGCTTTTAATTTGGCAAACGCTCCAGATATTGCTCAAACGATAACGGTAACCGCTTTAGGTTTAGGTTTATCATGTGATTTAACGGGACTTCATACCCTGAAAATTAAAGAAACCGACCGTTTAGAAGCTCTTAAAACAGAAATTGAAAAATTAGGAGGTAAAATTAATGTGACGGAGAGTAGTTTGCATTTGGCTAAAAATGAAAAATGTAATCCGGATATTTCCATAGCAACGTACAACGATCATAGAATGGCTATGGCTTTTGCGCCCTTGGCTTTAAAAATTCCAATCCGAATTGAAGACGCATCGGTAGTTTCAAAATCATATCCTGAGTTTTGGGACGACCTAAAACGTATCGGTTTTCATTTTAATAAATAATAATCAGTCATTTACTTGACAACCCCTATCTTGAGATTGTATATTTGTAAGCATAACATAAATTAAACTAAATGAAATTATCACATTTTGGCTTCGAATTACCTGAAGAATTATTAGCGGAGTACCCTTCTGAAAACAGAGACGAATCGCGTTTAATGGTTTTAAACCGAAAAGAGCAAACCATAGAACATAAAATGTTTAAGGATATCATCGATTATTTTGATGAAGAAGATGTTATGATTCTTAATGATACTAAAGTTTTTCCAGCACGTTTATTTGGTAATAAAGAGAAAACGGGAGCTAGAATAGAGGTGTTTTTATTAAGAGAATTAAACGAAGAACAACGCCTTTGGGATGTTTTGGTAGATCCGGCGCGAAAAATAAGAATTGGGAATAAATTATACTTTGGTGAAGACGAAAGTTTAGTCGCTGAGGTTATTGATAATACGACTTCTAGAGGAAGAACCTTACGTTTCTTATACGATGGGTCTTACGAAGAGTTTAGAAAAAAATTACATGAATTAGGAGAAACACCACTTCCTAAATACATAAAAAGAGAGGTCGAGCCAGAAGATGAAGAGCGTTACCAAACTATTTTTGCTAAAACAGAAGGAGCAGTAGCAGCACCAACTGCAGGATTACACTTTTCTAAGCATTTATTAAAACGATTAGAAATTAAAGGCGTAGACTTTGCAGAGGTAACATTACACGTAGGATTAGGAACATTTAATCCTGTGGAAGTAGAGGATTTATCGAAACATAAAATGGATAGTGAAGAGGTTTTTATTGGCCCTCAAACTGTAGAGAGAATTAACAGAGCGTTAAAAGAAAGAAAGCGTATTTGTGCAGTAGGTACTACGGCAATGCGTGCTGTAGAAAGTTCGGTGTCTTCAAGTGGTACACTAAATGAAATTAATGGATGGACAAATAAATTTATCTTCCCTCCTTACGATTTTAGTATTGCGAATTGTATGATCACTAATTTTCACACGCCAAAATCAACCTTGTTAATGATGGCTTCTGCTTTTGCAGGTCATGATTTTATTAAAAAGGCTTATGAGGAAGCTGTTAAAGAAAAATATAAATTCTACAGTTATGGTGATGCCATGTTAATCATCTAATAACTACGATATACAGTATTAAAGGCCTCAATTTATATTAGTTGAGGCTTTTTTTATGCCTAACAAAATCATAAAAAATAATCAAAAATCGTTTATCGTTAAACGATTCACTATTTTTGCAATACTTATGGCAGAACAAAAAAAAGACATACGGGCATTAACAAAGGAACAGCTTCGTGCATTCTTCGAAAAAGAAGGAGATAAAGCCTTTAGGGGTAATCAGGTTTATGAATGGTTATGGAGCAAAGGAGCTCATAGCTTTGAGGATATGACCAATTTATCTTTAGAAGCTCGTGAGATGTTGGCTGATAACTTTGTGATTAATCACATTAAAGTCGATACCATGCAACGCAGTAGTGATGGTACGGTTAAAAATGCAGTACGATTACACGATGGTTTAATCGTGGAGTCGGTTTTAATTCCTACAGCAAATAGAACCACAGCTTGTGTTTCTAGTCAGGTAGGATGTAGTTTAGATTGTAAGTTTTGCGCTACTTCGCGTTTAAAACGTATGCGTAACCTTAATCCTGATGAAATTTACGATCAAGTTGTGGCTATCGATAACGAAAGCAGATTGTATTTTGACAGGCCCCTAAGTAATATCGTCTTTATGGGAATGGGAGAGCCTTTAATGAACTATAACAATGTTATTAAGGCTATCGACAAGATTACATCACCGGAAGGCTTAGGGATGTCGCCTAAGCGTATTGTGGTGTCCACTTCTGGAGTGCCTAAGATGATTAAGAAAATGGCTGATGACGAAGTGAAATTTAACTTAGCAGTTTCCTTACACTCGGCAATCGATGAGGTGAGAACAGAAATCATGCCTTTTAATGAGCATTTTCCATTAAAAGATTTACGAGAGGCTTTAGAATATTGGTATGCTAAAACAGAACGTAAGATTACATACGAATATGTTGTTTGGAAAGGTATAAACGACAGTCAGAAAGATATTGATGCTTTAGTTCAATTCTGTAAGTATGTGCCGTGTAAAGTGAATATTATAGAGTATAACCCTATTGATGATGGGCAGTTTCAGCAAGCCGATAATCAAGCATTGGATAATTATATCTACCATTTAGAAAAAAATAGAATTGTTGTAAACGTACGACGAAGTCGAGGAAAAGATATTGATGCAGCCTGCGGACAATTAGCTAATAAGAGCTAGTTAACCTTGGATATAAAATAAAAAAGCGACCTTGTGGTCGCTTTTTTTTGTGCTCGGTTAAAAGGATTAATTCTTAATTATCTTTAAAACTTTTGCTTTTCCGTCGATAAACACTTTTACTAAATACACCCCGTCTTGGAAACCAGACATGTCAATATATTCTGTTTTCTTAGATAGTGGTTGATTTAATGTTTCTTGTCCTAAAATATTGTTAATTTGAATGCTTGTAAATCCAGCATCAATTGCAGAATTCAATTTTAAAACGTCTGTGTTTTTATTGTAAAAATAAGAGAATCCATTTGATGTAAATTTATCAGTACTCAAAGTAGAGGTGATATTAGAATCAAATAGTAAAATGAATCCAGTTGCTCCAGCTCCAAAACTACGGTAAGCAATGTGGTAGTCACCAGTAGAACTAGGTGTAAATTGATGAATCTCTTCGTAAGCTTGAGTTTCCAAATCAGCAAACGCTATAACATCTGGGATGTTAGCATTAGAGAACAAAGTTGCTACCTGGGTGGCTGTAGAGCTTGGGCCGTCTATAATAAACGCTTCTAAGCTTCCAGAGCCTCCTGTTGTATTAAAACGGCTAACAACTTCGTAAGGAGTTCCTGCGTCTAAAGTAAAGGCTGGACTGACTAACCAATCGTTTTTAGTACCAGTTGCAGAATTTCCGTTGGTTGCAAATGTTTCGGGCGTACCATCTCCATCTAAATCTAAATCCTGTTGAGAGATCCAAGAAATTCCATCACCATCAACGTCTTCTTTCTCATAGCATACTAAAAAAGAATTATTATCATCAAAAGTTTCAGCAAAAGGATCTGCATAATTACAAGCAACAGCAGTTTCTGTAATTTCAAAATCAAACCCTGCAGCATCCCATCTGTCGTCAAATACAATATAGTAAGTAGTTCCATTTGTTACTTGAAATGTTACTTCAGATAAGTAATTTCCACCATTAAGATCCACATCATCATTGGCGCCTTCACAAACTAATGTACCACATGGTCCAGAATACACGTTAATATTTGTGTCTCCTCCAGTGTTGGCAGCAAGGTCTGTGCTTACGGTTACCACACCGTCTAAAGTAGAGGTGTAAGAAAACCACTCGCCAGCAGTCGAAACGGGTTCATTATCACATACTAATGTTGGTGCTGTCCCATCTATTGTAGCAACAGTTGTTATTCCTGCAGTAATAGCTTGTGCAGAAGCGCAGTCGTTTTGTGCATAACTCATAAAGCTATAAGCAAATGCAGAAAGAAATAATAAAGTAATTTTTTTCATAATTTTCTGATTTTTAGATTAATAAGTTAATATAGTAAAAAAATCAATACAATTTACGCTTAATATGTTGAATAGTATTTTTTTTGCAATTGACTAAAAAGGCCTGCACATAGAAATGTGCAGGCCTTACTTTTATTAGTAGTCTATAGATTTTATACTACTGCTTTAAAACTTTAATTGTTTTAGAAGTGTTACCAATATAAACTTTAACTAAATAAACACCATCAGTTAAGCTTTTCATACTAATAGATTCTGTTTTGTTAGTTAATTTTCTATTTATTACTTTTTGTCCTAAAATAGAATACACTTCAATAGAAGAGAAAGCAACGTTAGCAGAATCTAAAGATAATTCTTTTGTGTTTTTATTATAGAAATGACTAAATGAATCTTGGGTAAAATCGCTAACTGATAAAGTAGGATCTGCTTCCGTTGTAAAGCTCCATATAGCCGAACCTACAGCTTCTCCACCTGCGTTTTTAGCAATAATTTGCCAGTAATATAGGGTAGAGTACTCCATACCTGTTATATTAACTTGGTCATTAGGAGTGTTTCCTAATAGGTTAAGGTTATTCGCTGCATCACCTAAATAAACATCATAAGAAGTCGCAATATCTCCTGTCGCAGCTGGAGTCCAGTCAAAAGCAACTAACATATCAGGATCTGTGTCGGGGTCTGTTCCATCAGCAGGGTCGACAAAAACGTCAACAGCTCCATCAGATGGAGTCGGTGTCATAACTGGATTAGGAGCACTAACGTTAGAACTCATTAATACATTATCTAAGCGGAATAAATCGCCATCATTTTGCTCTAAAACAAAAGCAACATAAATACTTTGACCTACATAAGCAGATAAATCGATGCTTCTTGTAGAACCAGCCATTGTTGTTTGAGAATGCGCGATTTGCGCCTCAGTTTGTGTGTCTACAATAGTAAAATCGGCATGAGTGGTTTGTGTTGCAGTCGAAACTCTTACCGTGTAAATTGATCCATATTCCGTACTACCACTATCAATACTGTCAAAAAACAATAAGGGTGCTGTTGCTAAAACGGTAAATTGTGGAGTAACAAGCCAGTCTTCAGATCTTTGCCCACCACCTAAAGCCTCCCAGACGCAAACTGCCGTTCCAGTATCAAAAGCTTCTCCTTTCCAGTTTTCTACTGTCCCTAACCCGTTAGTGCCAATAAAAGAGGTCCATCCAGCTGGAGGGAAGGCCGTGCCTTCAAAGTCTTCAGATAATTGTGCGCTAGCAGTCGCGCTTAAGAAAAGAGTAAGTAATAATAAAGTAATTTTTTGCATAATTTTATTTTTTTGAATTAATTAGCTAATATACATAAAATTTTTGAAGGGATAATTCGGAATTAATATAATGTAATATTTTTCAGACGGAATAGTTGTGTTATTTTATGAAATCTAGTGCTTTGGCTTCAGCTTTTATTTTGTAATTTTGAATTATTCATAAATACACCTTTTAAACTGTTGAAAATCACCGAAAAAATAAAGCAGCCCATAGCCTTCGAAATGGACCTTTTCGAAAAGAAATTTCGATTAGCGATGTCTTCTAAAGTGGCTTTATTAAATAGAATCACGCATTATATTGTAAACCGCAAAGGGAAACAAATGCGGCCAATGTTCGTGTTTTTGGTTGCGAAAATGGTATCTAAAGGAGAGGTTAAAGACCGTACCTATCGCGGTGCTTCGGTAATAGAACTTATTCACACAGCAACTCTAGTGCATGATGATGTAGTAGACGAGAGTAATTACCGCCGTGGTTTTTTCTCGGTAAACGCGCTTTGGAAAAACAAAATTGCCGTACTTATTGGCGATTTCTTGTTATCTAAAGGTTTGTTATTGTCTATAGATAATAATGATTTCGATTTGCTTAAAATTATATCTGTCGCCGTAAGAGAAATGAGTGAAGGCGAGTTGCTTCAAATTGAAAAAGCAAGAAAATTAGACATCACCGAAGCCATTTATTACGAAATTATTCGTCAAAAAACAGCAACCTTAATCGCCGCCTGCTGTAGTTTAGGAGCTGCTTCTGTGAAACCAGAATCTTCAGATGTAGAAACTATGCGAAAATTTGGAGAGCTTATTGGAATGGCATTTCAGATAAAAGATGATTTGTTCGATTACGGTTCTACGGCAATTGGTAAACCAGTAGGTATTGATATTAAGGAACAAAAAATGACTTTGCCTTTAATTTATGTTCTTAATACCTGTACTAAAAAAGAGAAAAAATGGTTAATCAACTCCATAAAAAATCATAATAAAGATAAAAAACGTGTCAACGAAGTTATAGATTTTGTGAAAGAAAATGGCGGTTTAGATTATGCTGTAAGTAGAATGAAAACGTTTCAGACGGAAGCTTTAGAGATTTTGGATCACTATCCAGATTCAGAATTTAAAGAAGCGCTGCAAACTATGGTGAATTACGTTATCGAAAGAAAAAAATAAAAGGACTCTTGCTTGTAATCCTCATAATAGATTTTTAATGTAGTTAGCAGTTCAATAATTTTGAGAATTAAAAAGCCTGAAGCTAATGCTTCGGGCTTTTTAATATAATAAACAGGTTTTTATTTAATCGACCTCAAAAGTGATTTTTACGTTCACTCTAAAGTCAACCACTTCATTGTCATTAACTCGCGCACTTTGTTCTTGAACATAAACTGAACGAATATTTTTCAGACTTTTTCCTGCGTGCTTAACTGCTTTTTTAGTTGCATCTTCCCAGCTTTTTTCTGAGTTAGCTAACACTTCAATTACTTTTAATACTGCCATAATAGTTTTATTTTTTAATTAATAGTCTATTAAGGTACAAAAATTAAACGTAAAGTGTAGTGAATCAGTTAATAGTTCAAGGTAGTAAATCTTGATTTTAGATGAGCTTAGCCGTTTATAGCTTCAACAGTATTTACTTTACCTTTTAGCATCTCTTTTAGCATATTTTCAATACCGCTTTTAAGAGTGAAAGTAGAAGAAGGGCATCCGCTACAAGCACCTTGCAAGATCACTTTAACGACTTTCGTATTGGGATCATAAGATTCAAATTGAATATTTCCACCATCGCTAGCAACGGCTGGTTTTACATATTCTTCTAAAATATTAATGATTTCTTTAGAGGTATCGTCTAAAGTTTCAAAATGAGCATCAATTTTTTCTGTAGTTTTTTCTAAAACTTCAGGAGCGTTTGGCGAAATAATGTCTTTGCCATTTTCAATATAACTTCTAATAAACTCTCTAAGTTCGCTAGTAATATCATTCCATTCTGCCACATCGTATTTTGTTATAGATACGTAGTTCTCGTCTATAAACACACTTTTTACAAAAGGTAAATGAAATAACTCTGTAGCTAGAGGAGAAAACTTAGCCGTGTCTATTGAAGTAAACTCGTAAGTCGCCGTTACTAATTTTTTGTTAGCAACAAATTTTATTACGGATGGGTTTGGTGTGCTTTCAGCATACACCGTAACAGGAACTTTTTTTGGCTTAGCATCTTCTTCAACAGCAATACCACCATTGTTTAAATAGTCCTCTATTTGTGTGGCAACTTCCTGTTCAACAGCGTCCCATTCTACAATGTTAAAACGCTCGACTGCAATAAAATTACTAGTGATATATACTTTTTTTACAAATGGTAAATAGAATAACTGTTGTGCTAAAGGCGATGATTGGGCTTCGTCTATGTTATTAAATTCAAAACTTTGGTGCTGAGTTATAAATTTATTTAATTCAAATTTAACAATTGAATTATTTGATGTTTTTTGAATGGATACTTTAAAAGAATTCATTTGAATATATTTTTTTGCAAAAATACTAAAAGAAAAGCATAGATATCCATATATTTGGTTTTTAAAGTGTTTTCAATTCGTCGAAGATTTAGGTATTTGGACTAAATCATTTTAAATTGAAACCTTTAACAAACGAATTCAAAAAATAAGAAGTAAATTCATATATTTGACTACGTTTATAATTTATTTAACAATTCGGAGTTTATTATTAAGGATAGGATGATAATAAATAGTTAGATCGCTATCTCCTTTAAAGAAAGATTATGAGATTACAAAAGTTACTAATATTAGCTGTTTCTGTGTTTTTTTGCTCGCAATTTGCTAATGCCCAAGAAGGGCTTCCAATTTATTCTGATTATTTAACAGATAACTATTATTTAATTCACCCCTCTATGGCCGGTGTAGCAAACTGTTCTAAGATTAGAATAACAGGTAGACAACAGTGGTTTGGTGATGATAATGCGCCTAAACTTTTAACAGCTAGTGTTAACGGACGTATAGGTGATACGCAATCGGGAATAGGAGGTATTGTATATTCTGATAAAAACGGTTTTCATTCGCAAACAGGAGCTTATTTTACCTATGCTCACCATATATTATTCTCAAGAAGTGAAGTAGATTTAAATATGTTATCGTTTGGATTGAGTGCTGGTGCAGTGCAATATAAATTAGACGAGACTTCATTTTTATTTGATGGTCCAGATCCAATTATTGGAGGAATTGAGCAATCGGCGACAAACTTTAATGTTGATTTTGGATTCTCTTATCACTTATACGAGTTTTATGCGCATGCTACCGTAAAGAACCTTTTAAAGAATGAAGGCGTTAACTTTAACGAGCAAGGTATTAGCTACGATAATTTAAGAACGTATTTATTTTCTGTCGGAAATACATTCTCTAAGTACAATAGCGAATGGAGCTTTGAACCTTCAGCGATGTTTATGTATAGAGATGCGACTGAAGAGGCTTCTATAGATGTTAACTTAAAGGCTTATAAGCAAATGGAATTTGGTAAACTTTGGGGAGGATTATCTTACCGTAGAAGTTTAGACGGTGCGGAATTTGTTGATGGTTCTGGAGTGAACAGTCAGAAATTACAATATATAACACCACTTTTAGGTGTGGATTTAAACAACTTTGTATTTGCATACACTTATAGTTACCAAGCGAATTCAGTAGTGTTTAACAATGGTGGTTTTCACCAAATAACATTAGGATATAACTTTGGTTGTAAGAGAGAACGTTACAGTTGTAACTGTCCAGCAATTAACTAACAATTATAATAGTATAGTAAAAACCCCGATAACTCGTTATCGGGGTTTTTTATGCCCTTTTGTTTGCTCAGGTCTAAGTGTGCTTAAAAGCGTGTTTTTTATAAGCGGCTTTTTATGTTGAAATAAAAAACAGTATTGAGTAACAGCCTGTATTAATTGAGTATAAGTAGCGCTATATTGCGTGAAGCCTCTCATTTTGTTCTGCCATTCATGATTTTCAAGTTTCGTCATTTTATTTTAAACTTAAAAGTGCGTAAGTTTATCTCATTGAAATTAACGACACTTAAGGGTCGTGGTATATAATGATATATATTAAATACATTTTATGGGTTCTCTTATTAACCGTTAGTCTAGTGGACGTTCAGGCTCAAACAATTCCGCAACGTTCTCAAGTTACTCAAAATGGCTTCACTCTTAAAGGATTGGTTCGCGATAGTGAAACACATTCTCCTATTAGAGGTGTTAATATTCAAGGTAATAATGGCGGGTACGCTTCCTCTAATTTTGAGGGTAAGTTTTTAATAGAAGTACGTATTGGTGACGAATTAATTATTAGTCATAAAGATTTTGAAACTATTTATTACAGTGTTAATTCTACAGATGATTTAACTATAGATGTTAGGCCTGCCGACCAACAGCGGCCTACTCAAAGCTATTCAGCAAAAAATAATATACCGTTTAAAAGTGTAATCGATTCGGCTAAATTCTATAAAAATATATCGGCAGAAAAAAGTATTCAGTTCATAGCCGAAAGTATTAGTAAAAGTAATTCAACCCACCAAAATGCTGAAGCTTTTGAGGTTTTGGCCGATGTCTATAGCTATTGGAAACAATATGATTTGGCAGTTTCTAATTATCGCATAAGTTTAAACAATGTGAATACCGTTTCCGTGCAATTAAAGTTAGCGCAAGCCTACTACCTCAATAAAAATTATCAGGAAAGTATAGCCGTTTACGAGCAGTTAACCAAAGCGAAGTTGTCAGAAACTGTTCTTAGCGATGTTTATGAAGGGTTGGGGGATGTCCTGAGTACGACTAAGCAGCATCAAAAAGCAATTACCGCTTATAAAAAAGGATTAGCCATTGCTAAGCGTTCTTTAATAACACCAAAAATAACAGATTTAAATAGTAAAATAGCTCAGACCTATAGTGCTAGTGGCGCTCTAAGTGAAGCAGAAAGCTACTACAAAAGTTCACTGGATTTAGCCACTAAGGAAAATAAAGAGCGGGCTGTAAAAGAAAAACTTAAGGTGGCCGATTTTAATAGTGCTAATCAGGCTTATAGTAATGAAATAAAACTTCGTAAAGAATCCTTACACGTCATTGAAGCTATTGAAGCCGATACAATAATTGATAATGAAAGTGATTATACCCTACAAAAACAGCATTATAAAATAGGTAATGCCTATTATCTAAAAAAGGAATATGATGCGGCTATTCCGTACTTACAACAAAGTATTATTGAGGCTGACAAACGTAAAGATTTAGTTGTAGAAAAAGATGCTAAACGAAAACTGTCGGAAGTGTATCGCGATGCCGGAGAATTCGAGAAAGCACTTAAAGCTTACGAAGATTATACGCAATCGGTAGAGAAGTTGTATATAAAAAAAGAACAGCAAATAACACAAGCGGCTCGTTTTAGCAAAAATATTGCTGAGCAGCAAAATCGTATTGAGTCTTTAGAAAGTGATCGTCAATTATCGGAAAGTAGATACCAATTAAATCAAGAACAAAACAAACGACAAACCTTAATTATCTATTCATTAATAGGTGGGGTGCTATTGCTATTGTTGGTGGCCTATGTTATGTTTAAATTTATAAAACAACAAAAGCTAGCCAATAACTTACTTGCCTTAAAATCCCTGCGATCTCAAATGAATCCCCATTTCATTTTTAACGCCCTAAACTCCGTAAATAGTTTTATAGCGACAAATGATGAGCGTACGGCCAATAAGTATCTGAGTGATTTTTCTAAGCTTATGAGGGCTGTATTAGAGAATAGTGAAGAAAATTTCATACCTCTAAGTAAAGAGATTGAATTGATTGAGTTGTATACCAAACTCGAGCACTTTAGGTTTAAAGATAAGTTTGAATATAGCCTAACTGTCGATGAGAAAATCGTGGTTTCCGATTATACTATTCCTCCCATGTTACTTCAGCCGTATATTGAAAATGCGGTTTGGCACGGTCTACGTTATAAAAAAGAAAAAGGACATTTAACCATTGAAATTCAAAAACAGTCGCATGATACTATTACAATTCGTATTACCGACGATGGCATTGGTCGTAAACAATCGAAAGCCTTAAAAACCCATAATCAAAAGAAACAAAACTCTAAAGGGATGGGGAATATTGAAAAGCGCGTGTCTATATTAAATGCGATGTATAAAGATAAGGTCGATGTATTAATAACCGATTTTAATACTGAAGGCGATACGGGAACACAAGTTATTGTGACCTTAAAAAAGGACGATCGCAAGCTAAAAAACATATAGTTTAATACAAGAATCTAAAAGCACAATGAAATTACAATCTATAATAGTAGAAGATGAAGAAACGAGTCGGGAGATTCTAAAAACCTATCTACATAAATATTGTCCCAATGTAGAGGTTGTAGGGGAAGCGTCCAATATCAATGATGCTTTAGAGTTGATTCGGAAAACGGCTTTGGATGTGGTGTTTTTAGATGTTGAAATGCCTTATGGTAATGCCTTTGACCTATTAGATAAAGTTGGCGACAGAAGCTTTGAAACGATTTTTGTGACGGCTTACAACGACTACGCCATAGAAGCATTAAACGCACATGCCTCTTATTATTTAATGAAACCAATAGCTATAGATGACCTCATAAAGGCCGTCGATTATGTGTGGGATATAAAACAAAAGGAAGAAGCACTTCAGCATCAAGTACTGGTGCCTAAAACCATAAAAAATATAGATGGTAAAATTACTATCCCGCAGCAAGACGGATTCGAAGTCATACAAAATGCAGATATTTTGTATTGTAAAGCCGATGATAATTATACAGAAATCTATTTATTAAATAACAAACGTAAAGTGGTTAGTAAGACCTTAAAATATTTTGAAGAGGCCCTTAACGGTGTTGGCTTTGCTCGGGTACATAAGAGTTATTTGGTTAATGTAAACCACGTCGTGAAATACATTAAAGGAAAGGGTGGAAGTGTCATTTTAAGTAATGGATCTGAAGTGATGGTTTCGGCTTCTAAAAAAGCAGAGCTGCTTGCTTATTTTAAATAATAAACACTAATAAATATAAATTAATTATGCCAATAATAAAACCAGTAAATGGAATAGAGTCACAAATCCCTGAGGATTGTTATATCGCAGAAAACGCCACGGTGGTAGGGGATGTAAAAATGGGCAAGGAATGTAGTATATGGTTTAATGCCGTGCTTCGTGGAGATGTTAATTTTATAACCCTAGGAGATAAAGTAAATATTCAAGATGGGGCCGTTGTACATTGTACGTATCAGAAGTATCCAACACGTATAGGAAACAATGTGTCTGTAGGTCATAATGCCATAGTTCACGGGTGTACTATTCACGATAATGTGTTAATCGGAATGGGGAGTATAGTGATGGATAATTGTGTTGTGGAAAGCAATAGTATTATTGCTGCTGGTGCTGTGCTAACTCAAAATACGGTTGTCGAATCGGGGAGCATTTACGCTGGAGTGCCTGCAAAGAAAGTAAAAGATATTAGTGAAGAACTTATTCACGGTGAGATTAACCGAATAGCAGAGAATTATATTAAATATTCGAGTTGGTTTAAATAATGATTAAAAATCTAAGTACTTGATGTCATGATCACCACCTAAAAGTGTAGCTATAGTTTGTTTGTTTTTAGTATTGATATAAAAGGTATTAACACCTTTAGTTTTTTTGGGGTTGATAAGTTGTTTTTCTTCTAGAATGGCTTTTGTGTGCCTAGCTACAGCGGCACCAGAATCTATAATGTTAATGTTGGTTGGCAATAACTTTATGAGTTGAGGAATTAAATAGGGGTAATGTGTGCATCCTAAAACGAGATAATCAATATTAGAGTCAAGCATGGGTTTGGTATATAATTTTAAGAGAGAAGTCATTTCCTCCGAATTTATCTTACCCTCTTCAATTAAGGGAACCAAGCCTTCTCCAACGCGTTCTACTATTTCAATACCATCGCTATAAAGATCTGTTGTTTGATGAAATAGGGTGCTAGAAAGCGTCCCTTGTGTAGCTAAAATACCAATAGCTTTCGTTTTTGTTTTTAAAGCCGCCGGTTTAATCGCTGGTTCAATGCCAATAATCGGAATGCTAAATCGATCTCTTAAAATGGAAATCGCATTGGTCGTCGCTGTATTGCAGGCAACAACAATTATTTTACAACCGCGATCGACGAGATATTGTGTGTTTTTAATACTGAGTTCGATAATGTTTTCTTTAGATTTCGAACCGTAAGGTGCATGTTTACTATCGGCTAGATAAATGGTGTTTTCATGGGGTAAAAGGCTGTGTATCTCCTTCCATATAGAAGTGCCACCAACACCAGAATCGAATAAGCCAATAGGTTGTGTATTCATAGGATAAAATTTTGAGCTATAAAAATACAAAAGCCGTCTTAAAAAGACGGCTTTTGCGATTTAATATCTTACGTTTAGATTTAGAAACCTAATTCTTTTTTTACGTCGGCAAGTAAATCTTTACCATTAGCCATAATTACACCACCACCTTGAGTAGAGTCTAAAACGTAGTCGAAACCTTGAGCTTTAGCTACTTTTAAAATTGCTGCTTTAGCTTTTTCAGTAATAGGCTTTAAGAAATCAATTTCTTTTTGTTGTAAATCTCTTTGAGCAGTGTTAGCATACTGTTGGATGTCTTGTTCCATTTTTTGAACTTCGATCACTCGCTTTTCGTTCTCTTCTTGAGTTTTAGTAGCAGCTTCAGCGTTGTACTTTTCCATTTTGGCTTTGTACTCGTTTTGCATTGCTTTAATATCAGAATCGTAAGTTTTACCTAACTTTTCCATTTCAGATTGTGCCGATTTCATTTCTGGCATCGCTTTAATTAATTCTGAAGTATTAATATGTGCTACTTTAGATTGAGCATTTGTAAAGCTAGTTGCTCCAATAAATAATGCTGCTGCAATTAAAAGGGTTTTAAATTGTTTCATTTTGAAATAGTATTTGCGTGTTAAATTGTTAATTAATTAATGTTTAGTTATCGTCTTTGTTGTCTTCTTCTTTATTATTCTTGCGGTCTTCTATAGCCTGCCGCTTCTTTTCTTCGAGTTCTTTTTTTCTAGCTTCTCTATCGGCTAATTTTTTAGCGCGGCGTTCTTCTAAAATTTGTTCTCTTGTTTTTTGATCGTCCTGGTTTTCAGAAGTACTTTTTTCGGCATCTTCACCATCTTCAGCAGTACTACTGTCGTCTGTTTTATTGTCTTTGTTTCTAGCGTCTATTTTATCTTGTCGTGCTTTTTCACGTTCGGCAAGAATTTGCGCTCTTCGATCTTCGGCTTCCTTTCTGCGCTCTTCAATTAATTTGCGGCGAGCTTCTTTTTTAGCCTCTAAAGCTAACTCTCTTTCATCTTTTCCTTCGTTAACCTCTACAAAAACCTCTTCATTTTCAACTTCTTTTTTGTCGGCCTTAGATTTTAACTGTTCACGTTTAGATGCCCTAGTGATGGTTCGTAACACTTGTTCACTGATATCAAAACGTTCAGCTGAATACAACATAACAACGTCGGCAGATTTATCGAATACGAAATCGTATTTTTTAGCTTTTGCAATATCTTGAACCGCTTGAAAAATCTGATCTTGTATAGGTTGCATCAATTGCTTTTTCTGAAGCATTAAATCCCCATTTGTTCCGAAGCGTTTTTTCTGATAATCTAAGATTTCCTTTTCTTCAAAATCTAAATCTTCTTCGCGTTCTTCTATAAGTTCTTTAGTTAATAGTGCTTTTTCATTGTTTAAGGCAGTACGTTTTAATTCCAATGCATTTAACTGTTCTTCAATTTCACTTTTCCATTGCTGGACTTTATTTTCTAACTGTAAAGTCGACTCCGAATAATCTGGTACATTTTGCAGTATATATTCTGTGTCGATATAGCCAATTCTTACACCGCGTTGTGCGTGAACTGTGAGACTAATAAAGCTTAGTGTTACTATTAAAAAAAGGACTTTAAGTTTCATTTGTTTCATGGTCTTATTTTTTTGAAAATGGTGTCATTACTCAATAATATGTTTTGATATTATTCTTTGTTTTGACATACTGTTTTCAAAATAACGAATTTTAATTCTAAATATTTAAAATCTTTTAGCAAATCCTCAAAATCTCTATTGAAAATATCGTGCCAAAAATATAAAATAGTTTAAATATCTATGTTCAGAATAGAATATCAGACACATTTATTACCTATGATGTTAAAATTGTTGTCCAATAATAAAGTGAGTTTCCCACCCGTGTTTTTGTGATTGCCCTGGTAGACTATCAAATCCATGACCAAAGTCTATTCCTAAAAGTCCAAAAGCCGGCATAAAAATTCTTACACCAAAACCAGCAGATCGCTTCACATCAAATGGATTATATCCTCTAAAACTATCATAAGAGCCCCCTGCTTCTAAGAATGATAAGGCATAAATTTTAGCACTTTGTTTTAAAGTAATAGGGTAACGAAGTTCTAAAGAAAATTTATTGTATAGCGCTCCTCCATCCTGAGAAGATAAAGCTTGGTTAGGGTATCCCCTAAGCGCTATTGCCTCTCTTCCATCTAAACTATAAGTTCCTAATCCATCACCTCCAACAAAGAAACGTTCGAAAGGAATAACTCCTCTGTCTTGGTTATAAGCTCCTAAGAAACCAAATTCTACACTAGATTTAAAAACAAATTTATCAACTGCTTTGGTATACCAATCACCTTTAAATTTTATTTTATAAAATTCTAACCATTTAAAGCGCTCTTGATCGATTTCTGATACTCTTGCTGCAGCTTCATTTCTAACCAAATCAGATTTGTTACTATCAGCAATTATTGCTTCGTTATTTTCTCTCTCCTCTTTTAATCCAGTATAGTCCGTGTTGTTAAATAATGAGTAGGGTATAGACATTTTTGCTGTAACACTAAATTTAGAACCCCCCATTGGAAAAACAGGATCGTTAAACGTGTTATCTCTACTTAATCCTACAGTATAGGCTAAGTTGTTCGAATAACCGTCACCAAATGTGAATAAACCTGTATTATAGTTTTTTAAATTATAATGTTGAAAGCTTACCGCTTGAGATAAAACGAAATAATCGTCAGGCACAGATAGACGCTTAGCTAAACCAAATGTAATTCCAGTAATATTAAAACGCTTATCTTTATCTGCATCTCGTGTTTGCGGGTTGTATAAAAACTGTTTTGTATGTGATAATGACGTCGAAAATTGTACTGGTTTTTTACCTCCCATCCAAGGTTCTGAAAAAGAAAAACTATAGGTTTGATAAAAACGACTCGCTTGTAATCGCAAGGCTAATTTTTGTCCATCTCCGGAAGGGATTGGCTTGTAAGCTTCTTTATTAAATATGTCTTTTAACGAGAAGTTGTTAAATGATAATCCTAAAGTTCCTATAAAACCACCTCCACCGTAACCACCTTGTAATTCTATTTGGCTTGAACCCGATTCTACTACCGAGTATTCCATATCAATAGAACCCTCTTCTGGATTTGCGTTAATGAAATTTGGAGATAATTGTTCAGCATCAAAATAACCTAATTGGCTTAATTCTCTTACTGTACGTACTACATTAGATTTACGGTATAATTCTCCCGGACGGGTTCTAATCTCTCTGTAAATTACGTGATCGTTAGTTTTTTCGTTTCCTACAACGGTTACTTTGTTAAAGTATACAGGTTTACCTTCGATAATTCGAATTTCCATATCGATAACATTACCTTCAGCATTAGTTTCTACAGGGTTAATCTTAGAAAATAAATACCCGTTATCTTGGTATAAGTTTGTGATGTCATCCGCATCTGGAGACGAGTTGTCCGCTATTCTTTTTTCAAGTAATACCCCGTTGTAAGTATCACCTTTCTCAATTCTAAGTTTACGTTTTAGAAAAGCATCTGAGTATACCGTGTTCCCGATAAAAGTGATCTCTCCAAACTTATATTCTTCACCTTCCTCTATGGTAAGTGCTAAATCAATAGTTTTATTGTCATTTTTTATTAAAGAGTCAGTAATAATTCGTGCATCGCGATACCCGTTTTCTTTATATAAATTAATTACACTTTCTAAATCTTCTTTATACTTATCTTCGATATATTTAGAACGTTTTAAAACACGAAAAAAGAATTTTTCTTTCGTATTTTTCATGGCTTTCTTAAGTTTTTTATCGCTTAATACCGTGTTTCCTTCAAAGTTTATATTCTCAATTTTAACTTTCTCTCCTTTGTCTATGGCAAGAACCATATTTACACGTGCTTTTTTTATAGAATCTTCCACTGGCACAGTGTTTATATGCACTTTAGTATTAAGGAAACCGTCTTTTCTGTATTTGTTTTGAAGGTAGTTTTTTGTTGTTGTAATTAAGTTTTCGGTTACTTTTACGCCTTTTTGAAGTTTGTTGTCCTTAATTAAAGATTCTTTTTTACCTTTTTTAATACCTGTGATTTTTACGTCGTTCAGTTCAGGTAAATCAGATAATCGAATTTCTAAATACGCGGCATCGCCTTGTACTTCAGTAAGGTATATCTCGATATCGTTAAATAAATTCGAGTTCCATAGTTTTTTTATCGCTGCACTAATCTCTTCTCCAGGGACAAGTATTTCTTTCCCTTTTCTAAGACCTGAATAGGTTATAATTGTTTGATCATTAAAACTTGTATTACCTTTTACAGTAATATTGGCAATGGTATATTTTTTACCATTTGCGTATGATAGATTTTGTGCTGTTGCGATTTGGCTTGTTATTGTAAATAATACAAGTAATGCGAATTGTAGTAATGTTTTCAAAGATAATTTTTTAGCTAATTTGTTCACTTGTTTTCCCAAATCGTCGTTCTCTATTTTGATATTCAATAATAGCATCATACAAATGTTGCTTTTTAAAATCTGGCCATAAAACTGGCGTAAAGTATAATTCTGCGTAAGCGATTTGCCAGAGTAAAAAATTACTAATTCGTTGCTCACCACTAGTGCGTATTAATAAATCTACATCTGGTAAATTTTGCGTGTAAAGATGCTCATTAATAATTGATTCATCAATATTTTCGGCAGAAATTATATTATTTTTAACTTTATTACTTATTTTTTTGACTGCGTTTACCATCTCTTCTCTAGAGCCATAACTAAGTGCTAGAGTAAGAGTCATTCTCGTATTTGTCTTGGTAATATCAATAACTTCTTGAAGCTCTTTAAAAACTTTTTTAGGGAGTAAATTAAGGTTCCCAATAGCATTCAACTTTATATTGTTATTTGTTAATGTTTTAATTTCTTTCTTTAAAGAAGAGACTAATAGGCGCATTAACGTATCGACTTCGATTTGTGGTCGGTTCCAGTTTTCGGTAGAAAACGCATAAAGAGTAAGGTTTTTTATACCGAGTTCCGCTGAAGCTTCTACTGTTTCCCGTACAGATTTTGTTCCGTTTTCGTGCCCAAAAGCGCGAAGCATTCCTTTTTGTTTAGCCCAACGACCATTACCATCCATTATAATGGCGAGATGCTGTGGCAGTTTGCTTGTATTTATTTTTTCTAAACTCAAAATTAATAGGGGCAAAAACAAGGGTTTCTGCCAAATGTATAGGTTAAGGTTACACCTGTGAAAGTGTACCAGTCGTTATTATTTATATTTCCAAAACTCTTTGATTCGACAAGATTTTCACTATCAGGCACACTGCCGTCCAACTCGTCAGAAAATGTGTAACGTGCACCAACTTCAAAAGCTAAAACTAATTGCGATGAAATAGAGGCTTTAAATCCTAAAACTAAAGGAATGCCATAGGCATAACTCGAAGTGTTTTCACTAATGACTTTACCGTTTTCAAAATAAAAGTTGTCGTGTTTAGCTACACTTATTCCTGAGTATAAGTATGGTGTGGCAGCTGGTTTGTCACTATGTAAATCAAACTCCCAGAAGGTAAATTCCATTCCAGCAGAAAGTTCTAATATATTATTATTGAATTCATAGCCGCGCTCAATACGCCCAGACTCATCCGATTTACTGTCTATACCTTCCAATTCCGAAAATAGAAGTGAAACTCTCCAGGAATGTCGCGGACTCCTATTCCACTTATATATACCTCCAATAGTCAACTGACTTGGTGCAATGTAATTTGTTGCACCAACATCGCCAATAAAGTTACTACCTCCCATAAATACACCAAATTCATGTATTTGAGCAGAACTTAATTGTATGCTGAATAATGTTATTAATAAAAATGAAATATACTTCATAAGTGTTCAAAAGTTTGCAAATATAATAAACTAAGATTAGCCTATACCAATTTAAATTAATTAGTTATAGGGTTTAAAACAGATTTCTTTGTAAATTATTGTTTAATTCCTCTTGTCTACCCCCCAAAGTAGCTTTTTGCGTAAGGTGTCTAAAAAGCTTTCGTACGGCAGCTCGATCATATTAATGGTGAAATCTGCTTTTCTTATGGTAACACTAGTGTTGTTGCTTAGCGTTATTATTCTAGAATCTAAAGACACTAAATAATAATCTTCTCTACCGTGCACCGTTAATTCAATTTTTGTAGAATCTTCTATAACTAAAGGTCTTGCACTTAAGTTGTGCGGTGCAATAGGAGTTAACACAAAGCTTGTTGCATCTGGAGTAATAACTGGTCCGCCACAGCTTAAAGAATAGCCTGTAGATCCCGTAGGGGTAGATACAATTAAGCCGTCACTCCAGTAAGAGGTTAAGTATTCGTCGTTTAGTTTCGTGTCTACAGTAATCATAGACGTTGTGTTTTTTCTGCTAACGGCAATCTCGTTTAAGGCAAAATTTAAATCCTTAATATCGCTATTTTCTTCCGAGGTTTCTAATGAAAGTAAGCTGCGCTTTGAGAGGGTGTAGTTTTTGTCAAAAATATGTTTAATAGCATCTTCTATTTCATCATGTTGTATGGTTGCTAAAAAACCTAAGCGCCCCGTATTTATACCTATAATTGGGATGTTGAGATTTTTAACATAGGTAATAGCTCTTAAAATGGTACCGTCACCACCAATGCTAACTAGTAAATCAAAGCTGTCATCTAACTCAGAAAAGGTTTTAGATTCGAAAGGGAAATTAAAGTCTTTATTTATGGCTTTAAAAAAGGCCTCTTCAATAAAAATTGAGGTTTTATATTGCAGTAATGTATCAATTAGAACTTTTGTCGAGTCTATAGAATGTTTTTTGGGAAATTGACTATAAATAGCAACTTTCATAAACTATATATTAAGGTATTTGTTTAAGTAATCTGAGCGTTCTTTTAGGTCTTCAATATAACTATCTTCTTCGTGTCCCGATATAATATTATAACTATAACGTCTAAAGGTTTGCATGATTTCAGTCAGCCCAGCGTTGCCTATTTTTAAAGTGATTTGTGCGATGTCATTTTCAATTTTAGAAATGAATGCACCCAATAATTTACCATCATTAGATTCTACAATCTGACTAATTTCACTAAAAGAATAATCAGATAAGCCTTTTTCGATAATTAGAACGGCTCCAGCTTCAGAAAAAAACGGGGTGTCATTAAATAAACCAATAATATCATTTAACTCGTAATAGCCTAAATAACTATTTTGCTCGTTTAGAATAGGCATGATATTAGTTTTGTTTTGTGCAAAAGCTTCTAAAACATCGAGCCAATTGGTGCTATCGCGAACAAAAAAACTTTCGGTGGCATAGACACAATCTTTAATGTGCTTTTTGCTTTCAAAACAGTGTAAATCAATTTCCGATAAACAGCCTAAATAAACACCGTCTTCATTCATAATAGGGATATGAGAATAGGTGAGTTGATTAAATAGCAATTTTAAATCACTAATCAACCCGGTGTTTTGAAGTGGTTTTATATCGTTTATTATGTATTCTGATAAATTCATCTGAGTTCACGTTAACTTTGCGCAAATTAATTAAAATTTAATACACTAACGCAGTTCTACTTTGTATTTTTGTCTTTTAAATACTTGAAAAGATGACTAAACTTAGTGTTAATATTAATAAGATAGCTACTTTAAGAAATTCTAGAGGTGGCGATTTGCCTAATGTGGTTCAATTTGCAAAGGATGTTCAGGAGTTTGGGGCGCAAGGTGTAACGATTCACCCAAGACCAGATGAAAGACATATTCGGTATCAGGACGCTTACGATTTAAAACCAGTGGTGTATACCGAGTACAATATAGAAGGTAACCCCATACCAAAGTTTATGGAGATGGTTTTAGAATTAAAGCCTACTCAAGTGACTTTAGTTCCAGATAGTATAGATGCGTTAACGAGTAATGCGGGTTGGGACACTATTAAATATAAAGACTTTTTATCGGAGGTTATCCAAGAGTTTAAAAGCAATGGCATAAGAACGTCGATATTTGTTGATCCCGAAAAACAGCAAATAGAAGGCGCAGCAAAAACAGGTACCGATAGAATAGAACTGTATACCGAAGCCTTTGCGCATCACTATGGTTTAGGGAATTCGCAAGCGATTGTACCTTACACCGAATGTGCAGAGCTAGCCAATAGTCTCGGACTGGGTATTAATGCGGGGCACGATTTATCTTTAGAGAATATTGCGTTCTTTAAAGCTAATATCCCCGAATTGTTGGAGGTGTCTATTGGCCATGCATTAATTTCAGAAAGCTTATATTTAGGTGTGGAACAAGTCATAAAAAGCTATTTACAAAAATTAAAATAATGCAACTACATTCAAATATATTAGGGGCGGGAAGACCGTTTGTTATTTTACATGGTTTTTTAGGGATGAGTGATAATTGGAAAACCTTGGGACGCAAGTTTTCTGAATTACCATTCGAAGTGCATTTAGTAGATCAAAGAAACCATGGTAGGAGTCCGCATAGCGATACGTTTAATTATGATGTGTTGGTTGAAGACTTAAAAGAATACTGTAATGCTCATAATTTAAAAGATATTATTCTTCTAGGGCATTCTATGGGAGGTAAAACAGCTATGCAGTTTGCAGCAACCTATCCGGAATATGTGTCTAAATTGTTGGTTGCAGATATTTCTCCTCGTTTTTATCCTGTGCATCACGATACCATTTTAAAAGGATTGGAGTCATTAGATTTCGAGACGTTAAGTAGTCGTGGGGATGCCGATGAGCAGATGGCAAATTATGTAACCGATTTTGGCACGCGTCAATTTTTGCTTAAAAACCTCTACTGGAAAGAAAAAGGGAAGTTAGGATTAAGAATAAATTTAGAGGTGCTAACAGAGCATGTTGGAGAAGTAGGTGAAGCTTTGCCGGCTCAAGCTAAATTTGATAAAGACACCTTATTTTTACGTGGGGATAAAAGTGAGTATATAGGTCCTCAAGATGAGGCTTTAATTAACGTTCACTTTACAAATGCAACTATTATAACCATTTCGAATGCAGGCCATTGGTTGCACGCCGAAAATCCAGAGGACTTTTACAATGCTGTTGTAAATTTTATTAATTAATAATCAAAACCAAAAAATCGAAACCTTATGAAATTAATTGTTAGACTCTTATTAAGTGCTTTAGCGGTAGTTGTATTAGCAAATATACTTAATGGTGTATCTGTAGATGGTTATGTTACTGCAATTATTGTGGCGCTAGTACTTTCTATTTTAAACTTATTTGTAAAACCTATACTCGTAATATTAACATTGCCAATTACCATTCTTACTTTAGGATTATTTTTAATAATAGTAAATGCCTTGGTGATTTTATTGGCCGATAGCTTAATCTCAGGCTTTGCCGTAGATGGTATTTGGTGGGCTGTGCTATTTAGTATTTTATTGTCGGTATTACAGTCTTTATTACATTCATTCTTAAATGATGATTAGTAAGATGCCTGAAAACAATGTCTTAAAATTTAAATAAGACTGAAACACAAGGTGTTAAAAACTTTGATGGAGTGTAAAAAAATACTACTTTTGCACTCCATTTTTATTTAGTAAAAAATTAATTGCCAACGGCTATATATTATTCAAAATGAATATTACAAGAGAAAACATTGATGCATTAAATGCAGTTGTAAAAGTAAATATCGCAAAAGACGATTACAGTAATAAGGTTGATAAAATCTTAAAAGACTACAAGAAAACTGCTAACATTCCAGGATTTAGAAAAGGACAAGTGCCTATGGGAATGGTTAAAAAGCAATACGGAAAAGCGGTGCTAATAGAAGAAGTAAACAAATTACTTCAAGAGTCTTTAAATAAATATTTAACTGAAGAGAAGTTAGACGTTTTAGGACAGCCACTTCCAAGAATGCAGTCGGATATTAATTGGGATGCAGACGATTTTTCTTTTGAGTTTGAATTAGGATTAACTCCGGAATTCGATGTTGAATTAAAAGGAAAGAAAGCAATCACTCATTATACTATTGTTGCAGACGATAAAATGATTGATGAGCAGGTAGAACGTATTCAAAAACAATACGGAAAACTAATCTCTCAAGATGTTGTTGAAGCAGATAGTGAAATCACTGGGGTTTTCAAAAATGAAGAAGAAGGTATTGAAAACACGGTAACTTTAACTTTAGATAAATTTAAAGGTAAAGCAACAGAAAAGAAATTTGTAGGTGCTAAAGTTGGCGATGTAATTACATTAAAAACTAAAGGACTTTACGAAGACGATCACGAATTAATGCACGCGCTTAAAGTGGAGCACGATAAAGCACACGGATTAGAAATTGAAGTGACTTTTGAGATTACAGAAATCAACAAAAGAGAGCTTGCAGATTTAGATCAAGAGTTATTTGATAAGTTATTTGGTGAAGGTGCTGTAAAATCGGTTTCAGAATTAAAAGCTAAGATTAAAGAAGATGCTGAAAAGCAATTCGTACAACAGTCTGATCAAAAATTATTAAACGACGTTACAGAATATTTAGTAGAGAACACAACCTTCGACCTACCGTCTACATTCCTTCAAAAATGGATGCAGCAAGCAGGTGAAACTGAAATGTCTGAAGAGCAGGTTAAAGAGGAATACGAGAAGTCTGAAAAGAGTTTACGTTACCAGTTAATCGAGTCGAAATTAATGGAAGCAAACGATTTAAAAATTGATTTTGAAGACGTTAAGAGTAGTGCTAAAGCAATGATTAAAACACAAATGGCTCAATTTGGACAGTTAAATCCTTCAGAAAAAGAATTAGACGATATCGCTGCACGTGTGTTATCTAATCAAGAAGAAGTTAAACGTATTTCAGAACAAGTTGTAAGTCAGAAATTACTTAATCTTTATAAAGAAAAAGCAAACATTAAAGCTAAAGAGTTAACTTACGATAAGTTTGTTAAGGAAGTTTATGGCGATAAATAAGCCGTTTCTTTTTAAAGAATTATCATTATCTTTAGGCGTTGAAATGTTATAGTTTTAACGCCTAAATTATTTCAGTTAAATTCAACTTAAAAAGTTTGAAAGCTATTGATATAATGGTACATTAATACATACGCTTGTAATTATTACAAGATATATAACTCAATTAAAAAGCATTACTTACACTATGGATTACGGAAAAGAATTCGAAAAATTCGCAATAAAAGACCAAGGGATTAACAGCATGTACTACAATAAAATTATTAGTAGTATGTACCCTACAAACCTGACTCCAAACATTATAGAGGAACGCCAAATGAATATCGCTATATTCGATGTGTTTTCAAGATTAATGATGGATCGTATTATCTTTTTAGGAACAGGAATTAACGACCAAGTAGCTAATATTATTCAAGCGCAACTTTTATTTTTAGAAAGTACAGATGCGAATAAAGACATCCAAATTTACATTAACTCTCCAGGAGGAAGTGTATATGCTGGTTTAGGTATTTACGATACAATGCAATTTATTAAGCCAGATGTAGCTACAATTTGTACAGGTATGGCTGCTTCTATGGGAGCGGTTTTATTATGTGCTGGTGAAAAAGGAAAACGTAGTGGTTTAACACACTCGCGTGTTATGATTCACCAACCTTTAGGTGGTGCTCAAGGTCAAGCTAGTGATATTGAAATTACAGCGCGAGAGATTTTGATCTTAAAAGAAGAATTATACAATATAATAAGTAAGCATTCAGGTCAGGATTACGACAAAGTATACCAAGATAGTGATCGTGATTATTGGATGAAAGCTGATAAAGCAAAAGAATACGGAATGATCGATGAGATCTTAGTTCGTAGTTAATTATTAAAAAATACAAACTGTTTCTCTAGTACTAGAGAAACAGTTTAAATTACAAAGTATGGCAAAGGAAGAATTAGAATGTTCATTTTGTGGTAGGAAAAAGCCAGAAACTAGCTTATTAATAGCTGGGTTAGATGCGCATATATGCGACCGTTGTATCGAGCAAGCTCACGGCATTGTTTTAGAAGAATCTAAGCAAACCGACAATAGTGACTTATCGGCAGAACTGATGCTTAAAAAGCCACAAAAAATTAAAGCGTTTTTAGATGAGTATATCATCGGGCAGGATTATACCAAGCGCGTAATGTCTGTTGCGGTCTATAATCACTACAAGCGTTTATTGCAACCCGTAAGTAATGATGATATCGAAATTCAGAAATCAAATATCATTATGGTTGGGCAAACAGGTACTGGTAAAACATTAATTGCTAAAACCATTGCAAAAATGTTAAATGTACCCTTAGCTATTGTTGATGCAACCGTGCTAACCGAAGCAGGATATGTAGGAGAGGATGTTGAGAGTTTGTTAACGCGTTTATTACAAGCAGCCGATTATAATTTAGAAAAAGCTGAAAAAGGAATTGTATTTATCGACGAGATCGATAAAATTGCACGTAAAAGTGACAACCCTTCTATTACCCGTGATGTATCTGGAGAAGGTGTTCAACAAGGACTGCTTAAGCTTCTTGAAGGAACAGTTGTTAACGTACCACCAAAAGGAGGACGTAAGCATCCAGATCAAAAATTTATTGAAGTCAATACCGAAAACATCTTGTTTATTGCTGGTGGTGCTTTTGATGGTATCAATAAAGTAATTTCTAAGCGTTTAAATATGCAAGCGGTAGGGTATAGTGCGTCTATGAGTGATAACAAAATAGATCACGACAATTTATTGCAATATATTATTCCGAAGGATTTAAAAGATTTTGGATTGATACCAGAGATAATTGGTCGTCTTCCTGTTTTAACACATATGAATCCCTTAGATGCTGAAACGTTAAGAGCGATTTTAACCGAGCCTAAAAATGCTATTATTAAACAATACAAGAAGTTGTTTGAAATGGATGAGATCGAGTTAAACGTCACTGAAGGGGCTTTAAACTATATTGTAGACAAAGCTATCGAATATAAGTTAGGAGCTCGTGGACTGCGTTCACTATGTGAAGAGGTGTTAACTGATGCCATGTTCGAATTGCCTGGTACTGATGTTAAGGAATTAAACGTAACAAAAAGTTATGCAGAAGATAAGTTGTCTAAAACGACACTTAAAAAGTTAAAAGCAGTGTCTTAAATTTTAGACTCTATTTAGTAAATACAAAAGCCCTTTCAGTAACTTGAAAGGGTTTTTTGCTTTATAACGTGTATCTGTTTTTCTAATCGGTTACGCAGAAAGTAGTCATTAAATCGTGACCTTTTGGTGCTGTAGTACCCCATAAAAAAGCCACTTATTATTAACTTATAAGCGGCTTGTACTGGTTTGATTTTTCGTGGTAAAAATTAAATCAGAATTCAAATAAAAGTGTAAAAGTTATTGTTAATCATTAAAAGTAATAATAAATACCTGATAATCAAAATGCTATGGGTGATAATTTTTTGGGGTTACGACTTTCCTTGTTGGTTTAGAGCTATTAAATTATCTATAAATTGGCGGGAATTCGATAATCGCGGTATTTTATGCTGTCCGCCAAGTTTATTATTTTCTTTGAGCCAATCATAAAACAAATGGGGTCTTGCAATGTTTATTTTTGGCTTGTTTAACGTCATATTATTGTAGCGTTTTGCTTCATAATCGGAGTTTAAAGCTTTCAACGCATTGTCGAATAGTTCGTTAAAGTAATTAATGTCTTTTGGGGGTGTTTTAAACTCTATCATCCACTCGTGGGCACCTTTTTCCTTGCCTTCCATAAAAATTGGTGCTCCTGTATAGTCAATTATTTCAGCAAATGTTTTTTTGCAAACCCGTTTCAAAGCTTCTTCGGCATTTTCTATAATGAGTTCTTCTCCAAAGACATTGATGTGATGTTTTGTTCTACCAGTTACTTTTATTCTGTAAGGGCTTACCGATGTAAACCGTACAGTATCTCCAATATTATAGCGCCATAAACCGGCATTGGTGGTGATAATTACCGCATAGTTTTTTCCTTGTTCTACCTCACTTAAAGGAATAATTTTTTCTTCAGGCGTCCCGTAAGTATCCATAGGGATAAACTCGTAGAAAATGCCGTAATCCAACATTAATAAGAGTTCACTTGAACTGTTGCGATCCTGAATAGCGAAAAATCCTTCCGAGGCATTATAAATTTCATAATATCTAAACTCCTTTCGAGGTAGGAGTTTTTTATACTGCTCTACATAAGGATTAAAGCTAACACCACCATGAAAATAGACTTCAAGGTTTGGCCAGATGTCTAATATAGAATCCTTGTTACTGTGTTCTAAAACATTATTAAGTAAAACCAACATCCAAGAAGGAACACCCGCAAGACTCGTCACATTTTCGTTGGTCGTTTCGTTAACTATAGCAGCCATCTTCGTTTCCCATTCACTAAGTAGCGATACTTTACTACTGGGTGTGCTGCTATATTCGGCCCAAAAGGGCATGTTGTCGATTAATATTGCGCTTAAATCACCAAATGCCGTTCCGTTTTCTTTATACAATTCCTTGCTACCTCCAAGACGTAAACTCTTTCCTGTAAACAGTTGCGAATCTTCGTTATTGTTTAAATACATACATAGCAAATCTTTACTAGCGGCGTAATGGCAGTCTTCTAAAGATTCTGAGCTTACGGGTATAAACTTGCTTTTTGCATTTGTGGTTCCACTAGATTTTGCAAACCACTTTATTGGGCTTGGCCAAAAAATATTGTGCTCACCTTGTCTAGCGCGCTCAATATTATGCTGATAGCCTTCGTAGTTAGAAATAGGAACACGGTTAGCAAACTCGGAATAGGTTTTAATAGATTCAAAACCGTGTTGTTTACCAATCTCGGTGTCTTTTGCTGTCTGTAACAAACTAAAAAGTAGTTCGTTTTGAACTTCATTAGGATACTTTAAAAAGAGTTCGATTTGGTGAAAACGTTTTTTTAAAAACCAGGAAGCAATAGAATTTACTAAGGGGATTGGCATATTTTTAAGTATATTTAAGCTCTAAAAATAATACTTTTTTTTATGACCTACCACGGTGTCCTCAGAAAAATGGAAACTGAATTTGCGAAGCCTGTTCAATATTATTTGGTTTTCGAAAACGATTTTATAAACTTTAATCAGCTGCTTAATAAAACGATTCAAATTGAGTTTGTTAAACACGAATGTTTAAACTGCCATCTCGATAAACCAATTTACCGACAAGGGTTTTGTAAAAGTTGTTTTTTCGATATTCCTCAGGCTGCAGATTGGATTATGAAACCAGAATTAAGTACAGCGCATTTGGATCAAGAAGACCGCGACTTAGAGTACGAAAAAAAAGTGCAGCTAAAACCACACATTGTATACTTAGCGAACTCTAGTAATGTAAAAGTTGGGGTAACGCGTAAAACACAAGTGCCTACACGTTGGATAGATCAAGGTGCTCATGAAGCTATTGAGATCGTAGAGGTTCCAAATCGTTATTTGGCAGGAATTACCGAGGTCGCACTAAAAGATCATGTCGCAGATAAAACCAATTGGCGTAAAATGCTAAAGAATGATGTGGACGATGAAAATTTAGTCACTTGGCGTGAAAAACTGAAAGCGTTTATTCCGGAAGAAGCTTTGGATTTTTATATTGAAACGAATACAGAAACGGAAATAGAATTTCCTGTTCTGCGCTACCCTATAAAACCTAAAAGTTTAAATATTGAAAAACAACAACGCTATCAAGGTGTGCTTAAAGGAATAAAAGGACAGTATCTTATATTTGAAGATGATACCGTTTTTAATATCCGTAGTAATGAAGGCATAGTTGTAAATATTTCAGTTATATAAACGAAAAAAACATCGTATTAAAAAATACGATGTTTTTTTATATATAATAAATATCAAAAAACGATTATACGTTTTCCGCGTCTCTTAATGCTTGGATATAAGATGCTTTTTGAATCTTACGTCTGTTTTTTACAGAAGGCTTAGTAAAGAACTGGTTCTCTCTTAAGTTTTGCATTACCTTAATGTTTCTGTGTTTTCTTTTGTAACGTTTTAATGCACGTTCTATATTTTCTCCGTCTTTAATTTCAATTCTTAACATATGCGTAAATTATGTGAGTTCTTAAATTTAGGTTGCAAAGATAAGCTTTACATTTTACTTCACATAATTTAGTGAAGTATTATTTTAATGTATTACTTATTTAATTTACAGTGTCTTTCACTGTACTTTGCTCACTCTCTTGTTTTTTCTTTTTATTCTTACCAAAAAGATTTAATATATCTTTTACTGGATTTTGATTTGTCTTAGTCGTATCCTTAGTAGGAGATTGTCCCGAGCCGCTATTGCCGCTTAGGATGTCTTTAATGGCATTTTTTATAGGGGCGTTGTTTTGCGTTGCTGTCGAGTCTTTTGTTGCTCCCGAATGATTACCCATCGCGTTCCCTATAATGTCTTTTATTTTATCTTCACCCGCACTAATCAGTTTTTGCTTTTCAATTTCTATTAGTTGTTGCGTTAAGTTTTTAACTCCACTTGTTAAATCTGTACTTATTTTTGGTGTGCTAAAGGTACCATTTATACTGGCCGTAATTGGAATAGCTATTTTATTCACTTCATTATCATTAATTTTACCAATAAGTCTATTGACTTCACTGCCTAAGTATTTTGCAGGAACATTAAATACGGCGTTGTAATTCATGATTTGATCAAATCCATGAGACCCTTCTACCGTAATACCAATGTCTTTGTAGTTTAGGTTAAAAGGTAAGATTTTTACGGTTCCATTTTCAAATGTCAAACTCGTTTGTAAATCTTTTAAATCCAACTGATCGACATCTATAAAGTTTAGAGCGCCGGTTAAAGCCGATAATATTTTTGCGTTTTGAGGCTCTACTTTTGTAGTTAGTAATTCTGCTAAAGCACCTCCAGAGATACTACTCATAATCGGAGTGAAATCATCTCCTAAATCCCCAGATAAATTAATAGCACTATTTAACTTTCCTTGTAGCGCATTGGCAATAGGAGCGATGTTTTTTAATAGGTCTAATCCGTTAAAAGATTCTGAGATATCGAAATTTTTCATACCTAAATCCATATTAAATTTAGGGGTTTTGTTTCTCGTATCTATAGAGCCGTTCATGCTTAGGTTACCCTTAAAAACATCGGATGAAACATTGTTTAAAGTCGCTTGTTCATCTTGAAGCGTCAGTGAACCTTTAACATTCCTAAGGGTGATGTTATCATAAACAACTGTTTTGGCATCAGCCGTTACATTGCAATCTAAAAAAGCTGGGATCTTTAGTGCGGTAGCTGGTTCTGTACTTTGATTTACCGGTTGGTCCGAACCTCCTTCAATCATAAAATCACTCACTACAAAATGATTAGACGTTACATTAAAGTTTCCTTTAAGTTTTTTATCACTTAATATAAATCCTAATAAGTTGTTTATGGTACCGGTAGCGTCTAAATCTGATTTCCCTGTTTTTGCCTTAAAATTATCTAGTGTGATAATTCCTGGTTTAAAATTAACTTCAGCTTTATAAATTTCTATCGGATTTACAATGTCTGCAGATGCAAATACGAAATCACTAAGCGCCACACGTCCTGTGTTTTTTATGCGATTGTAAGCATTAGTTTCGATTGCATTCATATCAAAATTGGTGGTCACATTAGCTTTTATAATTCCTTTTAAATCATTTTTTAATTCTATCGGGTAGGCTTTAGAAATGTTTTCAAGGTTTAGAACACCATCCAAATGGGCGTTAACTAACATGTTTTTCGTCAGGTTTTTTATACTTGCAGACGCTTTAAACACGTCTTCATCTATTTTAAAATTAAGCGTGTTAATATCTACATAAGTGTCATCAATATTACCTGAGGCGTTTAATATGGAAGCATCAATAATTATATTCTCTACGCGCTTTTGTAATTCCGGATATTTAAAAGAGGCATTGTTAGATGTGATTTTTATATCTAAAGTCGGAATGGTTGTTTCGGTCACCTGACCTTTTATTTTACCATTAATTTTAAAATTCCCTGTGGTTTGTACATCGCTAATGTTCTTAGAGTACGTTTCTGGAATCACAGCTAAGAAATCTTTAAAAGTAGAACCTGGATTCTCGAAGGTAATATCAATATTTTGACCGTCCTCGATAAGTTGAACAAACCCTTGGAATTCTACGGGAAGGTTGTTTATAAGGGCTTTATTTTCTTTAAAAGTGTATTTGCTATTTTCTAAATCTAAATCAATTAAGGCGTCTAGTTTGACTTTGTTATTGCTTAAATACTCGGTGTCCTCATAACTAAATGTAACATTAGCTTCGGTATCGGTATCCAGTTCAGAAAGTGTTTCCGAAAACTGCCCTTTACCTGTATGGTTAAGCTCAGTAATGTGCATTCTAATATTCGATTCTTCATCTAAATACGTAAGTGCACTATTTTTAATACCATACGATTCTATGTCTAGAGTAAAGCTATTCTTAGAATCGTTAACCGTCGCGTTAGTAGAGTCTGTTGCGATCGCAATATCCCAGTTAACATCGCCATAACTGTTTGTCTTTAGTGTTAATAAGGCCTCGTTAATTTGTATAGCGTTAACTTTTATTGGGGCGTCATCTGCTTTTTTAAAGAGTTCTTTAATAGACATATCAAAAGATAACGTCTTTACCGATGCCAATGTTTCTCCGTCAAAGGGTTTGAAATTAGTAATCACTAAATCATCGACTGTAACATTAGCTTGTGGAAAACTACTTAAGAAACTTAAGCTTACATCGCTAAATTCGACGTTTGCATTTACACTATTATTGACAAAGTTGCGTACCATGTCTTTTATTTGAGATTGGAATACAAAAGGAGCTGCTACTAAAAGCAAGACAATAATAAGTAGGGTAATTCCTGTTATTTTTAATATTTTTTTCATTGATAGGATATGGTTGTTATATTGAAAATATACGCAAAAATGAGGTATAAAGTGCTGATTTTACTCTATTTTAAGATAAATTTATAATAAGGAGAGCTCTTCATTAACTTTTAAATTAAAACGCTTTCTAATCAGGTAAACCCCGAGGTATAAGAAAGGAGTGTCTAATGCGGCTACTAAGACTTTAAACAAAAATCCACTCACTAATAAGCCAGGAAAACTACTCCATTCTAAAATGTTAAAAGACGACAATAAAAAGAGTACCGAAAAGGTGTCTATAAATTGAGAAAACCATGTCGAAAAATTATTTCTTAACCATAAATGTTTTCCTTTTGTAAGCCGTTTCCAAAAATGAAAGATTTGAATGTCGATAAACTGTGCTAGTAGATACGCAGTCATACTAGCAAAAACAGCAATAACCGAATTGCCAAAAACTTTACTAAATAAAGCGTCATTTACTGGTGAGTTTGTAATTGCTGGCACACTGTCCGCAACATAAATTATGAGTAATGAAAATAGCGACGAAAAGATACCTGCAATCACAATTTGATTAGCGCGTTTTTTACCATAAATCTCGCTTACCAAATCGGTAATTAAAAAGGTGATAGGATAGGGTAAAACGCCGACCGATATTTCAAATAAACTGTACCCAAAAAATTCTACATTAAAAGGATACCAGTAAAAGAATTTCTGAAAGATTAAATTCGAAACTACGAGTGAAGTAATAAATAAAGCGCCTAAAAATAAATAAATACGTTGTGCAGCAAAGGTGTCTTTTATAGTCATTTTAATAAAAATAGAACGCGAATGTACAATTTATAGCTTCAAATTTAGAATTTTCAAGTCTATTGTAAAGTTAAATTCAAGTCTTTTAAGTGTTAAGCAATTGTCTGATTAATTAAAATTGAACTTGTGAATAAATAGTGAGTAAAAATTAAAACTTAACTATTTACTTTTGACTATTTTTGCCGGTACTTATGCTTCAATCACAAAAAAAGATTTACCTATCTATAGGCAGTAATAAAGGCGACAAATTAAAAAATTTGCAAAACGCCGTCGATGCTATTTATAAAACCATTGGTGTTGTAAAAACAATATCTAAAGTGTTTGAAACGCCTGCTTTGGGGTTTGAAGGTGATGTGTTTTATAATGCTTGTTTGCTTGTAGAGACTACATTAAAGCCCAATAAGGTGCTGCAAGAATTGTTGCAAATCGAGACAAATCTAGGCCGTGTTAGGACCAAGTCGGGCGTGTACGAATCCCGTGTTATTGATTTAGATATTTTGTTTATTGAAGACGCAGTAATCGATACTAAAGCACTTCAAGTGCCTCACCCAGAACTGCAAAATAGGCGGTTTGTCTTAGAACCATTGGCGAGTATCGCAGGATCTGTAATGCACCCTGTGTTTCAAAAAGAGGTGTCTGCCTTGTTAGATGAATGTCCGGATTCTAGTCAACTAGAATCGATTAATATTTGGTTGAAAAACCCCAGTAAAAGGCATCAGTTTTCAAAATATAATTATATAGCTATAGAAGGTAATATTGGCGCGGGAAAAACAAGTTTATCGACTATGATTTCCAAAGATTATAATGCAAAACTTATTTTAGAGCGCTTTGCTGATAATCCGTTTTTACCTAAATTTTATAAGGACGCACAGCGTTACGCCTTTACTTTGGAGATGTCATTTTTAGCCGATAGATATCAGCAAATAACCGACGACCTTTCGCAGCTTGACCTGTTTAAGGATTTTATTGTTAGTGATTATGATATTTATAAATCGCTGATATTTTCAAAAATTACCTTGCCAGAAGAGGAATTTAAACTGTATCGTAAGCTTTTCTATTTAATGTATAAAGATATTGCAAAGCCTGAATTGTACGTGTATCTCTATCAAAATACAGAACGTTTAAAAGAGAATATTAAGAAGCGCGGGCGTAAATATGAACAGAATATTGCGGACGATTACTTAGAGAAAATTAATTCGGGTTATTTGGAGTTCTTAAAAAATCAAACCGAATTAAATGTCAAAATTATTGATATCTCAGATCGTGATTTTATTAAGAACCGAGAGGATTATTTATTTATTCTAGATGAGATCTGTGAGTAGAATTAATTTGATGCCTTGAGTTTGCTAAACAGATCCCAAACAACAACACCACAGCTTACACTAATATTTAAAGAGTGCTTCGTCCCAAACTGCGGGATTTCGATAACATAATCGCTTGCATTAACTACATTTTGAGCTACGCCTTTTACTTCGTTCCCAAATATCAAAGCGTATTTTTTGTTCGGCTCAGGAGAAAAAGTGTCCAACATAGTAGCGTGTTCTGCTTGTTCGATACTACAAATGACAACGTCGTCAGCTTTTAGTTTGTTTACTAATTCTAAGGTGTTATTTACATATTCCCAGGCAACGGTATCTGTACTTCCTAAGGCTGTTTTATGAATGTCCTTATGAGGTGGGGTTGCCGTAATACCACATAAATAGATCTTTTCAACTAAAAAGGCATCACTTGTTCTAAAGACAGAGCCTATGTTATTAAGGCTTCGTATATTGTCTAAAATAATTATAAGTGGCGTTTTAGCTGCCGTTTTGAAATCGGAAACACTTAATCGGTCTAATTCACTATTTTTTAATTTGCGCATAGGTCTATAATGATAATACCTTACTGTAATTTAGGTCTTTTGGTTTGTGAATAATTATAAATAACTTACTCGCCATTGACTTCAAAAAAAATCAATATTTAGTTACATTAGCAAACTTACTTAAAAACCACAATCCATTGGCAAAAAAGACTAAAAAAGTAACGCCTTTAATGAAACAATATAATGCGATAAAGGCGAAATATCCTGATGCTTTATTATTATTTCGAGTTGGTGATTTTTACGAAACATTTGGCGAAGATGCTGTTAAAACGGCCGATATTCTAGGGATTATTCTTACTAAACGCGGTGCGGGAAGTGAAAGTGAAACTGAATTAGCCGGATTTCCGCACCACTCATTAAACACGTATTTACCAAAATTGGTAAAAGCGGGTCAGCGCGTTGCTATTTGTGATCAACTAGAAGATCCGAAACAAACCAAAACTATTGTGAAGCGTGGCGTTACCGAATTGGTAACTCCTGGGGTTGCTTTAAACGATGAAGTCCTGCAATCTAAAACGAATAACTTCCTGTGTTCGGTGTATTTTGGAAAGCATGCTATTGGGGTTTCTTTTTTAGATATTTCTACAGGAGAGTTTTTAACTGCTCAAGGTGATCAAGAATATATAGATAAATTATTGCAGAATTTCGGACCTAGTGAAGTGCTGGTATCCAAGCAAAAACGAATACAGTTTAATGAGGTCTTCGGAAAAGATTTTCACACCTTTAACTTAGAAGACTGGATTTATCAATTTGATTATGCTAACGAAACCTTACTAAAACATTTTAATACCAAATCTTTAAAAGGTTTTGGGGTCGAAGAGTTACACGAAGGAATTATCGCTTCAGGATCAATTTTACATTACTTAGGAGAAACGCAGCATAGTAAGTTAGAACATATTGGTGCACTATCTAGAATTGCTGAAGATGAATATGTGTGGATGGATCGCTTTACGATTCGAAATCTTGAACTTTATAATTCTACAAATAATAATGCCGTAACGCTCCTAAATGTTATAGATAAGACCATTTCACCCATGGGTGGGCGTCTTTTAAAACGATGGTTGGCATTACCGTTAAAAAACGAAACTAAGATTAAGCAACGCCATGAAGTGGTGTCCTTTTTAAAGGCGCATTCGGTCGAGCATCAGAAGATTCAAAATCACATAAAGCATATTGGGGATATCGAGCGTCTCATCTCTAAGGTAGCAACAGGTAAAGTGAATCCGCGAGAAGTTATTCAACTTAAAAACTCCTTAGAGGCTATCGTTCCTATAAAAGCATTAGCTACTCATAGTGATAATGAATCCCTTAAAATAATAGGTGATAATCTTCAAGGCTGCGATGTGTTGCGCGAAAAGATAAAGGAAACTTTAAATGAAGAAGCGCCTGTAAATGTACTTAAAGGTAATTCGATTGCCGAAGGATTTTCGGTAGAACTCGATGAGCTCCGCGCCTTATCGACGTCAGGAAAAGAATATTTAGATGGTATGCTAAAACGCGAGAGTGAGCGTACCGGAATCACATCTTTAAAAATAGCATCTAATAATGTGTTTGGATACTATATAGAAGTGAGAAACACTCACAAAGATAAAGTGCCTGCAGAATGGATTCGTAAGCAAACCTTGGTGAATGCCGAACGGTATATCACAGAAGAATTGAAAGAGTATGAGTCTAAAATTTTAGGTGCCGAAGAGAAAATTTTAACTATCGAGCAAAAGTTATTTGCAGATTTAGTGTCTTGGATGACACAATATATTAAGCCAGTACAACAAAATGCGTATTTAATAGGGCAGTTAGATTGTTTATGTGGCTTTGCACAATTGGCGAAAGATAACAATTATTCCTACCCAATTATAAATGATACTCATGAGTTACAAATTACTAAAGGAAGACATCCTGTAATAGAAAAACAATTGCCTTTAGGGGACGCCTATATTTCTAACGATGTATTCTTAGATCGTGAAGCGCAACAATTAATAATGATTACTGGACCTAATATGTCCGGTAAGTCGGCTATATTAAGACAAACAGCATTAATTGTGTTGTTGGCGCAAATAGGTAGTTTTGTTCCAGCAGAAGAGGCTAAAATCGGACTTGTAGATAAAATATTCACTAGAGTGGGGGCGAGCGATAATATTTCGATGGGAGAATCGACATTTATGGTGGAGATGAATGAAACGGCTTCTATTTTGAATAATATTAGTGAGCGTAGTTTGGTGTTGCTCGATGAGATTGGTCGTGGTACAAGTACTTACGATGGTATTTCGATTGCTTGGGCTATTAGCGAATACTTGCACGAACACCCAGCGCGACCTAAAACATTATTCGCAACCCATTATCACGAGTTAAATGAAATGACTGAAACCTTTTCTAGAATTAAGAACTTTAATGTTTCGGTAAAAGAACTGGAAGACAACGTGCTTTTTCTAAGAAAATTAGTAGCAGGAGGTAGTGAGCATAGTTTTGGAATTCACGTGGCTAAATTAGCAGGAATGCCTCAGCAGGTTTTGCATAGGGCAAATACTATTTTAAAGAAATTAGAGAAGTCGCACTCTAGTGAAGAGCTTACGAATAAGGTGAAAACAATAAAAGATGAAATGCAGCTCAGTTTTTTTAATTTAGACGATCCGTTACTAGAAGATATAAAAGAACAGATTTTATTAACTGATATTGACACACTTACACCGGTGGAGGCTTTGATGAAATTAAACGAGATTAAGCGCATGTTGATAGCCAAAAAATAAAAAATGAAAATTTTTTTAATTTTTTTTCGAAAAAGCTTTGGTAATCCTAAAAAAGTACTAACTTTGCACCCGCAATAGCAATATTGCTCGTTCATTAAAAGACTGCGAAAGTAGCTCAGGGGTAGAGCATCACCTTGCCAAGGTGGGGGTCGCGGGTTCAAATCCCGTCTTTCGCTCTGATACTTTCTTGAAAAATATTCCACGCTCGGGTGGTGGAATTGGTAGACACGTTGGACTTAAAATCCAATGTCCATTAGGACGTACGGGTTCAAGTCCCGTCCCGAGTACTAAAGCCTTTATCTTTTTGATAAAGGCTTTTTTTATGCCTTAAATTTAGGATCATTCCTAAATGTTGTGTTTAGGCAAAAATTGTGGTCAGCCTATAAAGGAAGAATTCTACATTTTTCACACCTCTGAACTGAGCTCTAAAAGCTTTTATTTTAGCATTAAATGATTCAGCGGATGCGTTTGTGCTTCTATTTATAAAATAGTTTAGGATCGATTTATAATTGAGGGATATAGTGTTGGCAATTGTATTGAATGAGCTGAAGCCCGTGTTTTCAACGTCTTTGTACCAATGTGCCATTTTTGTGTATGCTATTTGTATAGAAGTTGTCTTATTGAATATATTTCTGAGCCCCTGTACTAGGTCGAAAGTGACCTTTATATCG
>NZ_FNQK01000010.1 GCF_900107625.1 Bizionia paragorgiae
CTACTAAATTCCAATCGCGTTGTACAACCTGATTCGTATTTTTATCTAACCATCTGCGACGTTTTACGTGAAGATAGACTGTATTACCTCGAAGTGGAAAATCTTGAATAGTGACTTCTTTGTGAAAACCATGAGCAACAAGCATTTTGGATTTCTCCTCTTTAGGAATCACATTGCGCTCTTCAAAATAAAGGTGCATTACTTCACCATTTTTTGTGTTTTTTATTAAATCGAAATGATTAATTAAAAATTCAGGGAGAATAAGTTTCAGTAATTCTAAATAATTGTCCACGGCTATTTTTTTTACAAAAATCGTAATCTTATTTCAATTCACACACAACTTTTGAGATTGATCCGAATTCTGTATTGTTTATACCGAATTGAACGCTAATCAAAAAATAGGGTCATGGATTTTAAAAGTTACTCAAGTAGTATTTTGATATCGCTTATTAACCGACGGATCTCGTGGTCTTCTGTGCCGTCATTAATACCACGAATCTGTTTTTTCTTATCTACTAAGATAAAATTTGGGGTATGAATAAAATCTTGTAGTCCGCCATCGCCTTGTTCTAAGACCGCAAAATAACTCTTTCTCGCTAAGCTATAAATGTGTTTTTTATCTCCAGTCGTTATATTCCATATGGAGTCATTAACACCATTATCGCTTGCGTAACTGCGGAGTACCGCTACATTGTCGATAGTTGGTGTTACGGATAATGATAAAAGCTTGACTTCCTTAGTATTTTTAAATTCGTTTTGTAAACGTAGCATATTGTTGGTCATTATGGGGCAAATCGTCGGGCAACTCGTAAAAAAGAAATCTGCGACATATATTTTGTCCTTATAATCATGTTGTGTTATCGTGTCTCCGTTTTGGTTTATCAGTTTAAAATCGGAGACAGTATGGTTTTTTGTTTGTTTTTGTAATTCAACATCAACTAATTCCGGATGGAAATCAGATGGTGTATAAACAGGGAGTTCTGGTGATGTTGACTGATTGCAAGCAAATACGCTACTAGTTATGATACTAATTAAAATATATCGCATCCACTGTTTCATCGTTTAAATCGCTTTTTGATTCAGGTATGTTCTAGCTTCACTAATTTCCTTTCGGTCACTTTTAGTGTGTTGAGAAAGGTCTAATAAGATTTTAAAATACATGCTTGCTTTTTCCTTTTGTCCCGCTTGTTGTGCTGCTAGTGCAGCACCATAAACGCCATTAAAACGGTTAGGTCTGCGTTGTAAATTCAATTCATAAGCCACCAAGGCGTCTTCTGGTTTGTTTAGTGCTAATAATAAATCGCCTAAGAGTTCGTCTGCGGGTAAAATTTCTCCTGGAGTAACCGGGTGTTTAGACGTTTTACTCTCCATATCTGCAGCCGTGGTCATTAGGGTGATAGCATTTTCTGATTGCCCTTTTTTGAGGTTTATCCATGCTGCAACGGACTTTATTTGTATTGCCACTTGATTTGCTTTATAACTATCTTTATTGGCTATTAATTTTTCCTTTAAATCGTGTAAAGTATCAAGTTCTTTACTTGCCAATTCAATATCATTTAAATGAATATGACCTAAAGCTTTAGCAAAACGCAAAAGGGCTTCTTGCCAAGGGAATTTTTCCCAATCTAAGCCTGGTAATTGTGGTAGCTCTAAAGCAGCTGCCTCATTCCAACTTTTTGTTTCAACAGCTATGCGTGATGGGATAGCGGCTGCAGTGTAAGCAATCTTTAAGTTCGTAGGAAATAGCTCTTTAAACGTTTTAAGATAATCGTATTGTTCTCTAGCTAAGGTGGTGTTTCCTGTTTGGAGGTAAGCATATACTAAATATCCCATTGCATGTACTTCTTCATCCCAATGGGCTCCTGGTGCAAGACTTTCGGCATAGCATACTGCCGATTCTGCGGATTTTATATTCGTAGCGATAGACTCCTCCCAAAGTCCTAATCGAGTAAATAGGTGAGAGGGCATATGTTGGGCATGCGCGGAGTTTGGTGCAATAGTAGCATAACGTCGTGCAGTATTTAACCCTAAATGAGCTAATTCTGGGTAGTCATAAGAATGTATAATGTAATGCGCTATCCCTGGGTGGTTGGGTGCTTTCTTAAATAGACCTTCTAATATTTTTCCTGCTTCCCGTTGTTTTGAATAGCTTTTATCGGAGGGTTCTGCTGAAGCACGTAAAGCTAAAGCGTAGAATACCGCAACTTCAGTATCGTCTTTATTGGCTTCGTATAGTGCTTTCATTTTTTCTGCATAAGCGTTTTTTCGACTTTGATTATCGGTGGTTTCCCAGTCAGTATAAAAAGCGTCAATAGCATTAATATATTGGGAGGCCTTTTCAGATTTAGGTAAGCTTTTTGCTACGCTTAGAAGTTTAACGCCTTTCTCTAACACGGATGGTGTTGGCGGTACCCATAAGCCATGATAGATACTCATGGCTACACCCCAATAGGCCATGGCACAATTAGGATCGGCATCTATCACTTGTACAAAGGCTTTCTCGGCTTCGATATATTCAAAGGAATGCAATAAAGCAATGGCAAGGTTAAAAGTTTCTCTAGTTTCATAGCTGCAAGATTCGGCAAAACTCACCTCACCAAACTGTCCGTCACCACAAAATTTAAGTTCTCCTCTTAAAAGATTTAAAGTGTCTAAGTTTGGTTGTGACGTAGTGTTTTTACATGAACTAAGAAAAATAAATACGACACACCCAATAGTAATGGCTGTATTTTTAAAATGATTCATACAGTTAAGTTAGTAAAAATAATTTTAAATATTGATTATTAGTTGTTTATGTTTTTTTTTATGCAGATATGGAAATGACCTTATTTTAGGATTATTGATTCTTGCAATTAGAAGTTTTAATCCTTTTATGTATAAATATAGACTTTAACTATAAAGGAAAAGGTGGAGAGTTCTATTTTTTCTAACTGGGGCTTGTAAGTCGTGTTGCTAAGTGCTTCTAGGCTATGTGTATTTTTTATTTAGTATAAGGGCGCTCATTTATCCATTGAAATTTACGCGCATATAGCTTAAAAGCTTTATGATCTATTCTGTTTAGTGTTATTTTCAAGGTGTCAGTATTTATTACGCCTTGTAATAGCAGACTATTAGTGCCTAGTTGCTTATAGTTAAAATTATACGTTGTAGCAACAGTACCTAATTTGTGTATGCTTACTTTTTGAGTGCTTGAATCTGGTATAAATGTATAATAATGTTTTGTGTCATCCATGGTTTTAACGGTAGCTTCCTCTTTAATGTCCACGATAAGATAACGCCATCGGTAGTTGTCTGTTATTAACGGTGGGAGGGTGTCTCCATTTTTAATAAAGTGACTAGCTTCCCAAATGCCATAAAGCAGTGGTTTTTTTCTGTTTTCTCCTCTATTTCTTTCCGTAGTATAAAAATTAAAAGATATAAAGCTAATAAGAAGAATTAAGGCAACAGATTTAAGCCAAAAAATGACCTTGTGGTATTTTTTATTGGCAATGGGATGGAAATAATTATAACTATCAACGGCTTTATTTTTTATAAAGACACTAATAAACCTATGGTCGGTAATAAAAATCACAAGAGCCATTAAAATAAGGTGTATCGAAAATAATTTGACGGGAATATCATAGCAGAAATTCATCATGGCCACTTGAGTCATTACCCCGATTATAATAAACGCCCCAAGTGTTTGTGTACGTCTAGGGATTAATAACAGGCCGCCCAGCACCTCCATTAGGCCAACAAAGACATTAAAACCTTTAGAAAATCCCATGTAAGTCCATGCTAACCCCATAGGAGTGAAATCACTTAAAGGATCCAACATATGTGTTAGTGAGGCGGATGGAAACTGGAGTTTAAAGATTTTAACAAAGCCATATAGAAGCATGGTCGCTACTAAGACGATACGGAGAAAGACTAAAAACCAATATAAAAGCGTATTGTAATTGTTGCGCTTGCGGTCTAATATACTCCATAGTAAAACAGTTACTCCTGTAAAAATAACAGTTACAAAAAGATTTAGATAAGCATAGGTGTTGTCGCCACTGCCGTTTCCGCTGACTTCATAAGCATAGTTTATTTTAAATAAGAATGTGCCAATCCAGCGGTAAGCGGTTTCAAAAAGAGGACTCAATAGCATGAGGAGCATATAGAGTACAAAATAAGAAAACACAAGCCTAAAGAACATTTTACTCTGGGTACTCCAATAGGTTCTATAGGTTTGTGTTAGTAGTTTCAAGTGTGGTTTGTTTAGTGGTGTCTAGTTAATATAACTTATTAGTATTTAAAAGTGAGTTTTTGTTACAAAAAGTTGATTATTAATGTGATAATAAGTTGTTGAAGGCAAAATACAGCTGGAGACAGTATCTAAATGTTGCTCATTTAACTTTTCAACTTAGCTTTCTCTAGGGTCTGGAACAATACCTAGTTTTTTGCTCCACACAATAGTCATACTATAAAAATCGAATCTATCGGTTATTTTACCATAGCAGGCGTAAACACCCAAGCCGTTAATAGGGAACTTATCGACTACCGAGGTAAAGTGTACGGCATCAAAATAAGTACCATCCTGATCTACAAAGGTGCTTAATCGCATCAGCTTGCCTTGAGCTGTTTTATTGTAGCGGGTGGTGACAAGGTTCCCATAGATTAATACTTCTTTATTGATATGTAGCTTCATGTCTTTAGCACGAATTCCGCCTTGCAGGGGTGTGTTTACTAGTTTAAAATAATCGCAAAGCGGAAAACCTAAAAGCTCCATCTCGTCGTAGGCATCTTCCACCCAATTAGAGTTTAGCTTGGGTAGAGTAAAGCTTTTATGCTGAATTTTAAATAGTTTCGATTGGTTCGATCGTGCCTTATCGGCATTCAGCTTAAAAGTAGCATGCCACAGCAATTCGGTTTTACTATGCTTAGTAAATCGGAAAGCATTAATTCTAATCAGTAATGTTAATTGCTCGATACTTATAGTAACGCGATCTATAAAATCGTCTAGAGATTTGTATGGACCGTAGAGTTGTCGCTCGGTTAATAGGCGCTGAATGGTATAGACTTCTAAGTTTTTTAAATACCCAAAACCGAGATAAATAGAAGTGCCTACCAAGCGGTTGGGGTGATCGCTAGTATTAATACAGGGCGCACAAATGGTTGCTCCTTGCTGTTTGGCTTCGTGTAAATAATGCTCCACACTATAAAATCCGCCGCCATTATTTAAAACGGCAGTCATAAACTCCAAGGGGAAATAGCATTTTAAATACATACTCTGGTAGCTTTCTACGGCATAGGATGCCGAGTGTCCTTTTGCAAAAGCATAGCCGGCAAAGCTTTTAATTTGGTTCCATACTTCTAAAGTAAGGGCATCGTCATGGCCTTGAGCTTTGCAATTGGCTAAAAACTTATCTTCTACGGCAGTAAATTCTGCGCGCGACCTAAACTTACCGCTCATACCACGACGCAGCACATCGGCCTCTCCAAGGGTGAGTCCCGCAAACTGATTAGCGACTTTTAAAACGTCCTCTTGATATACCATAACGCCGTAGGTTTCGGGCATGATTTTAAGGAGTATAGGGTGTGCCTTTTTACGCTGTTCGGGATGGCGGTGACGTTTTATAAATTCTTCTTTCATTCCCGACCCCGATACCCCGGGCCTAATAATAGAGCTAGCAGCGACCAAGCCCAAATAATCTTGCGTCTGCAATTGCTGCATGAGTCCGCGCATCGCTGGAGACTCCACATAATAGGCGCCAATAGCGCCACCAGATTTTAAGAGCCGATTAATGTTTTTATCTTTTTTAAAGGCTTCGACATTAGTGATGTCTATTGCTGGTACATCGGGTCTGTTTTCTTTTATAATTTCTAAAGCATCTTTAATTTTTGCTAAGCCGCGCTGACCTAGGATATCGAATTTAAACACTCCAACATCCTCGGCAATAATCATATCAAACTGCACGGTAGGGAAACCTTTTGGAGGTAAATCGGTAGCAGAATAACAATGAATAGGCTGGTCTAAGATTAAAATCCCTGCTGAGTGCACACTTAGGTAGTTGGGAAAGCCTTCGATTAATTTACCGTAACGCAAGACTAGTTTCGATATGGTGTCTAACTTAGATTCGGGAATATTGCCTTTGCTAAGCTTATCGATTTCTTCTTTTGGTAAGCCAAATACTTTACCCAATTCGCGAACTACAGCGCGATATTTAAAAGTGTTGTAAGTGGCTAGTAATGCCGTGTGTTCAAAACGTTTAAAAATGTAAGCGGTAACATCATCGCGGTCTTTCCACGAGAAATCGATATCAAAATCTGGTGGCGATGCGCGAAACGGATTAATAAATCGTTCAAAATACAGGTCTAATTCAATAGGGTCGACATCGGTAATACCAATAATATAAGCCACAATACTATTGGCGCCACTACCACGGCCTACATGAAAATACCCCTGACTTTTAGCATAAGACACAATATCGTGATTGATTAAAAAGAAGGACACGAAATCCATAGCTTTAATCGTATCTAACTCTGTTTTTAAGCGCTGTAATACCATTTCGCTAGGGTTTTTATAGCGTTTTTTTAAGCCTTGTTGACATAGGCGTTCTAAAAGCTGGCAATCGTCTTCAAAAGATTTGGTATAGAGTTTTAAGTTTTGAGATTGGCGTTCGGCACCAAAATTAAAGTGAATACTGCAGCGCTCTAATAGCTGTTTTGTATTTTCTAGAATATGCGGAAAGTCTTTAAAAGCGTCTTGTAACGCTTCCGCGGAAAGCATTTTGTCTGTAATTTTACACTCTTCAGTAGGACATAATTTGCTTAAAAGCGTGTTGTTATCGATAGCTCGCAGTAGGCGGTGGGCATTAAAGTCTTTTTGAGAGCGCACGGTTACCGGCTGAAGCACCACTAGCTTATCGGTATAGGTATTTAATTTTGAAAAACGTAGTTTTCGTAATTCTTCAACAGAAACGCCAATGTATTCAGAATCTGAAAATGACGTTTTATTCATTTGAAGGACTTTTTCAAACGGATAAATAACAAAACTGTCGTTAAACGCAGGGGCGGTTTCAGGACACTTTAGTTTGCGTTCAGAATGCAGCGATAAAAAGCGATTCAATTCTTTAAACCCTGCGTTATTTTTAGCAATACCAACAAAATGCTGCTGCGCACCACTTCTAAAATCAATACCAACCACCGGTTTAATATTATAGACCTTAGCTTGTCGTATAAAATTTAAACAGGCAGAGGTGTTGTTAATATCGGTTAATGCTAAGGTGGAGATACCATTTTCTTGAGCTAATTGTAGTAAATCAACTTCCGAAAAGGTTCCGAAACGCAAAGAGTAATAGGTGTGACAATTAATATACATTAGTGTTTTCTATGTGCTAATAAAACTGGAGGTTCGCCGCCAAACGGGTTTTGAAACCTACCAATTGTTTTGGCGCCCATCGAAGAGGCTCTCATAACGCTTAACTCGCCATAACGTCCACGAATAGTATCCATAGCGTTATAAAGGCTTAACATCTCTTCGGTGTCATCAAATAAATTAATCTGATAATTCCCTGTAACGATATCGCTTATTTTTACGCCTACCAATCGGATGAGTAGGCGGCGCTGGTACAGTTTATCGAACAGTTCCAAGACTTTAGGAATAATAATATGGTCGGCGCTAGAATAGGGGATTTTAATCTGTTTACTATAGGTGTTAAAATCCGAATACCTGATTTTCACGCTAATGGTTCCGGCTAATTTTTCACCTCTTCGCAACTGGTAGGCTAAACTTTCTGCCATAGCAAAAATGGTGGTTCGTAACTGTACCACATCAATAGTATCCTTGGTAAAGGTGCGTTCGGTAGAAATGGATTTTCGTTCGTAAAAAGGAATTATTGGCGGGTTGTCGATACCGTTGGCGCGTTTCCAAATGGTACGGCCGTTGGCACCCAAAGCACTAATCATCATTTCTACTGGCATTTGCTGTATAACAGCTACTTTGTCAACACCTAGATTACGTAGGGTTTGATAGGTTTTTTCACCTACCGAAGGGATTTTTCGAATGGATAAAGGCGCTAAAAATGATTTTTCAAAACCTGAGTCTATTTGTAACTGGTTGTTGGGTTTGGCTTCTCCAGTAGCGACTTTAGAGACTATTTTATTCGCCGATAAGCCGAACGAAATAGGAAGGCCACTCTCTTTTATAATCTGCTGTCTTAACTCAGAAGCGTACTTATAGCAGCCATAAAATTTATCCATACCGGTTAAATCGGCATAAAATTCATCGACACTCGCTTTTTCAAAAAGCGGTACTTTTTCTTTTATAATTTCTGTTACTAGATGCGAATACTTGGTGTAGATACCAGAGTTTCCTTTAATTACAACCGCTTCGGGACAGAGGCGTCTGGCGACTTTCATAGACATTCCCGAATGCACTCCAAAAGCACGTGTTTCGTAACTACAAGCCGCTACAACACCGCGATCACCAATACCACCAACGAGTAATGGGCGGTGTTGTAAACGACTATCTATAAGGCGCTCGCAAGAGACAAAAAAGGTGTCTAAATCGAGATGTAAAATATTTTTCTGCATAAAGCAAAAATAGTTTGTATATCGAACATTGATTGTTTAATTTTGTAACATTATGAATAATTTATCAAAAAACATAAAATACCTCAGAAACTTAAAAAAGTTGTCTCAGGAAGCTTTAGCTGAAGAATTAGGGGTGCACAGATCACGTATCACCTCGCATGAAGCTAATAGAACAGAGCCTAACGTGGATATGATTTTAGCCTTGTCTGATTTCTTTAAGGTACCGGTAGATATTTTGTTACGTCACGACTTAAGCAAGTCTAAAGGCACCTCGTTTATCGAATTGGGAAACCAGCGTGTGTTGTTTCCTATTATGGTGGATAGTGATAATGAGGATTTAATAGAAGTAGTACCTGTAAAAGCATCGGCAGGTTATTTGGCGGGGTATGATGACCCGGAATATATCGAGCAGCTTCAGAAAATAAAACTACCTTTTCTACCTACCGGTAAGCACCGTGCGTTTCCTATAAAAGGGGATTCGATGCTACCCATGAAACCAGGTTCGTTTGTTATTGGACGCTTTGTTGAGGATCGCAGCGATATAAAAACAGGAAGAACCTATGTGTTGGTAACACTTAACGAGGGGATGGTATATAAGCGTGTTATGAATAATATTGATTATAACGGCTCGCTACTTTTAATGTCTGATAATAAAGCTTATGACGATTATAGTATTCCTATAGATGAGGTTTTAGAGCTCTGGGAGTTTACTTGCAGTATTAATACTCAGGAGTATTCGGTTGAAGAATTAAAAATTAGCAGTATTCTCAACTTATTTAATGAGTTGGGAGTGGAGTTAAAAGCTCTAGAAAAACACTTAAAATAATGCTGTACACAATTATAGATGTTGAAACGACGGGGAGAAGTAATCAGATTACCGAAATATCTATTTTTAAATATGACGGCCGGCAGATTGTAGATGAGTATACTACCTTGGTAAATCCGCAGACAGAAATACCAGATTATATAACCGCTTTAACAGGTATTGATAATGCAATGGTTGCTCATGCGCCTACTTTTGAAGAGGTCGCACAAGCGATTTTAGACATTACCGAAGACACGGTATTTGTGGCTCATAACGTTAACTTTGATTATAACGTGATTAGAAATGAGTTTAAAGCCATAGGAATTGATTTTAGACGTAAAAAACTATGTACAGTAAGGCTGTCTCGTAAGTTATTACCGGGCCATAAGTCTTATAGTTTAGGGAAGTTGTGTAAGGCGTTGCATATTACGATTACCGACAGGCACCGCGCAAAGGGTGATGCAGAAGCGACGGTAGTGTTGTTCGAAATTCTTTTAAACCAAGAGAATGCTGAGACCGTGTTTAATGATTTTTTAAAGAAATCATCAAAAGAAGCAACCTTGCCGTCGCAGTTGCCAACGGCAGTATTTAATGCGATTCCAAACGCTGCTGGCGTATATTATTTTAAAGATAAAAAGGGAAATATAATATATATTGGTAAGGCTAAGGACTTGAAAAAGCGTGTTCTCAGTCATTTTTATAGTAAAACTAAGAAATCATTAGAGCTGTGCCGCGAAACAAAAGACATCGATTTCGAGTTGTCAGGAAGCGAACTTGTAGCGTTATTAATGGAGGATGCTGCAATAAAGCACCATTACCCTAAGTTTAATCAGGCAGCAAAACGGAAAACCAAGCAATATGGTGTTTTTAGCTTTGAAGATCGCAATGGTGTGCTTCACCTTGCTTATAATACTATTAAAACCACTCCCAATGCTCTAAAAATATTTCAAAGTATTAGGGAGTGTCGGGCGTATTTAGAGTCTATTTGTTTGCAGTATAATTTATGTCCCAAATATTGCCATTTGCAAGAAGGGGTAACACAATGCTCACATTACAGTATAAAAACCTGTAAAGGGATTTGTAAAGAGGAGGAATCTGCTGCCGAGTATAATGCCAGAGTAACTGCGGTTATCGATGCGATTAACAACACTACTGAATCAAAAGTGATAAAAGAACAGGGGAGAACACCGAGCGAGGAAGCCTTTATATTAATTAAAGATGGTACCTATTTAGGTTATGGATTTATCGACAAAGAAGAGGTGATACAATCTGAAGAAGAATTAGCCGATTTTCTAATTCAGCAGAAAGATAATTTAGATATTCAGAAAATATTACGTCCGCATTTATAGTTAAAGTACTAGTTTAACTATTGTTAACTCATAACTTTAAATAAATTGCCATAAGTCTTTAATTACTAGTATTTTGTAGTTTAATTAGAGGTGGTTTTGTTAGTCCAAGTCACTGTGTGTAAACCTTAAATAAGAGATATTGTTAATCTGCGGTGGATAACACGTATTTGCCTAAATTTTGTCTGTAGTCACGCTTTTATTTCGCTATTACGACGAGTGATTTAAACCTTCTAATTCCGTTTTAATGTTATGTTTGGCTTGAGCCTCAAAGGTCGATTTAAAATAATCTATTTTAAAAATTGAATCTAATGCTAAGAAATGCTGAAGCACTTTTATCCTTCCTTTCCGATACATAAAATCGGGATATATTTTATATTCTTTTCTGATACTATCGCAGTAGATTTTGTAGTCATCTGGACTTTGTCCTAAGATAGACAGGTCTAAATCCAATAGAATATTTGTATCTGTGTCTAACGATGGTTCATGGGCTTTTGTAGCTTCAATTAAAGCCATGCTTTCTGGTATACGTCTAAATGTGGTGTTTGAAAGTCTTTTTTCTAATCGTAAAGCACTTTCGTGCTCGTTAGTGCTCTTTGTCGCATTATAAATGATATCGTGGTAGTATATAGCAAACAAAAGCGTGTCCATATCCGTCACTTGCGAAGCTATGGGGGCTAAACTGTTTATCATGTGTTCTATATGCTGAAGGTTATGATAATAGCGCGATTTAGCGCTGTAAGCTTTTTCGATTTCTCGCCAACATTCTAAACTATAATCATCGTTATCAGAATACTTTGTAATCAGGGAAATAAAGGTTTCTTTTATCATAGTTGAGGTGTTTACCACCACCAAATTTAGGTGTAATTCCTTTATCACCCATTGTAACAGAGTAAAAATAGACTAGCGATGACTCCCGTAATACTTGATCCTGTTTCCTAATCAGGAGCTACAGCTTGTCTTTCAAGTATTTTCCGGTTATCGATTTTTTGTCTTTTACCAATTCTTCAGGCGTTCCGTAAGCAACCAAATGGCCACCGTATTCTCCACCTTCCGGTCCTAAATCAATAATATGATCGGCACATTTAATCAGTTCTAAATTATGTTCTACGACTAAAATAGAATGGCCTTTCTCGATTAAAGCAGTAAACGATTTTAATAGTTTCTGAATGTCGTGAAAATGCAAACCGGTCGTAGGTTCATCAAAAATAAACAATGCTGTTTCCTTTGTGTTTCCTTTTCCTAAAAAGGAAGCGAGTTTTATACGTTGAGCTTCACCACCAGATAGGGTAGAAGAGCTTTGTCCTAAAGTGACATAGCCTAACCCAACATCTTGTAGAGGTTGAAGTTTGTTTTTGATTTTTGTTACATGGTTTTCATCAAAGAATCTAATCGCATCATCGATAGTCATGTTTAAGATATCATCAATGTTTTTATCGGCAAAGGTCACCTCTAATACTTCTTTTTTAAAGCGTTTTCCTTTACAAGTTTCACATTCTAGGTGGACATCGGCCATAAATTGCATTTCGATGGTAACTTCACCTTCACCTTTACAGGTTTCACATCGACCTCCATCGACATTAAAACTAAAATGTTTAGGTTGGTAGTTGCGAATATCACTTAGCTTCTGTTTTGAATATAAGGCTCTAATATCGTCGTAAGCCTTAATATAAGTTACTGGATTAGAACGTGAAGAACGCCCTATAGGGTTTTGATCGACAAACTCAATATGCTTTACATTGGCATAGTTTCCTTTTAACTCTGAAAACTGCCCCGGCTTATCTCCAAAACCTGTTAATGCCTTTTGTAAGGCTGGATATAAAATCTTTTTTACCAAGGTACTCTTTCCACTTCCCGAAACCCCTGTGATAACTGTGAGCATGCCCAATGGGAAGGTCACATTAATGTTCTTTAAGTTGTTTTCACGTGCGCCAATAACTTCAACACTGTACTTTGAGCTTCGTCTTTTCTTAGGGACCTTAATCTGAAGGGTTTCGTTTAAATATTGTGCTGTTAGGGAGTTTGATTTCAAGATCTCTTTAAAGGTTCCTGTGGCAACCACTTCACCACCTAAGGTTCCTGCTTCGGGTCCGATATCAATAATTTCATCGGCCTCTTTCATGATATCTTCATCGTGCTCAACCACAATTACAGTGTTTCCTAAGTCACGTAATGCCTTTAAAACCAAAATAAGGCGCTCTGTGTCCTTTGGATGTAATCCTATACTTGGTTCATCTAAAATATACATAGATCCCACCAAGCTGCTCCCAAGGGATGTGGCTAGGTTTATACGCTGACTTTCTCCACCGGATAGTGTGTTTGATTTTCGGTTTAAGGTTAAATAATTTAAACCGACATTTGATAAAAAGGACAAGCGGTTATTAATTTCTATAAGTAAGCGTTTTGCAATCGTGCTATCGTGCTCGTTTAATTGTATATTTTTAAAGAAATCGGCCAATTTATTAAGAGGCATTTCAACCAAATCGGTAATAGATTTACCATCCACTTTTACATAATTAGCTTCTGGTCGTAAACGCTTACCCTGGCACGTTTTACACTTCGTTTTTCCGCGATAGCGCGATAACATTACTCTATTTTGAATTTTATAAGCCTTAGCTTCTAATTCTTCAAAAAAGGTGTTTAGCCCTTCGAAATATTCGTTTCCTTCCCATATTAGGTTTTTATGTGCTTCACTAAGTTGAAAATACGGCTTGTGAATCGGAAAATCGAATTTATGAGACTGATTCACTAGTTGGTCGCGGTACCAACTCATACTTTCGCCGCGCCATGGGAAAATGGCGTTTTCATAAATGGATAATTCGGTGTTGGGAACGACTAAATCATCGTCAATCCCCACAATATCACCGTAACCTTCACATTTGGGACAAGCGCCATACGGGTTGTTGAAACTGAATAAGTGCACATTAGGTTCTAAAAAGCTAAGGTCGTCCAATTCAAACTTGTTGCTAAAATGACGTTTAGTATCGTCTTTTAATAACTGGATATAACACTCACCTTTACCTTCAAAGAAAGCCGTTTGAACCGCATCGGCCAAACGATTATAAAAATCCTCATCGTTTTTGGTAACAATTCTATCTACAACCAAAAACAGGTTGTCTAAAGAAGAGATATTTTCGGCATCATTGATTTTTAAGATCTCACCGTTATACTTTATACGCGCATACCCTTGTTGATTTAGGGCTTGTAATTTATTTTCTATGGTACGGCCTTCCTCTAAAAAGATAGGAGAGAGGAGCAGTAGTTTTTCCTTTTCGTCAATGGTTTTAATGTAATTTAATACATCGCTAACCGTATCTTTTTTAACTTCAAGACCAGAGACTGGTGAGTGGGTTTTACCAATTCTCGCGAACAGTAATTTTAGATAGTCATAGATTTCCGTTGTGGTTCCTACAGTTGATCGGGGGTTTGTAGAGTTTACCTTTTGCTCTATAGCAATTGCAGGAGCAATTCCCTTTATATAATCGACTTTAGGCTTGTTTAAACGTCCTAAAAACTGTCTGGCGTAACTCGATAAGCTTTCTACATAACGACGTTGGCCCTCGGCGTATAAGGTATCGAACGCTAAACTTGATTTTCCAGAGCCTGATAATCCTGTGATAACAACTAATTTATTACGTGGGATAACAACATCTATATTTTTAAGGTTGTGCAGTTTAGCCCCTTTAATAATAATGTTTTCTTTAGGATTAACTTCGGAAAGTATAGTGTTCATAAGTGTTTAAATATCTAATCTGCAAAGATAAGGTATATGTGTCAGCATATAAAAAAGAATATTGTGCAATAAAATGTTAAATGTTTAGATTTTTTTTGTTTATTCGGAATGATTGTTGTTATATTTGAGACACACAATAACCATTTAAACTTCATTGCTTATAGCAAAATTTTACTTTTTCACTTTATAAACCCCAAATTGCAAGAGGCCTACTTCTGCAAGAAAAAGTAATGATTATGCAAAACAAACTAATCTCGGATGCTACATTGGTTAGCAACTATATTCAAGGCGACGAGCCTTCTCTAGAAATTTTAATCAAGAGACATAAACAGCGCATATTTAGCTTTATATATTCTAAAGTTTACGATAGAGATGTCGCAGAAGATATTTTTCAAGACACCTTTATTAAGGTCATTAAAACCTTAAAACGTGGGGCGTATAACGAAGAAGGCAAGTTTTTACCGTGGGTAATGCGAATTGCTCATAACTTGGTAATCGATTATTTTAGAAAGAATAATAGAATGCCCAAATTTGATAATAGTGGGGAGTTCAGTATTTTCTCGGTATTAAGTTGTGATACCCTCAATGCTGAAAAAGCAATTATTAAAGAACAGGTGGAAAGTGATGTGCGACGCTTAATTGATGAGCTTCCAGAAGATCAAAAAGAAGTCCTTATGATGCGTATGTACAACGATATGAGTTTTAAGGAAATTTCGGAACGTACAGGGGTAAGTATTAATACCGCTTTAGGGCGTATGCGTTACGCATTAATTAATATGAGAAAAGTTATCGAGAAGCATAATATTATATTAACTAATTAATTAATTAATACAATATTTTTAAAAGTGAGCCGTTTTACATTTTGAAACCAACCAAAAAAAACAAAACATGGCGAAACTTTACTCTAAGAAAAACAAAACGGAAATTGTAATGAATCCGAGAGATGAAACCATTAGTTTTATTCTTAATTATTCGAAAGCTTTACGAGTGATTACTCACAAAAATATGAAGTTTGAATCGCTTCAGAATTAGTTTTTTTAAGCCTTGATTTATTTCAAGGCTTTTTTATTGTTTTTGTAGTATTCCTTGAGTACTGAAGCTCTACCAATAGTTTTGGTAATAATATCTTTTTCTAAATCCCAACCTCTTGCTGGCGAATACTCTCTACCGTACCATATAATTTGCAGATGTAAATCGTTCCAAATTTCTTTAGGAAACAAACGTTTGGCATCTTTTTCTGTTTGTACAACGTTTTTACCATTAGTAAGGTTCCAACGGTAGAGTAGTCGGTGAATATGTGTATCTACAGGAAAAGCAGGAAAGCCAAAACCTTGTGACATAACAACGCTTGCGGTTTTGTGTCCTACAGCCGGTAAAGCTTCTAAGTCTTCGTAAGTTTGTGGAACTTCGCCATTATGTTTTTCTATAAGTATTTTAGACAAGCCGTAGATACCTTTACTTTTCATAGGTGATAAACCACAAGGACGAATAATTTCCTTGATTTCAGCCACCGATAGCTTGACCATATCATACGGATTGTCGGCTTTTTCAAAGAGTATAGGAGTTATTTGATTTACACGTACATCGGTACATTGTGCAGATAACAACACAGCAATAAGTAAGGTGTAAGAATCTTTATGATCTAAAGGCACTGGTATCTCTGGATATAGGTCTTTTAACGTATTTATAACAAATTCTACCTTTTCTTGCTTGGTCATATATTGTATTTTTGGGTAAACTCAAAAATACAACTATGAATACACTAAAACAAGGAGATAAAGTACCTGATTTTTCAGTAAATAATCAGGATGGTGAAACAGTATCATTATCAGATTACAAAGGTAAAAAGCTAATTGTATTTTTCTACCCTAAAGCAAGTACTCCAGGGTGTACGGCAGAAGCTTGTAATTTAACCGATAATTATAAATTATTACAAGATAAAGGCTATGAAATATTAGGTGTAAGTGCCGATTCTGAAAAAAGACAGTCTAATTTTAAAAACAAATATAATTTCCCGTTCCCACTATTAGCAGATGAAAACAAGGACGTAATTAATGCTTTTGGTGTTTGGGGATTAAAGAAGTTTATGGGGCGTGAATACGACGGTATTCATAGAAAAACGTTTTTAATTGACGAAAATGGCGTGGTAGAGCACGTTATTGATAAAGTAAAAACAAAAGACCATGCCGCTCAAATATTAGAGCTGTAGGTCGGACTATTATTGATAGACAAAAAACAAAAAAGCTGCTAATTTACCATTAGCAGCTTTTTATTTATAGTTAAGTGTTTTATAGCACTTCTTCTTCATTAAAATTAGCTTGTTCTGTCTCACAACCAAACAGGCTTTTCTCCATAATAAGACTTGATACTCCCGGTGGAAGCATTTTTTGCCATCCGTCTTCATTATTGGCAATCATAGATAATACTTTTCTAGAAAATACGGTCAGCGTAGAAGGATCATATTCTGAAATATCGACTACTTTTCCATTGTATTTAAAGAACTTATAGAGTTCTTTCATTCTAGGGTGTACTTTTAAGTTCTTACTTGTTGTTATCGTACCATCTTCATTTTCCATAGGGTAGAGGTACACGCGCAAATCTTTAAAAAACAGCTTTCCAAAGGCTTCTAATATACCACCACTTAAATGGCGATAGTATTTTTCGTCGAAAATATCGATAAGATTATTCACACCCATGGCTAATCCCATACGGCTTTTTGTGTACTGAGAAAAGTACTCCACAAGCTTGTAATACTCTTGGAAATTAGATATTAATACCGTTTGGCCAAGAGAGCATAATAGTTTTGCGCGATCCATAAAATCTTGCTCATCAATTTCTCCTTCGGCGCGTAGGTTAGATAAGGTAATTTCAAAAATGACTTGTGTATTATCTTCGTCAACCTTATTTTCTTTTATAAACATGTCGTAAGATTTCTTATACATGTCCATATTTACTTTCGTTACGGGTCTAAAACTTCCACGTAGCGTTAAAATATTCTTTTTATAAAGTACTTTCGCTGGTAAAACGTTGTTACCGTCTGGTGCAAACATAATAGCATCAGTCATACCATTTCTTACCAATTGTAAACTCATTAAGCGGTTGTCTACATTTTCGAAAATAGGGCCAGAGAAGTTTATGGTATCTATTTCTAATTGGTCTTGATCTAGATGGTCGTATAGATAACGCAACAATTTTTTTGGTTCGTTATACTTATAATACGCACCATATATTAAGTTTGTTCCTAATTTACCTAAAGTTTCTTGTTGTAAACGTGCATCATTTTCTTTAAAACGAACGTGTAACACAATTTCGTTATATTCTTGGTCGGCATCCACCTGGTACTTAATACCTATCCATCCGTGACCTTTAAATTTTTTAGCAAAATCGATAGTAGCCACTGTATTCGCATAACTAAAAAACATTTTATTAGGATGCTTATCTCGTGTTATACGTTGCTCCATTAGCATAATCTCATGATCAAGCATTTTACGCAAGCGCGCTTCGGTTACGTAACGTCTGTCATTTTCAATTCCGTAAATAGCATCACTGAAATCTTTGTCGTAAGCGGACATCGCTTTAGCTATCGTACCCGATCCACCACCAGCTCTAAAGAAATGACGAACGGTTTCTTGTCCCGCTCCGATTTCAGAGAAGGTACCGTATATGTTTTCATTTAAGTTAATACGTAAAGCTTTATCCTTTAAAGAAGGAACACTTTGAATAACTTTATCTCCTTTTAATGTGATTTCCATGTATAGAACGGGGATTTATTTGATGTTACAAAGGTACCAAATTACTATATGAAACAAAATAAATAGTTTATTTTTGTGTCAAAGAAAATTTATTTGAAGATTACATTTTTAGGCACCGGAACGTCTCAAGGTATTCCTGTTATTGGAAGCACACATCCTGTATGTTTAAGTGAAAACTTTAAAGATAAACGCCTCCGAGTTTCGGTTTTAGTAGAGTGGGATAACTATACTTATGTTATAGATTGTGGTCCCGATTTTAGAACGCAAATGATTCGCGCCAACTGTGGTCGTATTGACGGGGTGATTTTCACCCATGAGCACGCCGATCATACCGCGGGTTTAGATGATATTAGACCTTACTTTTTTAGGCAGGGTGATATTCCTATATATGCCCACCAACGGGTTCTAGGAGAGTTACGTCGTCGTTTCGATTATATTTTTGCTACCGAAAATAAGTACCCTGGAGTACCCAGTGTGATAGAGAACGAAGTGAAAAACGAGCCTTTTATGTTGCATAATATGCAGGTAGTTCCCATTGAAGGCTACCACTATAAGTTGCAAGTTTTTGGCTATCGTTTTGATAGGTTTGCTTATCTCACCGACATGAAAACCATTTCAGAAACCGAATTGGAAAAACTTAAAAACCTTGACGTTCTAGTTATAAACGCCTTACGTGAAGAAGAGCATATTTCACATTTTAATTTAGAACAAGCTTTAGAAATTATTACTAAATTACAGCCCAAAAAAGCCTACTTAACACATATTAGTCATCATTTAGGTTTCCATGATGACGTTGAAAGCCGATTGCCTGAAAACGTGTTTCTAGCTTACGACGAATTACAAATAACACTATAACTAATTAGAGATTACCATAGCCTTATGAAGAACAAAATATTTATGTACTTGTTTATTTTTACGCTGTTAATACTATTGTTTCAGTATATGACATCTAAACAGGTGTTTGATGACAGCAATAAAACGGTAGCGAGTTACAAAGCACAAACTGAAAAATATAAAGACTCTATTGTTGCCCTAAACAACAAAATAACTGATCTTTCATTATTTGATATCGAGTGGAATGACCCGGCTTTATCTTATTTTGAAGATAGTGGTTATAACGTTTCACAATTATTACCATTAATTAAAGATGGTTTATATCAGCAAAACGAAACAAAAGGTCAGCACCCTTTAATTCCTTACGCATCTAGCGAAGGGAATAGAATGCAGATTAATTCGATTAGAATATTAAATCACAAATGGATTATTTGCAACTTTACCGATGGAGAGTTTTCTGGTGAATTGTTTATTAAATATTTTATTGACGATAATAGCCAATTAGAATATATAGTAGAAGACTCGTTTTTGTACCGTATGTAAAAAAAATAGTGCCTAAAAAAAGGGCTAATAGTTCGTTACAATTTGTTTTTTAACCACTCTTTAAGCTCATAGAAATTTTGTGGAGCAACACCGTGACCTACAGGGAATTCATTGTATTTATGTTTAATATCTAAAGCCTTTAAAAACACTGGGTTTTGTCGTGCCCAATCTATAGGAATGACCTGATCCACTGTACCATGAGAACTGTAGATATCTAAATGTGCATAGGCTTCCTTAGGTTTTAATGTAAAGAGGTCCTCGTTTACATACCCACTAAGAGCAATTACATTTTTAATTTTCTCAGGGTAGGTTAGGGCGACGGCATAACTTAGTATAGTACCTTGACTAAAACCTAATAGTGATACACTATCTTTATTTACAGGGTATGTTTGTATTAAATCATCTATAAATTTAGCGATTACATCTCTAGATAGTATAGCTTGTTCATTGTCACTCCATTTTCCTTTTTCTGCATCAAAATTAATAGCATACCATGCATTTCCATAAGGTTGCATAGGGTAGGGTGCACGGGCAGAAACAATAAAAAGCTCTTCAGGCAGTTCTGAGGCGAAAGAAAACAAATCGTTTTCATCACTTCCATAACCATGAAGAAGAATTAGTAGGGGCGCATTTTCTTTTAAAGAAGATTCACGTACGATATGATGTAAAGAGAGCTGAGACATATTATTTACCTAAATTTTTAAAGAAGTTTTGATAGAATCTTCCTATTAATGGGATTTCTTGAGTTTTACCAGTGGCAGCCATTATAACGCCATAAAAAAACAGAATACCAAAGCCTATCCAAAATCCGATAGAGATTAGCCAACTATCAAATTGCCCAATAAAATACCCTAGAATAAGATAAGTAGAACATAGCCCTAGTCCTTGGCGAATGTGAAAAGCGGCAAATTCATTTTTCTTATCGTTATTTAATATAAGTGCTATTACAGAACCTATTATTGTTAAATAGCTAATAATAGCCATGGTCTTTCCTTGCTCAATAGTGTTATTATCCATAATTTATAAACTCAATTTTTTATTTGCTATAATCCCATAAACCGAACCTTTTAAGTCCGTATTTAAAAACAGGCTATTCTTAGATTTAGAAACGATATGCTCCTCACTAAAAGTATATTTTGTATCGGGGTTGAATAAGGTTAGGTTGGCTAATTCGCCAATATTTAAGCTTGAATTCTCAAGGCCAAAACGGGACTTCCCTTTGGTTAATAATCCAATGGTTTTTTTTGTCGAAAATAAGGTTTGAAGCGCTCCGAAGGCACTTTCTAAACCGATTGTGCCGTAAGCCGCTTGTTCGAATTCTACTTTTTTATCTTCAATCGTAACAGGATTATGGTCACTAGTAACCATATCTATTGTGCCGTCTTTTACTCCTTCAATTAAAGCTTCTATATCTTTCTGGGTGCGCAATGGAGGATTTACCTTGTAAACCGTGTCAAAATCGCTTAACACCTCGTCAGAAAATAAAAGGTTATGAATAGCCACACTACAGGTAACGTCCAATTTCTTTTTCTTCGCTTCACGAATTAATTCTACCGATTCGGCAGTAGAGATGGTTGGAATGTGTAATTTTCCGTTGGTATATTCTAAAATATATAAATCTCTTGCTATCTGTAAGGCTTCGGCTAAATTAGGGTTCCCTTTAAGCCCCAAGGAAGTGCTCATTACATTTTCGTTCATAACACCTAGTCCTGCAATACGTTTTTCTTGAGGAAAGGAGCATACCAAGCCGTCAAAATTGCTAGCATATTGCAAGGCGATTTTTAGTAGATTGGGATTACTAATAGGTGTTTTATAATCTGAAAAAGCAACAGCTCCAGCAGTCTTCATATCGTAAAGCTCGGCCAAGTCCACACTCTCACTGTTTTTAGTCAAAGCACCAATTGGGAGTAAGGTTACCGCGTTATTCTGAGCTTTAGAATTCACGAAAAAGATATCCGAATTAGAATCGATTACAGGGTGGGTGTTTGCTTGCATGGCAACGCTTGTAAAACCTGATTTCGCAGCTGTTTTAAGTCCGTTAGCAATGGTTTCACGATCCTCGAATCCTGGTTCGCCAAAACAAACACTACTATCGAACCAGCCTTGAGAAACATGTAAATTATCTAAAACGAGTTCTTTGTAGTTGTTAGGGTTTTCTAATGGTGTACCAATTTTAGAGATTTTCCCTTTTTCGATTAAAATATCTTGTGTGCTATTATGAAAATCACTTTTTGTGTCAATTATAAAGGCCGATTTTATAAGTAAATTCATTTAAAATATTTTAAGATAAGCAGTTCGATAATTAAAAGTATGATTGCAAAAATAACAAACCATTTCCATAGTGCATTTACTTTGTAATCATTTTTTATGGTATTAAAAACATCACGTATAGTAGTTGATACAGACACACCCTCTAAAGTGCTTAAATCATGATAGTTTAAGATGCTTTCGTCTCGACTAAAATTATAACTTACGTTAAGTAGAGGTGAAGCGTCATTTTGTACACTATATATACCCGAACGCGATGGTGTGTCGCTCGTAGTAATAGATACTTTGTTATTAAAATAATGTTGCTGTGGAATGCTATTCCCATCGGCATTCACTAAGGTTAAAACACGATCCTTTTGTAGTGTGGTTTTAACATCAAAGCTATTTTCTTCACCAATAGTAAAGTATAAATTTGGAAGCTTTAAACTACGTTTAGCAATGTTGTAAAATGTAGGGACAATTAAATTTATAGACTGGAATGTGGAATGCTCCGTATTTAGTGCTGCAGTAAATACAAAAGTGTTATTTTTTTCAGACAAGAATGGAGAACCATCTTCGAATAGCAATACTTGAGACGCTCCATTTAGTACTTTATTGTAATAAGAATTTACTTTTGGATATTGAAAATTGTTCACTTCCTTTTCGAACACCCCATTATTGTAAATAGGATGTGAATAATTTATACGAGTAAGGCGTTTTTCTGAATTTACTTTCTTAGTAAATAGATTTAAGTTATTGTTTAAAAAGAAGTTGTTATAACTTTGTAAATCAGTATTTTCGTTAGGAATAATAATTAGGTTTCCACCACTGCTTTTAAACGCTTTTAGAGCAGTACTTAACGCACTTGGAATGTCTGTCAATTCATTTAAAACAATTAAATTCTGATTAGATATTAGACCATAGTTTAAGTTGTTAATTGATGAAGATGTATAGTTGAATTCATCATTTGTAAATAATCGTTTTAAAAAGGAATCGCTAGCTTCATTAATACTTAAAACATGAATAGGTTCTGGTGAATTAATATTAAAAAACAGACTGTTATCGAATTGTAAACTGGTGTCGCTAATAGTCACTTTTCCATTAATAACCGTGTTGTTGGGTAGGGTGAATACGGTGGTAGTTTCTCCTTGAAAGCTCACGGCTGTTTTTGCTAATAGTTGTTCATTATTATACAATGAAACTGGAAGGTTTTGCACCGCCTCACCGGAATTTTTAAGAAAAACCGTTAGTTCTAAATAGGAAGGCGTTTGTTTTGTTATAGCCAGAGAATCTAGTACTATATTATTTTTGTTAATCGGTTTTAACTGTACTAAATGTGTTGTAATGGTGCTATCGTTTACAATAGATAATGGTTTGCCTTTGGCTTGAAAATCACTAATAACCACTAAATTTTTAATGGTAATTTTTGCATCTGAAAAATACGTTTTGCTTTTTAAAAAAGCCGACTCATAATCCAGTTGATTAGTGGCGTAATCAATAGCCAGGAGATCGTTTGTAATACCTTTTATAGTGGTATCCCTAAAGGAATCATCGTTTGTTACTAGTGATACGGTCTCGTTTTCAGGAATCGTAGCGATAAGGTCTTGCACGGCACGTTTTAATAAAGCGCCTTGGCTGCCTTTAGTTTCCATACTAAAAGAGTTATCTAAAAAGATAACGGTCTCTCTCTCTACGTTTATAGTATTTGTTTTTGAGGTGTAAGGTTGCGCAAATGCTAAAATAACAGCTGCTAATATCCCCATTCGGGTTAATAAAATAAGCCACTTCTTAATTTGTGAGCTTTTTCGCGTTTGCAACTGTACCTTTTTTAAAAAGGCCACATTTGTAAAGGCTTCTTTTTTAAACTTACGTAACTGAAATAAATGGACTATAATAGGGATTAGCAGTAGGAGTAAGGCGTAAAGAAGTTCTGGGTTTTTAAACTGCATTGCTAATTTTGATTAAAACAAATATAGAAAATGAATTGTAATTTAGTTAGCCTTTAGCAAAAGAAAAAATAATCGGTCATCGATTGCTTTTTAGCGCTTTTAAAATAAGATGTAATGCGGTCCTGTTCTTCAGGATTGGCAACACTAATAATACATTGTGGTTTTGTTAAATGAGTTATACTATTTACAGCTTTCATTTCTTGCTCGTAAATGTGTTTACCAATTTTTTTAGGATTATTACAGACCCATTGGAAAGGTACCTCTAATTGAATCAGGCGTTGTGCAATTTGTTTCCCTCTTTTACCCGCTCCCCAAAGTACCAAAGGACGATTACTGTCTTTATTTAACTTTAAAAAATAATGTAATTTTATATCTATAAAACTATTTTGCGCATAATTCGTATCTGTTCGCGATGCTCTAGAGCCGTAGTCACGCCAGTAGTGCAACACAGTGTCGCAAGGAATAACTTTTAAATTATGCTCATAAAATCTGAAGGTTAAATCGTAATCTTCAGGATACCGATCACTATTAAATGCACCAACCCGATCAAAGTCCTTTTTAAAAACCATCCAACAGGGAGAGGGAATAACACATTCTTTATAAATCTCATTATAATTACTTCCGGTACGTGTTAATTGATTCAACCAGTTTTCATACTTCCGATACCCATCACTAATACCATCTTCAGAAAAATAATGAACTAATCCTGTAGCAACATGTTGTTCGCCATGGGGTAGTAGTTTATTAACTAAGGTGTCAATTTTTAACTGGTGCATCACATCATCGCTATCCATTCTCGTAATAAAGACTCCTTGGGCTTGGGTGTAGGCCAATTGAAGCGCAGGGATAATACCAGAGCCTTTATTTCTAAAAAGCTTTATTCTTGGTTCTTTAGTAGAAAAGGATTGCACAAGATTGTAGCTGGTATCTGTAGAATGATCGTCGACTATAATTAATTCCCAATTGGTATAGGTCTGATTTATAATAGACTCCAAGCATTCAGCAAGATACTGATCTGTATTTTTAAATGGAATGAGTATACTAACTAATGGGTTTTGCATACGCGAATTTAAGGAAACAATTTTTAACAAAAACTTAAGTAATAACCATGTAACATAATTTATTTTTGAGCGTCTCATTGTAATGAGATATCAACTTAAATTAAAAAGAATGAAGAAAATTGTATTGACCACGGTAGCACTAAGTATGTTACTTGTTGGGTGTAACACAGCAAAAACAGCACATGTCTCTGGAGACGACTTGGCTGTTACTAATCCTATTGAAACAGCCTTGGATCTTACTAAAGTTGTAAATGATAAAGTACCTGTAACTATAAACCCAGGCCGCTTTACAACAGAAACAGTAACTTATAGATTACCAAGAGTAGTACAAGGGACCTATTCGGTAAGTGATTTCGGGAAGTATGTAGACGATTTTAAAGCAATAGATTATAATGGTAATGTGTTACCATCAACTAAAGTAGATACCAACACTTGGACGATAACAAATGCTTCTCAATTAGATAAAATTGAATATTATGTTAACGATACTTTCGATATTGAAAGTGTTGGAGGAATAGGTGGTGAACAACCGTTTTCTCCTGCAGGAACAAATATTGAAGAAACAAATTATGTGTTAAACCTACATGGGTTTATAGGCTATTTTGATTCTTTAAAAAATGCACAATATAAATTAGATGTAATTGCACCAAGTGCGTTTTTAAGAACATCAGCCTTACAGGAAACCGGATCGACGCTGAGTGATGACGGACAAACGATTACATCGACCTATTTTGCTCCTCGTTATTTTGATATTACCGATAACCCAATGTTTTATGGGGAATTAGATGTTGAAGAATTTCAAGTAGGTGATATTAAAATTGTTTTAAGTGTGTATTCTCCAAATAAGAAATATACAGCAAGCCAGCTTAAAGCGGTGATGCATAAAATGATGGAAGCTCAGAAAACGTATATGGGTGATATTAATAGTACACCACGTTACGATATTTATTTATACCTATCAGATGGAGGAGAAACCTCTCCTAAAGGATTTGGAGCTTTAGAGCACCATACTTCTACAGTGGTGGTTATGCCAGAATCGATGCCAGAAGCAGCGCTTTATGAAAGTATGATTGATGTGGTATCTCACGAGTTTTTTCACATCGTTACACCGTTAAGTGTACATTCGGAAGATGTGCACTATTTCGATTACCATTCGCCAAGTTTCTCTAAACACTTATGGATGTATGAAGGGGTAACAGAATATTTCGCTACGTTATTTCAAGTTGATCAAGGTTTAGTTACCGAAGCTGATTTTTACGATAAAATTATGGGGAAAATTCAAGCTGCAGCAGCCATGGACGATACCATGAGTTTTACGGTAATGAGTGAAAATGTATTAGACGAACCGTATGCAGGACAATATTATAATGTTTATCAAAAAGGAGCATTAATAGGAATGTCTTTAGATATTTTATTACGTGAAGAAAGTAATGGTAACAGAGGTATTTTATCTTTAATGAAAGAATTGTCTTTAAAATACGGACAAAATAAGCCGTTTGAAGATGATAGTTTATTTGATGAAATTACAGCAATGACTTATCCATCTATAGGAGCATTCTTAAACACGCATGTAGCAGGTACCACTCCAATAGATTATAATGCACTATTTGCTAAAGTAGGTTTAGAGGTTGTAGAATCTAAAGTAAAAACAAACTACATTCAAAATAACGGCGTCTTCATTTTTAAACCAGATATGGCTAAGGGAACAATTGCTTTTTCTGAAGCGGTAAAAAACAATAGCTTTTGGACTGAAAACGGAGTGTTACCAGGAGATGTTATCAAAACAATAGATGGAGAAGAGGTTACATTAGCTACAGCACAAAGCGTATTGTCTAAAGCTTTTGTATGGCAACCAGGAACCGATGTAGATGTGAGATTAGATCGTAACGGTAAGGAAGTTGTGGTAAAAACAACCTTAACACAATCCTATACAACAGGCGAGGGGTTAAAGGAAATGCCTAATGCAACACAAGCTCAAAAAGACCTACGTCAAGCTTGGTTAAAAGGGTAGTACAAAAATTAAAGTTTTCGTATAATAAAAAAGCCAGATGATTAGTCATCTGGCTTTTTTATTTCTATATATTTTGTTTTAGATGGGTTATAAGGCAATGGTAAAATTAAACGTGGTGCCTTTACCTAGTTCTGACTCTAAGGAAATTGTTCCGCCAAGCTTGGTTATTAATTTTTGAACTGTAGATAAGCCTATACCGTTTCCACGATTACCGTTTCGGTCTAAATTACCAACGGTAGAGAATAAATTGAAAATTTCTTTTTGTTTGTCTTGAGGAATACCGATACCGTTATCAGATATTTTGAATTCCAAGTGAGCATCACCTCTTTTACATGCAATTGTAATAACAATTTTTTCCTTGTCGTTATACTTCAAACTATTGCCTATCAAGTTGAGAAATACCTGCTCTAAAGCTGCACGGTTACAAAACAATTCTTCGTTAGTTTCAGGAAAATTGATTTCGCAGTCAAAGTTTATATTTAATAGATCGACGATCTCTTCTAATAGTAAGTTTAAATCAAAACTTTCTAATTCACCACCTAATTTATCACTTTCATAATGATCTAGTAGCCCTGAAATGTAATCACTCAATGTAAAGGATGACTGTTTTAAGTAATCGAGGTACTCTATGCCTTTAGCATCTAAAACATTTTTGTATTTCTTTTTTAAAATATCGGTAGTCACAATCATGTTTGCTAAAGGCATTTTCATATCATGAGAAACGTGACCCGCAAAATGTTTCAGATTTTCGTTTTGTATATTTAGTTGTTCTTTAGTTTCACGGAGTTCATTATTTCGTTTCCTCAATTCAAATAAATTAACAACTTGTTTAGCCATCGCAATTAACACTTGCTTTTGCAAAGCTGTAAGCTGGCGTGGTTTTGTATCAAAAACACACAGCGTACCTAAAGGAAAGCCTTCTGGATTCATTAAAGGAACACCAGCATAAAAAATCGCCTGATGTTCTTTAACAATAGGATTGTCATGAAAGCGTTCGTCTTTCCTAGAGTCTTCAATAATAAAAATATCATCCTCAGACATGATAGCATGTCCGCAAAAGGAGAGGTCTCTAGGTGCTTCATTAAAAGGAACACCAAAATGAGATTTTAGAAAATTTCTATCCGCATCAAGCAATGTGATTAGCGACATAGGAATATCGAACATTGCCGCTATAATCGAGGTAATATTGTCAAAATCGCTTTCTGGTAATGTATCAATTAGCTTGTATTCGTATACAGCAGCCAATCTAGCCGATTCATTACTTGGTTTTTCTGGTGCAATCACAGATTTGCGTTAAAATTTAGTTAAACAAAAATATGAAAAAATACAGTATGAAAATAATTTATGAGGGTAGGATGATTAATACCTAGTCAAAATGCAATTAAAATAGTGTTTTTAAAACCTCGATTAGGCTTATGGCGTATAGTTTACTAGAAAATAAGCTCGGTATAATGATATGTGAAAACAACTGTTTTTTTTCGACTATTATCTAAGCAAACATAGCTTCGAAATATATGCGTAAATTATGTGCTTTAATACTTGGATTACTTTTACATTTGCCGATTAATTATTTCAGAACTATGAACACTACAAAACATTATTTGGCTGTTACGCTAGCTTTTACTATTTGGGGCTTTTTTAGCTTGGTTTTAAAGCCACTTTCAGACTTTTCTGCATTTGATATTTTAACTTACCGATCGATTGTTTCAGCTTCTATAATGTTAATCGTAAGCTTGTTTTTAAGGCCGAAAGTTCTAAAAAAGAATATTCAGGTATTTAAATCACTAGAAAAAAAGGAACGCATTCGAATACTAATTATAAATCTGTTTAGTGGTTTATTTTTGGCATTAAACTGGTATATATTTATCTATGTCATGAATAATGTTAGTGTAGGAGCAACAGCGTTAGCCTATTTAATTTGTCCTATACTAACTATGGTTTTAGCTTTCGCTATTTTAAAAGAAAAGCTATTTAAACTTCAATGGGTTTCGGTAATTTTAAGCTTAACAGCTTGTATACTATTGTCTTTGGGTGGGTTAATAGACTTTGTTTACAGTATGGTGATTGCTTTAACTTATGCGATATACTTGGTGCTACAGCGTAAAAATAAAGAAATGGATCGTTTTTTAATTTTAACTGTTCAAATTACGTTTGCGGTACTAATTTTAAGTCCATTTTTTGTTACACATGATTTCACAACGGCAAAAACTAATTTTTTCTATAGTATGATAGCCTTAATAGCTGTAGGTTTTACTATCATACCTATGTTTTTAAATATTTATGCTTTACGAGGGTTAAATTCCTCGGTTGTAGGTGTTTTTATTTATTTAAACCCATTGATAAACTTTTTTTTGGCTGTCTTTTATTTTAAAGAATCCTTCACTTATTTACAGGGATTAAGTTACGGCTTAATCATTATATCTATTATTTTATTCAATATTCCGGCATTAAAAAATAGTATAAATAGAAGACGGGCTGCTCATATTCAGTAATAGCATTATTAAAGGGGTTTTAATTGCAGTAAAAAGTAATTTGCAGTTGTAAATTAAAACCCTTCAAAAACACCTAAACCAAAGAGGGCGAAATCATATTTTACAGGGTCTGAAGGATCTAAACGACGTAATGCTTCGTCCAATTCTTTTAAAGCTTTGCCATCGTTTTGTTTGCGGTTTAAAAGATCTAGCTTTCGGGCTACATTTCCAGAGTGTACATCTAAAGGACACGATAAGGCACTCGGAGAAATACTTTTCCAAAGTCCGAAATCAACCCCAGTGTTGTCATTTCTCACCATCCATCTTAAATACATATTAATACGCTTAGCCGCAGAGTTTTTTAGTGGATCACTAATATGTTTTTGAGTTCGTGGTAGGTGTTGTATTTCAAAAAAAGCGCTTTTAAAATGGTGAATAGCGGACTGTAGCCCAGTGGTATTAGCATGTTTTGAAAATACAGCTTCTAAGCCGTTGTGATTTTTGTAAATATGTTGTAAGCCTTGAATAAAGGTCGCAAAGTCATGACCATTAAAGGTTCTGTGAACAAAATGTTCTAGTTTTTGTAAATCTGCCTCTTGATGGTTCATAACAAAATCATAGGGTGACTGCTCCAATAAATTCATCATTTTATTGGCATTATTTATTATGCTCTTACGGTTTCCCCAAGCTATAGTAGCACTTAAAAATCCAGCAATTTCTATGTCTTCTTTTTTAGAAAATTGATGGGGAATTTGAATAGGATCACTTTCAATAAATTTGGGATTATTGTATTCTTCTACTTTGGCGTCTAAAAAGTCTTTTAGTTCTGTTTTAGTCATTGTTAATTGGTTTTATTAGGATCTATATCGAAGCTTATAACCTGTTGTTTTGTAGCATAGAGGCTTTCATTATTAGTCTAAAAACATAAGACTTGGCACTATTAAAGTAGCGTTAAACAAGGCATGTAATAACATCGCATAAAGTAAGCCTAACTTGACTCTTAAATAGCCTAGCAACACACCTAAAACAAGTTGTGGAGCAACTAAAATAGGAGAGAAGATGAGGATTTTAGGAGTGAATTCATAATTAAAAATATGAATATACCCAAAAAGAATAGTAAACCCGTAAAACGCATATTTAAAGCGGCTTTGATTATTACAAAACCAAGTGATCGGACCTCTAAATAACAACTCTTCTATAACAGGGGCCACGATAGCCACTAAAAGAAAGATAATTGGAGGCGAGTAGTCTTTAAAAAGCTGTGTCGTGGCATGCTGATCCATGGTAAACACACCAAAACTTTCTAAAATACTGATTAGAATTGAGAGAATAAAGGCAATGGTAAAAGCTAAAATAAGTGTTTTAAAAACGAGTTTTAATTTCTCAGATACAGAGCGCTCTAAAGGAGTACACGTCGGATTTTTTAAATAACCTACAATAGTTTTTAATAGTATTTCCATAATTAAACATCCGTAATCTTACCGTCCACCATCGTTAACTTCCTATCGGCAAGATTTGCCAATTCTTCATTATGAGTAACAATAACAAAGGTTTGTCCGAACTCATCTCTTAGTTTAAAAAATAAATTATGTAAATTCTCGGCACTTTCACTATCTAAATTTCCCGAAGGCTCATCGGCAAAAATAAGTTCTGGATTATTAACCAATGCACGGGCGACTGCAACACGCTGTTGTTCTCCGCCCGATAATTCATTCGGTTTATGATCGTATCTATGTGATAAGCCTAAAAAGTCTAAAAGTTCTTTAGCCTTTTTCATGGCGTCCGCTTTTGGCGTGTTTTTTATAAATGCAGGTATACACACATTTTCTAAAGCCGTAAACTCAGGAAGTAGTTGATGAAATTGAAAGATAAATCCAATATGCTCATTTCTAAATTTAGCAAGATTTTTTTCAGACAGATCGGGGATCGACGTGCCGTTAATAATTAACGCTCCTTTATCTTTTTTTGAGATGTGGTCTAAAGTTCCTAGAATCTGTAATAATGTGGTTTTACCAGCTCCAGATGCTCCAACAATAGAAACAACTTCGCCTTTTTTAATATGTAAATTAACGCCTTTTAAAACGTGAAGGTCGTCGTAATATTTATGGATGTTTTCAGCTTTAATCATAGATAAAATTTAATGCCTCAAAGTACTACTTTAGCTTAAATTGTACAACAATTAAATGCTTTTAGATTTCTTTTTTAAAACGTTCTTTATCGAATTATAATCAATAAAATAAACGAGTTTTAACGAAACGATGTTTTCCATATTCTCATCAAATAAACTCCCTAGACTTTTAAAATAATCATCTTGAGACGCATTAGAGAAGCTAAATATCGAGTTGCGATAAAGCGCTGTTAACTGACTACCAGGTGCAAATTGCCAGCTATAACTTAAGTCTAAATTCCAAGAGTTGAAATTTATATCTGGATTGTAACCAATAGATTCTTTTGTATACGTAGGGTTTTTAAGTAAGCGTCCGCTGTTTTGTAGGCTATAGAGTTGATTTTCGTAGGTTACTTTTCCTAAGTAATTTCTAAAACTTAAAGTAAGAGCATTAAAAGAGTTAAAATTATAATTCCCAGAAATGGTGGTTTCAATATCGACACGGTCGCGTTGTCCAAATACGATATCGTCATCAATTTTTGTCATGTACCCACGGTCGTTAGTGTAATCGTCGAATTCGAAATTAAACACTAATAAAAACTTATCGTTAAATTTAAATCGCGGACCGATGCCAAACCAGTAATTGTTAAATTCTGAGCGTTCTGACTCAAAGCGCTTGGCATAACCCACATTCGCATCAATCGAAAAGAAACTGTTATAATTCGAAGAGATCCAAAAACTACCTTGAGCGTAATTTTCTGTGAGATAAAAACTATTAAAATCATTTCTAGGTTCAAAAAAATCATATTGTTTTCCTACGTTCCAATTAAAATTAGCCCCAAAAGTATGAAGGCTTTTGTTAGTCGCATTGAACTCTCCACCAACATTGGTACCGGTATAAGTATACGGTGTGCTTAAGTTATTATAATTGCCCCATACACCAATATATAAGCTGTTTAAAGTTTCGGTAGGTTCGAAAATACGATAGGAACCATTAACCGAGAAGTTGCTATAGTTATTGGTATTTAAAATCCCTAAGTCGTTAATATCATAATCTTTATCAGCATAGTTATGAGATAGATTAAATCGGTATTTCCCGCTAGTTTTCCCGAAACCTAAATAACTACTATATCCTTTTTTATTCACTTCAACATCGTTTAACTGACTCATTTTTGCTTCAGCAACCACCCCATAAGTATTACTCTTATTTATCATATCCAATATTAAGGCCGTAACATTAGCATCTCTAAAGTCACCATTTCTGGTCACATTGGTATTTATAATTGTTGCCGATGAGTTCTTATTAAACTGTTGATCTAATACCAAAATATTATAATTCGACAAGGGTTCAATCACTGCTTTCCGTTTAGATTGAATAGTTTCCTCTAAATTTGATTGCGGATTTATAACGGTTTCAGATTTGTTAATTGAGACTTCTGTTTTCTTTGTAATCGCGTTAAAAAAGCCGATACCTAGCCCTTTTTTTGTCCGTCCAGAAACTTTAATGGCATTTAAAAGTTGGATTTTCTCAGGATAATCTTCAATATTCTCATTATCAGCTAAAGCTATATTTCCAGTAGGGTTTCTACCAATACGTCGCGAATAAAACAAATTACCTTTATTAAATAAATCGACACCTTCAGTGAAAAACTGACGTTGCTCTGAAAATTGCTGCTCAAATGGTCCGAGGTTGAGTTGAACATCGTCGAAACCAGCTTGACTAAAATCGGGGATTAACGTAGCGTCCAACGTAATGTTTTCGGTTATACCATATTTTACGTCTAATCCAGCCGCAAAATCGGTCTCAGTAACGCCATCGTAATCAGAAACTAGAGCGGAGGCATAGGGGTACAAGTTTAACCGTGTTGGTGGATCTATATTTTTAAGCCCTACGAGAGTACCATTATATAGACCAATACTATTACCGGTGGTAAGATCCACGGGATTCCATGTTGATTGTTCATTAGTTTTCCTAAAATGTCTATGAAATTGAATGCCCCAAATCGGAGCGTCTTGTTTTGTAAAGCGCAGGCAGCGGTAGGGTATTTTTAGTTCTACAACCCATCCGTTAGACGTTATATTTACCGCACTTTCCCAAACAGAATTCCATCCAAAATCCTCTCCCATACTCGGACTCTCATTCGCGTCGGCTTGATTTCCTGTTGGAAACACGAAGAATTCTGTATTGTTTTGAGCATCATTATTAGGATTAAAAACGACACCAAAAAAATCGTTTTGCCCAAAAACATCACGTTGGTTAAATTGGCGCATGATATCATCTTTATTATCATATAAATACGCCGAGATATAAATCCCTGTGTCGTCGTAAGCCATTTTAACTTCGGTGCGTTTAGTTTCAGGATCAGGTTTTCCAAGTGTGGGTCTAAACTGAATAAAATCTGTAGCTATTGAAGCTTTTTGCCAAACGGCATCATTTAGTACGCCATCAATTTTTGGGGCAACCAAAGCTCGAGTAATAGTATACTCCTTTTTTGATTGCGCATAAGAAGATGGGATTATTAAGATTATAAATAAGAGCCAAAGGATATATTTCATGGTTGGATTGCTTGGTTTATTATAAAGTGATTAAATAATAGACCGCTGTATTTTATTAGTGTTACACTTTTGGTGGAAAAGTATAGGATAAAACAGGGAATTGTTCTTAACAAAACGTTAAAAGCGGTATAGATTGTGGAGGGAATCAGTGATTTCGAACCGATTTTATTTAAATTTAAACTATGAAAGATAAAACGTTAAACCGCGCCACTTTTGCTGGGGGCTGCTTTTGGTGTACCGAAGCTGTATTTGATAGGATAAATGGTGTAGATGCTGTTGTATCTGGTTATACCGGAGGGGCTATAAAAAATCCTGCTTACCGTGAAATATGTACGGGAAGAACGGGTCACGCAGAAGCTATACAAATATATTACAATCCGAGTATTGTTAGTTTTATGGAGTTGTTAGAAGTGTTTTTTGCTACCCACGATCCAACGACGTTAAATCAACAAGGCCACGATAAAGGTACTCAGTACAGATCGGCCATATTTTATGAATCTGAAGACCAAAAACATCAAGCAGAAACGTTTATTTCCCTATTAAAATCAGAGGCTGTTTTTAAAAATAAAATTGTTACCGAAATAACAGCTTTAGGACCTTTTTATAAAGCAGAAGAAGATCATCAGGACTATTATAACTTAAATAAGGAACAGTCGTACTGTCAATTTGTTATAAATCCAAAGATTGATAAATTAAATACCTATTACAGCGATAAATTAAAAGAACAATACACTGCTAAATCATAACTAAAGACGATGTCAAACAAAAATTTTGAGGAATATAATATAAAAGTAACCGATGCCATGCAATTGCGTTATAAGTCTATTATTGAAGACTTAGGTGAAAATACAAAACGTGATGGCTTATTAAAAACCCCAGAACGCGCAGCAAAAGCGATGCAGTTTTTAACTCAAGGTTATGAGCAAGATGCGGCTGAAATTTTAAAAAGCGCAATGTTTAAAGAATCGTATAACGAAATGGTTATTGTAAAAGATATCGAGTTGTATTCGCTATGCGAACATCATATTTTGCCATTTTTCGGAAAAGCACATATTGCTTATATTCCTAACGGACAGATTGTAGGGCTGAGTAAAATTCCTAGAATTGTAGATGTTTTTTCTAGGCGTTTACAAGTCCAAGAACGCTTAACTGAGCAAATATTGAATTGTATTAATGAGACGTTAAAGCCCGAGGGCGTAGCAGTGGTGATTGAAGCTTCTCATATGTGTATGATGATGCGTGGTGTTCAAAAACAAAATTCTACGACGACGACCTCTGGGTTTAGAGGTGCTTTTAAAAATATCGAAACGCGAACAGAGTTTTTGAAATTAATTAGTGAAAATTTATCGTAAAAGACGGATACCTAAAAGCCTTTGGTGGTATTGCTAGACGTGTTTTTTAAAAGTGGAATAAAATTTGTATACTTTATTCTATATTAATACAAGAACAGAATGAATTTAAAAGAAACCAATAAATTTAATAAACTAGCTTTAGGATTACTTTTTGATGCCGTAGGTTATGTCAGTTTTATTGTTCCAGGTTTTGGAGAACTGACAGATATAATTTGGGCGCCGCTATCGGCGTGGCTGATGACAAAGATGTACAGTGGAAAGAAAGGTAAAGTAGGGGCGTTTATTTCCTTTGTAGAGGAATTACTACCGGGCTTTGATGTGATTCCGTCGTTTACTCTAATGTGGATTTACACCTACGTCGTTTCACCTTCTAAAGAAGAAATTATTGAAATAAAATAACAGTAAATAAATTAAAAAGCCAGTAAAAATTTACTGGCTTTTTTGTTTTTATAGTAGTTATAAGATGATGTTTAATCCGAGATTAACACTACGTCCCATATTAAATATACCATCACTTTTTAATCGCGATAAATGATTTATATAGGATTTATTCGTTAGGTTACTACCGCTTACGGATACGCCTAAGGTCGTGTTCCATATATTAAAATCACCACCAATACCAGCACTCAATAAACTATATCCGTCCGTTGCCGTTCCAAAAGCACTCGTATTATTTTGTTTAAATGTAGTTTTTAACTTGATAAAGGCATACCCATTATGGAATTGATTTTTATCAAATTCTACACGTACTTTATTTGTAAGGCTATTGGCAGGTATTAAGGGTAAATTGGCGCCGTTATCTTGTTTCCCAGTTACCGATTCAAAACTAGTCTCAATATGTAACCAGTGAATAGGGTGTGGGTGTAAATGCACTCCAATTTCACCACCGTACAACGCGGCATCTTCTTGAAGATATAAAAACACAGGATCGTTATTAACAAGCTCACCATTAGGCGTTAAATAAATGTAATTATTGACCTTATTATAAAAACCATTTGCAAAAAATTCAAAATGCTTATTACCATATTCAATAGTTAAATCAGCTTGAATATTTTGTTCGTTTTTTAAGTCAGAATTACCGATTTCAAAACGGTTTGTTCCTTCATGACTTCCGTAACTAGTAAGTTCCGCTAGGTTAGGTGCTCTAAATCCTGTAGCCATATTTAAACGAACTATAGTGCTTTCAGTAAGGTTTGTTTTTACACCAATCGAGCCATTAAAACTATTGTAATTTTTATTAATACCAGAATTAACATCGATATTTCTAGTGTCAAATCGCGCACCGATTTGTATGTCGGCAGCATTAAAATGAATATGTGAGGTAGCTAATATCCCAAAATCATTGACTGTAGCATCAGGAATTAATTGTTCTTCCCCATAATTTTTATTCGTTTGATTCATCCCTTGAATTCCTACAACCGTTTCAATTTTATCTGTTTTAGGAAAATGGTATTTGATATCGTAGTTCGCTGTTTTTAATTTCATGTGTAATGCAGGTTCTAAAACACCCTCTTCATTAGCTAGATGTAACTCATCTTCGTGATGTTCTTCTTCGCCCTCATGGTCATCATGTTCTTCGTGATGGTCATGGTCATGATGCTCTTCAAACTCTTTTCTATCATTGTAAGTGTAGCCAAACGTGTAGTCTAGTTGTGAATTTTCGAAATAAGAAGTCGATTGTAGACTAAAAATATGATTTGTTAAATCTTGATAAGGTAAAAGGGGAGTACGGTTCGTGTTTTGCACGCCTATACCATCAGTCATTCCCAATTTAGAGTGGTTAACATTATATCTAAAATCTGTTTTAAAATCCGCATTTCGGTAGCCTATACCTGCTTTAAAATCTTGTTCTCTAAAGCGCGTGTTTGTTACTCGGTAATCTTCAGTTTTATAATCCGAATGCTCAGCTAAGCTTCCTCTAAATAGAAATTTCAGGTTGTCTCCTGAAGATTTATACCCTGCATTAGTACTATAACCTTTGGTGTTACTAAAATATTTCCCTTCTATATTTGATACTGAAGAATTTACTGGGGCATATTTTTCAGGGTTTAAATACAACACACCACCTAAAGCATCACTACCATATAATAGGGATGCTGGGCCTTTAATGACTTCCACACTTTCTATACCGGCATCGCTAATCCCTAATCCATGTTCGTCACCGAATTGCTGATTCTCTAATCGTACGCCTTGTGCATACACTAAAACCCTATTCGAACTGAGTCCGCGAATAACAGGTTTTCCAATACTAACTCCGGTAGATACACTTTCTACACCGGCGATAGACGTTAGGCTTTCAGATAAGTTTACTGCGCCTTGCTGCTGTAAAGCCTTGATGTTTGCACGTTCAACCTTCATTACATTTTCACTTTGTAACTTATGAAAAGGTGTTGAAATAATAACTTCCTCCATTTCAATAGCCGAAGGCTTTAATGCGATAATGAGTTGGTCTTGTAATGGGTAAGTGATATTCTGAGAGGCCGTTTGATAACCTACTATAGAAACAATAATGTTATGTGATCCCTGAGAGATACCTTCTAGTGTGAATTCACCATTTTGATTGGTAATGGTTCCTTTTTCTAATTGTGGGAGGTAAACGGTTGCAAATTCTATAGGTTGCTTGGTGTCTTCGTCTATAATGGAACCGTTAATAGTCTCTTGAGAATACAGTTGTGTTACCGCTAATACGAGCAGTAAAGAATAAAAATATTTCATTGATAATGTAATTAATTTAATAAATAGGTTAGTTCACCTCTTAATTAAGAAGTGAAAAGAAAAAAACTATATGTTAAACTAATTGTGGGGGACCTCGAAGTGAGAAGGGAAGACGTTGGTAGTCGCTTATAAAAAAGTACTGTATACTTGAAACTTTAAAGTTTTCTACTTTAGGTAGATATACAAGGTTTTCAAATTCTACTGAAAATACTTGGTTTAATTTAAATTTATAGAACTCACAATCTATATCAATTTCATGAATATGAGTTTCTTTTTCACCCGTACACACCTCGTGTTTATGATCTTCGAAGATATGTACAAACTTAACAACAGTAGGTATGGCAACTGCAAAAACCAAAGCTAGTGCGAGTAATTTTATACTAATATGTTGTTTAACCTGTTGCATTTAATCTACAAATTTCCCTAATCCAAAGCGTCTTATCATTTTCTTTTCAAATTCCCAAAAGAATTTAAATTGACCAAAAAGCCATCCGAAAGTAACTAATAGGATTTGATAAAAAATAAGGCCAATGATAATATATAAAACCCAATAAACATAGATGTTTAAGTTTTCTTTAGTAATTCCTATAAGTTTTATAATAGGTCTACCAACAAATAATGAAGAGGATCCCGTGATAGCAAATACCATAAAAATCCGAATGAGTTCCCAGCGCTGATCTACAACCCATTTTTTCTCTAATTTTTTAAATAAAAAAAGAATAAACTTTAAAAGGATGGTGAAAAGTAGAGCTGTTAATACCAGTTTTACACCAATGTGATAATCGTTTGTAAATAAACCAGCTAGTCTAAAACTAGAATATAGGAGAGCCAAAACTCCTAAAATCGGAAAAATAAATTGCCAATTTTTATCAATATCCCAGCGTGTTTTAAATTGTTCCATAAATATATAATGCAGCGGCAAATATAATTAATTTGTGGGGATTCTACCGTCTAATAAGTTTTGATTATATGTGTTTTGAAAGTAAATAAAGTAGTTGTAGAGCCTATAGTTTAAATCATAGCCATAGTCTATATTCTTTTGGTAGTTAATAGCGTGTGGGTAGAGATTTGCGTTGTAGTGGTCAGGTTGTGATGCTCTTAGGTTCCATTCCGTACTATAACGTATATTTTTATTTTCAAGATCGTTCTGAGTATATGCTCCTTTTGGTTTCGCGTTAGATTGCAACCATGATATAAATTTAGCATCTTGAATCACTAAATCGTATTCTAAATCGTCACCATCAATAGTTAGACTATCCGAAGAATGTGATGAAATTATCTTGTCTTTTTTAGTATCTGTAACTTTGTCGTTAGTTTTACAACTTACAAACAAGCCCAAACTGAGAAGTATTAGAAATATGTTTTTCATAGCGTATTAAAAGTACAATTTATAAGATAAAAAAAGAGCAAAACAGATGTTTTGCTCTTTAAATATATAACACTGTTTTATTTTTTGTGATTATTTACCACCGAAAAGTCCGCCTAGTAAACCGCCTAAACCACCTTTCTTTTTAGAATTACCTAGTACCATTCCAGCAACATCGTCAATAATACTACCGTCACCGTCGGCATCTAATATTTTTTCTAAGAAACTTTGTTCTGAACTAGAGTCATTTCCTCCCAGTAAACCACCAAGTAAACCTGATAAATCATTTGTAGAACTCACATTATTTTGTTGTGCTTGTTTACCTAGAAACCCCATTAAAATGGGAGTAGCCACTTTTAATATCTGATCTACTGATCCGGCATCTAATCCAGATTTTTGTCCGATAATTGATTCTACACCTTGTTTTTTACTCCCTAAAACGTGGTTTAATATTTTCTCACCATCATTCTTCACTTCATCGTCAACACCACCAGAAAAAAGACCACCTAAGTTGTCTAAAATTCCTCCATTATGTTTGCCTTGAATAGCACCTAATAAGCCTTCAGCACCTTGAGGCGTAGAAGCATTGCGTTGCATAGCTTTCATTAATACTGGTAATGCCATCGTTAGTACACTACTCGTTTTGTCTTTATCCTGTCCTGTAGAGTCAGAAACTCCGTTTATTATGGATTGCCCTAGTTCTGAGTTTAATAAATCTAATATTCCTGCCATTGTTTTTTTTTATTACTGTTAATAGGTTTTAAAGTTACAGAAAAAAACTGTAAACAGAAGTCTACAGTTTAATTTAAAACTTTTAAATTGTATTTTTTAGTTCTGCTTTGTTAATAGCAAATTACTAATCTGTTCTGCCAATTCTGTACCAATACGGTCTTGCGCCTCGTTTGTAGCGGCACCAATATGTGGTGTAAGCGATACGCGACCATTCATTAATACTTTTATGGCTGGTTTAGGCTCTTCTTCAAAAGTATCTAATCCCGCGAAGGCTATTTTTCCGCTATCTAAAGCGTCTATTAAAGCCACCTCGTCAATAACACCACCACGAGCAGCATTAACAATTCCTGCACCGTTTTTCATTAAGTCAAACTCTTTTTTACCAATAACATATTCCTTTTGTGCAGGAACATGAAGAGTAACAAAGTCCGATTGCTTTAATAAGTCTTCTAAACTTACCGATTCTATTTCGACATCTATCGATTGTCCGTTGTAAAAAGCAACCGTTATAACCTCTTTACCAATTTCTTTATCGGTAGCTATGACTTTCATACCAACCCCTAAAGCTATTTTAGCCACCTCTTTTCCTATACGTCCGAAACCTACAATACCTAGTGTTTTACCTCTAAGTTCAACACCGTTTGCATAGTTCTTTTTTAATTTTTTAAACTGTGTATCTCCGTCAAGGGGCATATTTCTATTCGAATCATGTAAAAAACGAACACTTCCAAATAAATGAGCAAAAACAAGTTCTGCTACCGATTGTGAAGAAGCTGCTGGAGTATTAATAACGTGAATACCTTTGTCTTTGGCATAATCAACATCTATATTATCCATTCCGACACCACCGCGACCAATAATTTTTAATCCAGGACAAGCATCAATAATTTCTTTTCTAACTGTTGTCGCACTACGTACTAACAGTACTGTAATTTTATTTTCATTTATAAAATTTGCAAGTTGTTCTTGAGCAACTGTTGTTGTCAACACTTCAAATCCTGCTGTTTCTAAAGCTTTAATACCACTTTGAGAAATGCCGTCGTTTGCTAATACTTTCATTTTATTAAGGTTTAATTTTGAAAGAGCTGGTCTATAGGTCATAAAACAGATTTCAACTTAAAATTAATTTATTTTATAAAAATTTATAAATCTTATGCCTTGCTTTCTAATTCACTCATGACTTCAACTAATGCTTTAACACTATCTATAGATAAAGCATTATACATAGAGGCGCGGTAACCACCAACACTTCTATGACCGTTTATTCCGCTAATACCTGCTTCTATACACATAGCTTCAAAAGTTTCTTTTAAATCATCATTTAAAAGTGTGAACGTCGCGTTCATATTCGAGCGGTCCTCCTTTGCTGCAAAGCCTTTAAATAACGGATTTAAATCGATTTCAGAATACATAATCCGTGCTTTCATCTCATTGACTTCTTCAATAGCTTTTACACCACCTAAGTTTTTAAGCCATTCTAAAGTTAACATCGACGTGTATACTGCAAAAACAGGAGGTGTATTAAACATACTGCTTTTATCGATATGAACTTTATAATCCATCATAGAAGGAATTTTACGGGATACTTTTCCTAAAATATCTTCTTTAACAATAACAAGAGTTGTGCCTGCAGGGCCTAAATTTTTCTGAGCTCCAGCATAAATTAAATCAAATTGAGAATAGTCAATAACACGAGAAAATATGTCACTACTCATATCGCAGACCATTGGAATATCCGTTTTCGGAAAACTTTTCATTTGGGTTCCAAAAATCGTATTGTTAGACGTGCAGTGGAAATAATCGTAGTCTGAAGGGATGTCGTATCCTTTAGGAATGTAATTGTAATTGGCTTGTTTTGAAGAAGCAACCTCATAAATATCGTCGTAAATCCGCGCTTCTTTAATAGCTTTATCAGCCCAAGTACCAGTATTTAAGTAACCAGCTCTTTTTTCTAGTAAATTTAAAGCTACCATTAAAAACTGTGTGCTAGCTCCTCCTTGTAAAAATAAAGCTTTGTATCCCTTTCCTTCTAAACCTAGAAGCTCTAAAGCTAAAGCCCTAGCTTTCTCCATAACATCTACAAAAGGCTTACTTCTATGTGAGATTTCTATTATGGATAATCCATTGTCGAAATCTAAAAGCGCCTCTGAGGCTTTAGTTATTACTTCTTTGGGTAAGACACAAGGTCCAGCACTAAAATTATGTAGTTTCATTCAAATGATATTTTAAATCTTAAAAAAAGATTATTTTTTATTAAAACATATTATATAACCGCAAAGGTGACAAATAATGTCTTATTTTATGTTATTAAAATTATAATTTATTAACTAGATTTTCAACAGAAAATCAATGGTATTCATAGCATCTGCATAATCCCACAGTTCGGGTTTTTGTGTTTTTCCAAATGGTATTTCAGAATCAATAATGCCATCGGCAACCACACATTGAATGTCTTCCGCATCAGTATTTAGCTTTTCTTTTAAAGCATCTAGAGCATCGTAATATTCATAAAACACAGTAGCAATAGGAGAGGAGTAGCTTTCATCTTCTTTAATCATTAAAAAGCCATTTTCTAGCATGTCAAACTCACTCATTAAATAAACCGCTTTATTATAATCGTAATTATTAGCGTACTTGTGTTCGTTAATAATGTCATTCCACGGATACATAGCATTAAAAAAGGCATCGAAATTATAGCCCTTAGGTATAAATATCTTAGAAACATTACGACAACCTAACCCGTAGTATCTAAAAATATCTTCAGAAAGGGCAAGCATTTGCTCTTCGGTTTCATTTCCGGTTAACACGGCTACCGAATTTCGGTTTTTTCTAATAATAGAGGGTTTGTCCTTAAAATAATACTCAAAATAACGTGCCGTATTATTACTTCCTGTGGCAATAACCGCATCAAAATCTGTCAATTTACTTTCTGTAAAGGTGATTTTCCCTTTGAAACCAGGTTCTACATACTCTAAATATTTAGCCAAATAGGGTAAGATATGCTTGTCGTTAGACGATTGCTTAACCAACACGGCATGCCCTGAAATTAATACAGATAAAAAGTCGTGAAACCCTACGAGAGGGATATTTCCAGCCATGATAATAGCAACCTGCTGAGGCGATACCTGGTCAAAATCATATTCTTTAAGCCAGAGATTCAGTTGATCTTCTGTTAAACTTTCGGCCCAACCTTGCAATGCAAACGCAAGATTTTTTTGTGTAAACCAGCCGTTGTGTTCTTTGGCAAGTTTTAATTGATGCTTAAATCCATCGAAAAAGATATCATTATAGTCAACCGTTTCATTTTTTACAGGTTCTACTGTTGTAAACTGAGTTAAAAAGTGTCCTAACTTAGTGAAAGCGTTAATTCTTTGATGTAATTTCATATAGTATTTGCTTATGAAAGGTTTTGGCTTTAAATTTGTGCAAATTTAGAAAAAGAAAATGCTATGGCAATTATAATAACAGACGAATGTATAAATTGTGGTGCTTGTGAGCCAGAATGTCCTAATACGGCAATTTATGAAGGAGCTGATGACTGGCGTTATAAAGATGGAACTAGTTTAGAAGGAAATATTGTTTTACCTGACGGAAAAGCGGTAGATGCTGAAGAAGCTCAAGAACCAATTAGTGATGAAGTTTATTATATCGTTCCTGATAAATGTACTGAATGTAAAGGTTTCCATGAAGAACCTCAATGTGCTGCGGTATGTCCAGTAGATTGTTGTGTTCCTGATGATGAACACGTAGAGACAGAAGAAGTGTTATTAGCAAAACAACGCTTTATGCACCCAGAAGATTAAATATCTAAAGGAACCTTAAATAAAAAAAATCCCAAGAACTATCTTGGGATTTTTTTTTGTCTTAATCGTTTTAAGACTATTCTATATCGGACATTTCAAATACGAGATACTCCATAATGCGATCAACATCCGAAAAGCCCTGATCGGTGTTTTCTGTATGAAATGACGAGTAAAATACGGCACCGCTACCAACTTGGAAAGTAAAAGCTAAATCTTTTATTGCTGTTTCAGAACCGGAATTGGTAGAGTAGGTTACAGGACCACTTAACCATGAAATACAGGTGTTAGGATCGTAAGAATCTACCACTTGCCATAAGTTTAGGAATTCATTGATTTCTATAGTATCGTCGATGGTAATTCCGAAATTTAAAAATAACCATGCGTTTAAATTACCATTTAATATGGTAGCGTTTGTAGACAGGGAAATTCCGCTTCTTTCTGGTGTTAAAAAGCTAAGGTAATCTGCGCCACTATTAGTGATACTAGTTAAATAAAGGGAAGCCCAATCGGTGGCGTACAAGAAACCTCTATTGCTAACATAGTTTAAAAGGTTACTATCTAGGTCCGAGAAACCATCGATTAATCCGCAGTTTAGAAATATAATATCATAGGTTTCTAGTAAGGCAGGATCATTTATTAAATCTCCAAAATCAAAACTTACATTAGGTGTTAATTGGGGATTCTGTGAACTGTTTTTATGGTTTTCTGCACCGTGATTGCCATGTTTCGAAGAGTGATTATAAGGCAAACGGCTCGTATTTACACCATCGATAATATCAAATAAAGAAAACCCGTCAGCGGATTTACTAATCCTATATCGACCAATACATTCTCAATATTGTCATAATAACCGGTAACAACTCCAATTTTTGGTAAACTATCAAGCGTAAAATGAGCTAATGTGGTTTCAGAGTTTACGTTTATCTCTTGTTGCGTGGTAAACAACCCTTTTGACAGCTTAAGACGGTAAGCCCCTGCAGGCAGAGCTATATTAAATTCCCCTGTATTATTGGTTAAGGTATTCCCTTTAAGTGTCGCACCTAAATAGGCTTCAACTTTAGCATTAGAAATGGGGTCTTGATTATTAGGAGCCAGTACGGTTCCTGAAATAGTAAAGGCATGTGATTCGGCTTGAATTTCTTCGTTGTCAAAACAAGAAAATAAGAATAAAAAATTTAAACAGCATATTAAAAATGGTTTCATAAGTATTGGTTTATTGATTAATAGTCTTTTAAAATGATCAACATATTTGCGTAGAATGTGTCATTTAATATTAAACAATTAGTGGACGTTTTCTCCTACCTAAAGAATTAAAAAATATAACACTCTATAAATAAGCGTTTTAATGATTCTGTTTTTTAGATTAAAAAATAGTAATAAATAGTATATTTGCGCCACAATAAATTATAATATGAAAGCAGGAATTGTAGGATTACCAAACGTAGGAAAATCGACTTTATTTAATTGTTTATCTAACGCAAAAGCGCAAAGTGCTAACTTTCCGTTTTGTACGATAGAACCTAATATTGGAGTTGTAAACGTTCCAGATACTAGATTAGAAAAGCTAGAAAGCTTAGTGAATCCAGAACGTGTTTTACCAGCTACTGTAGAAATTGTAGATATTGCTGGTTTAGTAAAAGGAGCAAGTAAAGGTGAAGGTTTAGGTAATCAGTTTTTAGCAAATATTAGAGAAACTGATGCTATTTTACATGTATTACGTTGTTTTGATAACGATAATATTGTCCATGTCGATGGTAATGTAAACCCTATAAGAGATAAAGAAACTATAGATATCGAATTGCAACTTAAAGATTTAGATACTGTAGATAAAAAATTAGATAAAGTAAAGAGAGCCGCTAAAACAGGAAATAAAGAAGCGCAAAAGGAAGAAGCTGTTTTATTAAAAATTAAAGCAGGTTTAGAAGCTGGAAAATCTGTTCGTTCTTTAGAATTTTCTGAGGATGAATTTAATGACTATGTAAAACCTTCTCAATTTATTACCGACAAGCCAGTATTATATGTTTGTAATGTTGATGAAGGATCGGCAGTTTCTGGAAACAGCTATGTAGAACAAGTTAAAGAGGCTGTTAAAGACGAAAATGCAGAAGTATTAGTACTTGCTGTAGGAACAGAAGCAGATATTAATGAGTTGGACGATTATGAGGAGCGCCAGATGTTCTTGTCGGACATAGGATTAGATGAAGCGGGATCGGCAAAATTAATTCGTTCGGCTTACAAGTTATTAAACCTACAAACCTACTTTACGGCGGGTGTTAAAGAGGTAAGAGCTTGGACTATACCAGTAGGCGCAACAGCACCTCAAGCTGCAGGAGTTATCCATACCGATTTTGAAAAAGGATTTATTAGAGCTGAAGTGATAGGTTACGACGATTACGCTACCTATGGTAGTGAAGCAAAAGCAAAAGAGGCAGGGAAAATGAGAGTAGAAGGGAAGCAATATATTGTTAAAGATGGCGATGTAATGCACTTCTTATTTAATGTTTAACTTGTGTAAATGATAAAATATATAAATAAAATAAACGATAAACAGATTTTATTTTTTTTAGTGTGTGTGTTAATAGTTGAGTTTTTACTATTAAAACACACACCTTTTTTTTGGGATGGTATCAGTAAGTCTAGGCGTGCTAGCTGGATTTACGCTAATGGACTTACGGAATTCATTTTACCTACAGATAATAATTCTGGTCATCCACCCTTATGGATTACATTATTGGCTGTTTTCTGGACTATTTTTCAGAAAGCTCTTTGGTCTTCAAGATTACTTTTGCTGCTCGTTAATATTGGTGTCGTATGGCAAATTGTGTTGCTGGGTAAAAACAATTTTGTAAAAGGTGTTTCTGCATTTGCAGTATTGTTAGTATGTCTAGAACCCACATTTGTAGCGCAAACAACCAATTTAAACAACGACATGCTACTGTTGTTTTTTACGTTACTGAGTTTAAATGCGCTGATTAAATCAAATTCATTATGGTTTGCATTAGCACTAACTGGGTTACTATTCACCAACCTTAGAGGAATTTATATTGTTGTAGCTATAGCGATAATTCATATCATATACACACGACTCAAATTAATTAAACACACGAAATCCATCTATTTAGCATATTTGGTCGCGTTATTAAGTTTTGCTGTGTTTTGCTATTTTCAATATGAAAAATTGGGCTGGTTTATAATTAGTCAGAATAAAAATTATAATTTGCATAGGCAACCTGTTGGGTTAAATCAAATACTTATAAATGGTATTGTTTATGTAAAAAGCTTTCTAGAATACGGGAGATTTATAATTGCGATATTTCTATTGCCGTTATTGGTGAAATACATAAAAGATAAATCGAATAGAAGTGTTGGGATAGATAGAATTGCAATCGCCTTATTTGTATTTGCTTTAATATTTTTTATAGGTACGGTACCATTTTCTAATCCGTTTTCAGATCGGTATTTCATGGTCTGTTACTTGTTAGCAGTTATCTTGCTGGTAAACTTGTTGGCGCATTATAATGTTGCTAAAAAACCAATCCTATATACTGCGGTTGTTTTGATGTTTGTTTCAGGGCATTTTTGGATTTATCCTGCAACATTGTCACAATCTTGGGATAGTTCATTAGCTTATTTAAACAGTTTTAAGGTTGAAGAAGAAATGGAGCGTTACATAGATTCCGTAGGCATTAAGCCTTCAGATATAGGTACGAGAATTAGGTTTAATGAGCGAGGAAATTCAGAATTTAAAGTATTATCTGAGGCTGAACATTATGCTAAATTTAATATTGAAACAAATAAATTTATATTGCTTTCAAATATTGAAAATGTGACCAAAGACGAGGAATTAAATTATATTATGACTAATTGGACTTTGATTAAAAGTTGTTCTCAACTAGGAGTATTTATGTCATTATATAAAAGAGAATAAATTTCAGAAAGATCTAACTTAAGACTTGAGAATTGTGGAGAAGTAGGCTAAAGTGCTACAATGAAATACTCTGTTTTTTTTAATATAAGTTTATCGTTAACAAAAACTAAAGAAAATAGTGATTAAAATGAGTAATCATCTTATATTAGAGAGTGCATTTTATAAACACTAATGCTATTAATATTTTAATGCATTATTGTTAATTAATTTAGCTAATCCTTATTTCATTTTTTCAATGGTTATAGTATATTAGCAGTCGATCTAAACTTTCTCTTAAACACTATGTCTGAACAAACTAAATATACCGAAGATAATATACGCTCATTAGATTGGAAGGAGCATATTCGTATGCGTCCTGGGATGTATATTGGTAAATTAGGGGATGGATCATCTCCAGACGATGGTATTTATATTTTACTTAAAGAAGTGCTTGATAACTCTATCGATGAGTTTGTTATGGGGGCTGGTAAAACCATAGAAATTTCTGTACAAGGTAGTAAAGTTATTGTCCGAGATTATGGACGTGGAATTCCTTTAGGAAAAGTGGTTGATGTCGTTTCAAAAATGAATACCGGTGGAAAATACGATTCTAAAGCCTTTAAGAAATCAGTAGGTTTAAATGGAGTCGGTACCAAAGCAGTTAATGCCTTGTCGTCTTATTTTAGAGTCGAGTCGTCTCGTGATGGTAAAAGTGCATCGGCGGATTTCGAACAAGGAAACCTAGTTAATGAAGAGTTTCTTGAAGAAACAACACGCCGCAAAGGAACTAAAGTATCCTTTATTCCCGATGAAGTTATTTTTAAAAATTACAAATACCGCAGCGAGTATGTTGTAAAAATGCTGAAGAACTATGTGTACCTAAATCCAGGGCTAACCATAGTTTTTAATGGAGAGAAGTACTTTAGTGAAAATGGTTTAAAAGATCTTTTAGCCGAAAACATAAACGAAAGCGATTTACTCTATCCAATTATACACCTTCGTGGTGATGATATCGAAGTGGCGCTTACACATAGTAAAACGCAATACAGCGAGCAATATCACTCTTTTGTTAACGGACAGAATACCACGCAGGGAGGGACGCATTTATCGGCTTTTAGAGAAGCCTTAGTTAAAACCATTCGCGAGTTTTACGGTAAAAATTTTGACGCTTCAGATATTAGAAAATCTGTAGTTTCGGCAATAGCCATTAAGGTTATGGAGCCGGTTTTTGAGAGTCAGACAAAAACAAAATTAGGATCTACAGATATGGGTGGCGAATTGCCAACGGTAAGAACCTATGTGAATGACTTCTTAAAAACCTATTTAGATAATTATCTCCATAAAAATCCGGAAACTGCCGATAAGATACAACGCAAAATATTACAAGCCGAACGCGAACGTAAGGAACTTTCTGGTATTCGTAAATTAGCAAAAGATCGTGCAAAAAAAGCAAGCTTACACAATAAGAAACTTCGCGATTGTCGTGTGCATTTTGGTGACACTAAAAATGCTAGATACTTAGAGTCCACTTTATTTATTACCGAGGGGGATTCGGCATCTGGTAGTATTACTAAATCTAGAGATGTAAATACACAGGCGGTTTTTAGTTTAAAGGGGAAGCCTTTAAACAGCTACGGACTGACTAAGAAAATTGTTTACGAAAATGAAGAGTTTAACTTGCTGCAAGCAGCACTAAACATTGAAGAGTCTTTAGAAGATTTGCGTTATAATAACGTTGTCATCGCTACCGATGCCGATGTTGATGGTATGCACATTCGATTATTACTAATCACCTTTTTTCTTCAGTTTTTTCCAGAAGTTATAAAAGAAGGCCATTTATATATTTTACAAACGCCTTTATTTCGTGTAAGAAATAAAAAGGAAACCATTTACTGTTATTCGGATGAAGAGCGTGTAGATGCGATAGAAAAACTAAAGCCTAAACCTGAAATCACCCGATTTAAAGGTCTTGGTGAAATTTCACCCGATGAATTTGTCCATTTTATTGGCGAAAACATACGATTAGATCCCGTAATGTTAGACGATAATATGAATATCGAGGACTTATTGTCATTCTATATGGGTAAAAACACACCAGACAGACAAGAGTTTATTATCGATAATTTAAAAGTAGAGTTAGACGTTATTGAATAACGTTTGCGTATAAAATAGTAAATTACCTCCAGCTAATGGGTAATGCAATTAAACAGAATATAAGAATGAATAGTGTTTAGTTGAAAAAGCATAAGCAGATTCATTAAAAAAACAGAATATAGAACTAGAGTTTAAATGAAAAATCATTTAAAACAAAACCAATAAAATTCCTCACCTACGAAGGGATACGTAATATGGCAGAAGATAACGACGACCTAATTAACGACAACTTAGAAGATTTAAACAACCAGGAGCCTCAAGAAACCATTACCCGAATTACGGGAATGTATAAAGAATGGTTTTTAGATTATGCTTCGTACGTCATTTTAGAACGTGCAGTACCCGCAATTGAAGACGGTTTTAAACCGGTTCAACGTCGTATTATGCACTCGATGAAAGACCTTGATGACGGCCGTTATAATAAAGTGGCTAATATTGTGGGGCATACCATGCAGTATCACCCACATGGGGATGCTAGTATTGCTGATGCCATGGTGCAAATCGGACAAAAAGATTTGCTAATAGACACGCAAGGAAACTGGGGTAATATTCTAACCGGTGACCGGGCAGCAGCTTCTCGTTATATTGAAGCACGAATTTCTAAATTTGGTTTAGACGTCGTTTTTAACCCTAAAATCACCCAATGGCAAGCAAGTTATGATGGGCGTCGTAAAGAGCCTATTAATCTACCAGTGATGTTCCCGCTACTTTTAGCACAGGGAGGAGAGGGAATCGCTGTGGGACTATCGACAAAAATTCTACCTCATAATTTTATAGAGCTAATCGATGCTTCCGTAAAACACTTACAAGGCAAACGATTTACGCTTCTTCCAGATTTTCCGACTGCCGGAATTGCTGATTGCTCCGATTATAACGACGGACTTCGAGGAGGTAAAGTACGTGTGAGAGCAAAAATCTCTCAATTGGACAAAACCACCTTGGTGATTTCTGAAATTCCTTTCGGAACGACGACCTCGTCTTTAATCGATTCGATATTAAAAGCGAATGATAAAGGGAAAATAAAAATTAAAAAAATTGAGGATAATACAGCTGCCGAAGTAGAGATTTTAATCCACCTACCTTCAGGATTATCTCCAGATAAAACTATCGATGCGTTATACGCCTTTACAAGTTGTGAGACCTCAATTTCACCATTAGGCTGTGTTATTGAAGATAACAAGCCTCTTTTTGTTGGTGTCACCGAAATGTTACGCCGAAGTACCGATAATACGGTCGACCTTCTAAAACAAGAGTTAGAAATTAAGCTCGGTGAGTTTGAAGAACAATGGCATTTTGCGAGCTTAGAACGTATTTTTATCGAAAATAGAATCTACCGCGATATTGAAGAAGAAGAAACTTGGGATGGGGTAATTTCTGCTATTGACAACGGACTAAAGCCACACATAGAACATCTTAAGCGCGCTATTACCGTTGATGATATTACGCGTTTAACAGAAATTCGTATTAAGAGAATTTCAAAATTTGACATCGATAAAGCACAACAAAAAATTGATGCACTAGAAGAACAAATAGCTGAAATAAAGCATCATTTAGCGCACTTAATAGATTATGCTATCGCGTACTTTACAAGACTTAAAAAAGAGTATGGTGAAGGGCGAGAGCGTAAAACAGAATTGAGAACATTTGAAGATGTCGATGCAACAAAAGTTGTTATTAGAAACACTAAACTGTACGTAAATAAGGAAGAAGGGTTTATAGGAACCTCCTTAAAACGTGATGAGTATGTTTGTGACTGTAGTGATATTGACGATATTATTGCATTTACTGCAGACGGGAAGATGATGGTTTCTAAAGTAGATTCAAAAACCTTTGTTGGTAAAGGTATTATACATGTTGCTGTTTTTAAGAAAAAAGACAAACGTACCATTTATAATATGGTGTATAAAGATGGAAGTAAAGGTCCGTCGTACATTAAACGTTTTGCCGTAACGTCTATTACTCGTGACAAAGAGTACGATTTAACAAACGGGACTAAAAACTCGAAAGTTCTTTATTTTTCTGCGAACCCTAATGGTGAAGCAGAAGTAGTGACGGTATTTTTACGCCAGGTAGGAAGTGTTAAAAAATTAAAATGGGATATCGATTTTGCAGATATCTTAATTAAAGGAAGAGCTTCTAAAGGTAACCTAGTGAGTAAACACCCTGTAAAGAAAATTGAATTAAAAGAAAAAGGAGTCTCTACATTAAAGCCAAGAAAAATATGGTACGACGATACTGTTCAGCGTTTAAATGTTGATGAACGCGGCGAATTGGTTGGTGAATTTAGAGGAGAAGACCGCATCTTAATTATTACTCAAAAAGGGATTGCAAAAACCATAATACCAGAAGTTACAACACATTTTGATAACGATATGGTTATTATGGAAAAATGGATTCCTAAAAAACCAATTTCTGCAATTTATTATGATGGTGAAAAGGAAATCTATTACGTAAAACGTTTCCTTATAGAAAATGAAAATAAAGAAGAACAGTTTATTTCTAATCACCCAAATTCCTTTTTAGAAATCGTGTCTACCGATTGGAAACCGATGGCAGAGATCGAATTTAAGAAAGAACGCGGTAAAGATCGTAAAGAAAACGAACCAGTTAACTTAGAGGAATTTATTGCTGTAAAAGGGATTACAGCGCAAGGTAATCAGCTTACTAAAGAAAAGGTTAATACTATTAACTTGTTGGATCCGATACCTTATGAAGCTCCTGAAGAAACGCCTGCGGCAGAATTGGAAGTTATTGAAGAAGAAGATGTCTCATCCTCTAAACCAACAGCTTCTAAAGAAAATAAAGACACGAAATCGGACACTGATAGTGATGATGACATTAAATTAGATGAAAATGGTCAGCCCATATTATTTTAATATGTTAGAGTGTTTTAAATGCCTATAATAAAAAAGCCCATCTTTATAAAGATGGGCTTTTTTAATACGCTATATAATCTGATGTTTTGGTCTAGCTATGAACTTTAAAATTCAATGTATAAATAGACTGTAATTAAAGTTAAGCGTATTATAAACAGTAATACACCAATGTTGATTAATCTACTTTAAAGGCTTCTCCTTTTTGTTTTGCCACTTCTCCTACATAAGAGTATTCAAAGGTATAAGAATCTGCTGTCGTTGTTATTATTTTAATATGAATGTCTTTACGCTCGGCCATACTTTTAGGATTAATAGTTCTAAAAATAACCTCACAATCATTTACCCATCGTACTTCAGAAGAATCTACTCGTGTGCCGTAGGTTTCAATTTGCAAATCATCAGTTCGAGTAATGTGCCCCACATGCTCCTTGCCATCAACTAAGTAATTAAATTTAAAATTCCCCGTCTTAAAATCCGTACAATTACGTTCAGGTTGGTTACAGCTTAAAATAAGAAATAGGGTAAAGAATAAAGCAATAGATTTCATAAAATTAAATTTTTTGTAAAGCTACAAAATGATACAATCATTTGCACACATATAGCTTTTATAAGCTAAAAATTAACGCTTATCACAGAATAATAACACCCTTCTAAGAATCGCGTATTTCATTTTATTTAAGGTATGAGTCCTAATTCTCAAAATTTGAAAAACTACCGTCTTTATAAAAAATCACAATCCGATCAATTTCTTTTTTCGAATTAGAATAATTTGTCGAAGTAGGGCGTTCATTTTGAATTTCTGGGTGCTGCGGATTTTTATCTGAGATAGGTGTTGAAAATAAATTCTCAGGTGCTGCTTCTTGAAATCCGTTTTGAACTTCATTTTTTGATTGCGCAGGAAAATGTCCTTTGCCATTCATCAACCAATACAATTCTACTTCGGGGAAGTGGGAGAGTATTTTAAGAACAAATTCTAAACTAGGCTTATTTCTCCCAGAAAGAATATGCGAAATGGTAGAACGCTGAACACCTATTTTTTCGGCAAAGGAAGAGGCACTCTCACTATAAAAATCAATCACCTTTTGAAGGCGTTTTCCAAAATCAGCATTGTTTATCATTGTAAACACGTGTTTAATACTATTATACGTTACAAATGTAAACTTATTATTTAGAAGTAGCAATATTATGTGTGTATTTATTAATTTTAACCTATAAAACACTTTAAATAACAATATATAACTAACTGAAAACAAGAAGTTTAATAAGATTAGTTTAAAGCTATTGAATTTTTCTAAATACACTGGGGTTAAACGCTTTTTAAGCAGTAACAATTGTATACAATTAACACTCAAACTCTCTTTTCCTTTGTTTACAGATGTAACAAAACAATTGTTTACCTTTGTAACACTTAAAATTTACAGATGGAAATAGATTGTATTAAATCACTCTTTTTTAAACACAAAGAGAAAGTCCTTTTTGGACGTTATATAAACAACAAGCATATTGAGCCCTTATTAAAAAGACTGTCGGAGAAATTTAAAGTTTCTGTGATTGGTCGTTCTGTAAACACTCAAAATATTTATTCTATTACTGTCGGACAAGGTCCCGTTAAGATTCTTATGTGGTCTCAAATGCACGGAAACGAATCGACAACCACGAAAGCTCTTTTTGATTTAATCAACCTTTTGGAATCCGATTCAGAGGAATCTCGTCGTCTTTTAAACCACTTTACAATGGTTATTATCCCTATTTTAAATCCAGATGGCGCTGAAGTATATACGCGTTTAAATGCTAATTTAGTAGACTTGAATCGGGATGCCCAGCAACAGTCTCAGCCCGAAAGCCGAGCTTTGAGGTTGTGTTTTAATGAATTTAAGCCTGATTTTTGTTTTAATCTGCACGGACAACGAACTATTTTTAGCGCTGGTCCTTATAATAAGGTGGCTACACTTTCATTTTTATCACCCGCTCAAGATGAGGAGCGCTCTATAACGGCGACAAGAGCTAAAGCTATGGCTGTTATTGGTAAAATGGCGGAATCATTACAAAGCGAGTTAGATGGTCAGATTGGGGTGTATGACGACTCATTTAATATAAACTGTGTAGGGGATACTTTTCAATCGCTAAATGTCCCTACTATTTTATTTGAAGCTGGACACTACCATAATGATTACGAGAGAGAGGAGGTGAGGCGATTTGTATTTCAATCCTATCTCCTGGCTTTAAACGCTATAATAACTCCTGAGGACACAGATAAAGCTGTTGAATCCTATCTTAAAATACCCCAAAATGAAAAACGTTTTTTTGATGTCCTTATAAAAAACGTCTTAATAGAGGACGACATTAAAGATATTGCGATTCAATTTGAGGAGCAATTAGTAGATGGTGCCGTTACTTTTGTGCCAAAAATTGTAAAAATTGAAAAGACTATAACCGAATATGGTCATAGAACAATAATGGGCGATAATAAGTCTGTCGTTTCCACTAACTATAGCTCTTTACAGGTTGGTGATATAGTAAATTCTTTAATTATAAACAATGAATTATTGGCATTAAAATTAGGTAATAATTAACTTTTATACTCTAATCTTTCATAAGATTATACTATTTTTGCATTATATTTAATAATTAATAGAAATGGCAAAATTTAGATTAGACGAAGTTGATCATCAAATCCTTGATATGTTGATTGATAATACACGTGTTCCTTTTACAGATATAGCTAAAAAGCTATTGATCTCTGCAGGAACAGTACATGTAAGAGTAAAAAAAATGGAGGATGCTGGTATTATTAAAGGCTCTTCATTAACAATTGATTACAAGAAGCTTGGTTATTCTTTCATAGCTTATGTTGGTATATTTTTACAGAACACTTCTCAAACAAAATTTGTTTTAGAGCGTATTAACTTGATACCGTTTGTAACCGTAGCACACGTTACGACTGGGAAGTTTAATATTTTCTGTAAAATCCGAGCTAAAGACACAGAACATGCAAAAGAAATTATCTTTATGTTAGATGACATAGATGGTGTTTACAGAACAGAAACTATGATTTCTTTAGAAGAAAGCTTAAATGATAAAAAACGTTTAATGCACGATATTTTTAGAGAATTATAAGTAGAATCGATTATCAATTCAAAAAAAAACACGCCCTTTAATGTTAATTAAAGGGCGTGTTTTTTTATATATCTACAAAAATAGGATTGTAACAGCGATTACATCAATCTATTTCTTTATTCTTCTTCGTCTTTCTTGGTGAAAAAATCATCTTCAACAACGATATGTCCGGCGTCATTAAGTTCTAGTTGATCTATATTATCATCTAAATTCGTCATGGTATAATGTAAACGGCAGCTTACCTTAACGAGATACGTGGTGTCTTCCGATTTCACTTCAATAGCTTCAATTGTTTCGTTTTTATGGTTGTCAAAAGTTATAATATCCTTATCACCATAACCGTCAGGAAACTTAGAGGTTAATAATTGTAGAACCTCTGGGGTTAATTTTTTGTAATCCACAATAACTCTTCGCATAACTACAGGTTTTAATTAATACTATGTAAGCGTATCCGCAAGTCAACTCCTTTTAAAATTACAAAAAAATACGATGCCTTTTATGATTTTATATCATTCCTTATAAAAATTAAGAGCTTTAATGATTAATTCATTATCTACTTGACAGTCTATTTTGGGTTTACCTATAGCTTCAAGGAGTACGAAATTGATGTGACCATGTTCATTCTTCTTATCATATTTTAACAACTCTATGATAGGGGCATAATCATTTTCGCTTATCTCCACAGATCCATAAATAGCTTTAATCACCTTTTTGATCATCGCATTTTCTTTCTCTGAAAAACCTGTGAGTTGGGTAGAGATAAAAGTGGCTAAAATCATACCTATAGCAACTGCATCTCCGTGTAACAAAGTAGGTTTGTCCGTCCTGCTTAAATAATAAGATTCAATAGCATGACCAAGGGTGTGGCCGAAATTTAAAGTTTTACGTAAGTTATTTTCATTAGGATCCTGTTCTACAATGTCTTTTTTTATAATTATCGACTCGTGTATTAAGTCGTCCAAATCCTCAAGTGTTAATTTAGATAAGTCTTCTAATCTACTCCAATACAGTTTATTGTGAATCAATCCATGCTTAAGCATTTCGGCTAATCCCGATCGCATTTCAAGTTGCGGCAAAGTGTTTAGGTAAGCTGTGTCCACAATGATCATTTTAGGCGTATTAAAAACCCCTATTTGATTTTTTAAAGCTCCTAAGTCAACCCCTGTTTTTCCACCTATAGACGCATCAACCATGGCTAATAAAGAGGTTGGAACATTAATAAAGTCAACACCCCTTTTAAAAGTAGATGCCACAAAACCTCCTAAATCTGTTACAACGCCACCACCTACATTTATAATTAGGCATTTACGATCAGCATTCAACTCCGAAAGGGCATTCCATACTCCAGAACAGGTGTCTATATTTTTATGTGTTTCACCAGCTTCAATTTCGATGATTTCAATCTCTTTATCGGTAGAAATTTGAGATAAAAAATGAGGCAAACAGTGGTTATGCGTGTTATTGTCGACTAAAAAAAATAATTTTGAGTAATTGCTTGTTTTTAAAAACGCATTTAATTTATCATAACCATCTGTATTAAAGTGAATTGTATAGTCTTGAGTTGTAATTGAAGTCATTTTTTAAATAATTTAAATAGAGTGTGAAAATAAGGTCTTTTTATAAAATTATTAGTGCCGAGTAAGTATATTTGCAAAATATCTTATTGGAAAATAAAATGAGTCAAGTTAAAATTTTTGAAAACACAGAAGTTGCATTTTCTTTAAAGAGTGATTCTCAATTAGAACGTGCTTATTTTCTGTTTAAAATGATTTCTAGCCAACCTTTAGTAAGAATAGGGGCAGCGGCTACGAATTTTGCATTAAAGGCAAATTTACCGGTAGAAGGGTTGATTAGAGCAACCGTTTTTGATCACTTTTGTGGTGGTGTAAATGAGGAAGATTGCTTGGAAGTCATAGAAAATATGTACACCAAAGGCGTGAGTTCTGTTTTAGACTATTCGGTAGAAGGTAAAGAGGAGGAGGAGCAGTTTGATGAAGCGACCTTAAAGCTTCTTAAAATTGTTGGTTTTTCAGATGAAAAAGAAGCTATGCCGATAGTTGTTTTTAAACCAACAGGGCTTGGTCGTTTTTACTTATACCAGAAAAAAGGAGAAGGGAAACCATTTACTGAAGCTGAAACTTTGGAATGGGGGCGTATAGTATCTCGTTTTGATGCGATTTGTAAATTGGCAAGTGAAAAGGATGTAGAGGTTTTAATTGATGCTGAAGAAAGTTGGATGCAAGATGCTGCCGACGAGCTTGTGGAGCAAATGATGTCTATATACAATAGAGAGAAACCTATGGTGTATAACACCCTTCAAACGTATAGATGGGATCGTTTGGATTATCTAAAAGAACAACACGAACGCGCTAAAAAAGAAGGCTATAAGTTGGGCTTTAAAATTGTTCGCGGCGCCTATATGGAGAAAGAACGCGAGCGTGCTCACGAATTAGATTATGAGTCTCCAATTTGTAAGGATAAATATACTACAGACGTAAATTTTAATGACTGTTTAAAATATATTTTGAATAACTTAAATGATATATCGATTTTTATAGGAACCCATAACGAAGAGAGCTCATACCTAGGCATGCAGCTTATGGAAAATTTAAAAATTGACAAAAACGATAACCGTGTGTGGTTTGGGCAATTGTATGGTATGAGTGATCATATCAGTTTTAATCTTGCTGCTTTAGGTTATAACGTAGCGAAATACGTGCCTTTTGGACCTGTAAAAGATGTGATGCCCTATTTAATTAGACGTGCTGAAGAAAACACCTCGGTAGCAGGACAAACAAGTAGAGAGTTGTCTTTATTGAAAAAAGAAAGAAAAAGAAGAAAACTAGAATAAAAAGTTCTTCTTTTTAGATTAGAATATAAAAAAACCTCATAGTTTAAACTATGAGGTTTTTTTTATTGAGGACTATAGTTAGTTTATAAATTCAATACGTTTTAATAGGGCTTCTTTTTCGCAATTCTCTATGGTAATCGCGGCTTCTTTTTGGTTAATTTGACCTTCTATATAATATTCTCCGCAGGGTTCTTTGCGAGTGTTACTTTTAGAAAAATGAACATCTCCTTTGTGGAGTATATAATTAATTTGAATCGTATCTATACTATTTTGTTGGGCAAATAATTGAGCCTCATCGGATAGTACCAGTGTTTTAGTTCGTATATTTTTTAGTACCCGAGATTCCGGACCGTAGCTACACGATACTTTTTTTCCGTTTAAAAAAAAGGCTAAAAGTAACAAGCCTAAAGAGAATCCTCCTATGTAATAGGCTATTCTTCGAAGTAAAGACATAATGAATTATTAATTGTTTAGTAAATAGAAATTATTTACTGCAAATTTAGAATATTAAAAGGTTAATGTCACTATGTTTTAAGTCAAACCATTCCCCAACGGAACGATTTGTTAAAATCCCATGATAAAAGTACAAGCCATTTTTTAAACCTTTGTCCATTCTTATCGAATGTTCCAATCCGCCATCATCGGCAATTTTAAGTAAATAGGGAGTAAAAATATTGCTTATTGATGCCGAAGCCGTTCGAGCATAACGCGAAGGAATATTTGGTACGCAATAATGAACGATACCATGCTTTTTAAAAGTTGGTTTAGTATGTGTCGTGATTTCACTGGTTTCAAAACACCCGCCCATATCAATGCTAACATCTATAATTACAGACCCAGATTTCATTTGTTCAACCATTGCTTCGGTAACTATTACCGGTGCGCGATCTTTTCCGCGTACAGCGCCAATAGCTACATCACAACGTTTTAATGCTTTGTTTAAATATTTTGGTTGAATTGTAGAGGTGTAAATTGTTCGGCCTAAATTAGCTTGTAGACAGCGTAATTTAGTGATTGAATTATCGAAAACCTTAACATTAGCACCTAGACCGATAGCACTACGCGCTGCAAATTCTCCTACGGTACCGGCGCCCAGTATAACCACTTCAATGGGTGGTACACCACTAACATTTCCAAATAGAAGGCCATTTCCTTCACTAGCATTACTTAGTAATTCTGAGGCAATTAAAACTGATGCGGTTCCGGCAATTTCACTTAATGAGCGCACTGCTGGATAAGCGCCGTCTTCATCGCGAATAAACTCGAAAGCTAAAGCGGTAATGCGTTTACTTGCTAAAGTTTCGAAATATTTTTTTGATTGGGTTTTTAATTGTAAAGCAGATATTAAAATAGTTTGAGGATTAATTAGTTTTATTTCCTCTAGAGTAGGAGGGACAACTTTTAAAATCATCGGACAGCCATATACTTTCGCAGTATCATTACTAATTTCTGCACCGGCCTCACTGTAATCTTTATCGCTAAATTTAGATCCCAAACCTGCCCCCGTTTCTATTAATAAGCGATGTCCATTGTTTACTATCGCAGATACAGCATCTGGTGTTAGACACACCCTTTTTTCTTGAAAAGCCGTTTCCCTGGGAATTCCTATAAAAAGATTGCTTTTCTTTTTTAAAATCTCTAATGTTTCTTCTTGAGGAAGTAATTGTGATTTTGAAAAAGGAGAGTGTATTGATGACATATAACGGAGCTATAATTTATTAATAAATGAAATTACGAATAAATTTTGAATGCTCATATCTAGAATTAAAAATACTGCTTAATTTTATCAATTAAATTTTTGGGTTTAATTTTTAATTCGTCCTCTAAATCTTGAGTGGTTTTATTTACGGTGTTTATACGATCGAATAATTGGGCACGTATTAAATATATAGATGGAATAATTACGGCCATTAATGGAAGGAAGTACGTGAGTTCTAATCTATCAAAATAAGATATATCTTCATTGATAACACTAACTAACTGTATAATGTACATTATAATTGGTATCAATAAAGCGTGATACCACCAGTGCCTACAAGTGAAAAACCATATTACAAGAAAGTATAATGGCATTACCTTTCCTGTGATGGTCCAAAATGCAACTTGGGCATTCTCATAATGAACACTCGTATACTTAAAAAATAGAGTGTCCCAAACAGCTTGTTCTGGAACACTCTCGTATGCGTAAAATAGGTAAGGAGAAATCGCAATTAAAATAGCGAAAACACTCCCTAGTAAAATACTTTTTCTATCCGTTTCTCGGAATTTTGATTTTTCTTTTGTCAATTTGTGTTTGTACTTGATCGTTTAAGTCTATAATATGTGTTGCTTGAGCAGTAAATAATGTACCTCCAAAAATTGCTAGTGCTATTAAAAAATTTCTTGCTTTCATAAAATTAGGTTTTTTATTTGATTAAACTAGACTGCTAAACTATCAAATATGATCCTTCAAAAATGAGCTAAATGTTAATAAAGTGTTAAAACAAGCGTTTTTTCGATAAGTGGTTACGGCAAAAACCGTAATCGCATAAAAAAGCCTCTTTTTACACTAGTATTTTCTATAAATTATTACTTATATACTGTAATTGAAGCTTACGCTTTTCATTATTTACCCGTTCAATTGTAATCTCATAAAACCCATCTCTAAGTAATGGCTTTAATAATGATGGCCACTCTACAAACTTCCAAGAAGGCGCATCTAAATAATCTTCAATTCCGAAATCATACAGCTCATCCTCATGTTCCAAACGGTATAAATCAAAATGATAAATAGATGCGGAATCCGAGTGGTATTCGTTAACTAAAGAATACGTCGGACTACTAACGGTATCGTTGCAGCCCATCGTTTTTACTAATTCTTTTATTAAAGTCGTTTTACCTGTACCAAGATCTCCATTGAAAAGGATGATATTAGAACGCGTTGCCGTATTAATTATCTCATCTGCAACCGCTTTAAGGGATTCTAAACTATATTCAATTTCCACGAGTATCCAATTTTGTGCAAAGCTATTGTTTTGGATTTAAAACAGCAAAGGGAATGATCATTTCCTCTAAAGAAACTCCGCCATGTTGATAGGTATTTCTATAATAACTCACATAGTGATTATAATTATTAGGATAAGCAAAAAATAAATCTGTTTTCGCAAAGATAAATGCGCTATTCATCGATAAGGATGGTAGGAGTATAGTTTCTGGGTTTTTAGCAGCGAGTACATCTTTTTCTTCATAGCTTAAACTGCGACCTGTTTTATACCGTAAATTTAAACTTGTATCACGATCTCCAATAACTTTCGACGGATTCTTAACATTTATAGTACCGTGATCGGTGGTTATAATTAACTTAAAACCCATTTGCTGTGCTTGGATAATCATCTCTAAAAGTGGAGAATTTTTAAACCAACTCTGTGTTAGTGAACGATACGCTTTATCGTTGGATGCTAATTCTTTAACGACATCCATTTCTGTTTTCGAGTGGGATAACATGTCTACAAAATTATAAACCACAACGGTTAAATCATTTTCTTTTAATCCTTTAAAATTTTCGGCTAGCTTTCGGCCGGATTTCAGGTTGGTGATTTTATAGTACTCATGCTTTAGATGTGTTAACCCTAAACGCTTCATTTGAATATCTAAAAAATCCGCTTCATGTAAATTTTTCCCACCATCATCGGTGTCATTTTTCCATAAATCTGGATGAAGACGCTCCATATCTCTAGGCATCAACCCTGAGAATATCGCGTTTCTAGCATATTGAGTTGCAGAAGGTAGAATACTAAAGTAAGGGGTTTCTGATTCTTTTTTATAGTAGGTCGACACAAAAGGTTCAAAGGCTTTCCATTGGTCGTATCTTAAGTTGTCAACAACCACAAGCAGTGTAGGTTGCTCTTTACTTAATTCGGGAACGACTTTGTCTTTAAATAAATTATACGATAAGGTAGGGGCTTCAGTATTCGGTTTAAACCAAGACGGGTAATTTTTATCTATAAATTTACCAAACTGTATATTAGCTTCGTTCTTTTGCGATTCTAAAATTTCAAACATCGCCGGGTCTTCAATATCCTCTAGCTGAATTTCCCAATAAATAAGCTTTTGGTACAGCGTAACCCACTCTTCATAGGAGTTTACCATAGATAAATCCATAGCAATCTTTCTAAATTCTTGTTGGTAATTAGACGTCGTTTTTTCTGAAACTAATCGCGAATGGTCTAAATTCTTTTTTAAACTCAGTAAAATCTGATTCGGATTAACAGGTTTTATAAGGTAATCAGCAATCTTATTACCAATAGCCTCCTCCATAATATACTCCTCTTCACTTTTGGTAATCATAACCACTGGAAGGGCGTTATTTTTCTCTTTAATCTCATGTAAGGTCTCTAAACCTGTTAGGCCCGGCATGTTTTCATCTAGAAAAACAATATCGAAGGTATTACTTTCTAATACTTCTAAGGCTTCCGTACCACTTTTGCATGTCGTTACAATGTAATTTTTCTTCTCTAAAAAAAGAATATGTGGTTTTAATAAATCTATTTCGTCGTCAACCCAAAGTATATTAATAGTGTTCATGTATATTTGTTTAAATTTAATTTAAAATATTAAAAGCTTGCAGACTATTAACAAACTCAAAATATTAAACGACCCAATTTACGGATTTATTACCATACCTAATTCGATGATTTTCGATTTAATAGAGCATAAGTATTTTCAGCGGTTACGTCGTATCTCTCAAATGGGCTTATCCTATTTGGTATATCCTGGTGCTCATCACACGCGATTTCACCATGCTATAGGGTGTATGCATTTAATGCAAAAAGCGGTTAATGTACTGCGTTTTAAGGGGGTGGCAATTAGTGAAGAAGAGCAAAATGCACTTTATATTGCTATTTTATTACACGATATTGGTCACGGACCTTTTTCTCATGCTATGGAACACAGTATTGTAAATGGGGTGTCTCATGAGCATATTTCTATGTTTTTTATGCAAAAACTGAATAAGGAATTTAACGGCGATTTAACACTTGCTATTGAGATTTTTCGAGGAAAGTACAAGCGACAGTTTATGTGCCAGTTAATTTCTAGTCAAATTGATATGGATCGCGCAGATTACCTTAAGCGCGATAGTTTTTATACCGGGGTGGCCGAAGGGAATATTAATAGCGAACGTTTAATTACCATGCTCAACGTAAAAGACGACCAACTGGTTGTTGAGAATAAAGGGATTTACAGTGTCGAAAAATTCCTTACCGCAAGGCGTTTAATGTATTGGCAAGTCTATTTACATAAAACGGGAGTGGCGGCCGAACAATTGCTAATAAGAGTATTAAAAAGGGCAAAGGAGCTTACACGCCAAGGCGTAACCTTAACGGCAAGTATGCCTTTAATGTACTTTTTAAAAAACGATATTACTTTAGAACATTTTAATACAGAAGCCTTAGAGTTATTTTCAGAATTAGATGATTATGATATTGTTTCGGCAATGAAGGCCTGGCAGTATGAAGACGATTTTGTTTTGAAAAACCTCTGTGGAATGATTATTAACAGAGATTTATTAAAATGTAAATTAAAAAAGAAACCTATAAAAAAAGAATTGCTAACAAAACATCGCGAGGCCTTAATCGCAAAATACAACATCTCAAAAACAGAAGCAGATTACTTTGTGTTTTCGGGAGAGGTTTCTAATCAGGCGTTTACAGAGAAAAAGCAGCGAATAAAAATTTTACATAAAAACGGTAAAATTGAAGATATAGTTAAGGCTTCAGATCAATTAAACATAAAAGCCTTATCAAAATCGGTGACGAAATATTTTATATGTTACCCAAAGGAAAAAGTTTGATACATTTTTTCTATTTTTGTCAATCATGAAGTTTACAGCAGAACAAATAGCAGATATTTTAGAAGGCGAGGTTTCGGGGAACCCAAGCGTTGAAGTTTCTAAATTATCAAAAATTGAAGAAGGCGTCGAAGGAGCATTAACCTTTTTGGCAAACCCTAAATACACGTCACATATTTATAATACAAAAGCATCTATTGTAATTGTAAATAAAAGTTTTACACCCGAGAAAACGGTAACGCCCACTTTAATTAAAGTTGACGACGCCTATAAGTCATTCTCCAAACTTTTAGAATATTACAATCAGGTAAAGCTTAATAAGTTCGGAATCGAGCAACCCGTTGTGGTGCCAGAATCGACCGTAATAGGAAAAGATGTCTATATAGGTGCCTTTTCATATTTAGGTGAAAATGTGGTAATCGGTGATAATGTAAAGATTTTTCCTAATAGTTTTATCGGTGATAACGTTACAATAGGAGATAACACCATTCTGTTTTCAGGAACTAAAATATATTCAGAATGCAGTCTCGGTAAATATTGTATTATCCATTCTGGAGTTATTATAGGAGCCGATGGTTTTGGTTTTGCTCCTAATGAAAATGGTGAGTATATTAAAATACCCCAGATAGGTAATGTTATTCTTGAAGATTTTGTAGAGGTAGGAGCGGCTACAACTATAGACCGCGCAACCTTAGGTTCTACAATTATTAGAAAAGGTGTTAAGCTAGACAATCAAATTCAAATCGCTCATAATGTTGAGATTGGTAAAAACACGGTTATTGCAGCGCAAACTGGTATAGCGGGTTCTACTAAAATTGGTGAAAACTGCCAAATTGGTGGTCAAGTTGGTTTTGCGGGACATATTACAGTGGGGAATAATGTAAAAATACAGGCGCAATCTGGTATTGGTCGTAATGTAAAGGATAATGAAGTTTTACAAGGCTCTCCTGCTTTGTCTTATGCCGATTATAACAAATCTTACGTATATTTTAAAAATTTGCCTAAACTGGCAAAATCCATAAATGAACTAGAAAAAAAAGAATATGGCAATAGTTAGTACTGAAATAAAGCAAAAAACGATAAGTAAGGAAGTATCCCTTAAAGGGGTGGGCTTACATACAGGAAAAGATGTCACATTAACCTTTAAGCCTGGTCCAGTAAATTCTGGGTTTGCTTTTAAAAGAGTAGATTTAGAAGGTGCTCCTACTATAGAAGCTGATGCTAATTATGTTACAACTACACAAAGAGGTACCTGTTTAGAAAGAAATGGAGTGACTATTCAAACTTGTGAGCACGTTTTAGCGGCGTTTATAGGTTTAGATATTGATAATGCTATCATAGAACTCAATAATTCTGAGCCACCAATTATGGACGGGTCATCAAAGTATTTTGTGGAAGCTATTGAAGAGGCTGGTATTGTAGAACAAGATGCATATAGAGAAGAGTACGTGGTGAAAAACGTAATTTCTTACACCGACGAAGAATCGGGAAGTGAAATTCTTGTTATGCCAGCAAATGAATACCAAGTTACTACTATGGTGGATTTTGGAACCAAAGTATTGGGTACCCAAAATGCGACCTTAAATAACATGTCTAATTTTAAGGATGAAATAGCAAGTTCAAGAACGTTTAGTTTTTTACACGAACTTGAAATGTTATTGGAGAACGGACTGATTAAAGGAGGGGACTTGAACAACGCTATTGTATATGTAGATAAGGAATTATCTGAAGCTACGATGGAAAAGTTAAAAGTTGCTTTTAAAAAGGATTCTATTTCTGTTAAACAAAACGGTATATTAGACAACCTAACATTACACTATCCTAATGAAGCCGCAAGACATAAATTATTAGATGTCATTGGCGATTTAGCATTAATTCGTACACGAATCAGAGGTAAAGTTATAGCTAATAAACCTGGACATTTTGTAAACACCCAGTTTGCTAAAAAAATGTCTAAACTCATAAAAAACGAGCGTCGAAATAATGTGCCTGCAATCGATTTGAATCAAGAACCAGTAATGGATGTGAATCAAATTATGCAAATGTTACCGCATAGGCAACCTTTTTTGTTAATCGATAAGATTTTTGAAATTACCGATGATCGTGTTATTGGAATGAAAAATGTGACTATGAACGAGTCGTTCTTTCAAGGTCACTTTCCTGGCGCACCAGTAATGCCAGGGGTACTTATAGTGGAGGCAATGGCTCAAACAGGAGGTATTCTTGTTTTAAGTACAGTTCCTGATCCAGAAAACTACCTCACATTTTTTATGAAAATGGATAATGTGAAATTTAAACAAAAAGTAGTTCCTGGAGATACTCTAATTTTTAAATGTACCTTAATTTCACCTATACGTCGTGGTATTTGCCATATGCAAGGTTATGCTTATGCCAATGGTAAATTATGTGCTGAAGCCGAATTAATGGCGCAAATTTCAAAAGTAAAATAAAAATCAATCACAAAAATCACAACATGAACCAACCACTAGCTTACGTGCATCCCGGTGCTAAAATTGCTAAAAATGTAGTCATTGAGCCTTTTACAACAATCCATAATAATGTTATTATTGGAGAAGGCACTTGGATTGGAAGCAATGTTACCATAATGGAAGGTGCCAGAATTGGAAAGAACTGTAGTATCTTTCCAGGTTCAGTTATTTCGGCAGTACCACAAGATCTAAAATATAATGATGAGGATACACTTACTATTATAGGTGATAATGTTACTATAAGAGAATGTGTAACCATTAATAGAGGAACAACCGACAAAATGAAAACCGTTGTTGGTGATCATTGTTTAATTATGGCTTATTGCCATATTGCTCACGATTGTGTAGTTGGTGATTATTGCATCTTTTCGAATAACACGACATTAGCAGGACATATTACAGTTGGTGATTATGTTGTGCTCGCAGGAATGACGGCTGTTCACCAATTTTGTTCTATTGGTAACCACGCTTTTGTAACCGGTGGATCTTTAGTAAGAAAAGATGTGCCTCCATTTGTAAAAGCAGGTAGAGAACCTTTATCTTACGTCGGTATAAACTCTGTTGGTCTAAGACGTCGCGGTTTTACAACCGATAAAATAAGGGAGATTCAAGATATTTATCGCATTTTATATCAAAAGAACTATAACAACACACAAGCAGCAGGAATTATTGAGGCTGAAATGGAAGCGACACACGAGCGCGACGAAATCCTTCAGTTTATAAAAGATTCTCAAAGAGGTATTATGAAAGGCTATTTCAAGTCTAACTAACTTCTATAAATCGTAATAATTAAATATTAAAATATTAAAACTAGATCATGGCATCAACATCAGACATAAGAAACGGACTCTGTATTAGATATAACAACGACATTTATAAAATTATAGAATTTTTACATGTAAAACCTGGTAAAGGTCCAGCATTTGTAAGAACAAAAATGAAGAGTGTTACCAGCGGTAAAGTGTTAGAAAATACATTTTCAGCAGGACACAAAATTGAAGACGTTCGTGTAGAAACTCATAAATTTCAATTTTTATATCACGATGGTGAATTCTACCATTTTATGAACCAGGAAGACTACACGCAAATTCGTTTGTTAGAAGCGGCTTTAGATAGACCTGATTTAATGAAGGAAGGAGAGGTAGTAACAGTATTGATTAATACCGAGGATAACATGCCGTTATCTGTAGAGATGCCTGCTAGTGTTGTATTAGAAGTAACCCATACAGAGCCTGGTGTTAAAGGAAATACTGCCACTAATGCAACAAAACCTGCTACTGTAGAAACAGGTGCAGAGGTTAACGTGCCATTATTTATTAATGAAGGGGATAAAATTAAAATTGAAACTGATAAAGGAACCTATAAAGAAAGGGTAAAAGAATAATTATAAGGTCTTTTAATCTTTATAAACGCATTTAAAATGAAATTCCCCAAATTACATTCTTTAAAGGAAATTGCACAATTAATACAGTGTGATTACATTGGTGATGATGATTTTCCTGTTTTAGGAATGAACGAAATTCATGTTGTAACCCCTGGGGATATCGTGTTTGTAGATCACCCTAAATATTATGATAAGGCCCTTCAGTCGGCAGCAACCGTAGTATTAATAAACAAAAAAGTAGATTGTCCAGAAGGTAAAGCCTTGTTGATTAGTGACGATCCTTTTCGTGATTTTAATGTATTAACGCGTCATTTTAAACCTTTCCAAAGTGCGAATGTAAGCATCTCTCCAACAGCAAGTATTGGAGAAAATACTATAATTCAACCCAATTGTTTTATAGGACACCATGTAACTATAGGAAAAAATTGTACTATTCATTCTAATGTGAGTATATATGACGATACGGTAATTGGAGATAACGTTTCTATTCACGCCGGTACTGTTTTGGGAGGAAGTGCTTTTTATTATAAAAAACGCCCAGAAGGTTACGATCAGTTAGTATCTGGTGGTCGCGTTATAATAGAAAACAATGTGCATATTGGCGCCTTGTGTTCTATTGATAAAGGGGTAACTGGTGATACAACAATAGGGGAAGGGAGTAAGTTGGATAATCAAATTCAAGTTGGTCACGACACCATAATTGGTAAAAACTGCCTCATAGCCTCACAAACTGGAATTGCAGGATGTTGTATCGTTGAGGATGGCGTGACGCTTTGGGGTCAAGTTGGCACAACAAGCGGTATTACAATTGGTGAAAATGCAGTGGTCTTAGGACAAGCAGGTGTAACCAAATCGATTTCAGGAAATAAAACATATTCTGGAACACCTATAAATGAAGCGCGTGCAAAACTAAAAGAAATAGCAACGCTTAGAAAACTTCCAGAACTAATAGAACAACTAAAAAAGAAATAATTATGACAGCTAAAGAAGTAGTTAAACAATTTTACGATCTTGATTTTGCTAAAGATGACACTGTTTTAGATTTAATTCACCCCAATTGCGAATTAAATTGGAACAGTAGTAAAGGCTACACATGTTTAGATTATAAAGGTATTCAGGAAAAAATTGCTGATATAAGAGAAACGTACTTTACGTTTAATTATAAACTTAGTCATTTGTTAGAGGATAATAATACGGTTACAGCGCGTTATACGATTTACGGAACGCCTATCGAAAAAGATGGTGAAGACAATAATCAAGAAGCTATAGCGCATTTTATCTCTATTTGGGAGGTAAAAGATGGCAAATTATATAGAGGATATGAGATAAGTCAGCTGTTAGATGACAAGGCAGAAAATATCTCTACTTTTTCAGAAATAAACATATAAAAATAATTCGTAAATAGCGCTCAAAACCTTATTTTTGCAGCGTTTTAAATAATAAACTATAAAGATGAGCGTTTTAGTAAACAAAAATTCAAAAATAATAGTTCAAGGATTTACTGGTAGTGAAGGTACTTTTCACGCAGGACAAATGATTGAATACGGAACTAACGTAGTTGGTGGTGTAACACCAGGTAAAGGTGGTCAAACACATTTAGACAGACCCGTTTTTAATACTGTATCAGAAGCTGTTGAAAAAGCAGGTGCTGATACTACAATCATTTTTGTACCGCCAGCATTTGCTGCTGATGCAATTATGGAAGCTGCTGATGCAGGTATTAAAGTAATCATTACAATTACTGAAGGTATTCCTGTTGCTGATATGATCAAAGCAGCGGATTATATTAAAGACAAAGACTGTCGTTTAGTAGGTCCTAACTGTCCAGGAATTATTACTCCAGGTGAGGCTAAAGTTGGTATTATGCCAGGTTTTGTTTTCAAAAAAGGAACTGTTGGTATCGTTTCTAAATCAGGAACATTAACTTACGAAGCTGCAGATCAAGTTGTAAAACAAGGATTAGGAATCACAACTGCTATCGGAATTGGTGGAGATCCAATTATTGGAACTACAACTAAAGAAGCGGTAGAATTATTAATCAACGATCCTGAAACGGAAGCTGTTGTTATGATTGGTGAAATTGGAGGTCAACTAGAAGCTGATGCCGCTAACTGGTATAAAGAAAGTGGTAGCAAAAAACCTGTTATTGGTTTTATCGCTGGTGAAACTGCTCCTGCAGGTCGTACAATGGGACACGCTGGTGCAATCGTTGGTGGTAGTGATGATACCGCTCAAGCTAAAAAAGCAATTATGAGATCATGTGGAATTCACGTGGTAGATTCTCCTGCTGAAATTGGTAAGAAAGTTGCCGAAGTTTTAAAAGGATAAGTAGAACATACATCGTATATAAAAAAGCTGTTTCAATCGAAACAGCTTTTTTTATGCCCAATTATTTGATTTCAATCACTTACAAGTAGTAACACTGGTAACATCTCCGCCTAATTCGTTAAAAAAACAAGTTTGTTACTGTTAAAATATGTTAAAATAATTATAATATGCTAATGTTATCGTCGCGTTGGCAGTACATTAGCTTGCGAACTTAACTAGTAATAAGCTACAAAACTGTAGCTTGCTTAACCCACCACAAATGAAACATTTAAATTTTGTTGTTGTGTTTATACTTGTTGCTTTTGTTTACAGTTGTAAGAAAAGTAATAAAGAAACACCAACACCCGTAAAAACAGAAACTATAACCGATGCAAATGGTTTTAGTTATGAAACAGTTAATAATGATCCTACCGGTTTACGCTTGTACACGTTGGATAACGGACTTAAAGTGTATTTAAGTAAGAACACCGACGAGCCTACAATTCAAACCTATATAGCTGTTAGAGCAGGGTCTAATTACGATCCTAAAGAATCTACAGGTCTAGCGCATTACTTAGAGCACATGGTGTTTAAAGGTACTCATAAAATAGGTACTCTAGATTGGGAAAAAGAAAAAGTGTATTTAGATTCTATTTCTCAATTATACGAACAACATAGAGCTGAACAAGATCCTGATAAAAAACGCGCTTTATATAAAAAAATTGACGAGGTTTCACTAGCGGCATCACAATTTTCTGTGGCTAATGAATACGATAAAATGACGAGTTCTTTGGGAGCTACAGGTACAAATGCACATACCTGGTTTGAAGAAACAGTATATAAAAATAAAATTCCTGCGAACGAGTTAAGTAAATGGTTAGCTTTAGAAGAAGAGCGTTTTAGTACTTTAGTACTACGTTTATTTCATACCGAGTTAGAGGCGGTTTTTGAAGAGTACAATCGCGGTCAAGACAATGATTTTAGAAAAAGCTATGCCGCAATGTTGTCAGATTTGTTTCCAAAGCATCCTTATGGTCAACAAAAAACGATTGGTACGGCAGAACATTTAAAAAACCCTTCTTTAGTAGACATCAATAATTATTTTGACAAATACTATGTGCCTAATAATATGGCTATGGTATTGGTAGGGGATTTGGATTTCGACAAAACAATCCAAGAAGTTAACGCTACGTTTGGTAACTTAGAAAAGAAAGAAGTTGTTCACCCAGAGCTTCCTAAAGAGGAACCTTTATCAGGAATTATTGAATCTGAAGTCTTCGGACCTACTTCAGAACGCGTTACGATTGCATTTAGATCTCAAGGTGTTAACACTAAAGAAGAGCAACTTGTAACCCTATGTGATATGATTTTAGCAAATGGAAATGCCGGTTTAATAGATTTAAACTTAAATCAGAAGCAAATTGTTCAAAATGCTGGATGTTCCCCAACATTTTTAAATGATTATGGTTACCATAGTTTTAATGGTTCACCTAAAGAAGGGCAGTCTTTAGAAGAGGTTAAAGATTTACTTTTATCGCAAATAGAAAAGCTTAAAAAAGGGGAGTTTGAAGATTGGATGATTGAAGCCGTAGTTAACGACTTAAAAAAATCTCAACTTCAGCAATATGAAAATAGTACCGCTTTAGCTACTGCTTATTTTAATGCCTTTATCCACCGTGAAAACTGGGCCGATAAAGTAGCATTTTTAGATGAATTAAAAAGCATTACGAAACAAGAGGTTGTTGATTTTGCTAATTCATTTTATCAAAATAACTATGTTGTAACGTACAAACGCAAGGGTGAGGATAAAAGTATTGTAAAGGTATCAAACCCAGGTATTACACCAGTAAATCTTAATCGCGATAAAGCGTCGGAGTATATGACTAATTTTAACGCGATTAAATCCGAAGAACTTAAACCTGTTTTTATAGATTATAAAACAGAAATAAAAGAAACGACTACAGATAACGGCCTTAAAGTGTCTTACGTTGAAAATAAAACCAACGATTTATTTAATATGAATATCATTTTCGATATGGGAAGTGATCATAATAAACAATTGGATTTAGCGGTTGGTTATTTAGAGTATTTAGGTACCGATAAGCTTTCAGCTGAAGACCTTAAAAAAGAATTTTATAAGTTAGGTATCGATTATTCTGTAAATGCTGGCCCAGAAAAAACATATGTAGGATTAAGTGGATTAAAAGAAAACTTACCTAAAGGCTTAGAGTTATTAGAGCAACTATGGACTAATGCTAAACCTGATCAAGAGGCTTATGAGAAATATGTTAAAGCTATAAGTAAAGACAGACAAAATAACAAAACAAACAAAGCAAGTATCTTACGTGGTGGTTTATTAAATTATGCCAAATACGGTGAAAACTCGAGATTGCGTAATATTATTCCGATTACTGAATTAGAACTAATCACACCTCAAGAATTGGTGGACTTAGCTAAAGATTTAAGAAACTATAAACAACGCATATTTTATTATGGTAAAGATGTGGATGCGGCTGTAGCAGCTTTAAATACACATCACAATGTTTTTGGAGAATTAAAAGATTATCCAGAAGCTAAAGTGTATACTGAACAGGAAACTGGAGGTAATGTCTTTTTTGTTGATTTTGATATGGTCCAATCAGAAATGATGTTTTTAGCTAAAGGTGATCCCTTTAAGCCAGAAAACATGGCAGCATCAACCTTATTTAACACCTATTTTGGTAGCGGTTTATCATCTATAGTCTTTCAAGAAATTCGTGAATCTAAATCTCTAGCCTACTCTGCATGGGCAAGTTATGCTACAGCAAGGGATAAAGATGATTCTAATTATGTTATGGCATATATGGGGACTCAAGCCAATAAAATGCCTCAAGCCGTAGAAGCTATGATGAATTTAATGAGTGATATGCCCGAAGCAGAAGATCAGTTTAACGCGGCGAAAGAAGCAACGCTTAAAAAAATAGCTGCTCAGCGTATTACAAAAGCTAATATATTTTGGAACTACGAAAGACTGCAAAAATTAGGTATCGATAACGATAATAGAGAAGAGATGTATAACACGATCCAGAATATGACTCTTGAAGATTTAAAAACATTCTTCAATACAAATATTAAAGGTGAAAAATACAATGTTATGGTTATTGGAAATAAAAAAGATGTCGATTTTAAATCTTTAGAAAAACTTGGAAAAGTAAAGGAAATGGATGTCGATTATTTATTTAATTACCAAAAACCTACAGACATTAAAATCTAAACTATAAATACGTACTTCTATACCGTAATTATTTAGCACAAAAACCTCACAGTTTATATTAAATTGTGAGGTTTTTATATATAAAACACTTTGTATTTACTATATTTGAATGACTAATAAATCACAAAAACTAATGAAAATTTTAGAAGGAAAAACAGCTATCATTACAGGAGCAAGTCGTGGAATTGGAAAGGGAATTGCTCAAGTTTTTGCACAACAAGGTGCAAATGTAGCATTTACATACAGCTCTTCGGTGGAAGCGGCTAATGCGTTAGAAAAAGAATTAAATGCCTTAGGCGTTAAAGCTAAAGGATATAAAAGTAATGCCGCTAATTTTGATGAAGCTCAAGCGCTTGCCGAAGATGTTGTAAAGGAATTTGGAAGTATAGATATTCTTGTTAATAACGCAGGAATTACTAAAGATAATTTACTAATGCGTATTACTGAAGATGATTTTGATAAGGTGATCGAAGTCAATTTAAAATCAGTATTTAATATGACTAAAGCGGTGCAACGTACCATGCTTAAACAACGTAAAGGATCTATAATCAATATGAGTTCGGTAGTAGGAGTAAAGGGTAATGCTGGTCAAACTAACTACGCTGCATCTAAAGCTGGTATTATAGGATTTTCTAAATCTGTTGCTTTAGAACTGGGCTCTAGAAATATTAGAAGTAACGTAATCGCTCCTGGTTTTATAGAAACCGAAATGACAGCAAAATTAGATGAAGAAACCGTAAAGGGATGGCGTAATGCAATACCTCTAAAACGTGGTGGGACTCCAGAAGATATTGCCAATGTTTGTGTGTTTTTAGCCAGCGATATGTCGGCTTACATTACAGGTCAAACACTGAATGTTGATGGTGGAATGCTAACTTAATAGATTTTTAAAATTAATGAGTTACCCAACTCTTTTATATATCATTTTAGCTGGAATTGCAGCTCTTTTAATAGCGCTTTTTCAATATAAATTCAAAACAAAAAGCGCTGCTAATAAGACAGCGCTTTTTGTGGTTTTACGAACCATTACATTTTTCGCTGTGTTTTTGTTGTTAATAAATCCGGAATTTGAACAACTTACCATAAGCACAGAAAAACCAAACTTGGTAGTGGCCGTCGATAACTCAAATTCTATTAAACACCTCAATAACGACGATAAAATACTAGAAATTTTAGAATCGTTAAAAGAGAACAACGCTATCTACGATAAATTTAATGTGGATATCTTTTCCTTCGGTAACACACTGCAACCATTAGACACCTTAGATTTTAAAGAAAACCAAACCAACATCGCTGCAGCTTTTAATAGCTTAAACCAGGTTTATAAAAACACCTTGTCTCCAACCATAATTATAACCGATGGAAATCAGACTTATGGTAGCGATTACAGTTATGCAGCTAAAGCCTATAACCAAGAGATATATCCCATCGTAATAGGAGATACCACCAGTTATACCGATTTAAATCTGACCCAGTTAAACGTTAATAGGTATGCCTTTTTAAAAAATAAGTTTCCTGTTGAAGCTATTGCAGTATACACCGGTAAAGATCCGATAACGACTACCTTTCAAATCACTCAGGGTAAGGCAATCATCTACTCGAAACAGTTAACCTTTTCAGAAACAAAAACCTCTGAAATAATAAACTTGACTTTACCAGCGCATAGTGTCGGAGTACAATCGTATACAGCTACAATACGTCCTATTGATATAGAAAAAAACACGACTAATAATTCTAGAAACTTTGCAGTCGAAGTTATTGATCAAAAAACAAACGTTGCTTTGGTGAGCTCTATTTTACATCCAGATTTAGGCGTCCTTAAAAAGAGTATTGAAACCAACGAACAACGCACGGCAACCATCTTAAAACCCCACGAGTTACTAGGTAAATTAAATGATTACCAAATGGTTATCGCCTATCAGCCCAACTCAAAATTCACTCAGTTATTTGCGGAAATTGAGACTTTAAATAAAAATAAATTTGTGATTACCGGGACAAAAACAGATTGGAATTTCCTTAATACGCAATCCCCACACTACAAACAAGAGGTAACATCGCAAACTGAAGATTATCAAGCACATTTAAATACCAGTTATTCATCATTTATTGTTGAAGATCTAGATTTCGAATCATTACCTCCATTATCATCTCCTTTTGGAGCACCCGAATTTTCAATCCCAATAGAACCTTTATTGTATAAAACAGTAGGGAATTTTAAAACTAATGAACCGCTTTTAGCGACGTTTGAAGTAGGAGGGAATCGTGAAGCTATTTTATTTGGTGAACACCTTTGGAAATGGAGGGCTCAAAACTATTTAAACACAGAAAGCTTTAGCGAATTTGATAATTTTATAGGAAAACTGGTTCAATATTTAAGTTCTAACAAACGTAAAAATCGATTAGAAATTGAGTATAAATCATTTTATCAAGGGAATACAAATGTAACTATTAAAGCACAGTACTTTAATAAAAACTATGAGTTTGATAAATCGGAAACTTTAATGTTAACAGTTAAAGATGAGACGAATACAGTCGTAAAAACCCTGCCGTTTTTACTTAAAAACAATGGTTTTGAGGCCGATTTAAGTGACTTACCAGCAGGATCCTATCAGTTTTCAGTCCAAACGAAATTAGAAAACATTTCTAAATCCGGAGCGTTTCAAATTCTCGAGTATAACGTAGAACAACAGTTTTATAGCGCTAATGCTTCAAAATTAGACTACATTGCCACACAGCGTTATTTTGCGACAAATTATCAAGAGTTATTTACTAACTTGTTAGAGAATTCGAACTATAAACCGATTCAAAAAAGTAATAAAAATACAGTGCCTTTAATCGACTGGAAATATCTATTAGCATTAATAGTATTAAGTCTATCGATTGAATGGTTTTTAAGAAAATATAAAGGATTAATTTAAAATAGATAAATAAGAAAGTAAATGGAAAAATTACCAAAAGTAGGCGTACCAATTATCATTGGAATTGTAATAGTATTAATAGTAATGTTTAAATCGACAGTCACTATCGACTCAGGACAAGCGGGTGTTTTATATCGAACATTCGATAATGGTGTAGTAACCGATGAGCCGCCATTAGGTGAAGGCTTTCATGTTGTTGCCCCTTGGAATAGAGTAACAATTTATGAAGTTCGTCAGCAAGAAATTTTAGAACAAATGAATGTGTTATCTTCAAATGGATTAGACATTAGATTAGAAGCTTCGGTATGGTTTCAACCTAGTTTTAAAGATTTAGGAAAATTACATCAAGAAAAAAGTGAAATGTATAAAGACCGTGTGCTTTTACCAGCTATTCGATCGGCAGCTCGTAGTGTTGTAGGACGTTATACACCAGAGCAATTATACTCTAGTAAACGTGATGCTATTCAACAAGAAATTTTTGAAGAAACTAAAAACATTGTAAAAGATCAGTACATTCAACTTAACGAAGTTTTAGTAAGAGATGTGACTTTGCCATCAACAATAAAAGATGCCATAGAACGCAAATTGAAACAAGAACAAGAGTCTTTAGAATACGAATTTAGATTAGTTACGGCGACAAAAGAAGCTCAGAAACAAATTATTGAAGCTCAAGGTAAAGCGGATGCTAACAGAATTTTAAGTGCCTCTTTGACCGATAAAATCCTTCAAGACAAAGGTATCGAAGCTACTATTAAACTATCAGAATCACCTAATAGTAAGGTTGTTGTGATCGGATCAGGAGATAGTGGAATGCCTATAATTTTAGGCAACTAATTATTGTCATTATAAATATAAATTACAAATCATTAGGATTTGTAATTTATATTTAACAATATTTGTACTCAATAAAACAAGATCAATGCCTTTTATTCAATTACATCATCATTTTCATATTTGCTCTCAAGCGAAGTGAAAGTGTATTGAATAAATTCAACATATTTTTTAAACCCGTTTGAGTAAATCAAACGGGTTTTTTATTTCTACTCACTAGCGGTTTACTCAAATTTTATTAATCTAAATATAAATGAGTAAATTAAAAATTGCAATTCAAAAATCAGGACGACTCAACGAAGAGTCCATGCGAATCCTTAAAAACATTGGTATTTCTATAGATAATGGTAAAGACCAACTTAAAGCATCAGCAAGAAACTTCCCCTTAGAGGTTTTTTACCTTAGAAACGGTGATATTCCTCAATACCTTAGAGATGGCGTTGTAGATATTGCTATAATTGGAGAGAATGTATTAATAGAAAAAGGTCAAGATTTACCTATAGTAGAACGTCTAGGATTCTCAAAATGTAAAGTCTCTATTGCCGTACCAAAATCCTCAAAAAGCAAAAGTTTACAAGATTTAGAAGGGAAGCGCATAGCAACATCGTATCCAAATACCGTAAATCATTTTTTAAAACTTAACAAGGTCTCTGCCGATTTGCACGTTATTAATGGCTCTGTGGAAATCGCTCCAAATATAGGTTTAGCTGATGCGATTTGCGATATTGTTTCTAGTGGAAGTACCTTATTTAAAAACGGATTAAAAGAGATTGAAACCCTATTAAAATCGGAAGCCGTTTTGGCTGTATCTCCAAAAATATCGAATGAGAGTAAAACTTTATTAGATACACTTCAATTTAGAATACAAGCGGTATTAAAAGGTCAGAATTCTAAATATGTCTTACTGAATGCGCCTAACGCAAAGCTAAATACTATCATCAGTCTTTTACCAGGGATGAAGAGTCCTACAGTTCTACCACTAGCTAAAGAAGGTTGGAGTTCTGTACACTCGGTAATTAACGGAAATGAATTTTGGGCGGTCATAGATGCTTTAAAAGCTGCTGGGGCCCAAGGCATATTAGTTTGTCCAATCGAAAAAATGGTCGTGTAATGAATTATATAGAAAACCCTAGTAAAAACCTGTGGACTGAGATTCTAAAACGTCCTACACAGTCTGTAAACACTATCGAACAGACCGTAATTCAATTATTTGATGATATTAAACGGAATGGTGATAAGGCCATTTCCAAATACACCGAGCTATTTGACGGCGCCTCTTTAAGTCACTTTCTCGTTTCAGAATCAGAGTTGAAATCAGCTTCTAAATATGTGACAGCTGAATTAAAAGAAGCTATACAGCAAGCTAAATCTAATATAGAAAGATTTCACGCAGCACAAAAAACTGCGCCCATAAAAGTAGAAACCCAACCCGGGGTTTTATGTTGGCAAGAGAAAAGAGCAATTGAAAACATCGGATTGTATATTCCTGGAGGATCGGCACCTTTATTTTCTACCGTTTTAATGTTGGCCGTACCTGCTCAGATTGCAGGATGTAAAGAAATTATTTTGTGTACTCCACCAAATAAAGATGGGCAAATAGCTAACGAAATCCTTTACACAGCAGCACTTTGTGGTGTTACAAAAGTGATAATGGTAGGAGGAATTCAAGCCGTTGCCGGCTTAACTTTTGGTACCGAGAGCATCCCTAAAGTAAATAAAATATTTGGACCAGGAAATCAATTTGTGACTGTAGCCAAGCAAATGGCAACAAAATACGGTGTAGCTATCGATATGCCTGCTGGACCCAGTGAACTTTTAGTAGTTGCAGATCATAGTGCAAACGCTAGTTATGTAGCTTCCGATTTGTTAAGCCAAGCAGAACATGGTGCCGATAGTCAAGTGATTCTAGTATCCACGTCCAAAGCGCTTATTAAAGCTGTTGAGCGTGAACTCTATAAACAACTAAAAGCATTGCCAAGACAGGAGATAGCCGAACAAGCACTTGCTAGTTCTAAATTAATTTTAGTCGATTCTCATGCCATAGCTTTGGACTTAATAAATGAATATGGGCCAGAACACCTTATAATATGCACTAAAAATGAAGATTATTACTGCACTAATGTTGTAAATGCAGGCTCTGTCTTTATCGGTAATTTCACTCCTGAAAGTGCTGGTGATTACGCTTCAGGGACTAATCATACCCTACCAACAAACGGATTTAGTAAGGCCTATTCCGGAGTGAATTTAGATAGCTTTATGAAAAGTATGACCTTTCAAAAAATCACTAAGAGCGGTTTGCGAACACTAGGTAAAGCCATAGAACTTATGGCAGAAGCAGAAGGACTACAAGCTCACAAAAATGCAGTATCAATACGATTAAAAGACTTATAATGAGTATACAACACTTACTAAGAAATAATATAAAAAACTTAAAAGCTTATGCTTCTGCTCGCGATGAGTTTCAAGGGAATAGTACTAGTTTACGGTTTTTAGATGCTAATGAAAATCCCTATAACACAGGATTTAATCGTTATCCAGATCCGAAACAATTGCAATTAAAAGCACTGCTTGCTAAACATAAAAAATGTAGGCTAGAAAACATCGTTTTAGGTAATGGGAGTGATGAGATATTAGATTTAATCATTAGAGCATTTTGTGAGCCTAATCGAGATAGTATCATCACGCTACCACCCACTTATGGAATGTATGAAGTATTAGCAACTATTAATGCGGTAGCTGTAAAAAAAATAAATTTATCATTGGGTTTTCAACCCCAAGTGGATGCTATTTTAGAAGCAACTACACCTCGAACTAAAATTTTGTTTTTGTGTACTCCAAACAACCCTACGGGTAATAGTTTTACGGAGCAGGCTATGGAAGAATTGCTCTTGAAATTTAAGGGAATTATTGTGATTGATGAAGCGTACATTGATTTTTCAAATCAAAAAAGTTGGTTGGAGAAATTAGACCAATTCCCTAATCTTATTATCACACAAACCTTCTCTAAAGCTTATGGTTTAGCTGGAATACGCTTGGGAGTCTGCTATGCTTCAGAAGAAATAACTGAAGTACTTAATCGGATAAAACCGCCGTACAATATTAATGTATTAACCCAGAAAAAAGCTTTTGACCGGCTTTTAGAACACCAATTGGTTCAAACAGAAATCAACCAAATAAAAACAAATAGAGCACAGCTAATTGAGGCATTAAAACACGTCGCGTGTATAGAAGAAATTTATCCTTCAGAAAGCAATTTTGTCTTAGTTAAGGTAGATCATGCCACAAAGCGTTATCACGAATTGGTTAGTAAAGGTATTGTTATTAGAAATAGAACTAACGAGCCATTATGTACTAACTGCTTGCGTTTAACAGTAGGTAACGAAGAAGACAACGTGCTATTAATAACAAGTTTACAAGCTCTAAAATAAAATGAAAAACATGAGAAAAGTATTATTTATAGACCGCGATGGCACTCTAATTAAAGAAGTTGCAGACGAACAAATTGATGACTTTAACAAGCTAGAGTTTTATCCTAAAGTCATTCAGTATTTAAGCAAGATAGCTACAGAATTGGATTTTGAAATTGTAATGATTACTAATCAAGATGGATTAGGAACTCTAGAGTTTCCTGAAGACACCTTTTGGCCGGTTCACCAATTTATTATCAATACGTTTGAATCTGAAGGAGTGATTTTTAAGCAACAGTTTATAGATAAAACATTTGCTAAAGATAACGCCGCAACACGCAAGCCCAATACCGGGTTATTAAACCAGTATTTTTCTGCAGAATATGATTTAGAAAATTCATTTGTGATTGGAGATCGCTTAACAGATGTTGAATTGGCTAAAAACTTAGGAGCCAAAGGAATTTATATTAACGATAATACCCATTTAGGAACCAACGAAATTACTGTTAAAACAGCGGAGTTAAAAGCTGTTATAGCACTAGAAACCAACGATTGGCAAGTCATTTATGAGTATTTAAAATTAAAATCCCGTTCGGCGACTATCCGCCGACAAACTAATGAAACGCAAATAGCCATAGATTTAAACTTAGATGGTACAGGGTTGAGTGACATTGACACAGGGATTGCTTTTTTCGATCACATGTTAGATCAAATTGCACGCCATGGCAATCTGGATTTAGTCGTTAAGGTTAATGGCGATTTGGAGGTCGATGAGCACCACACTATTGAAGATACCGCGATTGCTTTAGGAACCGCTTTTAATCAAGCTCTAGGAAGCAAATTAGGCCTCGAACGCTATGGTTTTTGTTTACCAATGGACGATTGTCTAGCGCAAGTAGCTATTGACTTTGGCGGGCGGAATTGGCTCGTTTGGGAAGCCGATTTTAAACGTGAAATGATAGGGAAAATGCCTACAGAAATGTTTATGCATTTTTTTAAATCGTTTACCGATGGTGCGCAATGTAATTTAAATATAAAAGCAGAAGGCATTAACGAACACCATAAAATTGAATCCATTTTTAAAGCCTTTGCAAAAGCTATTAAAATGGCTATTAAACGCGATGTTAACGCTATGGTTTTACCAAGTACTAAAGGCGTATTATAAAAAACGTAAAACACTTTAAATTAAAACTATGAATGTTGTTATTATTGATTACGGAGCAGGAAATATTAAAAGTCTGCAATACGCTTTTAACCGATTAGGCAGTAGTGCTATACTTACAAATTCTCCTGAGAAAATTAAAGCCGCCGATCGGGTAATTTTTCCTGGGGTAGGTCAGGCGAGTAGCGCTATGAAAATGCTTCAAAAGAATAAACTTGACCATCTTATTCCCACCTTAACACAACCGGTTTTGGGTATTTGCCTTGGGATGCAATTGCTTTGTAATACCTCCGAGGAAGGCAATACTAAAGGACTTGGCATTTTTGACACACAGGTCAAGCAATTTTCAAAAAACGTAAAAGTGCCACAAGTAGGATGGAATACTATTGAGAATTTGAAATCCGATCTCTTTAAATCTATTAATGACAAGGCTTATATGTATTTGGTGCATAGTTATTATGCTGCTATAAATTATCAAACCATTGCACATACCAGCTACGATACAATCTATGCTTCGGCCTTACAGCACAATAATTTTTACGGGGTTCAATTTCATCCCGAAAAAAGCGGTGATGTAGGCGCCCAATTATTAAAGAATTTTTTAGAACTAGACTAAGCAATTGGATAAGACTAAAGAAAAGGATAACAGACAATAAAAAAGTTAATTATGAGAATAATACCCGCAATAGACATAATAGATGGTAAATGTGTTCGCTTATCAAAAGGCGATTACAATACAAAAAAGATATATAACGAAAATCCTTTGGAGGTCGCCAAACAGTTTGAGGATTCTGGTATTCAATATTTACATTTAGTGGATTTAGATGGTGCCAAGGCAAAGCATATAGTAAATTATAAAGTACTCGAGGCTATCGCGACGAAAACAAATCTAAAAATAGATTTTGGTGGGGGTTTAAAATCAAGTGACGATTTAACCACTGCGTTTAATTCTGGTGCAAAGCAAGTTACTGGAGGAAGTATTGCAGTGCACAATACTGAAATCTTCGAAAATTGGTTATCTACCTACGGTTCACAAAAAATTATTTTAGGAGCCGATTGTAAAAATGAAAATATCGCTATTAGTGGATGGTTAGAAGACAGTACCCTAAAGGTAATCCCGTTTATAAAAGGCTATCAAAAAAAAGGTGTCCAATATGTAATCTGTACCGATATTTTAAAGGATGGCATGCTTGAAGGTCCGTCGTTAGCATTGTATAAAAAGATACTCTCAGAATGTTCAAACAGCAATAGTAAAGATCAGTCTGTAAAACTAATCGCTTCTGGAGGAATTACAAGTATAACGGATTTAGAAACGTTAAAAGACCTAGGCTGCGAAGCGGCTATAATAGGAAAAGCCCTTTACGAAAACCGAATTTCGTTAAAAGATCTAGAGCGTTTTTATTAATCCCAATCAACTAATTATTATGTTAACAAAACGCATTATACCATGTCTCGATATTAAAAATGGGCGTACAGTAAAAGGAGTGAATTTCAAGGGCTTACGAGACGCCGGCGACCCTGTTGAGCTTGCTAAACGCTATGCAAATATGGGGGCCGACGAACTTGTTTTTTTAGATATTTCGGCAACTTTAGAAGAGCGCAACACCACCTTAGATATGGTTTTAAAGGTTGCAGAGCAAATCAACATCCCATTTACCGTTGGCGGCGGTATTTCCTCGGTTGCTGATGTAGATAGACTTTTAAAATCAGGAGCCGATAAGATTTCTATTAATTCATCAGCCATAAAACAGCCTGCTCTAATTAACGAGCTATCCAATACCTTTGGAAACCAGTGCATAACTGTAGCTATTGATGCAAAAGAAATTAATGGCGAGTGGATTGTTCACTTAGCTGGTGGACATATACCCAGCAAATTAAATCTCTTTGAATGGGCAAAAGAAGTAGAACGCAGGGGAGCTGGTGAAATTTTATTTACCTCTATGAACAATGATGGAACTAAATTAGGTTTTGCAAATAAAGCTTTAGGTCAATTATCGTCGACTTTAAATATTCCTATTATTGCTTCTGGTGGCGCAGGAACCATACAGCATTTTATCGACAGCTTTAAAAAAGGAAAAGCCGATGCCGCCTTGGCAGCAAGTGTTTTTCACTTTAATGAAATCACTATACCCGCCTTAAAAAAAGAATTACAAAATAATGGTATTCCTGTGCGGTTATAATTGTAACCCGCATTAAAACACTAAAAAACGAATGATGACTATAGATTTTAATAAAAACAAAGACGGTTTGGTACCCGCTATAATCCAAGATTACAATACTAAAAATGTATTGATGCTAGGCTATATGAATGAAGCGGCTTTTAAAGCTACTAAAGACACTAAAAAAGTAACTTTTTACAGCCGATCTAAGCAACGCTTATGGAGAAAAGGAGAAGAAAGCGGTAACGTATTGCACGTGGTAGATATGCAACTGGATTGCGATAATGACAGTTTACTTATATTTGTTAATCCTGATGGACCCACTTGCCATAAAGGATCTGATACCTGTTGGAATACCAAAAATGAAACGCAGTACGGATTTATCTCTGTATTAGAAAACACGATCACATCACGAATTAGTGGAAACCAAGAAGGATTGTCTTATGTCGCATCCCTTTTTGAAAAAGGCATTAATAAAATAGCACAAAAGGTAGGGGAGGAAGCGGTAGAAGTTATTATAGAAGCTAAAGATAATAACGATACGCTGTTTTTAAATGAAAGTGCAGATTTGCTATTTCACTATTTATTATTACTTCAGGCCAAAGGCTTTAAGCTCAATGATGTCGTTTCCGTTTTACAAGAAAGAAATCATTAAAAAACCTTGATTTATTAGTCATTTTTAGAACAATAAATCAAGGTTTATCGGTTATTTAGTCATTGATTTTTATGAAATCCAACCTTTACTTAATGCTTTTTTAGCTAGATAGTAAATTACAAATCCGAATATTAACACCATAATAGGCATAATAACGGCTCCAGGGCCATATACTTCTAAAGCATTACTGATGAATAAATTATAAATCAGCTGAACGATGATCCCTATCAACGACACCAATAGCAGTACTTTTGCCCAACTTTTTCTCAATAAAAGCGCTAAACTCCCTAGAAATCCAAAAAACACTGCAGTTGCAAATGCGGCCATAACCCATCCGGGAGTATTTATAACCATTTCTAGGATTTCTGGATCCGGATACATGGCTTTAAAGGCTTCGGTTTGGTAAGCTTGTTGTAAATACTGATAGACTCCCATAGCATTCCAGATTAGTGCAAAACCTGCTATAATCCAATACCAAATGGGCGGTTTTTGTGTCGTTTTTTCAGTCATATATTTGATAGTTTTAGTTAGTTAATAGAATACAAGGTATTAAAATTTTGCGAAATGTGATTATATAAGCTACTTTCGGCCAAAAATAAATTATTTTGAAAAAGTTTTTCTACGTTATAACATTACAATATTTAGGATACCGTTTTCACGGATGGCAAAAACAGCCTAATGTTAAAACGGTACATTTAATGGTAGATAGGACCTTAAATTATATTTTAGAAGGCAAACGCTTTAAGAGTTTGGTGTCAGGGAGAACCGATGCCATGGTTTCTGCCGAAAACGCAGCTTTCGAATTGTTTTTGTATGAACCAATTGAGGATTTACAGGCATTTTTAGATTTGTTTAATTATAATTTACCTCAAGATATTCGCGCTACAGGTATTCGGGAAGTGGATGCCAAGTTTAATATTATTCAACATTCAAAACTTAAAGAATACAATTATATTTTTGCGTTTGGAGATAAATTCCATCCCTTTTGTGCGCCTATAATCACCACCATATTAGACGATTTGGATATTGATATTATGATGGAAGGCGCTAAACTGTTCGAAGGCGAACATTATTTTAAGAGTTATTGCTTCCGACCAACAGATCACGGTATTTATACGCGGACAATAGAACTTTGCGAACTGGTTGAAAACACAAAATATACAGCAAATTTTTTCCCTGAAAAAACCTATATGTTACGAGTTAAAGGAAAAGGTTTTATGAGAAACCAAATCCGATTAATGATGGGGACTTTAATCGATTTAGGAAAAGGAAAATTAAGCCTACAAGACATTAAAGACTCCTTAAAGCCTGAAAACACAAACAGAATGGAATATATCGCTCCTGCATCAGGGTTAATATTAAGCAAAATAGATTTTGAGTAATAACAAGGTGTTAAAATTATTAGCAGTATTTAAGCGGGTTTAACTTAAATTATGTTAATTAAATCCTAAGCAGGTTAAAGGTTGTTAAAGCCTTGTCTTCACTGTAATATGTCTCTATATTGAATGGAAACCAAAAATCTATTCAATTATGAGTTATTTAAATATACAAGACGAAAAATTATTACCTGTAGTTATGGAGCTAAACACGTTATTAGCAGATTACCATATCTATTACCAAAAACTGAGAACGTTTCACTGGAACGTTTTAGGAAAAAATTTTTTCGATTTACATGTTAAGTTTGAAGAAATGTACAACGATTCAAAAGTAAAAATTGACGAAGTAGCGGAACGTATTTTAACATTACGTCATCATCCTGTTAGTAAGTTTAGTGACTATCTAAAAATGTCTTCTATTAGAGAAGGTAACACTTTAGAAACAGACGAGGATATGGTTAAAGAACTTTTATCTGATCACAAAATCATTTTAGCACAAATGTCTAGTGTCCTCGATAAGGCGGATAAAGCTGGGGATGAGGGAACAATTGACTTAATAGGAGCGTATATTCGTGAATTAGAAAAAACAAGTTGGATGTTGAACGCATGGTCTAAAAGTTCTAAAGAACAACTTAAAGTGAGTGGGTTAGAAGCTGCAACTCATTAATTATTTGTATATTAATACAATTAAATAACCCAATTATATCTTTAACCTTAAAACAACTAGCCAATACCGCGTATGGAAGACCAAATTAAAAACTCTTTTAATTTACTGTCAGAAAAATTGTTAGGGTGGTTTAATGCTTTTGTAAACAACCTCCCAAATTTATTTATTGCAATTATAGTTTTAGTCATTTTTTACTACCTCTCTAATTATGCAGCAAAACTGGTCAAGCGATTAATTTCTAAGCGTATACACCAAGATTCTTTAGTAAATATAATCTCTAAGATCACGACAATTTTAGTATTGGCAGCGGGTTTATTTCTTGCTTTAGGCGTTCTTAATTTAAGTCGGACATTAGAAACACTTATTGGGGCTGCAGGAGTATCAGGATTAGTTATTGGTTTGGCATTACAAGGCACTCTTAGTAATACTTTTGCCGGAATCGTGCTCAGTTTCAGAAAATCGATTGAATTAGGACATTGGGTTGAAACCAATGGGTTTTCTGGCGAAGTTATAGAAATTAGTCTCAAAAATTTTGTTGTGAAAGAAGCCGATAATAATATGGTGATGATTCCCAATAAAAGCATTTTAGAAAACCCGGTTAAGAATTATTCGCTGACATCGAAAATGAGGGTCTCATTTAATTGTGGTGTAGGGTATGAGTCGGATCTAGAGTTTGTCGAAAAACTAACAAAAGAAACTATCGCTAAAGCATTTCCGAATATAGAGAATACAGAGCAAGTCGAGTTTTATTATCAAGAGTTTGGATCAAGCTCTATCGATTTTTTATGCCGATTTTGGATTGAAGGCGATAAAGCAATTTATAAATTAAGAGCTATTAATACAGCTATAATTGAAATAAAGAAAGCGTTCGACAAAAACGCTATAAATATCCCGTTTCCTATACGAACGTTACAATTTGATAATGATTTATCGCTAAATAATGATGTGAAGCCTTCTGAATAATATGTAGTGGTATAGCCGATTGACAAGCTTAAAAAGTAATGTGATCAATGATAAAATAATTATATGAAGCAAAAATTAATTAAAAATTGATTACATTTAAAACAACCAAAAACCTATTATTAATTTTTAAAAACCAATTAACATGAAAAAATTAGCATACACTTTTATTGTATTGTTTACAATGGCGACTGTCTTTACAGGCTGTCGTGAAGAGAAATCGGCAGGAGATGCCATTGAAGATGTAGCAGATGATATCGAAGATGCAGTAGATTAATGTACTGCGTTAATAATTCATTATAATATAAAGTCCCGAAAATCTCGGGGCTTTTTTCTATGCCCTAAAACCTAAAAACAGACTTACACTTATGAATGCTGAAGCTATATTTAAATTTCTTACTCAATTAGAACTCAATAATAACAGAGAGTGGTTTTCTGACAATAAACAAGAGTTTAGAGCTGTAGAAACAGAAATTAAAATAGTTTACAATACTATTTTAGAAGCTTTAAATACGCATGATAATGTAGATAAAGTAAAGATTTTTAGAATTTACCGCGATGTTCGTTTCTCTAAAAACAAACTTCCTTATAAAACTCATTTTGGAGGCTCTTTTCACCGCGTAAAACCAGAATTAAGAGGTGGCTACTATTTACAAATACAACCCGGTAATAAAAGTTTTATGGCCGCTGGATTTTGGAATCCTGAGCCTGCCGACTTATTAAGAATTCGTAAAGAATTCGAAACAGACGCTAGTGAAATTAGAGCGATAATAGAAAACCCTAATTTAAAAAATACCTGGGGAGAACTTACCGGAGACGAAGTGAAAACCGCTCCAAAAGGCTTTAATCGCAATGATGAAAATATTGACCTTATAAGAAAAAAGCAATTTATATTTACTAAAAACTTTACTGACAAAGACGTTCTAGATCCTGAATTTACGACTCGAGTAAATGCTGCTTTTAAAACTATTCGTCCGTACTTTGACTATATGAGTTCTGTATTAACTACCGACTTAAATGGTGTTTCTACAATCTCATAAAAACGTAGTAAAAAGTAAAAAAGCATCCTTTTTATAGGATGCTTATAATAGTATAATTCTTGTCATTAAACGTAAAGCGATCGCCTTTAGTTTTTCCTCTTAACAGTTGTCCAATAGGAGATTGCAAAGAGATGGCATAATAGGTTTTATTTTCAATTTCTATTTGCCCTACACTAGTTGAAATATAAAATGTAACACTTTCAGTTTCAACGACACTTCCTAAAACTGCAGTATTGCAGACGTTATTCGCGTTTATTTGCAATAAAAAGTCACGTATTCTTATGGCTTCATTTAAATACCCCGCGTTCTTTTCGAGATCGTTTAATAATTTTCCATTTCCAGAGTCTTCATCTTCCGACTCTTTATCATTGGTTTCTATAGCTTCATTAATTAAAGCCATTTCATTTTTGTAATCGGTAATGCGTTTTTCGACATTATCCTTACACGCTTGCAAAAGGAGTTTTTTTGTGGTCATTGTTTATCAAACAGCAGATAGGGTTTTGGGTTTATCTAATAATTGTATATTGCTTTGTAAACGCTCTCTTATTATATTTATTAATCGTTTATTTAAAGCGGAAGAATTTTTAATATAACGTGAATATTCTTCAACCGTAAATTGACCGATAACCATGCCCTTTAACGCATTGCGTAATTTAATGTCTTTTTGAAGCGCATTTTCAATATAATCTAAGCGTTTTTCTAAAGGTAATTGGTAAAATACATTTTTGTGTTTATCAATGTAGTTTCTAAAGACCTCTGTAAACAAGTTGCTTTGTAATTTTATAACAGGTCGTAAGGTTTCGTTTTGAAACCGCTCACCACTACTCATACCGTCGGTGATCCTAATAGTTGATATCACTGGTCTAATCGCTAATAATTGCTCTTTACGTGTATTCATAATTTATAAGCCTTTGTTATAAAAGTACAGACAAAGATATCGCATAACACGATATGAAAATTATTTTGTTCACTAGGTTATGAACAATTACACCTGCCATGTTATGGCTTTTCATGACGATATTATCCGTCTGTAAAGCTCTAGAAATCACTATGAGATACCACTAGTTTTGTAATAATTAATCAGATCATTTAGCTAACGCTGAAGAGATAAAACAACTGCAAACATTATAGCGCCTAAAATTGCAATTAGAGGGTCAGTATATTGTTGAAAAAACCTTTGTAAAATAAATTAATAAAAAGTTTATTGTGCATACAATTTAATCAGTCTCAAGCCGTTACAAGAGACGTAACATGAAAGGTTGAAAACAATTTATAATACAATTTTAACAAACTGATTTATAGCAGATTAAGAAATTATTGTATATTCGCTTCGTTTTTAACCCCAACTTGAATTTCCCTTTAGCAAGTGATAGGTTAATTTTTAATTAAATAATAGATTAATAGTATATGAATAAACACATTAAACGCAGTTGTTTTTTACTGCTTCTTTCCTTAAGCTTTTTAGCTAATGCACAACAGCAATTACCAATAGATTGTACAAGTGACATTGAGCACATTGCTCAATTACAAGATAGCTCACTTCAAGACATATTAAACACCGAAATAAATTCTAATGCGCAATGGAGGCGCTTAGTAGACTCTAAAAAGATGTCTATTGGAATTGTTGACCTTAGCGATGCATCGAATATAAGATATGCTGGGATTAATGATGAAAATATGATGTATGCGGCTAGTTTGCCTAAAATAGCTATTCTTTTGGCTGCCATGGATGCTATAGACAAAGGCGAGCTAAAAGATACTAAGGAAGTTAGAGATGATTTACGCTTAATGATAAGTAAATCTAACAATCAAGCTTCGACGCGTATGATTGACCGCTTGGGTTATGAAAAAATAGAAGCCGTTTTACGAGCTCCAGAGACCAAGTTATACGACGAAAATGTAGGAGGAGGTTTATGGGTAGGTAAGCGCTATGCTGCTTCCGGTAAGCGTCACCCAGAGCCTTTAAAAGGATTAAGTCACGCAGCGACTACAAAGCAAGTGTGTAGTTTTTACTACCAATTAGCCATGGGGAACCTAGTGAATACAAAACGCTCGAAAGAAATGTTAGAAATCATGAAAGACCCTGCCTTACACCATAAATTTGTAAATACATTAGATCGCATTGCTCCAACGGCAAAGGTCTATAGAAAATCAGGTTCATGGAAAAACTTTCATTCAGATTCTGCATTAGTATGGGGACCAAATAGAAAATATATTATCGTTGCTTTAATTGATGACAGTTATGGTGAACAAATTATGAGAAATTTGGTGGAACCATTAGATAAAGTCTTAAAAAAATCACGTTATTTACTGTAGAAACAACCAACAGTAATTAAAGACGACGTGTTAAAACAAGTATTACACAAAACATTTGGATTAAGAGATGGTGAAATACACATCTCTTTTTTAATGCAATTGTATGTGTTTTTAATTATTACGGTTTTACTCATTGTAAAGCCAACCGTCAACGCACTTTTCTTATCGCGTCTAGGTGCAGAGCATCTTCCGTATGGTTATATCTTAGTTGCAGGTATAGCTGTAATTACTTCTTATTTTTACAATAAGGCACTGCGAAAGTTTTCAATTCTTAATGTCACCATTATTTCATTGATCAGCTTTAGTCTTAGCTTTATTTTACTGAGTGTTTTTATTCAATTCGCGCTTTTAAATGATGTATTACTCTACATTTATTATTTAGGGGTTTCACTTTTCGCAGTAATTGCCACCTCACAATTTTGGATTTTAGCTAATATGGTTTATAATTCAAGAGAAGCCAAGCGCATCTTTGGTTTTATTGGTGCCGGAGCAATTGCGGGAGGTATATTTGGAGGCTATCTTACCAGTATTATTGCCTCTAATTTCGGAAACAAGACTGTCGTACTCTTAGCAGGACTATTAATTTTATTGTGCATTCCTATTTTAAAGAAAATCTGGAAACTGCGCATTCGTAAAATGAACATCTATGTCCGTAAACAACGTAAAGCAAATAAAACAGATGTCGAGGATTCTTCGATTATCTTAATTTCTAAATCAAAACACTTAACCTATCTTGCCTTTATTACAGGAATAGGAGTAGTGGTTGCTAAATTAGTCGACTTTCAGTTTAGTGATTTTGCGTATAAAGCCATTAGTGATCCTGATGAGCTTGCAACCTTTTTCGGATTCTGGTTTTCTACATTTAATGTTATTGCTCTAGTGCTTCAGCTGTTTTTAACTAACCGTATACTGAGTAAGTTAGGCGTGTCATCGACACTACTTATTTTACCTTTAGGTATAGCTTTAGGCTGCTTATTGTTTTTAACCTTTCCAGAATTATGGGTGCTTGTAATTATTAAGGGGATAGATGGGAGTTTTAAACAATCCCTCAACAAAGCAGCAGTTGAATTGTCTATTTTACCCATTCCATTACTTATAAAAAACCAAGCTAAATCGTTTATAGATGTCGTTGTAGATAGTATTGCCACAGGAATCTCTGGCTTCATGTTACTTTTCTTAATTCGACGTTTAGAGCTCAGTAGTTCCTACATCACCGTTATTGTATTACTCTTTGTATTTGTTTGGATTATATTAATTTATAGACTTCGAGAGGCCTATTACGAATCATTTCGTGAAAATATTCAAAGAAATATTTCTGTAGACTCTAAAAGTAAGAAGAAGCAGAAAAACGACACTACAATTAGTGTGGCTCTAGATATTTTAAATAATGGTAATGAAGAAGATATTATTGCTTTACTAAAACATATTAGTAGCTACAAATTAAGAAATTTAAAACCTAATGTCATTCATTTATTAGATCATGACTCTCATGATGTTAAAAATGAAGCTATTAAACATTTATATGACTACGATAAGGGTACAGCGATAGAGAAAGTACAGCAATTAGTATATATTAAAAATGATGCTCTTGTATTAACAGCCTTAGAGTATATTTTAAACCACTCGTCATTATCAGAAGAACATTTTTTCAATAAATATTTAGACAATCAAAGTGATTACATTGCTAATGCAGCTTTACTATGCTTAGCTAAAGAAGCATCAAACAACCAACATATAGCAAATCGCTTTCAGTTGGAAACTCGTATTCAGAATAGAGTACGGTATTTAAATTCCCCAGAAGGCTTTAGCAGAAAAGAGGCTGTAGGAGAGCTATTAATTACCATTGCTTATTCCGGAATAGAAAAGTATTACCCTTTTATTTCCGTCCATTTAAATAATAGAAACCCCTTTATAGTGGCCAAAGCGATTAAAGCCGCAGGGCTAACCAGCCATCAAAAATATATACTCCCCTTGTTAGAGTACATTGATGATGCGGAGCAGCGCAAAAATGCTATTAAGGCTTTAAAAGAATTTGGACCGCAAATTATAGACACTATTTTAGAATTAGAAAAAAATGAAACCCTTAAGGATAATATTAAACAACATTTACCACGTGTAATCGAAGCGTTTAAAACCCAGGACGCGGTAAAAGTATTGTTTAGACTCATGCGAAGTCGTGATATTATTATCCGTTTAGAAGCCGTAAAATCGCTAATTAAACTAAAGAATAATAACAGTGCCTTAGATTTTAATAAACGCCTTCTTAAAAGTTTAATCTTTAAAGAAAGTAAATATTATAAAACGACAGTGAATGCTATGCTGTCAGTGCGTTATAACATTGAACAGTATAAAGATAACGACGCGTTAACGGATAAAGACACCGAAATTTTACTTGCACGACAAAGTATTGAAGAGCTTTTAAAGCAACAACAACATCAAAGTTTAAAATGCATTTTTAAGCTGTTAAGTCTGCTGTATTATGAAGATGACATTGAAGTAACCTATGCCGGAGTCATTAGCGACGTTAAAGAAGCCCGTGTTAACGCCTTAGAGTTTTTAGATAATCTGATTCAAAACGATTTAAAACGGCGTTTATTTCCTTTAATAGAACACTTTGTAATAGATGAAGATGCTTATGACACCTCTGTTTTAAAGTTAAAACGACTACCAGAAAAAGCCTATATCAATATCTTATTAAAGAGTAGAGGTAAGAAGATAAAACTTGAGGTTTTAAATCTTATAAAACAGCTAGAAGATGTGAGCTATCTTCCCATTGTACTACCTTATAAAAAACATAGAAATAAAGAGGTTAAGTTTTTTGCCTACGACACCATAAACAGCTTACAAGAATTGCAAGCTTAATTCCCAGAATCGTCAGCATCATCTTTGTACACTTCTTCTTTTACTTCTGTTTTGTTGTCTTTATTATTTTTATTGATGATATCGTCAATTTTACTAGCTAGATACATATGCGCTCCTGCAGAATTCTTATTCAACACGTTAGACATTAAGCAGACAATATATTTTGTGCCATTAGGATGTTCTACGATGATAACCGAATTCATATAATTAAATACATTACCCGCATAGTCACTACAGTTTGGATTTTTGGTACGGTCACATTTATAATAACTTCCCGATTTAAAATAAACGGCTGCGCTATCCAAACGCGGTGATCTCGCATAGCGAATACGTCTATCGGTACTATAAAGCAAGCGTTTCATTTCTAAGCTTGTTTCGTGATCGACTATAGCGCCTTGTTCTAGCTTTACTAAAAATTGCATTAACCCTTTTGGCGTTCCAATACTACCACCTTTGCGTCCTACATACTTTTCTGGACCACGTGTAAACAGTCCGCCTAATTTCCAATCATTTTCAGCGATTCCCATATTTAATAAAGGTTCATTAACAACGGCATGCGCCAAGTTAGTTAACGAATCTCTAGAGGTTTCTTTAAAAAATGCATCCGTTTTTTCTTGGTTAAGGAAAAAATACTCCGAACCAAAGGCACGCATTAACATAGCTTCACGATACACCACACTAGCGGCACCATTATTACTTACAGACACCATGTGATCTAACCATTCGTATAGAGAAAACTCATCACTTGCCACCACGCGTCGTTTTGTTAGTTTGTTTTTCTCAATATCGTAAACAGGAATGGTGTGGTGATCTCCAGTTCCCCAATACCCAGAAGTTACTCGAGTGTTTTTAAGGTAAAAAGCACGATCTTCCCAAGAATCAGGACACAATTCGCTAAGCTCCGTCATTAAAGCGACTAAAACCGCTAATTTCCCTACACTTCCAGGTTGATACCCTACATGCTCGCGATAAGCCGCATACTTTAAATCTTCAGGATTACTCATATCTAAAATTGCTGCCGAATAACCACTACCAGGAAACAATGCACGAACCTCTTTTGTAAACGCGTCATCTTCCTTTAATAGCACATCCATACTATCTTTAGATCGCGATTTTAAATTGAGTTTAATGTCTGCCAAGTTTAAATAAGCTCCAGCTGGAATTCTGTTGTACGGAATACTGTCGACTTGAATTTTTCTTAAATGGTAGAGTCTTGAAATACCGGTAGACTCATAACCATCAATAGGGTAGGAGATAAAACCGAAGGACAAGATTATACAAAAACTTATGGTAAAATAGAATAGTTTTTTCATTAGTATAGCGCCGTGGATAAAGCCACGTGTTTATTTAAATTAATATTAGGCGAAATAGATATCAAATATTCTGAACTTTTAGCTTGCTTGTTTTCTACAAAAGGGCGGATTTGAAACAGCCACAGTTTATCGTCTTTAAAACCAAATTCTACATCATAGGCTTGATCTGCATCAGATGTGTTTCCTACTGTTTCCCTGATTGTTTTTGCTAATACTCGAATATCCTCTATATTTTTTTCATTTAATATAGGAGCGTTGTACGACGTGTAATAGGTTTTTGTCCCACCAACACTTGGTAATCGAATGTAATTAGGTTGTCTTGCAGGCGCCAATAATTCAGAGCTGTTTTTAGTAATTAATCGCGTTTCTGCCGATTGTCCGTCGACAGCACCACCAGCGCCACGGCTGAAAGCAACTGTTAAGTCGTTAGCATTACCTGTATTAATTCCTTTAGTAATCATAACTCCAGAATAATCTACATCGACACTTGGAATGATTAAAATAGAAGGGAAAACGTTCTCCGGATTCGATAAATACTTTTGCCTCCATTTAAAACTACGTTCGGTATAGGCAGAAGCCCAAACCTGCTTGATTCCTTTTAAAATAGCTTCCTCCGAAACGATATTAAATAAGGTCAAGTTTAAACCAGCGCCGGTAAACTCTTTAAGGTCCTCCATATTAGTATCACTTCTTAAAAACACGGGCACTGTCCCTAACGCACCATTAAAAGCGTCTTTAAAACTAGCTTTTATATCCTTTTCAAAAGCGCTACTTAAAGGCATCGCTATAATAGCTTTATGTAATTTGGTTAAGTTTTCTAATTGAAAAGCTTCTATACTTGCTTCATCTGTATTCTCTACACGCATAGCTTCCGCTTTTAAAAACGTATCGGTTAAATAGGTCCAATAGCTTTTTCCTTCGCCAGGCATTTGTTGATCCATATGCGATCTAAACACACCAAAGGGAATCACCAAACCTTCTACTACTTGTTCCGGAAATAAGTGTTTAAGCTCTCCCAAGTTTGCAGCTTTAGGACCGCATAGTTTTCCCGAGTTAACGGCACGTACATCACGCATATTTAAAACTTCATTGGTATCCAATTTAATATCTTCAACAGGGACTGCTATTCTATTTTTAGTTTTTTCGGTTTTAGAAAACAAGTCTTTTTCCTCTTCAGTCATATCGCCTTCCACTTTTAAAATAACATGGCCTTGGTTAGACACTGCGTAGAACACATTTTTACCGTCGTAAGCTTTTAAATCCTTTAGATTCTCGTAGGATAAGGCTGCGTTTGGAATACCTAAATTCCGTGCTAACAGTTGCACATGGGATACTAAATTCCCTTCTGAAACGGTCATAATACCTGCTACAGGCTTTAAATCGGAAGGCGGTTTTTCAAAAATATAAATGTTATTAGAGTTTACGTTAACTTCTTCGGGGTTTCCGTCTACAACCATGAGTTTCCCAAAGGCGTACCCCGGATTTAACCCGCGAATTGCTGTTTGATTTTTAAGGTCTACAACGGCATTATTAATGTTTGAAAGCTTCGCGATTAACGCTCCTAATTCACTCACTTCTTCACCAAGGTTTAACGAGATACTACTACGTACTTTGTCGTCTATAAAACCATAGGCAAGTGGTTCGAATTTAGTATAGGTATTTACTTCCTCTTGATAATTTGCTTTAACCATTGTCGTTGTCCATTCTACAATACTACGACTCACATTAAGCACAGCGTGCAGTGTTTTTAATGTTGTTTTTTCTCCAGAAATCTGTGGTAATAATTGCGATTCGATGGCATCATACTCCCAAGATTCAATTAAACCAGTTCCTAAAGTAGCGCAAGCTAAAGTGTTTATTTTATATAAGTTATCGATTATATTTTCTGACTCCCATTCTTGTGATTCTTTTAATAAAGTATTTTCTAATTGTATAGATAAGTCTAAAATTGCTAGTCGGTTTTTACTGTATTTAAAATCGGTAATATGCGTTCTTATTGTATATAAAACGTTGGCTATTGCCGAAGATATTTGTTCTGGAGTAGAAGCTTGGGTATAGTCTTTTAGAAAGTTTGAAACACTAAGTGTCGCTTCATTTTTTTCGGTAATTTTTGATAAATCATCTTGTAAAACCTTAAAATCGATAGGAGCATAAAAGGCTTGCATCGTTTTTACTAATGCTTCAAACGCAGTTAATTCCTCTGCTTTCAATACAGATGCCTTGGTTTTAAGATAGTTGTTTACAAGTTTTATATCCGAGACTTCTGGCTGGCCATGAATTTTAATTCTGATATCCATAAACGACGGATGGTCTTCAGATAATAGTTTAGACTGACTACGCATGAGTTGCGCTATATTATCATCTCCGCTATGGGGAATATCTTTTAAACTTTGGCGTATTAAATAGTAATTTTGAATAATGAAGTCATCATCCTTTAAGATTTGAATAAAAAAGTCTTTACCCCATGTTTCTTCATCTTCCGATTGGATAGCACCACGGTAAAATTGTGCTTTTCTAAGTACCCATCCATTATCAACACTACTTAAGTATTTTCCTATTTGATATTGCTTTAAACGACTAAAATTAGCATTGCGATCTAAAAACTCTTTTGGGGATAAGCCTGCTAAAATTTCACCAAAAAATAAGTGATTACTACGTCTTAACTGTAGTGCTGACGCCTTAAAACTTGCGTGTTGTATTCCGCCTCCAATAGCGTCTGGACAAGGATCTTTAGGCTCTCTTTCTGTGCCGTCTTCACAAAACCATTTAATACGATGGTAGGGGCCACGTGGATCATCCTTATAAGTTGAAATCAACTGTGATATCTCCTGAGGCGTTCGTTCTTGTGAATAGGTCTTTAGCGTAAAACAATTGGCAATAAGAAATAGAGCTACAAATTTAAGTGTATTCATAAAGTGCATTATAGCGGTTAGTTAGTGTATGTATTTAAAAATACAATAATAAACCATAAAATAACGCTGAAATACTCCAAAAGCATTAAATATTAGCTCTTTTCATAAAAATTAAAGCACATTGTATCTTACCGTTATAAATAACACGTCCTTTAAACTAGTTGTTTTTTTATGATTACGACTACTTACTGCGCTAACGGCTTAAAGTATTTATGGTCTGCATAAAAGGTTCCGAAAGGTAATAAGGAACATAATATGATGATAAAAAATGCTTTATTATCCCATTTGTAAGTAGCCCTTAAAAAGATAGCAAAAGCGACATAGGCTACAAATAGTAAACCATGCGGCATGCCTAGCATTTTTACGTATTGCGGATCGTTAGCAAGGTATTTTAATGGGGTTGCAATAAATAAAAGTAGGATGTATGATAACCCCTCTAAAAACGCAATTATTCTAAACGTACTAAGCATGAAAATTTTTTTTTTCAAAGCTAAGAATAAGCCGGCATTGGTACAAGTATTATTGGTCGTTTTTGTATCTATTAAAATTTAATAATAAAAGGAATTTTCTATTATTGAAACTGTATTTTTGCAGTTCAAATAAAATTATGAAACTACAAGATCGCATACTCAATAAATTAGGGATTAAAGCATTAAATGCTATGCAGGAAGAAGCTAATTTAGGTATCATGGCGGCGGATAATGTTATTCTATTGTCACCCACGGGAACAGGTAAGACCTTAGCTTTTTTATTGCCAATTATTAATAGCCTTCAAAATGATATTGAAGGTATTCAAGTGCTTATTTTAGTGCCGTCTCGCGAACTAGCAATTCAAATTGAACAGGTGGTTCGAGAAATGGGAACAGGATTTAAAGTTAATGCCGTGTATGGCGGGCGTCCGTTTTCGAAGGATAAAATTGAATTAAGTCATGCTCCAAGTATTTTGGTGGGAACACCGGGTCGTGTGGCCGATCATTTACGTCGAGAAACCATTAGTGTAAACCAAATTAAAACTTTGGTTTTAGATGAATTTGACAAGTCTTTAGAAGCTGGTTTTGAAGGCGAAATGAGTGAAATTATTTTCGCCTTATCACATATTGAAAAACGTATTCTAACCTCAGCTACACAAAATATAGAAGTGCCTAAGTTTGTAGGTTTAGAAAATGAAGTTGTTATTGATTATTCCGATACGGTAGCTTCTAAATTAGCGGTAAAAGCCGTTTTATCACCCGACAAAAATAAATTACAAACCTTGGTCGACCTGCTATGTCATATCGGTAATAAACCGGGAATCATTTTTTGTAATTTTAAAGATACCATTCAATTTGTTAGTGATTTTTTAACCGACAATAAGATTGCTCACGGCTGTTTTTATGGGGGATTAGAGCAAATAGAGCGAGAGCGCGCTCTTATTAAATTTAGAAATGGTACGCATCAAATAATTATTGCAACAGATTTAGCAGCACGAGGCTTAGATATAAATGAATTGAATTTTATTATTCATTTTCAATTACCATTAAAAGAAGAAGAGTTCACACATAGAAATGGTAGAACAGCTCGTATGAATAGTGAGGGTACGGCTTATGTATTACAGTGGGAAGAAGAGCCTTTACCTGAATTTATAAAAACAGATGGGATAGAACGTTTAGATACCAAAAAAGCACCTAAACCAACAGATTGGTCAACTTTATTCATTTCTGGAGGTCGTAAAGACAAAATCTCTAAAGGTGATATCGCCGGTTTATTGTTTAAACAAGGGGAACTAAATAAGGACGAATTAGGAATTATCGAACTCAAGCAGGACTGCGCTTTTGTGGCTGTACCACGATTTAAAGCAGAAGCGGTTATTGCTAAAACGAATAACACGCGCTTAAAAAAGAAGAAAGTACGAATTACCTTGGTTTAGAGAGTAGGCTTCAAACTGATAAAAGGAAGTATAACTAGTATAAGTAAGACAAAAGACTTCAATACTACAATAAATAAAAAAGCGAGATTAAATATCTCGCTTTTTTATTTTATTCTTGATTAATATAGAAGGCGTGAATGACTCCAGGAAGCCACCCTAATAAGGTTAGGATTAAATTAATTAAGAATTTACCTCCTAGGCCATGTTTTAAAAACACACCTAATGGCGGTAAAAGAATAGTAATTAAAATGTTTAGTACAGACATATATTTTAGTTTTTATAGTTGAATAATTCGTTTGAAAGGTACTTAGCTAAAAAGTTAATAGGTTATTTATGTCATTAAATGTATTAATTTCATTGCAAAACTGCAGATGTTTAACAGATTTTGTTAAATTATCGTTTAGTTTACTTTCAAATCTTAATTTTGTTAGAAACCAAACTTCACCACGCATTGACTATAAAATCATTTAAAATACAAGATTTACCAAAACTGCTCTTAGAAACGGGTAAAGCATGGTATGCCAATGAACCTTTTAAATTGAGTGCTATCGTGGCCTATTATTCTATTCTATCTTTACCTGCCTTATTAATCATAATTTTTAACGTCGTTGGCAACGTGTGGGGTAGAGATATCGTTCAGGGTGAGGTTTTAGATGAGATTTCGCGAGCAATTGGTGTTGAGGCTGCCGAGACCATTCGGGGCATGTTGCTAGATAAAGGGGATAAGCCCACCTCAATATTTGCTACAACTATTGGGTTATTCACTTTATTATATGGAGCTACAGGTGTTTTTTACCAATTAGAAAGTGCATTTGATAGTATTTGGAAAACTGAACCTAGATTTTCTAATGGACTATTAGCAACAATTTTTAGTCGACTTAAAAGTTTTGGTTTTATTTTAATTATCGGTTTTTTACTTTTAGTAAGTTTTGTTATGACCTCACTATTAAGTACTTTTAGTAAACGCATTCAAAACCTATTACCGGATAACTTAATTGATTTTGTATTTGTTATTGATATTGTTATTTCTCTAAGCTTTATTTATGTACTCTTTGCCGCCATGTTTAAAGTTTTACCAAATGCTATTATTCCATGGAAAGCTGTAAAAATAGGGGCTGGTTTAACGGCTTTACTTTTTACCATTGGAAAATACTTATTAGCCATTTATTTTAGTGAACTGGAACCAGGATCTACGTATGGTGCAGCAGGGTCTGTTATATTAATTATGTTATGGGTATCTTACACTAGTTTAATCTTGTTTTTCGGTGCTCATTTTACCAAAATTTATTCCGATCATTACATTACCGGTTCAGTATGAAATCAATAGCTTTAGCATCCATTCACCAGCAATTACAACCTTTTATTCATAACACTCCAATTTTAACATCTACCTTATTAGATCAAAATATTGGAGCTTCACTTTATTTTAAATGTGAGAACTTTCAAAAAACCGGGTCTTTTAAATTCCGCGGTGCTACTTATGCTATACAGCAGTTAAACGAAGAACAAAAGCGCAGAGGAGTAGTCACACATTCTTCAGGCAATTTTGCTCAAGCATTAGCTTTAGCAGCGCAGAGATTGGGGGTTAAAGCTCATATTGTAATGCCAAATAATGCTCCGAAAATTAAAAAACAAGCCGTTTTAGAGTATCACGGTCATATTACTGAGTGCCTTCCGACAAATAGCGCAAGGGAAGCAGCGGCAGAACATATAGAAAAAACATCAGGTGCCACATTTATTCACCCCTCAAATAATAAAAATGTTATTCTAGGTCATAGTACATCTGCCTTAGAATTACTTTCGGAAAAGCCCGATTTAAACGTGGTCATAGCACCTGTTGGGGGAGGTGGCTTATTAGCAGGAACGGCACTCGCAGGAGAGCAATATACGGACACTAAAATTATCGGAGCTGAACCCACACAAGTAGACGATGCTTATCGGTCGTTAATAAGCGGAACTATTGAAAAAAACACGCATACTAACACCATTGCCGATGGCTTACGTACACATTTGGGGTCTATTAACTTTCCTATTATTCAAAAGCATGTACAGCGTATCATATGTGTTGAGGAAGACGAGATTTTAAATGCTATGATCCTAGTGTTTCAGTACTTAAAAATTGTTATAGAACCTTCTAGTGCTGTGGCATTAGCAGCTGTTATAAAAGAAAAAGAACGGTTTAAAAACCAATCCGTAGATATTATTATATCCGGTGGAAATGTTGATTTAGAGCAGTTTTCTTTTAGCTAATTATACGATAGCGTCAAAACTATTTCTATATGCATTAACCTATTTGAAAGCGTATCTATACCTTAGGTAAATAAAAATAGATACAATGAAGCACGTTAAAGCATACGGAACAGAAAACCCAAACGCCCAATTACAACCCTTAACTATTGAACGCCGAGAGGTTCTAGACGATGATGTCGATATAGATATTTTATATTGTGGCGTCTGTCACAGTGATATTCACTCTGCACATAATGATTGGGGAGGGTCAAAATATCCATTAGTTCCAGGTCATGAAATTATTGGTAGTGTTACTCAAGTGGGTACTGCGGTAAAGTCATTTAAAATAGGTGATTTAGTAGGTGTGGGTTGCATGGTCGACTCGTGCCAAGACTGCAGCTCATGCGCAGAAGATTTGGAGCAATATTGCGAAAACGGCATGGTTGGCACCTATAACGGCAAAGACAAACATACCGGAAAACAAACCTTTGGCGGATATTCTACAAACATAGTGGTGCGCGAAAAATTTGTTTTACGCATTCCCGAAAACCTCGATACCAAAGCTGTTGCTCCCTTATTATGTGCTGGAATCACAACATTTTCTCCATTAAATCATTGGAAAATTAAAAAAGGAGATAAAGTAGGTGTAATTGGACTTGGTGGTTTAGGTCATATGGGAATTAAATTCGCTCATGCAATGGGTGCTGAAACTATTATGATTACCACATCTCCAAATAAAGCTGAAAGCGCTAAAGATTTAGGGGCCGACGATGTGCTGATTTCTAATGATAATGAGGCTATGAAAAAACATCGCGGAACTTTCGATTTTCTATTAAATACGGTCCCCGTAAAGCATGATTTAAACCCTTATATCTCCTTACTAAAAAGAGATGCTACAATGGTACTTGTAGGTGCCATCGAGCCTTTAGAGCCAATGAATGGCGGACAAATTATATTGGGTAGGAAGCGCATTGCAGGATCGTTAATTGGTGGTATCAAAGAAACACAAGAGATGTTAGATTTCTGCGGCAAACACAACATTGTAAGTGACATTGAAATGATCACTATGCAAGAGATTAATACCGCTTTTAAAAGGGTTACGAGTAACGATGTAAAATACCGATTTGTAATTGATATGAAGAGCTTGAAATAAAATACCACTGAAGCTGACAGCTAATAATAAATAAACAATAATGATAAAACCAAGAGAGAAAACACCAGATTTAAATATACAGTTAGTAAACGGTACACAATGGAAGCTTAGCGAGCAATCGCCTAAAAATTTTACAATGATTCTTTTTTACAGAGGAAAACACTGTCCTGTATGTAAAAAACAATTGCAAGAGCTACAAGCTTCATTAAGTAAATTTACAGAACGCGGTGTTAATGTAATCGCTATGAGTTCAGATACAGAAGAGGTGGCGCAACAAACTTATAAAGAATGGAATATTAAAGATGTTCCTTTAGGCTACGGATTGCCAATAGAAGAAGCACGAAAATGGGGCTTATTTATTTCTAAAGGAATAAAGGACGAACCTGAACATTTTATAGAGCCTGGTTTATTTATCTTAACACCAGAATCTACCGTGTATTGGGAATCTATTCAATCGATGCCGTTTGGGCGACCGGAATTTAAAGACGTTTTAGGCGGAATTGATTATATTCTTAAAGCCGATTATCCAGCTAGAGGAGAAGCTTAAACTCTTACTAACTGAAAAGAAAATAGAATTATTAACTTAAATATAGAAATGATGAAAATAGGAATTATAGGAAGTGGAAACATTGGAGGAAATTTAGGTAAACACTGGGCCAAAGGAGGCCATGAAGTATTATTTAGTTCAAGACACCCTGAACAATTAAAAGATTTAGTCCGCGATGCTGGAACTAATGCAAAAGCTATGAGTGTAGAACAAGCATTTGAAGCCAATGCGGATGTGTATTTATTGGCGACACCCTTTAAAGCTATCGGTAAGTTAGCAGAATTGTATGCTGGAGAATACGGAAATAAAGTGATTATTGATGCTACAAACCCTTATCCTGAACGCGATGGACAAATGGCTCAAGACGTAAGAGATAGTAACCGTAATGCATCAGAGTATACGGCGATGAAGTTTGGTACAGCTAAGACGGCAAAGGCTTTTAATAGCATTAAAGCTGAGCATTTACGCGATTATGCTTGGCGAACTCAAGATAAGATTGCTATACCATTTGCTGCTCAAGATGCTGATAGTCGAGCAAAAACACAACAGTTAATTGAAGACATTGGATTCGATGCTGTATATATTGGAGATTTAGATCAGACTAAAATTATGGATCCGGAGCAAAAACTATACGGTAAAACGCTAGTTAGAAACGAATTAGAGGATTTAATTAAAGCATAAACACCTAGACATTAAATGGACTATATCTTTTAAGATTGAAAAAGCCTGTTAACAATGAGTTTACAGGCTTTTTTATACATACTAATCACTAAGTGAACTTAATTCAGCTTATTTTAAAGCGTTTAGCAACTTCTCTGCAACTAATTCTGAAGAGGCAGGGTTTTGACCAGTAATTAAATTACCATCTTGTATAGCGTAGGCGGTCCAATCTTCTTTTTTAGAATACTCGCCACCATTCTCCTTTAGCATATCTTCAACTAAAAAAGGAACGACATCAGTTAGTTGTACAGCAGCTTCTTCAGTATTCGTGAATCCTGTTACTTTTTTGCCTTTAACTAAAGGTTTACCGTTCGCGTCTTTCACACTTTTTAAAGCGGCAGGGGCGTGACATACAAAAGCGATTGGTTTTTGTTGCGCATTAAATGCTTCAATTAAAGCAATCGATGTGCTGTCGTTTGCTAAATCCCATAGTGGTCCGTGACCACCAGGATAAAATACAGCATCAAAATCTGTTGCATCAACAGTGCTTAATGCCAATGTGTTTTTAATTTTGTTTTGAGCTGTAGCATCCGTTTTAAAACGCTCTGTAGCCTCTGTACTTGCAGCTGGTGTATCGCTACTTGGATCTATAGGTGCAGCCCCACCTTTTGGTGTCGCTAATGTTATAGTTGCTCCTTGGTCTAGTAAGCTGTAGTACGGACTTGCAAATTCTTCAATCCAAAATCCTGTTTTCTTACCTGTATCTCCTAACTGATCGTGAGATGTTAATACGAATAATATATTCATTTTATTTTCAGTTTTAATGTTATCTTCTAAAACGATTTCAGAAGTAGATGTTTTATCACTATCCTTACAGCTAGAGGCTGTAATAATAGTTAAAACGATGGCTAATGATTTTAATAGATTCATTTAATATTTTTTCTAACTAATTAATAAGCCATTTTTACAATTTTCTCGGCATCTTGAGGTGTAAGAGCTTGGCGTTCTCCTAAACCTTTCCATCCGCGATTTGTAAATCGTTTTGCAATTTCCTCAGCAGTTCCTTCAAAGTCTTTAGTATAATCAGATAGCTTGGTATCGATGCCTAAATCTTTGAAAAAAGCTTCTGTTTTTTCAATTGCTGCATAAGCTTTATCGTCTAAATTACCTTCGGTAACACCCCATACACGTTCTGCATATTGTGCTAATTTTTCTTTTTTAGATTCAAAATTATAGGTGTAGTGACTTGGCGTAATTATAGCTAAAGTCCTAGCGTGATCGATTCCAAAGAGAGCGGTTAATTCGTGTCCCATCATATGAACTGCCCAATCACCTGGCATTCCTTGTTGAATTAATCCGTTTAAAGCCATTGTACAACTCCACATAAAATTAGAAGCTGCTTGGTAATCGGTAGGGTCTTTTAATACGGCTGGAGCCACTTCAATTAGTGTTTGTAAAATACTCTCTGCAAAGCGATCTTGTAATAATCCACCAACAGGATAAGTCATATATTGCTCTAATACGTGGGTAAACGCATCTGCTAATCCATTAGCTATTTGACGTTGCGGAATAGATGTAATCACTTGAGGGTCTAGAATAGAGAATACTGGAAACAATCCAGGACCACCCATAGCTAGTTTTTCTTTAGTTTCTTGTCTTGTAATCACTGCTCCCGAATTCATCTCAGAACCTGTAGCCGGTAGCGTTAATACCGTTCCAAAAGGCATTCCTTTTGTAGAGCGGATATTATTTTTTAAAATATCCCATGGTGTATCTCCGTCGTAGAGCGCGGCAGCGGACAAGAATTTTGTTCCGTCGATTACAGAACCTCCACCAACAGCTAATAAATACGTAATCTTTTCGTCTTTAATTACTTTTAAAGCTTTCATTAGAACGTCGTATTCAGGATTGGCAGGAATACCACCAAACTCTATGGTATCTATTGACGATAAGGCCTTTTTTACTTGATCGTAAATACCGTTTTTCTTAATACTTCCACCACCGTAAAGTAATAGTACTTTGGCGCCTTTAGGTATTTCGTTAGTCAGTTTTTCTATGCTGTCTTTACCAAAAATAATTTTAGTAGGATTTTTGTATTCAAAATTGTTCATTGTTTTATTTTTTAAAGTTTTACAATCATTTTTCCTTTGTTTTTTCCATCGAATAAATCGATGAAAGCACGAGGGATGTTTTCAAAACCGTTAACTACAGTTTCGGTATATGTTAATTTACCTTCAGACAACCACATTGCTAAAGTTTGCATAGCTTCTGGGAACTTTTGTGCATAATTAGATACAATAAAGCCTTGCATTAAGGCGCTATTCTTAACTAAGAAAGGTTGAACGCTAACGCCTTTTGGTACTTCGGTTGCATTATAAACAGAAATAGCTCCACAAATAACCATTCTTGCAAACGTGTTGATATTAAATAGTACCGCATCAGAAATTGGCCCGCCGACATTATCAAAATAAATATCAACACCCTTAGGAGCCGCTTTAGCAATATCCGCTTGTATATCACTGCTAGTCTTATAATTTATCCCTGCATCAAATCCGAATTTAGAGATTAACATATCGATCTTTTCATCGGTACCTGCTAGACCTATAACCCTAAGTCCTAATAGTTTTCCTATTTGTCCAACTACACTGCCTACGGCTCCAGCAGCACCAGATACCACTAGTGTTTCGCCTGCTTTTGGTTTTCCGATTTCTGTTAATCCCAAATAAGCTGTTAATCCAGTCATTCCTAACAGGCCCAAATAGGCACTTAAAGGCGCTTTATCAGGGTCAACTTTAATAAGACCATCTCCATTTGAAATCTGTTTAGTTTTCCAATCTAATAGTCCAGAAACAACATCACCCTCTTGAAAGTTTGCATTTTTAGAGGCAATAACCTTAGCAATAACCCCCGAGCTTATTGGTTTATTAAGTTCAAAAGGAGGGATGTACGATTTAGAATCGCTCATTCGTCCTCTTAAATAAGGATCTACTGAGACATAAAGAGGTTCCAAAAGTAAATCTTGATCCTTTAGTGTCATTTCAGCCGTCTCGTTAACAAATTCAAAATCTGAAACTGACGGTTTTCCTTTGGGTCTGTTTTTTAATACTATTGTTTGTATCATAGTTTTAGGTATTAATCGATTACAGTCACTAAGTCTTCTGTACTTTTTCTAACTTTTACTAAGTTTACTAACCAGTCGTCTTCTGTTTTTCTATATCCTAATGGAAGTAACACAGCGCTACGTAATCCTTTCTCTCTTAAGCCAAGTATTTGATCTACAGCCTCTGGATCGAATCCTTCAAGTGGTGTGGCATCAACCCCTTCGAACGCAGCAGCTGCAATAGCTTGTGAAAATGCTATATAAGCTTGTTTTGCTGCGTGATTAAAATTGACTTCAGCATCTTGTTGTGGGTAGGAATTTAATAACATTTGACGGTAGTTTTCCCATCCTTCATTTTTAAATCCTCGAATGTCGTTCGTTAAATCGAACATAAAATTAATACGATCTTCAGTATAGGTATCCCATGCTGCAAATACGAGAAGATGAGAGCAATCGGTAATCACCGATTGATTCCAAGCTATTGGCTTAATCTGTTCTTTTATTTTTTGATTTTTTATTACGAAGATTTCAAAAGGTTGTAAGCCACTAGATGTCGGGGCTAAACGTGCCGCTTCAAGAATACGATCGATTTTATCTTCAGCGACTTTTTCACCATTCATCGCTTTAGCAGCGTATCTCCAATTTAATTTATCTAATAATTCCATATTTATTTATTTGCTAGTTCTTTAATGTTGTGTGATTCTATTATCTCGACGCCTTTACTTGGGCCTTTGGAAGCCTCTAAAAGTGCTTGAGCTATGTGCTCGGCGTGTATGATTTTATATTTTTTTAAACCACCTATAAAAAGTGGTTGTAGCCCTTTTAGTACGATTAGCCCAACGGATTCTAAAAAGCGTTTTTCATGCCTCGGTCCGTCGATTAATGAAGGCCTAAAAACGATTGTATGTTTTAGTTTTTGCTGTATAACAGCAGCTTCCATTTCACCTTTAACGCTGTTATAAAACACCCGACTATCTTTATCAGCTCCCATGGCCGAAATCACCAGAAACGTCGGTATGTTATTCCTTTTACACAATTGTGCAGCAGCGACTGGAATACCGTAATCAATTGCTTTATATAGGTCTTTATTTGGTGTTTTTTTTGCCGTTGTGCCAATACAACAAAATACGACATCTCCAGTAAAATCAGCTGCAAAAGCGTCTAATTTTAGTAAATCTCCTGTATACTGCTTGACTTTTTCAGGGAGCCCTTTTAAAGTGTTTCGGGAAAACAATTTAATGCTGTCAAACGACTCATCTTTTATTAGTTTTTTAAGCAGGTAAGACCCTGTTAAACCTGAAGCTCCTAATACAATAGCTGTTTTACCCATTATTTGTACATTTTTTAATGCTATTCCATGCCGCTTGGTAAGCTTGTTCAATATCTGATGCTTCAATTTTTAAAACACCGCGTTGCTGCATAACCATTAAGAAAGATAACGGGTTAATACTGTAGGCATATAAAAGGTAGTCTGAAATCTCATTAATCACACCTTCTTCCTTACCACGATGCCATAGGTCGAGTAGGGGTTTTAAATGACTTATACCAGCTTGTCTACTAGCTTCATCAATAATTGGTGCATTATCACATTGTGCTAAAAACAAGGACTCTCTAGTTTGATTCAGTTTAAAATCGGCAATTCGTTTCCAAATCAATTCAAAACCTTCTTCAACAGTCATCGTTGGGGAGTATGTTTTAAAAGCATAGTCGGTAAACACTGCTTTAACTTCCACATACACTTTATTGACTAAATCCTGTTTATTATCAAAATAAAGGTAGATTGTGGCAGGAGAGACATTCGCAAGCTTAGCAATTTTTGATATTGGTGTTGCATGAAACCCGTTATTATTAACTAGGTCTATAGTAGCACGTACTAATGCGTCTCTTTTATCAATACTTTTTTGCAGTTTGGCCATAATGTGTTTTAATTATCCGATACAAAGATACGAAAAAAGTGAACGTTCATTCTTTTTTTAGTGTTTTTAATATAGGTTTAACATGTTTAGGACACAAAAAATGATGAACTGACAACCTAAAGGGTAAGGTATAAGCACGATAACTTAAGAATGCAGCTTGTTTCTTAGGGTTTTTAGATTTAATAAATTAAGTGTCATACTTGAAAAATAAAAAAGAGATTATAAATTATTTTCTAAAAATAACAAACAGTACAGTAGATAGAAATAGAAGCGCTATGTACCAGGTGTTAAGCAGCAAATTGAAATAGCCTATGACGCCATCAGCAAGGCTTAATAATAATAAAACTTGAGCCCCATAGGGTAATACACCTTGAGTAATACAGGCGAAAATATCTAATAAAGATGCTGATTTCTTAGCGTCCAAGTCGTATTCTGTATTTATAGTTTTTGCTATGGGCCCTGTGATAATAATGGAAACCGTATTATTAGCGATAGCTATATTCACAGCACTTACTAAGGTGGCTATCCCAAATTGGGCTGAAGTTTTTCCACTAATCACTTTCCGCGTTTTTTCTAAAATAAACGCAATACCACCATTTTTAGCCACTAAAGCTGCTAGACCACCTGTTAACAAAGACAAAAGAAATATTTCTGTCATATTTGTAAATCCAGAATATGCTATCCTTGTAAATTCTAAAGTTGTAAAATCACTATAGATCACACCTAAAACCCCGGCTGAAACCACTCCTAAAAGCAGAGTTATAAAGACATTAACACCTATTACAGATAGAATAATAACCAAAATATAAGGCATTATTTTAATAATGGAATAGGAATAGGATATATCTTGTGTGGTAGTGGACGCTATTTGCAAGCCGAAAAAAACAAGCACTCCCATGGTTGTCAAGGCAGCGGGTAAGACGATTTTAATATTTTCCTTAAATTTATCACTCATATTCACCCCTAAGGACTGGGTTGCAGCGATGGTGGTATCGGAAATTACTGATAAATTATCCCCAAACATAGAACCACCAAGTAGCGCACCACATAATATAGATAAGGAAAACACACCAGTATCTCCAAACCCTATAACGATTGGGCCTAAAGCAACTATTGCACCTACAGAGGTTCCGGTTGAAACAGATAAGAATGCTGCAATGATAAACACCCCTAAATAGATAAACTGACTTTGAATCATGTCTAAACCTAAATTAACGATACTATCTACGCTCCCTGTCGCTTTAGTTACAGCTGCGAAGGCACCGGCTAAAAGGTATATCAAACACATGGTTAGAATTTTATGATCACCACAGCCTTTTAAAAATGTTTCTATTTTAGACGGAATGGATTGTCCAAACAGTAAGAACGCCATTAAAATTCCTGCGATTACGGCAATTGGAGCCGGTAAGGCATAGAAATCATTTTGGGCAATTCCAACACCTAAAAAGATGCTAATAAATACTATAAAAGGTATTAACCCTTTAAAACTTGGTGTAACGGCATTATTTGTAGTCATTTGTCTGTTTTTGCAGAATCACAAAAAAAGAGCTTGATAACAAATAGATAGGAATGGATTTAACATTTTTTCCAAAGTATTTGGCTTATCCTTTTTAGCACCTTGCTTGTTATTGCAGGTTGCTATCTCTTTTGAGATTCTTGATAATTAAGGCGACAAAACTAAAGGATTTTTATATATCAAAAACTTAAAATTTTGTTATAATTTATTTGTGATTCACCTTGTGTTTAATGCCTTGATAATGTGTCATTAATCAGCTCTTTTATAAATCCGAACACTTATAAATCATATTAACTAAAACTTTATATAAATATACGTAACCATCTAAAAAAGACTTTATTATATCATATATTATTATTTTAAAATAAACTAAGTAAGAATAAAAAAAGGTTGATATGCGAACATATCAACCTCCTTAGATTACTTATTAATTTAATTGTTTATTTTATATTTTTTCTTTTAAAATTATATAGGGTTTCATCTATGGTAAACCAACAGAAATAAAAGATACCTGCCGAGAAAATAATATCACCAATCATACGCATCCATTTTAAGGTTTGTACTACTGGAGAGTATAATAATTCAGCATCTCTCGCAAACGAATAACCTTGGGTAATAGACGTGTAGGCTTGAATGATTCCGATAGGTAATAGACTAAAGACCACCATTGCTACTAAACCTATATTTAACAACCAAAAGGCGCGTTTAAGTTTAGTGTTTTGCCATACGCGATCTGAATAAAAACGAAGACAAATAATAATAAAGCCCATACCTAACATACCATATACTCCAAATAGAGCTGTATGTGCATGCACAGCGGTTGTATTTAATCCTTGGATATAGTACAGTGCAATAGGCGGATTAATTAAGAATCCGAATACTCCAGCTCCAATAAAATTCCAAAAAGCAACAGCTATAAAGAAAAATATTGGCCATTTATATTTTTGAATCCAATCTTTACTTTTTAATAAGTTCCAATTTTCTCTAATCTCAAAGCCCATTAAGGTTAAGGGTACCACTTCTAGTGCACTAAAGGTAGCGCCTAAGGCAATCGCTTGTACAGGTGTACCAGAATAGTATAGGTGGTGTAAGGTTCCGATAATTCCACCTGCTAAAAATATGGCTGCAGAGGCTACCGACACACGACCAGCAGTTTTAGGAGAAATCACTTTCATTCTAGAAAAAATAAAAGCAATCACAACGGTAGCAAACACTTCGAAAAAGCCTTCTACCCATAAGTGAACCAACCACCATCTCCAATAATTAATCACCGGCAGACTGCTATTTTCACCATACATTAATCCGGAGAAAAAGAATAATCCGATAGCCATCACCGAAATAAGAAGAATAATAATTAGATGTTTTGATTCATCATTTTTACGAATAGCAAATATTAGGTGACGACTTACCATAATAACCCAAAGTACCAAACCGATACCAAGGAAAATCTGCCAGAAACGCCCTAAATCCATATACTCATACCCTTGATGCCCAAAGAAAAAGTTAGTTGTAAGGTCTAAAAATTGATGTACACCAAGCCATTCACCTAGCATAGAACCTAAAACGATAACGATTAAAGCGATAAATAAGAAGTTGATACCAAACACTTGGTATTTCATTTCTTTACCCGAAATCATAGGTGCTAAAAATAATCCGGTAGCTAACCACGTGGCTGCTATCCAAAAAATAGCCAATTGCGTGTGCCACGTTCTAGAAATAGAGTAGGGTAGAACACTCGATAAATCAAAACCGAAAAAGGCTTGCCCTTCTACAGTATAATGCACGGTAATAATACCTAAAACGACTTGTAGAGCAATTAATAACGAAATAACTATAAAATATTTTAATACTGATTTTTGAGAAGGTACTAATTGTAATTTCGATAGTGGATCAATATTCGGTTTCTCTAAAACTTCACCTTTTTCATGATTTCTAAGGTAATAATACGTTAGAATCCCGATAAATAGCAGAAGTAAGACAATAGATAGTCCTGACCAAATTAGAGAATCGTCGGTAATTAAATTGTCTATTAATGGCTCATGTGGCCAGTTTGAGGTGTAGGTGTAATCCTTTTCTGGTCTGTTGGTACTTGCAGCCCAAGACGTCCAAAACAAAAACGCATTTAACTGCTCTAATTTAACCTCATCGGTTAACGCACCTTTAGGAATGGCGTATTGTTCGTGACCTTCAGAAAATATAGTGCTATAATGTTTAATATTTTCTTGAATGGCATTCCATCGTATTTCCGAAATACTAATGGTTTTAGTGTCTGGGTTAAAGCTATTGGTTTTAATATCTTTAATTAGGCGGGCTTTTAATGCGGCCTTCTTTTCAACATCTAAGTCATTATATGAGGTGTTAAAATCGGCCTGTGCCCAATGTTCTAACATATAAACAGCTTCTTTATGTATCCAATCGGCTGTCCAATCTGGCGCCACGTAACTCCCGTGACCCCATATAGAGCCCACTTCCATACCTCCGATGGACTCCCATACATTTTGGCCGATTTGTATATCAGCTTTAGTATAAACCTCTTCGTTGGTTTCTTTAATTATAACATGTTCGGGAATTGGGGGCTGTGTTTGGTACACTTCGGTACCAATCCATATTAGTACGACGAATGATAGTACTACAACGCTTATAAAAGCGATCCATATTTTTCTCATGGTTTTTTATTTAGTAGGTTGGTTTATTTAATGACGTTTTTTACGCGATCCACACTATCCGTTTTGGATAATGATAAGCGTACAATACAATCTTCGGTGCATAACAAATCGTGTGGTACATTAGCTTCTAGAGCAATCAAATCGCCTTTTTTAAGTTTTAGTTTTTCGCCGTTTACACCAAAGTCTATAGCACCTTCAAAAATAGATACTACAATAGGTGAGGGGGCTTTATGCTCTTTCATTAATTGCCCTGAACGCATAGCTATTCTTATTTCTTTAGAATGGTTACTGTCCAAAAGAACTGTAATAGCAGGTTTGTCTGTGTTATAGACCAATTGGTCTGTCATTGAAGCTGTTTTCATAAATATTGAGATTATTTTGTTATTTGTTATAAAAGGGTCTTTTTATCCTTTATTGTTTTAAATCGTTTATGTTTTTAAGTGGAAGACATCTAATTCCATATCATTAGCTAACATTATAAGTGTCGTATTTTCAAGCATGTATTTAAGTTTTTCTCTAATGTCAACAAACTTGAAGTGTAGGGGACAAGGTTTATCTTCATTACATTGCTTAAGGCCAAGTCCACAACCCGTATATATATCATCGCCATCTAAAACTTTAACCACTGCGCTTAAATTGAGTGTTTTCATTGCTTCCATTTCTATGTAAAATCCCCCGTGAGGGCCTTTTATAGAACTGACAATATTGTTTCTAGTTAACTGCTGTAATATTTTAGCAGTAAACGCTTGAGGTGAGTCTATAGCTTCCGAAATCGTAGTTAAACTTACCTTCGTATCCAGTAGTGATTGTTGAGCTATAAAAATAACTGCTCGTAGTCCGTATTCACAAGATTTTGAAAACATAATAAAGATTTATACTACAAAAGTAATTTAAAATATTATAAAGGACAATAATATCTTTTATTAATTTTGAAAAATAATTAGGCATCCACTAACCTTAATTTTAAGTTAAATACTTCCGTAAAACTAGAACTCCATATAAATAGTTACTCGGAGTGAAACCAATGTCCTATTTTTGTCGTTTTAAAAAATGTGGGGTATGAAATCTTCTCCACTACAATTAAAAAAATACTAGTAACCATAACGCCTTAAGCCCCCTGATATAATTGTTTTTTAATGAGCAGTTGTAGGTTTGCTTGCACATCATTGCGCGTAAACGGTATAAACTATTTAATATAATTATAAGGCCTTGCCTAAATATAGACTATGGAAAAACAAGATGAAAACGGATTAAATAAAGCATCGCGGATTCTTTTACTTGTGGGTATATTATGTGTAGCAATAAATTTAAGACCAGCACTATCGAGTATTGGTCCGTTAGTTGGGATGATTCGTCAAGACTTTGGACTCACGGAAACCTTATTAGGACTACTTACCACACTACCTTTAATCGCCTTTGGAATTATTTCGACAATGACTCCTTTGTTCACAAAGCGTTTTGGTATTGGCAACACCTTATTAGCCGCACTTATTCTACTTAGTATGGGGATCGTTGTTCGCTCAATCGGCGGCATCATTACTTTGTATTTAGGAACCATATTATTGGGGATCGCTATTGCTTTTGGAAATGTATTAATTCCGGCATTAATAAAAAGAAACTTCCCACACAAAGCAGGCTTGGTCACTAGTTTGTATTCGGGTATTATGTCTCTAGGTGCGGCTGTTGCTGCAGGTTTAAGTTATCCTTTAGCACAAGCGATGGGCATGGGGTGGCGTGGATCGTTAGTTGTTTGGGCCGCATTGGCTATAATAGCACTAATTATTTGGATTCCGAATCTTAAACGTATAAAACGCACTACACCGAGTCGAAGCTTTAAAGAAGCCATGAAAAAACTTAGTGGCTCGTTATTGGTTTGGAAATTAGCATTGTATATGGGACTACAATCATTTGCTTTTTACGTGATTTTAGCTTGGCTACCAGCTATTCTTATCGATCGCGGATTTGATGCGTCGTATGCCGGTTGGATGCTTTCTTTATCTCAAGCCACAGGGATTATAGGAGCTATATTGATTCCTATTTGGGCAGGCTCTAGAAAAGACCAACGCTTAGTAATCGCTGTTTTAGTACTTATTGAGGTCTTTTCGTTAATAGGGTTAATGATTCCGAGTCTTGGAATGGTCGAATTATGGACTGGACTCATCGGAATGGCTTTGGGAGGTACTTTCGGACTCGCCTTACTACTTATTGTTTTACGATCTCATGATGCAGAAACAGCAGCAGAACTTTCTGGGATTGTTCAGTCTATAGGCTACTTTATTGCTGCTACAGGTCCGTTTATCGTCGGTTTAATCTATGATATTACTGAAGTATGGAATTATGCCATCATTTTATTGTTAGTATTGGCTATTTTAAAACTTATTATGGGACTTCCCGTGGGAAAAGACAGAAAAGTATAACTACCTACAGGTTTCCTAACATCCTTAAACCGTCGATTTTTAAAGTATAGCTATAATAGCGGGTTTTATTCATTAAGTAAAGCTTCCAAGGCATAATACAGCCTATTTTGAGCATTATCTTGAGATCCAAAAATAGAGCGATTCAATACGCCATTGGCATCGATAAGCAGCCATTGTGGTGTACCTTCAGAGTCAAATTGATCGTATATTTTATGGTACTCGTCGATATAAATTGGAAATGGCACTTCACCACTTGTAAAAATGGCTTTTATATTTTCTTTTGTCCCTTCTCGGTTTACAAAATCAGCATGTATACCTGCTACTTTAATACTAGGGTATTTTTGCTGAAACTCATAAGCTAATGGAATCGCTCGTCCCGTGCAACCTAAGCAATCATTATTATAAATGATAAGTAGTAACACATGGCCTTTGTAAATCGACATAATATCGGTAGTACGTCCGTTTAAATCTTTAACTACTATTGAAGGAATTCTCGAATCCATTATATTATTTTTCTTGTATTATTTGTCCATGCTAAATTAATAACAAAATCTAGAATGACCATGTATTTATTTGAAGTCCCCTAAACATAAACCACTAGTGAATTAATAAATTTGAAATCTCATTTTTGTGAATTGCTTTACTTTATATTAAGCCTTAGCAACACCGATTATAAACGTATTATAACACATTAAAACGGCCCTTTTATTTATAAAAATAGCAGACCGTTTATTTTAACCAGAACACCTAATCAGGATAGCATCCTGTCTGTTGATAATAAGCGTAAACTACCCACTATTTATTTAAACTTATTAATAGCATCACTTAAGTCATAAATATTTACCCCATTTAGTTTCTTCTGTAAAATACTACTCCCCGCAGCACTGCGATAACCACCAGCACAATGCACAACAATAGGCTTATTGGTTGGAATGGTATCAGCCGTATGACGTAGGTTGTTTAAAGGGTGAGCAAGTGCCTGATCAAAATAGTGCTCGTTTTCTATTTCACTCGTATTCCGAATATCAACAATTGTATACAGTTCTTTATTATTTTTAAAATGATCTATATCTAAAATCGGTGTTGTTTCTAAATTAATATTATCCAAAGTAATAACGGCTTTTAGTTGCTTTTCGTAGCCTATTTTTGAAACCCTATGTAGTAATTCCTCTTTATTCTTTTCATGGTCGATAACTAATGTAAACGGTTCTTTTGGTTCTATAATCGCGCCCAACCAGGTTTCAAACTTGGCGTCTTTAGACAGGCCTTGAATATTAATACTACCTTTTAAATGACCTTTTTTAAAATCTGCTTCATTGCGAACATCGACAATAATTCCATCGGTTGCTGTCTTGTTTTTAAAAGGAACACTAGCAATTGCAGGCTCTAAATTATCGGCTCCCTTTTTGTTGATATCTACATTAAATCCAAAATAAGAAGGTATAAATGGTTGTCCGTCGAGCAAAGTAGCCATAAACTCTTCCTTAGATTGTTTTTTAAAGGCCCAATTTCCAAGGCGTTCATTTCCTAAAGTACTACTATTGGCATCACTAAGATTCTTTCCACAAAGAGAGCCAGCCCCGTGAGCTGGGTAAACTACGGCATGATCGGGAATCTCATTAAATTTTGTCGTCATCGTGTGGTACATCATTTCGGCTAATGCTTCACGTTTGGCTTTTGTATTTCCGACATTCTCCCGTAAATCAGGTCGTCCTACATCACCTATAAATAAGGTGTCGCCAGTAAACAAAGCGATATCATCATCAGCCTGAGCCATAATCGTAATACTATCTGGAGAGTGTCCTGGAGTATTTATAGCCGTTAAGCTAATCGCTCCAATGGTAAGGCGATCACCATCATCGAATGCGGTATGCTTATAATCGGCACCCAATTTTGCACTATTATAAATAGTAGCTCCCGTTTCTTTATGAATTTGTAAATGCGAACTCACAAAATCTGCATGCGGATGCGTTTCTATAACCGCCTTTATCTTAGCACTGTAAGCTTCTGCAAAAGCGTAGTATTCTTTTGGATTGCGTTCTGGATCTATAATTGCCATTTCACCATTGCTAACAATAGCATAAGAGTAGTGGGCTAGGGGCTTGTATTCGAATTGTTTTATTTTCATTGTAAGTATACGTTTAAATTAATAGATATTGTTTAGGGTTACTATAATAACCTTATGATTATAGTCACTAATTTTTAATCATTTTTAAAAGTTATGAAATTACAAGTAAAACACCTGATGTTTAACAGGATATGTTAAAATTAAGAGCGCTGATTAATGAAAACCAAAGTTTAAACATTAATGCCTTGAAAATTGAGTATAAAATAGCTTTGCCGTATCCCTATAATACAAGGGGAGTGTTAGTGTTTAACAAAGAATTCCATATAAAAAATAAACACTGCCATAACGAGAATAAAATATCCAAAACCCTTTTTTAGTTTATTGCCATCAATAAAATTACTTAAATAACTTCCTATAAAAATCCCTGCGAAAGACAAGCTAGTAAAAGCAGCAAGAAACATCCAATCAATTTCCATAGTTAAGGCATCACCCATAAAGAAACCTAATAAGGATTTAAAGGCTATAATAACTAATGAGGTCCCAATAGCGATTTTCATTTGTACATTGGCAAATAAAACCAAAGCAGGAATAATTAAAAATCCACCACCAGCACCAATAAAACCTGTAATCCCACCTACGACAAGACCTTCAGCTAAAATTAAAGGATAATTATATGTAACAGCGCTTTGGTCTTTTATGGTAGTCTCTCGGCGTCCCCTTAACATTGAAATAGCTGCAGGCACCATTAAAACAGCAAACAAGCCAAACATGATCATGCGACGTGTAAAAGCAAAGTTATTAAGTGTGAAAATAACCTCTGGTAACGCTGGTATCACATAATACCGCACCAAGGTAACTCCGATAATAGAAGGAATCCCAAACACGAGCGCCGTTCTCCAATCGACATAACCTTTTAGGTGTTGTTTAATACCTCCAACTAGGGCGCTTGCTCCCACAATAAACAAGGAATAAGCCGTAGCAATTTTTTCATCTACCGAAAATAAATAAGCAAGAACGGGAACAGCCAATATAGAACCGCCACCACCAATTAAACCAAGTACGATGCCAATAATCAAGGCACTTAAATAACCAAAAATTTCTAATAATGCCATAAGGACTTCTTGTAATTTAATTCGAAAGTATAGCATTTATTAAGACTTTAAAGTAACATAGGTTACAAATACTAATCAGCTGTGCGCTTTTAAACTTACTATTTCATTTAATCCTAGTCATAGAATAACAGTATCAATACAAGCTAATAACTATCATTACTCAAGGGTCTAGTCTGTTAAAGACGTTCATATAACACAGTAAACAGGCTTGGAAAAAGTACCCACAAAGTAAGTCTATCGAAATAATGCTATTACTTATACTAAGGTTAAAACTGAGTTGGCAATTTTTAACATTCTAAACCCTTAAATTTGCAGATAGCATTAAATCGAAAAAAAGCTGAGCTGTTGTACACATTTAAAAGGGGCTTTAACTTGAAGTTCCACTCAGTAATTCACCTAAATAAATAATGGAATATATCTTATGAAAGCAAAACCTACTTCATTTTCAGTATTAGACCTTGTTTTGGTATCTGAGGGGCATACTTTAAAAGAAACTTTTAAAAACGCATTAGAATTAGCACAACATATCGAAACATTTGGTTACACTAGGTATTGGTTAGCAGAGCATCATAATTCACCTGCTATTGGAAGTAGCGCAACCTCGATTCTAATTGGGTACGTAGCTGGGGGCACTAATAGCTTACGCATTGGATCTGGCGGCATAATGCTTCCTAATCACTCGCCATTAATAATAGCGGAGCAATTTGGCTCCCTAGCATCACTTTATCCCAATCGTATTGATTTAGGCTTAGGGCGTGCGCCTGGTACAGACCGTGAAACTGCGCAAGCTATACGTTCAGATTTTATGCAAGCGGCACATAGCTTTCCCGCAGAATTAGAAACTTTAGAAACCTATTTTTCAACTAAAAATGCACAGGCAAAAGTCCGCGCCACAGTAGCAGAAGGCGTAGAAGTTCCTCTGTATATATTAGGATCGAGTACTGACAGTGCGCATTTAGCAGCTAAAAAAGGACTTCCGTATGCTTTTGCTAGTCATTTTGCTACAACACATTTAGAAGAGGCCATGGCTATTTACCGCAACACGTTTAAACCATCTAAGGTTTTAAACGCACCGTATGTGATGGCTGGGGTTAATATCATTATTGCAGATACCGACGAAGAAGCACAACGGTTATCGACGTCTTTAATACGTATGATTGTCGGTATATTTACGGGGAAACGCGACTACATTCAACCTCCAGTCGCTATGAATGAAGAGTATAAAGAAATTTTACAGCACCCTCAAGTTCACCAGATGCTTAAGTATTCATTTATTGGTAGTAAGGCTACGGTTAAAGCTCAAGTTAAAGCGTTTATAGATAGTACTCAAGCCAATGAGCTTATAGCGGTAACCAATATTTATAATATTAAGGATAGAATACGATCTTACGAATTATTCGCAGAGATCATGAAAGAATTAAATGAATAATCTTATTACCAATCAAAGTGTGATTATCTTTGTTAAAAAATTTATTTTATGTTAAAACAGTTTTCAGAATTAGGATTAGAAAGTCAATTACAACAAAGTTTAACCGATTTACAAATCGTTGAACCTACGGAAGTACAAGAAAAGACGATTCCTATAATTCTAAACAAAAAAGAAGATGTCGTTGTTTTAGCAAAGACAGGTACTGGTAAAACAGCTGCTTTCGGATTGCCTTTATTGCAATTAATTGATACCAAAAACTCTAGCATTCAAGCTCTAATTTTAGCACCAACACGAGAATTAGGTCAACAAATTTCTTCAAACTTAGAATCCTTTGCAAAGTACCTTCCAGAGGTGTCTATTGCTTCAGTGTTTGGAGGTACTCCTATAAAACAACAAATAGAGCGTTTAAAAAACCCAACACATATTGTTGTAGCAACACCTGGGCGATTGGTTGACTTAGTAACAAGAGGGGACATCGATATAAAAACCATAGCCTACTTTATTCTTGATGAAGCCGATGAAATGGTTAGCGCTTTAAAAGAGGAGGTGGACACGATAATAAAAAGTATTCCTAAGACTAGGAGAACCTTATTATTTACCGCAACCATGCCTGGCACGATAAAACAGCTGGTGCAAAACTATATGTCTAAGCACGTTATTCATATAGACACCGATATGGCAACTGTTGGTCATCAAGGAATCGATCACCAGTACGTTGTTGTTGAACCTATTGAAAAACTAGACGTGTTACTTCATTTTTTAAACACTAGGGAAGGAGAGCGTGGTATAATATTTTGTAAAACGAAGGCTGCCGTTAATAAACTAGCCAAAAATTTAGCTATAAACAAATTCTCTTCGGGAGCACTTCACGGTAGTTTATCACAAGGTATTCGCGATCGCATTATGGGGCAGTTTCGCGAAGGTTTTATTGACATATTGGTTGCAACCGATTTAGCGGCGCGAGGTATTGATGTTAAAGATTTATCGTATGTTATAAACTATCATTTACCTGACACTTATGATGCGTATGTGCATAGAAGCGGCCGTACAGCTAGAGCAGGAGCAAAGGGGCTTTCCTTAACGATTTTGCAGCAAGAAGAGGTGGATGATATTGCCGATTTCGAACAAGAGTTGGGGATTACCTTTAAAAAACATGAAAAAGCAGATGCTCAAAGTATTGAAGAAAACAATGCGTTAATCTGGGCAAAAAAAATATTTAAAACTAAGCCTAACCGAGAGGTTTCAGAAGATTTTAAAGCAAAAATAAAAACAATCTTCCATCATTTAACAAAAGAAGAGTTAGTTGATAAGGTACTTGCTAATTATATAGCACAAACCAATTCGGATAACCTTAAAGTACATTCTGAAAAACCTAAGAAAAAGAAATAAAGCTATAGATAATACAGCATAAAAAGAGGATGGTCATAAGGTTATCCTCTTTTTTATTGACTATTAGTTTTACAACGCTCTTTTGATGTTGTAAACTTGAGCTTCAACAATAAATTTCATAAAAAGGTATACCCATAATATATGACAAATTACAATTAAGACGGTAAATGTTCTGTTGTAATAAAAGAATTCGTTTATGGGTGATAGGGCCATTTGAAAAATATTAAAGACTCCAGAAGCTAATAAAATAACGCCATTAACATACCTATCATTAATATAAATTAGTGCTAGGATCCCACTAAACACACCAAGACTCACAAAAGCTATAATAGTATAACTTATCATTTCACTAGGGATACTGCTAGAAAGTAAATTGATAACAGCATACGAAACGTAAACCACCAATAAAGCCGCAATTAATACAGGAATTGACACGATGGACTTAAGCACACTCTTTATAAGATACTTCTTTAAAACATAAGTAAAACTTAGTAAGTTTAACGCCGTAAATGACGCAATCCAAACAAAGTGTTTTTCAAAATCTTGGAAAATTAAAATATCGGTGATAAAAATCAATGACATACCAAAAACAAAAAACGGACTTATTTTGGACTTGGTCTTTCTAAGATAAATAATAAGTATGATTAATATAACTGGAGGTACAAAATAGACTAATTTGCTTTTATCTAAAAATAAGCTCGCAATTACTACTGTCACGCATGACATTATAAATAAAAGGGTAATAAACTTTGTTTTATTTAATTCAGTATAAGCAGTTTTAATCACTGAAGGCTATTTAGAAGTTGGAGGGGATAAGTTACAACAATTACAATTAACATTATTTATTTAACTTTTTTATTAATACAACAGACTGTATCTACACCTTTTTAGGTAGTCATCAAGTCCCTAGAGAAAAACTTCTTATAAAATTCTAATAAATACAGACCTTAAAATAAATAGTCCAAAGGCTTGAGTAAGCAGCCACAGCGTGGGAAAGTAGCACCTTTTATTAGCAAAGTAATAAAGCGTTTTTACACATTTTTTAAAATTTATTATAAAATCGTAGTGTTTATTAATAAATTGGCATTACCTTTGCACTCAGATTATCAAATTATTAATTACAATTATTATGAGTAAAGGAACAGTAAAATTTTTCAACGACACTAAAGGGTTCGGATTTATCACTGAAGAAGGTGTAGACAAAGATCATTTTGTACACATTTCAGGATTAATCGACGAAATCCGTGAGGGTGACGAGGTTGAATTTGATTTACAAGAAGGAAACAAAGGATTAAATGCAGTTAACGTAAAAGTTATCTAATATATATTTTAAGTTTTTTAAAAAGCCTATCAAACTATTGATAGGCTTTTTTGTGCGCAAAATTCTAGCTTTACTTAAACCTATTTGGACTTAGATTGATTAGAATAAATCTGCTATATTCGTACATTACAATTCAAATGATTTATATTATTTATAAAAACACGATATAAAATGAGCAAAGAGAAATTTATGCAGGAAGCTGTTAATGCAGCTTTAGAAGGAATGAATAATAATGAAGGCGGACCATTTGGTTGCGTCATAGTAAAAGATGGTAAAATTGTTGGTAGAGGTAATAATAGAGTGACATCCACTAACGACCCTACCGCGCATGCGGAAGTAAACGCTATTAGAGATGCTTGTAAAAATTTAAACTCCTTCCAATTAGAAGGGTGTGAAATTTACACTTCTTGCGAACCTTGCCCTATGTGTTTAGGTGCCATTTATTGGGCCCGTCCAGACAAAGTGTATTACGGATGCAATCAAGTTGATGCTGCCAACATAGGATTTGATGACGAATTTATTTACAAAGAAATTCCTCTACCTTATGAAAAAAGAAGTATTCCTTTTGAGCAGCTTGCCCACAATGTGGCCTTAGTACCATTTCAGGAATGGACAAAGAAAGAAGATAAAACAGAATATTAAAGATTTACTTTCTAAACAAATTAAAAATCTCAGGTAACGCTATTATCTGAGATTTTTTTTATGTTGTCTTTTTATAACTCCATACCGCTAAGCCATTCATAATTACAGCATAAAGCAATGTTTTTGATAACTGCGGAAGTATATCCATAAATCCAGAACCTTTCAACATCACCATTCGCATCACTTCTACAAAATATTTAATTGGGTTAAACTCTGTAAGCATCTGAGCCCATTCTGGCATGCTTTCAATGGGTGTGAATAAACCACTCATTAAAATGAAAATCACGGTAAAAAACCAAGCGATAAACATAGCTTGTTGTTGTGTGTCTGTAAAATTGGAGATAAACAAGCCTATTCCTAAAATCACCAATATATAAATAGAAGTGTATAGATACATAAGTGGTAAACTACCTAGCATAGGAACATCAAAAATGAGTTTAGCAATAATTAAACCTATACTTAACAAGCCCATTCCTATTAACCAAAACGGGAATAATTTACCAATGATAAATTGACTTTTCTTAATTGGTGTCACGTTGATTTGCTCTAAAGTCCCGATTTCTTTTTCTCGAACAATGTTCATTCCTGATAAAAACAACGTAATCATAGTGACTAGTAAAACCAATATTCCTGGCACCATAAACGTTTTATAGTTTAGCGTTTCGTTGTACCAGAATAAAGGAATGGTTTCTATGGTTATAGGCTGAATTTGTTTATCTGACACTTGAAACAAGTCAGTTTTTAAATTGTTATTAAACCGCTGAATGATTTGCGTCACATACACATTTTCAACTCCAGCAGCTGCACCATCAATCGCATTTATTGTCACTCCTAAACTATTGTGTTTCTCTTTTTGTAAATCGCGTTCAAAATACTGTGGTATTTCTAAAACAACATCTACTTCCCCTTGTAGCATAGCAGAACTTGCTAGTACTTCCGAAGGAAAATCTGCTAACACATTAAAATAAGTAGATGCCTTAAATTGTGCTATTAAGGCTCTTGATGTTGACGTGTGGTCGTTATCAATATACCCGAATCTGATATTTTTAACTTCAAAAGTCGCTGCGTTAGATAAAATAACAAGTTGGAGTAGTGGTAACACAAAAATGATAGGTAGCATGCCCTTATTTCTAAAGATCTGCTTAAACTCTTTTTGTATGATATAAAATATTGTTTTCATTACTCCAGCCTAATTTTATATTTCTTCACACTCAATGCAATAAAAAACACGGTCATTCCTAACAAAATCAAAGTTTCTTTCCAAATAAATTGTATTCCCACCCCTTTCAGCATAATTCCCTTTATGATAATGATAAACCACTTTGCTGGAATGATATTACTAATCACTTGTAATGGAATAGGCATACTTGATATTGGAAAAATAAATCCTGATAATAAAATTACAGGCAGCATAAGTCCCATTAAAGAAATCATCATAGCACTTTGTTGTGTTGCCGAAATGGTTGAAATTAAAATTCCTAATGCTAATGCTGAAATGATAAACAGAATACTCTCTAAAGCCAATAGTAACAAGCTTCCTTCAATTGGCATTTTAAAGATAAAAATGCTCAACATCACAATAACTACAGCATTAATAATGGATAGAAAAATATACGGAAACACTTTTCCTATAATGACTTGAAAAGGTTTTAATGGCGACACTAAAAGGATCTCCATAGTACCTAATTCCTTTTCTCTTGTGATAGAAATAGAAGTCATCATAGCAGAAACCAACATCAAAATTATGGTCATTACTCCTGGAACAAACATGTACACACTTTTTAATTCTGGGTTGTAAACCATGCGTGATTCTGGTACAATTTGATAAGCAATTGAAATATCCTTGTTTAAACCCTTTTGATACTTCTGAATAATAGCACCTACAAAATTAGTGATGGTATTCGCTGTGTTTGGGTCTGTAGCATCAGTAATAATCTGTATTGATGTTTTATTATCTCTAATCAGATTTTTACTGAAATCTTTTTCGAAATTTAAAACGGCTTTAACCTTGCCTTTTTTGAAAATAGATTCAATATCTGATTCTTTTTCAATGATTTGCTTAATACTAAAATATTCTGAAGCTGCTATTTTATTGATAATTTCTTCTGTAGTGGCATCTTTTGAATGATCTAAAATAGCAATATCAACATTATTAATTTCATTGGTAATAGCGAATCCGAACAGTAAAATTTGGGCAATTGGCATTCCGAAGAGAATAAACAAGGAACGCCTATCTCTAAAAATATGGTAGAATTCTTTTTTAATAAAGCCTATAAATCTTTTCATTTTTTTGTTTCCTTTCTCCCGTGAATTTTCACAGATAATCGCAGATATTTTATTACGTTTCTATTGATATCATATTCATTTTTTTCAGCGTAAATCAGCGGTATCTGGGGGACATATTCTCACCCACGAGCCAATTTTAAAAACACATCGTTCATAGTGTTAACCTTAAAATACTCTTTCCAATTATTTCTTCCTCTGTTTTATTTACCGCGAATCTCGCAGATAATCGCAGATATTTTTATTACGTTTCTTTTGATATAGTATTCATTTTTTTCAGCGTAAATCGGCGGCATTTGCGGGACATATTCTCACCCTCGGGCCAATTTCAAAAACACATCATTCATATTTTCAGCCTTAAACTGTTCTTTCAATTTCTTTGGGGTATCTAAAGCTTCAATTTTACCGTCAACCATTATGGAAACACGATCGCAATATTCAGCTTCATCCATGTAATGTGTGGTTACAAAAACGGTTGTTCCTTTATTGGCTGCTTTGTAAATCAGCTCCCAAAACTGACGTCTGGTAATTGGATCAACGCCTCCTGTTGGTTCATCTAAAAACACAATTTTAGGATCGTGAATCATGGATACCGAAAAGGATAGTTTCTGTTTCCACCCTAATGGTAGAGCTCCTACTAATTTATTAGCCACGTCTTCTAAACCCAACTCTTCAATTAAGGCATCCGATTTTTCTTTGATTCGTTTCCTTGTCAAACCATAAATACCTCCAAAAAATGTAATATTCTCTCTAACCGTTAAATCGTCATACAAAGCAAATTTCTGACTCATATAACCAATGTTCCTTTTGATATCTTCAGCATTGGTATACACATCAAATCCTGCAATAGTTGCTTTTCCAGATGTTGGGTTTAAAATACCAATCAGCATTTTAATAGCTGTCGTTTTTCCTGCACCATTAGCACCTAAAAAACCAAATATCTCACCTTTTTTAACGTCGAATGTAATGGCGTTTACCGCTGTAAAATCACCGTACATTTTAGTTAACCCTTCTACTTGTATGACTTTGTTGTTGTTCATTTTTGATGATTACACCTACAAGATTTTTGAAGCCTTGCAGTATCCTTTTAAACCTAACAGGTTTTAAAAACCTGTTAGGTTTAATTCTTACTTTGCCAATTCCATAAAGGTATCTTCAATAGTTGCTACAGTTTTATCTATGTGTATGTTCGATAAATTTTTAGTTTCTAAAAACGTTTTTAAGTCTTCTGGATTAAATTCTGTTCTACTATCTGTATAGTGCACAAATTCACCAAAAGGATACACACTATGATTGTACTCATAATCCTTTAAACTGAGAATTAATTGATACATATTATTAGCACTTACATTATAAATCTGCTTTGGATAGTGGGCTACAATTGCTTCCGGTGTATCAATCTCTAAAATTTCGCCATCTTGAATCAGTGCAATACGATCACATAAAGCAGCTTCATCCATATAAGGAGTCGATACTAAAATGGTAATACCTTTTAACTGTAATCGCTTTAGCATTTCCCAAAATTCTTTTCGTGATACTGGATCCACTCCTGTGGTGGGTTCATCTAAAAACAGCACTTTAGGTTTATGAATCAATGCACAGCATAAAGCCAATTTTTGTTTCATTCCACCAGACAATTTTCCTGCACGACGGTCTTTAAAAGGTTCTATTTGTACATAGATATCTTTTATCAATTCGTAGTTTTCTTCAATGGTTGTCCCGAAAATAGTGGCAAAAAATTCTAAATTTTCTTCTATCGTTAAATCTTGATATAAAGAGAATTTCCCCGGCATATAACCAACACTATTTCTTATGCTTTTGTATTCTGAAACTACATCGTAACCAGCAACAGTTGCAGTACCTTCGTCTGCAAATAGGAGGGTAGTCAAAATCCTAAATAGTGTTGTTTTACCAGCACCATCAGGACCTATAATACCAAAAAGCTCACCTTTTTTTACTTCAAAAGAAATGTCTTGTAAAGCATTTACTTTTTTATAGGACTTATTGATATGACTGACTGATATTCCCATTTATTTAAAATAATCAGAATAGGCATTAATATTTTCCTCAATACTATTGGTGATTTTCGCGGCATCTTCAACTGTTTCAGTTTTTAAAAGCGCATTAATCTTTTCAATTAATGGGTGAAGCCAAACATGCAGGTTGTCATGTGACGCTCCTTTCATAGTACAATTTTTTACTAAAAAATTTTTCTGTTCATTAAGTTGTTCGGCTAGCTTATGAAACTCTTCTAAGGTACTTGGAGTCACCGAGTTTATAGTGTTTTCAAGATTTTTTACGCCTTCATTAGTGGTGTCATCAGCTTGCCATTTCTCACCATTATCTTTTTGAATTTCGTTTACCCAAGCATTAGCATAAACCCCTGAAGCATCGTGGCCCTCATGATCGTTATGGATCTCAGCAGAATGCTCAACTGATTCTGTTTTTGTGTCTTGACTTTTACTGTCTTTACAGCCTACAAAAGCCAATAGGCTTAATGTTAAAATTACATGTTTCATTGTTTTGGATTTTATTGATTATTATTGTTTGAATTGTTTAACCATAGTTCTGCGGGCATTCCTATTTTTAGACTGCCATCATTTATCACATCCACTTTTACGGCATAAACAAGAGCCACTCGCTCTTCTTTGGTTTGAATGATTTTTGGTGTGAATTCAGCTTCCGAAGCAATCCAACTAATTGTACCTTTATAGGTTTTCATGTCTTCTGCATCGTCAATTTTTACAGTTACTTCTTGACCAATTTTTATAGTGGCTAATTGCGTTTCACTGATATACACTCGCAAGTGCATCGTACTTAAATCGGCAATTTTATATAATGGTTTACCAAAAGCAGTGATTTCATTTGGTTCAGCGTATTTGGTTAAAACTGTTCCATTTACAGGATTTATGATTTTGCTTTTTTGAATTTGATCGTCAATTTGTTTGACTTGAACATCAATAGATTTTAACTCATTTACAACAGGTGCGTTTTGAATTTCTATACTTCTAATTTGGTTTTTTATGACATCTATTTCGCCAGAAACGTCATCCCATTGTTTTTGTGTTCCTGCGTTATCTTTTATTAAGTTTTCAGTCCGTAATTTATTGATCTTTGCCGTTTTTAATTTTGAATTTAAAACTGCTATTTGAGACAATACACCTTTAGATTTTGAGCTAATCACAGATTTAGCCACTTCTAATTGTTCGCGTTTTAATGCTAACGGAATGGTATCGATGTAACCTATTAATTTGCTTACTTCAAGTTGATCTCCTTCGTTGATATCAAACTGCATTAGTTTTCCATTATTTTCAGCTGATATAGTAATTTCTGTTGCTTCAAAATTTCCGTAACCATCTGCTTTATCGTTGTTATTTCCACAGGACAAGAAGCTTGTGCTTATTATGGTTAATGCTAATATGTAGTTTGTGTGTTTCATGTTTCGTATTTTTATTTCCGGCAGATCACTCAGATTTTCGCAGATTTTTTGCTTTTATTTTTCTGCGCGTATCCGCAACCCGAGCAACTGCGAACTGGCGAAGCAAAATCTGTGAGAAACATTTTTATTATCCTTTAATAACCTTATAGTTAGCTTTTGCCAATTGTAATTGAATTTTATGCTTAAGCAACGTGTTTTCAGCTTCGTATAAATTGGTTAATTCTGTAATGTATGCTGAAGACGTAATTACTCCGTTTTTAAGTTGTGAATCTGCAGACTTCAAGATTTCCTTTCTAAGCTTGATGATCTCTAAATCGGAAGAAATAAAACGTTCTATTTTATCCATTTCGTTGATTTGCTGATTCAGAGCTATGTTTGTTTTTAATGCAAAGGTTTCCACCTCCGAGTCTATAATATCCTTATTAATAGCCACGGATTGTCGCTGTTTTTTATTGGAACTCCAATCGAATACACTCCAATTTAATTTAATACCCGCCGTATAAAAGGCTTGAAAAGAATTATCTAGCATATTCAGTCCTGGATTACCATAGCCTCCAGTTGCAAAAGCGAGTAATTTTGGTGCGTTTTGCTTAGCGATTAAGGCTTCACTACGTTCAATTTCCTCCCTTTTAAGCTGAAACAAGTCCAATTCTGGTCTGTTAATCTCCGTTTGTAACACGGTGTTAACTATAGGGTTTTGAAAGAGGATTGCATGATCTAAAGATTGTCCAATACTACTCGAAAGTGTTTCAATTAATGCTATTCTATTACTTTCAGCCTCATCAAATTGCTGACTTAATTTTAATAATTCGGCTTCGAGAACTTTATCTGATGTCGGCAGAATAACACCATACTTTATACCAGACTGTACTTCTTTAAGTTTAGCCAATAATTGAGTTTGTTTTGACTCTAGTAATAAGTAAGTTTCCTGGCTTAGTAAAATAGAAAAATAGAGTTGATTTATTTGTTGTTTTAATTGATATAAATTTACCTCAACCTGTTTTTGCTTGGTTTTAGTTTGAGCTGATTTTAAGTTTAAACTTGCGCCTGTTGTTCCTCCATTATAGAGGAGTTGATTTACAGAAATGGTAGCGCGGTACTGGTCCTTATTCACACCTTCAAATGTCGTAATAGGAAGGGGTAATTCGATAACATCTGATTGATAAGTGGCTTGAGCATCTAAATGAATTTGAGGCCGTCTTACGTTAGAAATCACTTCGGTATCCAATGTGTTCTGTTTCTCAAACAACTGAATTTGTTTTGCTAAGGGATAATTTTGAAACATTAACCTATAACATTCATCTAAAGTGATGCTTTCTTGTCCAACAGTAGACCCGGTTATTAAAACTGAAAGAATAATTATGATGCGTTTCATATTAATGTTTCTTTATAGAATTAATAATAAAGTCTACAACTGCAGTTTTTCGTTGATCTACAAAAGTTTTATAAGATTTCTCGTCTTGATTAGCAAATGCTTTTATTAAGGGTTTTCCTATAAATGGAAATATATTTAAAGCTAAAATGTTTACAAATAACTGATCGGCATCAATAGGTATAATACGACCTTTCGTTATCTCTTCATTTACTTTTAGTCTAAACTTATCCAGTGTAGGAAAACCTGTGGTTTCTTTAAGTTTTTCAATAAAATTTTCATTCCTATTAAGTTCTTGAATAATAAAATTTGGCAAATAGGGGTGTTTCAACATAAACGTATTATAATCGACAGTAAAATTTGTGATTTTAACGCTAAGTGAAGAGTCATCATTTAGAATAGCATTTAATTGTGGTGCTAACAATGAAAAGGCATTCTTAAAAACAGCTTCGAATAATAATTGCTTACTTCTAAAATAATAATGAAGCATAGCCTTATTAATCCCTGCTGTATCAGCAATTTCTTGCATACGAGCACCATCCATACCTTTAGATTGAAACACTGTTTTTGCGGCCTCTAATATCTGTACCTCTGTATTTTTATCTTTTTTTTTCGACATTTTAACTATAAGGTTTAACCAGTTGGTTAACAAATATAACTAAAATTAGATAAAGAAGCACATAATATTGTTGATTTATAAAGGGTTATAAAATTATGGATAAAAAAAAAGCATTTACAAAAGTGGCTCTGTAAATGCTTTTAAATTGTATTTAAGTAAAGCGGTTAATTGTGTCCAGCATTCCTATATCTGGTCCAACTTGTACCTTGAGTACAAGGACAGTCACTAATACCCTGTAAGAAATCAATACCTATAGTAATAGCATGTGTTCCAGAGTTAAAGGGAGCCAAATCATTCATTGTTACTTGGTATGAATACGCAAAATAAAAGTTGTTTTTCATTATACCTGCCATTGGTCCTAAATTAAGAGGTTTTAGTGCTTGATCATTTAAAAAACGGTATGACCCACCAATCCAATAATAGTCGCCAGCTTTATTATACTTTCTATACTTTAAGTTAATATCGGTACTTGATCTCCCATCACTGTTATATCGTTGATAAAACACAGAAGGTTCAAACTCCGTATTACTCATGCTTTGACTTTTAATAACGTAACCTGCATACCCTTGAAAATTTAACAATTTACTTGGCTCTATACCTGTAAAGGCATCAATATCTTTCTCGAGGATGTTATTTGCATTAAAACTAAAATAAAACATTTTATTACGATACAACACTCCAACATCGAAGTTGTTATTAGAAATCGAACGATCATCGCGTACATTAGGGTCCACAATAGGCATGTCGTCGTTCCCTCTAAAGTTCTCAGTATCGATTCTAAAACTATTCAGGTTATACGAAAGTCCAAAAGATAAATACTGTCTAGATTTAAAATCTAAAATAATATGATGTGCAAAGGACATTTTAACCCCTTTTTGGCGTGTGTTACCGTTCTTATCATTGTACAGTGATATTCCAACACCAGTTTGATTAGCAATCCTAAAATCGGCGTATAACGCTTGGTTACTAGGTGCATTTTTAATACCTACCCATTGGGTTAACCCGTTGGCTCTAATTCTTAAATTATCTCCAATTCCAGCATAAGTAGGAGAGATTATAAAATCGTTATCTGCCAAGTACTGAGTAAATACCGGTAAGTTTAATTCTTGTCCATAACTAAGAGAAGAGATAAAAAGAACGATATAAAGTGCGAATTTTTTCATTTGACTTATGTTTTTTTTAATGCTTTAGGGCTAATTATCTGTATAATGTGAAATGTCCAACATATTCTTTATCTAAAAGTTGGCTATTGGTTTTCACTACATACCAATAATCTCCTGTAGGTAACTCGGTTCCGTTATACGTTCCATCCCAGTATTCTCCTACTTGTAAAGTCGCCACTTTCCTTCCGTAACGATCAAAAATATCAAACGTTAAGTTCGGAAAATCTTCTGCACATCCTGGAGCCCAAGTATCAGCAATACCATCATTATTTGGTGTAAAGTAATTTGACATACAAGGTCCAACAATATTAATTTCTATTGCTGCTTCGGCTAGACAACCTGCGCTATCTATCACCGTTACATAATATGTACCTGTTTGCGTTACCATAAATGAATTGTTAGAACCGTAAGTACCGTTGTTTATTGAGAACTCATAGTCTCCAGTACCACCTGTAGCTGTTGCCACAATTTCTCCTGGTTCACTTCCTTCATTTAAAATTAAGCTTAGTGGTTGATAATTTTGAACCACAAAGAAGTCTGTATTCTGAATACATCCATTGTCATGTTTAACATCAATATAGTGATTAGTACCTGCTGGTACATTAGTAAACACATTACTCGCTTGGTAAGGACCTCCATCAAGAGCATATTCTAATAATGAAGTGTCTGTATTACTGTCATCAACATATACTGTAACTGTATTAGTTAAACTATTTCCAACGCAACTAAATTCAACCTCTACTGTTGGATTTATGGTAACTGCTTCTGGGAATGGAATGTACCACTCAGACTCACAACCTTCGGCATCACGAACATAAACAATATGATCACCGCCACTTAATCCTGTAAATTCAAATAGTGTTTGTGTAGATCCTCCCGTAGTATAAACCCCTTCACTATCATCTAAACTTACACTATACGGTAAACTACCACCAGCAATATCAACGCTAAACTCACCATCTCCTTCACCAGCACATAATTCTGCAAAGATTGAATTAGGAGTAATATCTAGAGTTACTGGAATCGGCTCAGTAATTGTAAAGTCGAAAGTAATATAACACCCTAAGACATCTTGAACAATAACAGTATAATCACCAGGTGCTAGGTTTTCAAACACATTAGTTTCGAAAAACTGATTTAACTGTGGTGAAATCGCATATTTAATAATTCCTGTTCCTCCACTTGCTATAATTTCTAAGATCCCATTATTGCTACCACTACATGTTACATCCGACACGTTAAAGCTAGCTGTTAAAGGTTCTGAAGGTTCCGTGATAGAAATGGTAGCTGAATTTGCTATACAATCTTCACTCACCACATGAACAACATAATCTCCTGCGAACAAGCCGGTAAATACACCCGGACTATCTTGAGTCGCATTTATGGTATTTCCATTTGTGTCCTCAAGTGTGTATACATAGTTTCCTAATCCACCTTGAGCAGACGCCACAATACTACCATTATTATCACCAGAACAGTTTATCGTTGTCGTTGATGCCTCTAAAGCAACTACCAATTCTTCTAAAGGATCGATGGTTATTTCGTTTGAAACATAAATTTCACAACCATTGGCGTCTCTAACGTAGTATTGATGCATACCATGAGGTACTGGGAATGTTATTGTATTATTAAACGTTCCTAATGTGGTATTAAAAGTACTCGTATCACTATAAGTATAAGGTGCAACACCTCCAGTAGCTGTTAATGTTAAAGTAGACTCAACAGCACAACTTTGAGTCGTAGTTGTTACTAGGCTTGCTTCAATTTGGGCAGGTTGGTCTATAACAATATTTGCAGATGAGAACTCACAGTTGTATCCATCGGTAATAGTAATAGAGTAGGTTCCCGCAGCTAAATTATTAAACACATTTGAAGACTGAGGTCCTGATGAGCTTGGTGTTGGTGCAATAGTGTTTAACACATAAGTATAGTTACTACCTTGACCACCTGTTACGTTTTCTATAGTTATACTCGCATCTTGATCACCAAAACACAATAACATGGTAGAACTTGGTATAAATGTTGCATTAATAGGCGTTGGTACCTCTAGAGTAACATCTGCCGAAGCAATACAGCCTGAAGTATCTCTAACATTTACCGTGTACGTTCCTGCGGCTAAGTTTGAGAAGAAACTATTAGGAGAGTATGGTTCAACAACTGCGCCTCCAAGCAACAATTCATACTCATAAGTTGTACTCCATCCGCCGGTCGCAATTGCTTCTATTGACCCTATATTATTGTCACACGTCACACTAGACGCTTCCGTAGCGCTAACAGATAATTCTGCCGTAGGCCTTGTAATTGTAAAGCTCTTAACAACTGTACAGAACGGATTAGTATCTGCCGTTGCCGTAATGGTATATGTACCACCCAATAATCCTGCAATGGTAATAGGACCGGCATTTGGTGCTGTGTCGGTCACAACTGCAGTACCTGCTTCATCAGTAATTGTATAAGTAAACGGTCCTGCTTGATCTGGATTCGTTCCTGAAATTACTAAATCTACGAATGTTATGTTTACACTACCATCGGTATCATTAAAACATGTCACATCAATTACAGAATCTACAATAAGATCAAAAGTATTAGGATTGTTTACATAGTGAACAGTTTCTAGACTACACCCGGTATCTAAATTAGTTACTGTAACAATATAGTTTCCTATATCTAACCCTGTAAAATTTCCAGTAGTATTAGTCTCACTATATACCCCTCCAGTTGTCGCTCCAACAACATCTTCTAAGGTATACTCTAAGTTCGTTGGAGTCCCTCCGGTAGTATTCGCCGTCACTGAAATAGATTCCAAGTTTGTACATGTTATTTCAGTTGTAACATTAACATCTAGTGACTCTAAATTGATAAACGGAGTAACCGTAATCGCTGTGGCTGTACTACCAACACATCCTGCATCGTCATACACATTAATAGTAAATGTACCACCTGTAGAATCCGCTTCTGTATACGTATTAGAACTTCCTGATTGAACAACTACACCGTTTTCGATAAACTCGTAAATAGGATACACACCTGAACCACCTGTTATCGTATTCACAGTAATTGTAGCATAATTAATCGCATTACCTGAAGCACATTCATATTGTGTTACGATCGGATCAGAGACTATTATAATATCAGGCTCAGAAACTGTTATCGTTTCAGTAGTAATACAATTTTTTCCTGAAGTTACTTGAACCGTATAAGTTCCTACCGCTAGACCTGTAAAAATATTTGAGGTTTGTGGTGCAACCGTGATTGGTGCAGTAATTTCGTAAGTATATACCGGATTATCGTTACTTGCTGGTAAGGTAACTGTGATGATACCATCACTGCCTCCGTTACATGTAACATCGCTAGCCGCCAATGTAAAGCTTACCGGTGTCGCTGGGTCTAATGTTATAGTTACATCTTTTGTACAATTAGAAGTTGTATCTGTAATCGTAACATCATAAGTCCCCGATGGTACACCAGAAAATACATTTCCAGTTAAAGTTACCGAAGCTGGACTTGGGTTTATCGCGTAAGCATAATTTCCTGTTCCTCCAAATCCTAAAACGGTAATCTCTCCATCATCATCCGAACAACTTGGTGCTGCATAATCTAAAGTTAATCCTATAGGATCTTCAATAGTATATGTTATTGTGTTAGTACATCCGTTGGCATCTTTAACTGTAATGTTATAGGTACCCGAAGCAGTAACTGTAAATGTTGGACTTGATTGGAATCCATTTCCTATACTATAAGTATAAGGCGCGATTCCGGTAGCTACATTTACTGTAAAACTATAATCGTTAGCTCCACTAATACATGGCGAGCCTGTAACTGATAGTCCTGTAGGAATAGGATCAGTATCTATAGTAATAGTCAATGGCGTAGTTATTACACAACCATTTGCATCTTGAACATAAACATCCCAAACCGTAGATACAGCAGGATCTAAAACAGCGGTATTAGAACTAGAATACGTCCCTGCTGGAGAACCACTCACGACAAAAGAATAGGTGTATGCACCCGTTCCTCCTGAAGCAGTTACACTAACTTCCGCACCGCTATTACAATTTGCATTAACCATCGCATCAAGTATTAAGTCTAAAGGTGCTGGTTGTGAAACAGCGATTGAAGCAGTCGCTGTACAGCCTGTAGTTTCATCGGTAATAACAATGGTTTGCGTACTTGCAGCTGTAATACCTGTTACAGAAACTGTTGGATTTGTTTGTCCTGTTACTGCTGTAGCTCCATTAATAGAGTAGCTGTATGTTCCTGTGAAATGGGTTACAGTAAACACTACTTCTCCATCGGTTCCTGGATTACAGTTTACATCACTCTCAAGTTGTCCAGTAACCAAAATATTATCTACATCTTCTATAGTGTATAATTCTTGATATGAACACCCGTTAGCATCGGTAACTAAAAACGTATAATCGCCAACCGGTAATCCTGTGAAGACACCACTTGTAGCTCCCGATGTATTTGTTGTTGCACTTGCAGGGGCTAGAATTTCGTAACTTAAAGTACCGACTCCGCCAGTTGTTGTTAATGTAACATCACTTGTACTCACTAAACAAGTAATTGGAGTAGAGGTAAACTCTAAATCTGTAGGTGGATCTAAAGGATCGATCATTACTGATCCTGAAAATAGACAGCCATTCGCATCTTTAACACCGTAGTTTACGGTTTGAACCGCACCATTATTATTAACGGTGAATGTATTTGATGTAGAGTAACCCGTACCATTAAAGTTATAGCTATACGGCGAGGTGCCACCTGAAGCCGTAACTGTAATAACAGTTGCTATATCACACGTTGTATTCGTTGAAATAGAATCTGTAGCTGTTAATAGCACTGGTTCATTAATAGTAATCGGTCCGTTTGAAACAGTACATTCATAAGCATCTATAACAGTTACTGTATAAGTCCCTTGAGCTAGTCCTGTAAACACGTTTGACGTTTGTGGTGTTCCTGCATCTAATTGATACGTAAAAGGACCTGTTGCCGACGTTGTTGTTATTGTAATTGTTCCGTCACTACCACCATTACAGCTCACATCTGTTTGAGAGGTTGTAAATGTTGTTGTAGGAATTGGGTCTAAAACATAAGTTGTAGTCGTCTCACAACCTTGAGCATCTGTAACACTAAACATATACGAACCAGCGGTTGTCGCCGTATATACGTTAGTCGCCATAGGCGTATATGTTGTACCACCGTCTGTAGACACTTCGTAAGTATAAGAAGTTGTATCTCCACCAGATGCTGTTAATGTAATTTCGGCATCGGGAGTTACAGTACAATCTAAACCATTTGTTAGGTTAGCACTTAATACCAACTGAGAATTAACTACGAATGGAGTAGAAGCTACACAACCATTACCATCTTGTATGTATAAGGTGTGTGTACCTGGGGTAGAAATTGTAAAGTTCGGATTAGACACAAAAGTAGTTCCATTAATGCTGTATAACGGAGTCCCAATGGATACACTTCCTGTGATTGTTACAGGTATAGGGTTACCATCATAACATGGCGCAGTCTGCGGATCGATTATTGGCTCGGCATCTTTTGTTAAAGTCACATCTACCTCTCTAATACATCCATATGCATCCATAGCATATACCGTATAAACATCAGCCGGTACTGTAAATGTATTTGGTGTTGCCCATCCTGGACTAGTTGCTACAGGAGTAGGATCTGATGCTAGTAAAATTTGATACTGGTATGGTGCTGTACCATCACTACCAACGGCACTTATTACTCCTAAATCGTTACAGTTTTCATTTAACGTTACCGAAGCTGCTAGGTTAAAATCTATTGCCGACTCTGTAATATTAAACGGTGCTGTAACTATACTACAACCGGCATTAGTACCAGAAGTTTCTGTGATAAGCACAAAATAATTACCAAAATCTAACGTACCTAATTCGGTTATAGTAATTGAACCACCTGCTGGCACAGTGCTCGTCCCCATATTACCTGTAGGGTCTAATGACAATGAATTGTAAATCTCGAATTGCACATCAATAGGAGTAGACTCAGGATTATTTATTGTAAACGTTACATTTCCATCAGCACTACCTGTACAGGTAATATTATTTGAACTTACAGCTGTTGCTGTTAAGGTAGCACTTGTTGGAATAGGATCTGTCGCCGATTCAAAATAGTAACAACCTGTACTAACGTCATAAACAATAAATGTATATAACATACCAGGAGTTAACGGCGTAAATACAGTTGACCCTGATCCTGGAGTTGTTTCCACCTGCCAACCACCTGCAGGTGGTACTGGAGCTGAAGCTGGAATAGTACCATCATAAATGGCAAAATAGAAAGGACCTGTGCTTGCAAGTGTAGTTCCGATACTAACCGTTGCTTCTCCTCCTGTAGTACAATTTGCAGTTGAATTAATTATAATATCCAAATCATCTGGCGGAGACGCTACTAATACATCCTGAATAAGCACCGAACATCCATTGGCGTCAACCACATTAATTTGGTATAATCCAAAGTCAACCACATCAAAAGTTGTAGATGTAGTACCTGTATTATTTAATTCAAAATCAGAATACCCGTTAGTCCCGGTTACATAATAATTATATGGTCCCACTCCTCCTGTTACGGAGTCTACAATTACAGACCCTAGAGTGGTACTTGTTGTAGAATCACATGAAATATCCACCGCATGGTGAGTTACAAGTATTGGGTCCGGTTGCGAAATGGTTATGGTTTCAACTTCTGTACATCCTCTAGCATCGGTAACTGTAACTGTATAATCTCCTGCTGGTAATCCAGAAGTTTGAGTTCCATAAGACGTACTGGTCGTTGTATTAAAAACTTCATAACTATAAGGAGCTTGACCAAGCGTAGTATCTGGTGTTATAGAAATAGCACCAGTTTCTTCACCGTTACAATTAATGAAACCTGTTTGCACTACTGTAATATCAGGATTAACTGCTGGTGTGATTTCAATTGGTAATGTTGTTTGTGTACTACATGAATTAGCATCTGTTACCATAAAGATATAACTCCCAGGAGTTGCTGTATTGAAAACGTTAGATGCCATTGTAGTAAACGTTGCACCACCATCTGTAGAATACGCATAGGTATACGTAGTAGCGTCACCACCAGTAGCCGTTAGTGTTACTTGCGCATCTGCAGGTAAACTACAGGTAATATCTTTATCTAAATTTGCTGCAAGTGTTAATTGCGGACTAACAGTCACGGTATCGGTTACTTGACAACCATTACCATCTTTAACTGTTATAGTATAAGTTCCTGCAACCACAGTAAACGTATTTCCTGTTTGGAAGGTCGTTCCGTCAATACTGTATGTTAATGTCGCAACTCCTGTAGCAGTGACATTAATTGTGAAGTTACTTCCGTTTCCTGTACATTGATTATCGACACTTGCTGTTACAGTTGGAGCTGGATCTGCAATAATTGTTACTGTATCCATAACAACACAATCATTACTATCCATAACATAAACATCAATTACTAATCCCAATACTCCGGTATCAACTGTTGTTGACGTCCCGAAATCACCAGATGTTGGTGCAGGACTTCCGTTAGTAACATACGCATACGTGTAACCTCCAGCGCCTCCGGATAAGGAAGGGAAACTAATCGTTGATATAGCGTTGTTACAACTTACATTACTTGCATTTGCTGTAAAGTTAATTGGTGTTGCAGCAGCGATAGTTACTGTAGCCGACGTAGTACAACCTGTAGTAGTATCCTCTACATTAAGTGTATAACTACCAACTGGTAGGTTTGTTACTGTAACACTATTCCCCGTTTGAGTTGCTGTTCCTGCACTTGGAGTTAAGGTATAGGTGTAATTCCCTACAGCACTAACATCTGTCATCGTAAACGTTGCCGTTCCGTTATCAGAACCAAAACACGTTTGATCGGTACTACTTCCTGAAGCAGCTATAGTCGTCGCTGGCGCAATAACATGAGATCCTGTTATTTCACAACCATTGGAATCCGAAATAGTAAAGGTATAATCTCCAGGGGTTAATCCTGTGAAAACACCAGTAGTCTCTCCTGTTGTATTTGAGGTTGCTGTTGCTGGTGCAGTAATTTCAAAAGTAAATGGACCAACACCATTATTAGGCGTTACAGTTACATCTGTAGTTGTATCATTACATGTAATACCATTAGAATTCGTAAAGGTCATTCCTGTTAACGGATCGAATGGTGGTACATCTATAGTTTGAGTAATAATACAACCATTATCATCTCTTACTGAGTACGTAATAGTTTGCGTTGTTGCCGTATTATTTACTGTCAGCACATTAGAAGACGTATAAGATGTATTCCCATTAAAGCTATATACATAACCCGCAGTTCCACCAGTAGCGGTTACTGTAATTTCTGAGGTCGCACTACACGTTGTATTATCAGATAGCGTAGCAGAGGCTACCAATTCTGTAGGGTTATTTAAAGTAATTGTATACACCGGAGATAAACAACTGTTACTATCTTGAATTTGATAGGTATACTCTGTAGTTGTAGCTGTTGTAGTGTTAGCATTTAAACCATCATACAGTGAAGTCGCAGTAAACGGACTACCATTAAAACTAAAGGTATAACCTCCTGAACCACCTGTAGCCGTTAGCTGAACTTGTCCATTAGACTCATCAAAACACAACGGATCTGTAGCTATTGCTGTTGCTGTTGGCAATGTAATAGCATCAATAGTATTCACTAGGGACGTTACAGAACAACCTAATGCATCAATAATTTCAAATTGGTACGTTCCGGGAGTATCGGTTGTGTAAGTAAAAGGAGAACCTGTTATACCTAGGTCAATGTAAGCAACTCCATCTACAGATACTTGATAAGTATAAGGTGCTGATCCACCAGAGAATGTACCCGTAATCACAGCGTCTGGAGATGTTGTACAGTCTAAGTCCTTTGTGATAACAGCACTAAGTGTTAGTTCTGGTTCTATGGTTTGAGCCGGTAAAGTCACTTCACATCCATAAGAATCTCTAACCACAATTGTGTAGGTTCCTGGCACTAAATTTTCAAATATATTACTCGACTGAAAAGCCCCTCCGTTATTACTAAATTGGTATGGTGCTTGACCAGAAGTTACAGTAACTTCAATAGTTGCGGCGTCAATACTATCATAACATAAATCTGAATTAACATCAATACTCGCTGTAGGTAGTAAAGGTTCGTCTATAGTAATAGTAGTCGATTCTGTACAACCATTAGCATCAGTTACTTCAACGGTATACGAACCTGCTGACACATTAGTAATGATACCACTACTTTCAAAGTCAGTTGCCGTAAATGGAGCAACGGTATCTATTAATTGATAAGAGTAACTTGGTGTACCACCTGTAGAAGTCGCCGTTATTGTTGCTCCGTCCACACAAGTAGCATCGGTTTGATCAAGACTTATAGTTAAGGCATCTGGTACGCTTATAGTTTCTGTAAAAGAGAAACTACAAGTATCTACAGCGTCGTCATAACGCACTTGAATATCATAATTACCATCCGTTAAACCAGTGATAGTATATGGTGATGTCATTTGAGTCACCCATGTCACACCATTATCAATAGAATACTGATAACCATTTGTTGTATTAAAATTCTCAGCTGCTATAGTAATGCTTCCATCTGAAGCACCAGCACAACTTACCATGGTTGTTCCAGTAACATCTGCAGTAAAGGCATGTCCTGAAGGCACCACAAAAGGAAATTCTACAAGTGTTGTACAAGCAACAGGTAATTGATACACTTTTAAATCATCAATGGCCACGTCATTTCCACTAGTTTGCTGAACATTAGATCTTAAAATAAACTTCAAACTTGTATTAGCACCTGGATCAAGTGTTATTGGAGTCAAAGGATATTCAATCCAATCTTCCGTTTTTGGTATATCACCTGTGTTATAAAATGAAATTTCTGTACCAGAGGCGTCTACTAAAGCAACTCTTAAATTAGGATCATATTGAGTATTTCCAGTTTTAAGTAAGTTTATTGCTGCAAATTCAACTTGAATAGGTTGATTTGGAATAATATCAATAATGTCTTTTTCATATAAAACCTCAGAAGCTGGAATTGTTGCTCCAATATTAACCACTAAATAGCGACCATCCGGAGTTGGAGGCGTAGTTGCAGGTGTATAGTCGGTAGGATTTACCCACGAACCAAAAGGGTGTTCTATATTCGACGTTACAGAATAATCGCCATCATTAATAGCGGGGTTACCATTACACTGAGTTGCCACAACTTGTCTTTCAAAACAGTAGTAAACCGGATTTATTCCTGGTGAAGTCGTGTCTTCCCCATAACCAAAAGTTTCATAAAGTAAATTACTAAAGGTTGGTACACTTAATAAGGTGTATTCTACACTAATGGTATGCGATCCTGATGGTACATTTGTGAAAATTTCTGGATTCTCTGTATTTGGGTTTAAAACACCATCTATATAATAGTCATAACTGTAAGAGTCCCCGCCATTATTTGTAATAGTTACTGTTGCGTTTCCAGAACCATCACAATTAAACTCTGTATCACTTAAAGAAATAGTAGGAGCTGGTGGTTCTTGATCCAATACCACATTAGGCATAGCATAAATACAACCATTAGCATCACGAACATAAACGGTGTATGTTCCGGGAGTTACATACGCTTCGTTATTAGTGGTCCATGTTGCTTGATTATCAAAACTATATTCATAATAGTTAGGGGCAGGGAATGGGGTACCACCTTGCGGATTAGTAATTCTAATTGTCCCTTCTCCTGAAGGTCCACAACCAGCTAGTTCTGAGACTCCTGCTGTTGCCGTTAAGGCATCATCAGGTTGGCTAATAGTAACGGTTTGTGCCGTAGTAAAACATTCTGATCCACTTAACGAATATTTTATTAACACCTCATAATCGCCAGCTCCTAAGTTTGAAAAGGTAGCATTCGAGCTAAAAGTGGTTCCATTGTCAATGCTATATTCTAGAGTATAACCATTAGCATCGGTAACGTCAAATTCGATAACACCTGTATTGTCATTATAGCATAAAATATCGGTATGTGTAACCGTATATTCTGGTTCTGGTAAATCGTCAACTGTAACTGTTGTTGAAACACTACAGTTATTATAATCTACAATTGTGATATCAAATACACCTGAATTGATTACTACAACTTCAGGTACAGTTTGAAATTCCGTTGAACTGTTAATAAAATACGTATATGGCGGTGTTCCGCCTACAGGATAAATTGTTATTTCACCGTCAGTACAGGTTAAAGGCGTGGTTAAAGCAGCAGTAACGGTTAGTAACTCTGGTTGGATAATAGTTAACTCTTCAGAGTGCGTACAACCGTCGTCGGTGGTTACCGTTACTGTATACGTTCCAGGGTTTAAATTAGCAAATATGTAGGTGTTTTCTTGTATAGGGCCAACACTATTTACCAAAGTTCCATTTTGAAATATTTCATAAGAATATTGAGGTTCAACATCATTCGCTGCTAACTGTATACTTCCCAAGTCATCATGACATAAAGGTTGAATTACCGTTGTAGACACTGTAAAATCGCGTTCTCTAATTTGGATATTTGGTACAGTAAATACACAAGGGTTAGTTGCAATATTCATTTGTCTTACATACACAGTATAAATTCCAGGAGTCGTTACTGTAAATACATTACTAGTTTGGTATGTCGTACCGTCTAAACTATACTCATAACCCGTTGGAACATTATTAACTGTTATACTTCCAGGACTTGTACAAATAATATCTGAAGCCTCAACAGTTGGGTCTAATAAATTCTGATAAACGTTAAAGTAGAATTGAACAAAACACCCACCAGGATAGTTAATTGTTAATCGGTATTGACCTGAGGTATCTGCTATATAGTTTGGACCAGTAAAGACTTCATTCCAAACACAACCAGCGTTTTCATTAGCACAATCTGTATTAAGAACTACAGGGCAACTGGTTTCGTCTAATAGTTCCCACGTAAGTGTCGTTGAATCTGGAATATTGGTTTGAATTTCTCTAGAGTCATTAGCACCACATAGATATATGTTAGGTAATAATTCCCCATCGTTAGGGCAAGTAACGACTTCATCGGCATAAGGTATAACAGGGTTTTCAACATCACCACCGTAAAGCTCTACAATAAACTCTTGTTGTATCGATTGACAAGGAGCTATAGCTGTATTAAATACATAGTAAGTCCCCGTTTCAGTAACCGTGATACTTTGAGAAGTACCAATTACGGGTGTACCTGTTGGACTTGTAGACCAAGAATACGAGTCATAACCACCTGCGGCAGTCATCTCTAAACTAGATCCACAAAGAATTTCATTTTGAGTAAAATTACAATCGTCCAAATCTGCTAAGAAGTTTGTCGCTTGTGGAACTAACAAACACCCTGTGTTACTATTTAAACTAGGGTCGTCTGTAATTTGAAAAGTTGGATTATCATAGCCGTTATAGGTAGCAAAAGCCTGATTATTAATAATATTAGAACAAGCATCTTCTAAATCTGCGCAGGTCGCAACCGTTTCTACTTCAATACGAATTTCATAAACAGGATCATTTTGTTCGACAAGGTAGTCTGCAACGTCTAAAATAAGTTCACGTGTAATAGGATCGTAACTTGCAACTGTTACCCCTGGAGGAAGAACTAAATCTCCCGGATAATTAAATACAATATTTATAGGAAGAATATCCTTTATTTGAAAGTTCGTAGCATTATCATTTCCCACATTTTGAAAACCAATAACGTAATTTAAGGATTGTCCTAAACCAACGACCTCACCACCAATATCGTCACCCGCGTCATTTTCTACCAGTTTAGTTAATATAATATCGGGCTCAATAATCTCTACAGCGAAAGCAAAGAAATACGGAAAATAGGTATCACCAGTCGTCCGTAAATTTATAACTGCAGATGTTGCATCGTTATTTATCACATTATTACTAGGATTCGGAACTTCCAAAATCCCAGTATCAAAACCTAAGGTATTTGTACTATTTGGGACTCTATTATTAACTGGCAAGCCACTTAGTTGTGAAATCGTACTATTAAAAAAGTTGTTCGATGGACGATCGGGAGCTGATAAGGCCCAAAAGTTTATCCCTAATCTATCCCCTGAAATACGTTTATCTCCTTCTAAAGCAGCAAAAGCAAAGTTTGCTCTTACAGGAGCGGGAGCTGGAACAGTTCTAAAACCAGTAACGGGAATATCTAAACTTGAGTTATTAGGTGTATTAATAGAACTAAAGCCATCAAAACTTGTAATGGACTTCCCTGGTAGAGTAGGGTCTTCATAAACCACAAAAAGAGACCATCCTGCCGAATGACCTGTACCATTACCAAAATCTGAAGTTTCACCTTCATCCGAAGATACATTAGCTATTGTGTAGGTTCCCAAGTTCGAAGCTAATCCTTGCACTATACTTGTAACATCGGCATAACACGCATAAGAAAAACTGTTTCCTCCGTCTACTGAATTTGTACCTGCCTCATGAATAATAGTACCCGTAACATCTACATAGCCTCCAGTTGGTCCTTTAATTTTAACATCTGTTATAGATTCATTACCAGGGTTTACAGCTCCCCAATATAAACCGGCATAGCGAATAGCATAACAATCGGGGTTAGGAATAACTAAATCGGCGCTAGAAGAACTAAAGGTAGAGTTATCTCCGTCGATATCAATATACTGCATGTCCTCGTTACTATTATATGCATCATTATCATTAAATGCATTATTACTAGGTCCCAGAATATTGTTACCAATAAGGACGATGTCTCCTCTTAGATCCTCATTAAACCTAGGTTCAAAAGGTTCAAAACTTTGAGCAAAAGATGTAAAACTTATAAAAAACAAGCATACTGTTGTAGCTATTTTAGAAATAGTAGGAATTCCCATAGTATTTTGGTTTTATTCTAGTATCAACTGTTGAGGCGCGCTAATACTAAAATAGTGGTTAATTAATTAGTTATTCTTGGTTGTTTTAATTCTCTATTTTCACTACAGACATCTTAGCAGCAAATGGCTTATTAGCATTGGCTTCTATAGATTGATTAGCAGCTTGAATATTATCGTATGTATCGTAATAGATGTAATAATTACTAGAGTTAAAATCATAAAAGAAATCAACATTATTACCTCCTGCTTGAATGACTTTGGTTACAAATTGGTTACGTTTTAAGACATCACTATGAACAGCAATAATGACATAATACCCGTTTTTAACGTTCTTCACATTCTTTAAAATTTGGATATTACTGCTTTGCTCTTCTCCAAAATCAAAATCTTGAGAAGTTAGTGGGGTTGTACTAGGTCCAGTATGCCTTTTAATGTTTGATAATATTTCTCTGTCTTGTTCGAAACGCGCGTCCTCTGTATCAAAAGCCGCTCGCTTAATTCTACGTTTACGTTCAATTTCGGTCGCTACATTAATATCTTCTAAACGCACTTGTAACTTATTTTTTAAGGTTACCGCTTCCTTTTGTTCTAATTCTAAACGCTGAATCTCTTTTCTATAATGACTATTAACGTCTTTTAATTTAACATAGTCAGTATCCGCATTATTTTCATAAATCGTTTTCAAAGATTTAATCTCATTATTACGTGATTCAATTACATTTTCTAAATCAGAGACAATGGCATTCAGTCTATTATTTTCATCCGTAACACTTTTAAAAGGTTTAGGTGCAACCTCAATACCTTGAAGACTTAATTCGTATTCCTCTTTTAAATCTTGAAGATCACCATCTTTTATATCAACAATGTCGTTAAACTGTTTTAATAATTGATTTTGAGTTGTTTTTAAATCCTCTGTTTCTTCAGATATTACAAGCATGTCTCTTCCCACTTTATCCGTTGGGTTTAGAATAATATCCTTTTTAGTTTCTTGCTCTGCTAATCGTTGTGCTTCGGCTTCGGCTGCTGCTTGCGCTTGTTGCTCTGCTAAGCGT